>CAYYQL010000009.1:0-33398 GCA_964473825.1 uncultured archaeon
GGCCGATAGAGTCAAGCTCCACTACAGAAACTACGACGATTTCAAGCCTATCCGTCTCAAGAAAGCGTCGATTGTTGTTGGACGACGGGCAATTCCGTACTCTGACCAGAGGGTGCATATGATCTCTCCATCAGTTAGACCTTCGTTGTACAGCTTGACAATAATTTCCTTCTCCTCGTCCTTGATTCTCTTTCGATTCATCGCGTCAAGCATCGATACAATCTGTTTGAGGCGTAGTGATTTGCCGCCAGCTGTGTAGAACAGACCTGTTTCCGCTGACCTTCGCAGAGCGGCCGTCTTGTCAATTCGCACTCCAGTTCGATAGCTACGCGATTCGATACCAAGAGAGTCAAGAAGACGCATCAAGAATCGCTTGTTCGCCTTGCTCGAGATGCCAGCGTGGAAAGCCCTAACGGTTGCAAACCCGTCGCCATCGGCAACGCCACGTAAGAATCCAATCCTAAGAGGCGTTTCAAGATCGAGTACCCACTCCATTTCGACCGAGTCCCGCGCCTTAGTCTGATGGCCCCTCAAACCGAAGAGAGAAGACCTCATGTACCCTAGAATTGAGCTATGCTTGCTTTCCCATTCGAATCTCCTATGCGCAGCCCCCGTCTTCTCCTTATATTCACGGCTGCGCCTCGAAACCCTAAGCCCCAATAGACCAAGACAATAGGAGAATGCCTCTCCGAATGTAACGCTCCAGTTGTATGTATCGCTAGCAGTCAGTCTAACCCTTGTCGTTGAGCCAGTCTTCCTTCCGAAACTGCCGTCCGAGAAAATCGCCCCCAAGAGGTACATGAACGCCGTGGCACCTTCCAACTCAGGATACGTTTTCGCCCAGTTCTTCATCCGACCCGAGGTATGCGGAGTGAGCTGATCCATGACCTCCTCGATATCACTGGCTCGCCTAATCCGAAGAGGAACCTTGATGAAATCGCCTAGGCCCGACTCTCTCACGGATAGGGGTAACCAACGCTTGCCCCTCCCAGGGGGGCTCTTCGGAACCGATGCTGCATACTTGATGTAACGGGGAATGGTCCTGTAGAGAATCCATGTCTTCGTTGTTGACTTAGGAGCTCCCGACCTGCGAGCAAAATCACTATGGAGACCTCCCTGTTTGAGAGCCTCAAGAAAACGGAAGAACTGCTCGACCCTGTCATTCTCCTCTGAGTGGTTCTTGTGGGTCACTAACAGGCGCGTAATGTATAGCCTATTCATGGTTCTCTTGTACTCGGAATGGCTGGTGATGCCGTTGAGACTGGAGATTATCTCATCACGGATTCTACAACCCTCACTCACGGATAGCCCATTGTGTATGAGGCCGAAGATCTGAGGGAGAGAGATGCCTTTCACCCATTCTTTCACTGTCTCATCCGACACAAGGCAATCCCCAATCCCGTCGAGGATGAACTGACGAGAGATTACTCTCTTCTCCATCCAGTTCCCATATAATGCATAGAAGAGCCTTGCGTGTTCAATGAGTCTGTCAAAGTCATCTCTCTCCTTCAACCAGGAGAAGTGGGACTCGATAATATTGATCATCTTCTTAAAAGTCGGCACCTGCCATCCACGGATAGCAGGTACGCGCATAGCCATTCTGTACACACTCCATTCCTCCGAGTTTAGTTTCAGACCTCTCGACAAGAAACCCAGGCCATCAACCTTATTCCTGTCAACTGCATCCGGGATCGATGTGGCTTCTTTGAGTCTCCTAGCAAGCCCGGGCTCCCACGATACCTTCTTGGAATTATCCTTAGTAGACTCAATATGAGAGAACAGAACAGGTATCTCCGTTTCCTTCAATCACAAAAGAATCTCTCCTTCAGATGCATCGTGTTCGACACCGAGTCTTGATATGTCCTCGATTGAGTACACTCTGGCGTTCCTCACAATCATCTCAATGTTTTCGTGACGCCTCAGATTCATTATCTCAATTCAATCCTCGACACCTTTCCACTCTGCCGAGAGAGCCACCAGCTGCTGGATCTCCGGATCCTTTTCGATTAGCCTTTGCAACTCTTCCTCAGACCCCAGATACATATTCTCCACGTATGCTCGGAGAATGTCCCGCCAGCGTCACTCTTCCGCCGTATTCAGGAGCTCCCTCAGCTCCTCGGGTAACCCATCCTCCTCAATCCATCGCCTGACCTGCTCTGAGTCTACCTCCGTCGCTTCTGCAGGCCCCCTCGACATCAGGTTCCTCGACCTCAGACTCCTCAACCATTGCCTGAACTCGAAGATAGTCCTCAATCCTCTGCCACAGACTTCATGGAGAGTCCGATGAATCCCGCAGCAGTCGCACTCATCCTCATTGGGAACCTGCTAGCCACCACTGTCACACGCTGTACCCGTTTTCGTCAGGCAGGATATGTACCCAGAAGGATCCTGAGCGCCACCCTAACCAGATAGACGGTAAGTCATCACTAGTCACGCACTGCCGCAGGAAGCTACGCCCCGACCTCAATACCCTGCGCAGAATCGCCCATCACGCAGTCCTCGTTCCATAGATTCCCCCGCACTTCTGAGCTATGTGCCACGGCATGTACAGCCCCAGCCCTGCTCGGCGTCGCGACGGCTGAAGGAGCCCCACCCTGATGTCCCGCCGGATGCCCGGCCCGTTGTCTGCAACCCGCAGTTCGTACCCAGTGGACACCGGCATTGACACTCACCCAGGCATGCTTCTCATCTGAAGAGTACAATCTTTTCCGGATTGCAACTCTTAAGAGGCAGGAAATGCAATTGGTGGACAAATCACCTCCGAGGTGAAACGATGCCTTTCACATTATTCCACTACCCTGTTGCATACCTACTCAAACAGGCCGACAGGAGGCTCTCACTTCCCGCCCTTGCAGTCGGGTCTGTCATGCCAGATATTGAGGTGCCGTTAATGTGGATTCTGTTCCCCGGCTCTCAATACGACCACTTGCTTCTCCATAGCCTCGTGGGGGCCATGACAGTCGGACTGGCCGCAACAATCTTTGTCACAATCCTCATCTATCCACAATTGGTGGGCACCTTGTTCGGACTGGAAAAGGAGTCAATAGCCAAAGAATGTGAAGTATCTAGAATCGTGATTCTGTCAGCTGTGCTCGGACTTATGGGGCACCTTCTACTGGATATCACAATGCACTGGTACAATCCACTGCTATGGCCATGGATTGAGCCAACAGCTATCGTAGGACCTCTCGTGAGCCTCTTTGCCTTTGATGGCAACATAGAAGTGACGGGGTTCTTGATAGCAAACACACTTGTGAACGCTATGATGATATTGCTCTTTTTGGCGGTGATTGCACGAGAGTGGGGAGGGGGCATGTGGGAGAGACTCTGGGTTAAGGGGTAAGAACACCCTCACTCTTACCCCTAATCCCGGGTTGCAGTTTGCTTCTTCTTTCTTTGTATGACTGTGTATATGGCGGCAATCAGGATAGCCCCCAGTGCAAGAGCGCCGATTGGAGGGATATACACACGCATTCCTTTTTCGAGGTGGTTCTCAATCCAAGTTTCAGAAAGGATCCACTGAGAAACTGGTGAGAGCACCACATAGAAGAGCTCTGGCAATGGACCTGTGAGGACATACTCACCTGACTTCCCAGTAGTCTTTGCCAAGTAGTTGGCTGGTTCACCGCCGATGGTCAGATTATACTGGCTCTGCGCAACAATCCAGATGGTGACTGCCACATCGTCAGCCGCCCAGTACAAGGAATGAATCTCGCTATTTGCAGTCATTGCATTACACCAAACAATCTCGTGCATTCCAGCACCCAATAGTGTCCGGCTGGAACCGTGCTTCGATGCCGTAACCGGACTTGCCAAAGCAGACAGAAGAACAGCTGTGACTAGCAACACAACGGACATGCTGGTTCTCTGCATCATAGCCACATCACTCCATGATTCTATTCCTGCCCTCACAAATATCACGATTTCGTTCAGTGAGAAATCTCTTGTGCCTTCTTCACCAAAGGAAAATCACAGATGATCTACGAGAGGTGTTTTTGGACATAGGATGTCTTTACAACGGAGGCAATATCTGGGAAATCGCTCAGATCGTCCAGACTCAGACTCCGAAGGTCCCTGCCAAGACTTGCAGATTCCCGGTCAATCCAATGCTCACGTTCGGCTCTAGCCAGAACTGAGGCCGAAGCCACGGCCATCTCATCTTCAGCTCGAGGGCGCTGAACCACTTCAATCTTCGCTGCAGCCAAGACGCGAGAAAGGCGATATGCAGTCTTCTTCCTGGCGAACTCATCAACCACAATTCCAGAGATAGCGAGATTCTTCTTGCCAAGCTCTTCTACAACGTCGCCTATAGCAGTCGCGTGGCCCCACGCAAGCAGGTCATTGAGATTCTTTCCCTCGTTCTTGAAAGTCGCTAACATCTGATTGAAGCGTGCAGGGCTGATGAGAACCACATTGAATGCCTCGGCTTCTTCTCTGATCCTTTGCTGGAGCATCTCGATAGCATCCAGAGACAGGTTCTTACTATCCATAACCCCCCACGACCTCAGTTTGGCAGCCGTGTTTGGTCTGACAGCTACCGCGGCAATAACAAGAGGCCCGAGCCATTCTCCCTTACCTGCTTCGTCAGACCCTATCTTTAGTTCATCCGACTCTGAGGAGTAGACAGACTGGACAGCCCGTTCCAGCAGCTCATCTGCCATTCTGTTGTTGGACAGAACTCGGCCGGTCTTGTAAGCGACTATGGTCCCTCCGGAGTATGCAATCCGAAAGAGCTCGTGTTTGCTTTTCACGTCCAGTCGGCTGGTTGCATCATTCTCCAGCAGGGAGCGCTCAAGCTCACGAAGTCTGTCCTTGTCAACACTCACTGATCTCATGCTGGTCTCCTCTAACGCAACAATCACCAACTGTCCAAGATGAGAAGAATCTTGTCCTTTCAGCGATGATCGATTAGGATCCCGTTGTAAGGCGTAGATGGGTCACGTCACCTACTCGGACCCTATGTCGATTTCCAGATGAATCAATAACAATCAATGAACCATCATCCTCCAATGATTGAACCTCTCCCCTTACTTCACCATCTTGAGTTTCAACCTTCACCATTTGTCCTATGGTGGTCATCATCCTTCGACTCTCTTCAACTAGTGCTGAATATGACTGGTTCTTCTCCACTTCGTCGAGGAGTTCATCAACATGTCGAAGTACTGACAAAAGGACAACTCCCACATCTGATTCGAAACCCGTCTCGGTCACGACAGCAGTTGCCTTCTGTGCAGCGTGCATTAGGTCAGGACCAGGTTCAGTATTCAGATTGATGCCTACGCCACAGACCACTCTGAACCCACCCTCTTCTGTGGCGACCAGCTCACTCAGGACACCCGCCACTTTTCTGCCAGACAGCATGACATCGTTTGGCCACTTGAAACCCACAGTGAGACCGCTAGTCTCACGAAGTGCCCTGACAACAGCACAACCCACAAGCAGACCAAGAAGATGTGCCTTTTCTATCTCAAGGCGCGGTATTAGGATGAAGGACGCATAGAGTCCGCCCTCTGGAGAGAGCCATTGCCGATTGTATCGTCCTCGTCCACGTGTCTGCGTCTTAGAGACCACCACTGCTCCGTCTTGGGCACCCCTACGAGCAAGCTCCTTTGCGATATCATTTGTGGAAGTAGTTGATTCCATCACTGATAACCTGGGTTGAAGAACCTTGAATCTGGTTCTGTCAATACGCTCAGAGAGTTCAATCAACTTCATGGATGTTTCACGGCCATGTCTATGCGGAATATATGATTCGAGCATCTTCATAGTCACAAATAGCACTTATATTGGGTTTGTCAGGCTACGTTCTTACACGAGGGAAATCAATGACAAGTTTCGCAGGAGCAGTCATCCTGCCAGAGTTGCACAAGACTCTGGTCTTCAAGAATCGCGACATGAGCACCTCGAGTCATGAGGACACGCTCTTCTATGATGTGGATTGCTTTGGTGTCAAAGGCATCGATGCGGTCAGTGGTGATACTGAAGGTCTTGCAATAGGTGTCAACAGGTATGGATTAGCTGTCGCAAACACATACGTGAAGCACACAGATGATGCCTCATATCATGCCCTCACAGAACAGATACTCATGTTCGGGAAAGATGCCGAGGACGGCCTTCAGATGATTGTAGACCATCTCAAGTCAGGTAGACATTATCAGTGGGGCAATCTCGTGCTGGGTGACAACAGAAGCACGCTTGTAATAGAGATTGCAGGAGACCAGCACAATATCGAGTGGTCTGAGAGAAAGGTCCTCAGAACCAATCATCACATCATGCTTGAAACAGAGGAGAATCTTCGAGAGCTCTACTCGCAAGACGGAAACACTACTCATGATGACTCATTACAGCGTTTCGAGCGCGGCTATGAACTCATCAGAAGGGCCAGCAGTGTCCGAGAGGTATTCGAAATACTGAAGGATCATGGCTCAGAAAAAGGGCCTGCTAGTCTCTGTAAGCACGCCGTGGCGGGTGAGCAGTCAGCCACAGTGATGAGCTATGTCGTGGAAATAGACCATGAACAGGACTCGGAAAGACCTAAGATTGTTTTCCATGCGGCCAAAAGCAACCCCTGTGAGTCCTCCTACACATCGATTCCACTAGTCTTCCCAGCAGACGAAGAGATTATGAAACGAGCCATGCAGATTTTTCCCAAGTAGTAATCCGTTCATCAGGTTGAATCAAACATCCTCTCTTCTGCAATCTCAACAACCTGCGCCTCGCGTAGAGCCCGCATCCGTCGTTCCTTGTCCTTGAAGAACACATAAAACAGGAGAACGGCAAGCAAATACAGGCCCGATACCAAGAGATATGGAAGCCTGTACATCTTCTGAGCCAACAGCCACCCGCCGATATTGGCAGCTATCCCCCTTACGAGCGAGTCTCCAGCTCGTACTATACCGTTAGCCGTCGAACGCTCTTCTTTGGCTAGTCCTTCCATAAAGAAAGCATGTGATACGGGACCTGCCATATTCATCAGGACAGTTCGTGATACATAGGCAATCACTGCAAGGTAGAGATAAGGAGCCCAAGATATCATCAAGAGGAACGGTATTGACAAGGCCTGGGTCACAACGACCGTCTTCACCTTCCCAATCCTATCAGATAATGCAGGCGCCAAAAAATTGCCACTAGCCAGCACAATAGTGTTGATGCCAAAGATGATGCCAATCAATTCGGGGCTGGCACTGAACTCGTTCTTGAAGAATATGTTGAAGAACATGACAATCATCCCGGCTCCGAGACCGACAGTTGTAACAGTGGCAGAGTACTTCCCTATGAAATCCCAATTCTTCACATTATCCAGTCCGAAACCGAATGTTGAAGGTGTTGCTTTGTCTGGAGTCATTCGTGAAACGAGAAGCACAGCCACTGCCATCGGTAACAGACTGATGTACAGTGTTATCCGATAGGGCAAGACAAGGGTTCCTGTGGCTCCTAGTGCCTGATGAATCAATCCGGGAAGAAACCCTCCGGCTAGATTGCCTATAAGAACTGACAGGAGAGAGAATCCTCCACTGATACCAAACAGATGAGCTCTCTCTTCATCGGTTGAAAGATCTGCGATATACGGCGATAATGAAACCTGTGTAAACGCACTGGCTAAACCAAGAAACACCTGAGAGACGATGAGCCCTATCGGGTTGAGGGTCGTGTACTGGGCAGCAATAGCGATTGCCGACACAATATTAGAGGCGACCACGACCTTCTTTCTGCTTGCTCTGTCAGTGAACAGTCCTGCAGGGATGGCAACCAATGCTGTCGCGAACATGGATATCGAGAGAAAGAATCCCAAGAAGTCCTCCCCGAAACCAGCCTCCACCATGTAGAGATTGAAGATCACATTTGAGATGCCGAATGAGAGAGAGTTTGTTGCACCCACTGCGATGTAAAGACGTGCATCCCGCTTGAACAGTCGCAAGCGGTCCAAGTAGCCAAGCTTTGACGACTCTGTCAAATGTCTGGTCTCCTGACTAGAGCTTGCGGCTCACCGATACGGTTGGCCTTTATGCCTTGCTGATTGCGCACAGACCGCAACCTAAATCATTCACCAAGCTCAATCAGACAGTATGAAGAAGATAGAACTCCGAAGCGATACCTTCACACTTCCTACAGACGAGATGATAGATGCTATAACGACTGCGCATAGAGAGGGGCGCCTTGGTGATGATGTGGCTGGGGAGGACGAAGTGGTCAACGAACTCCAAGAGAAGACTGCCAAGCTACTTGGCAAGGAGGCCTCCCTATTGGTGACCTCTGGCACTCAAGGCAATATTGCTTCGCTGCTGGCTCAAGCGCAGCGAGGAGACGAGATTGTGGTGGAAGAAGAATCGCATACATACCTCTTCGAGGCAGGTTCTATGGCTTCACTAGGAGGTCTTTTCCCGAAGCCCGTGAAAGGACAGAGAGGATACATCACTCCGGACACGCTGGATTCCGCGGTTAATCCAGACGACCCGCACTATGCAAGAACTTCCATGGTTGTCATCGAAAACACTCACAACTATGCAGGCGGAGTCGTTGTTGAACCTGAAAAGGCCGATGCCCTTGCAGAAGTCGCACATGATCATGGAATGCGGATTCACTGTGATGGAGCCAGACTGTTCAATGCAGCTGTTGCACTAGACATTCCTGCACACCGTCTTGTGAAGAATGTCGATAGCGTGCAGATCTGCTTGAGCAAGGGGCTCTCTGCACCTGTGGGCTCGATGATAGCAGGCACCGAGGAGTTTATTCATGAAGCGCATCGGTGGAGGAAGAAGCTCGGTGGAGGCATGCGCCAAGCAGGCATCATTGCTGCACCTGGAATCGTAGCAATCGAGAAGATGGTTGACAGGCTCAAAGACGACCATGCAAACGCTCAAGACTTCTACGAGAGGATCTCAAGAGTATCAGGACTTGAGGTGGAGAGACCTGACACTAACATCTTGTTCATTGGTCTCAGTAACTTCGAGATTGATGCGCAGAACCTCTCAGAGGAGCTGGAATCCCATGGGATTCTGGTCTATGGAGGCTATGGGAAGAGAACTAGATTCGTGTTCAGTAGAATGGTTGAGTCGGATGATGTGCTCTATGTCGCAAGCGTCCTCGAAGACATACTGGAGAAGCATAGGAAGTGACCTGTGAATAGAGGTGAGAATATACTCCTCTTCGATTGAACTAGCATTTTGACCTACAGTCAGCCAAGAGATTCTTGATGTGGTCCGACCAGCGCGGTTGGAGCTTCAACGCACGCTCAGCACAGCAGATAGCATCGTCGTATTGCTCCAGTCTGTAATGGAGTTGTGCCTTGTAGTACCAAGCGTGTGCATAGTCTTCGCGTGTATCAATTGCCTTCTGATATGAGGACACTGCCTCTTCCAGACGGCCATTCTTCTCATGACTCTTAGCATCCCTGTAATGGTCGAAATGCGTCTTAGGCATCTCATCATACACAGTGGGATCCTCCACACGTGGTATAGATGGATAGTTATTCAAATAAGCCTGCTGGGATGGTAACCATCCCCAAAATTCTCGAACTAATCACTGCGAAACTCACAGAGTTCCAACAAGACGCCTGATGTGGACTTCGGATGAACAAACGCAATCTTCATTCCATGGGCACCCGTCCGGGCCTTCTCATCTATCAATCGTGCCCCGTTCTCTGCATGCTCAGCCAAGCTCTTCTCTATTGAATCCACTGTCACTGCGATATGATGGATGCCGGAACCTCTCTTCTCAAGAAATCTGCTTATCGGACTGTCATCCGCAGTTGGTTCCAGTAGCTCGATTCTACTCTCTCCTATCTCAAGGAAGGCAACCCTGACCTTCTGTTCGGGAATATCTTCGGTGCCGGAATATACCAGGCCTAGAATGTCACGGTAGTATGGAAGCGCCTGCTCGATGGATTCAACGGCTATTCCAACATGATCAATCTTATCTACAGTCATATCTCTTCACCTCTAGAGGATATCAGGAGCCTGATATTCGCCAAACACCGCACGCAGAACTGCGCATATCTCTCCAAGAGTTGCATACGTCCTCACTGCATCTATGATAAACGGCATCAGATTATCATCTGCCTTTGCAGCCCGTTTCAGACTCCCAAGAGAAACAGTTACAGCCTCAGCATCTCGAGAGGTTCTTATCTGCTCCAAAGACGCAATCTGCAACCGCTCAGTCGCGGGGTCAACCCGCATGAGATCAAATCGTTCATCCTCCTCAACAGTGAACTCATTGACACCAACTACGACCCGACTTCTCTCATCAACTTGCTTCTGGTACAGATAGGCACTGTCACTGATCTCTCTCTGGATGAACCCCCTCTCGATTGCAGCAGGGGCGCCGCCCATCTCGTCGATACGCTCGATGTATTCGGTGGCTCGTTTCTCAATCTCATCCGTGAGATACTCAATGAAGTAGGAACCTGCCAGAGGGTCAACAGTGTCACCAACGCTACTCTCATGTGCAATGATCTGCTGTGTTCTTAGGGCAATCCTCACAGAGTCCACGGTGGGAAGGGACAGAGCTTCATCTCGCGAATTGGTATGAAGAGATTGTGTACCCCCCAATACCGCCTGTAGCGCCTGCAACGTGACACGGACCACGTTGTTATCCGGTTGTTGTGCGGTTAGAGTACATCCAGCCGTCTGGGTATGAAATCGCATCCTGCAGGATTTCTCATCTTTGGCACCGAATCGATTGCGCATAATCTTCGCCCAGAGGCGTCGGGCAGCCCTGAATTTCGCAATCTCCTCAAAGAAGCCGCTATGAGAACCAAAGAAGAAAGACAGTCGCGATGCAAAGTCATCGATGTCCAACCCGGCCTTTACAGCAGCCTCCACATATGCAATCCCATCTGCTATCGTGAACGCCACTTCCTGAACTGCAGAAGAGCCGGCCTCCCGAATGTGATAGCCCGAGATTGATATGGTGTTCCAGCGAGGCATCTTGGAACTGCAGAACTTGAATACATCAGTTATCAGCCGCATAGAAGGAGCAGGTGGAAAGATGTAAGTCCCTCGAGCGACGTACTCTTTGAGTATATCATTCTGAATCGTACCGCGGAGTTTCTCTATGGGGACACCCTGTTTTTCAGCCACGACAATATACATTGCAAGCAGGACTGACGCAGGGGCGTTGATTGTCATGGAAGTGCTTACGCGCCCCAGCGGTATTGAATCGAACAGGACCTCCATGTCGGCAAGCGAGTCGATTGCGACACCTACTTTGCCCACTTCGCCCTGTGAGAGTGGATGGTCAGAGTCGTAGCCTATCTGAGTAGGCAGGTCGAATGCAACTGATAGTCCAGTCTGACCCTGTTCCAGCAAGAAACGAAATCGTTCGTTTGTTTCTTTTGCGGTGGCAAATCCGCTATATTGCCGCATAGTCCAGAATCTCCCACGGTACATTGTAGGCTGAACGCCGCGAGTGAATGGGTAAATCCCCGGAAATCCTAGCTCCGCGAGATAGTCTAGATTCTTCGTATCAAGTGGAGTGTAAAGACGCTTGACGGGTATTCCAGATAATGTCTTGAACGCATCCTCACGTTCTGGATAGCGTCTTATGGTGTCTGATACGAGCCCGTCTTCCCAGCTCTCAAGAGCATCCGAGAGCTCTTTCTCTTCAGTCATTCCTCATTCACCTACTCTCTGTAGCTTGCTAGAAATTCAGCAATCATGCGCTGCGCAACAGAATACGGATCATCTGAACGGCATGCAATCTTCTCGATTGCTGCGGCATATTCAGGACTGTCTTGGAACTTGGCAAGCAGTTTACGTGTGAGGCGATATCGCATTATATCCTCAAGTTCATCCCTGCTTCGTTTCAGTTCACTCTCCTCAAAGGCGCCGCTGGCTTTCAAATAGTCCATATGGGCTGCAATCTTGTCTACGAGTTCTGCAATCCCCTCACTCTTACGAGCGTTTGTTGTGACCACAGGAGGCCGCCAATCACTCATTTTCTGATCCAAGTCCAGCATTGCATTGATCTCTGTCACCTTCTTGTCGGCACCAAGCAGGTCACACTTGTTCACGACGAAGACATCACCAATCTCCATAATGCCCGCCTTGATTGCCTGTATATCATCTCCACTTCCAGGAACGTCCGTGACAACCACTGTATGTGCAATATCTACTACTTCAACCTCTGATTGTCCTGCCCCCACAGTCTCCACTATGACGATATCCTTTCCAGATGCATCAAGAACACGTACAGCGTCGGACGTAGCTCTTGCAATTCCACCGAGATGTCCTCTGGTACCCATGCTGCGCATGTATACTCCATCATCAAGACTGTGCTCCTGCATTCTGATCCTATCTCCCAACAGAGCACCTCCCGAAAATGGACTAGAGGGGTCGACACAGATGATTCCAACTGTCTTATTCCGTGACCTATAGACTGTGGTCATCCTCGTCACTAAGGTACTCTTGCCAGAACCAGGAGGACCAGTTACACCAACAATATGCGCATTACCGGTGTGGCGATACAGATCACATAGAGCGACATCAGCCTCCGGGCGCTCATCTTCGATGAGAGAAATCATCTTCGCCAGAGCGCGTCTCTCTCCAGCGAGGACGCCCTTGACCAAGTCATGAACAGGCAAGTACTATTCCACCCCAAGCTGCAATCATTTGACATTCTTCTTGACATACTCGACAATCTCATCAAGTGGAGTGCCAGGGCCAAAGACCTCGGCAATGCCCACCTTCTTTAATTCAGGAACATCATCTTGAGGGATGATTCCCCCGGCAATGACAAGCACATCGTCAGCACCCTCTTTTCTGAGCAGTTCCATGATTCTTGGAAACAGAGCCATATGGGCACCACTCAGAATGCTTAGCCCTACAACATCAACTGATTCGTCTATCGCAGCGCGGGCAATCATCTCAGGAGTCTGACGTAGGCCGGTGTAGATGACTTCCATTCCAGCGTCTCGAAACGCTCTTGCGACAACTTTCGCACCCCGATCGTGACCATCGAGACCAGGCTTTGCTACAAGAACTCTGATTTTTTTGGATGAACTCAAGTGTACACCTCTGTACGGTGTTTACTTCGCTGACAAACCGAGTCCAGATATAAAGACTTTCGATGGAATCGCCATTGACACACATTGAGACACTTCTCTCAATCAATCATTCCTCAATGATGTGAACAATGTTTTCTCTGCCCTCTCTAAAGCGCTTCACGAGACCTCTTTCTTCAAGATTGCTGAGAACAAGACTCACTTTTGCCTGGGACATTCCTGACACCATATAGAGATCCTTCTGTGGGCAAGAACCACCCTTCCCTCGAATTATATCGAGCATCTCTTCTTCATCATCGGTGATGCCAACAACCTTCACAGAACCTATGTTGCGTATTCGATTCAATGCATGCGGCCCATATTTCACAACTAAGACACCGAAGAAAAAGGAACTCACAGCCAGAGCGATGAGATGTATCAGGGGAAACGATGTTTCAGTCACAACCGACAGCGGCACCTCATATTTTGCAATGAAGACACTCTCTTGTCCGGGTTGTAGTTCGTCAACATCCCAGATGAAGGCGATTGAATGACCATCAGTGTAGTTCGATTGGGTCTCTGGAAAGATTGGAGCAATCGTCTCCTGAGAGAGGGATGCATGAGGAGGCAGCACCAACTGGAAGGTGAAATTGTAGAAGGCTACAGAGGGACGCACATAGTAAATGAAACTGCCTTGCATGGCATCTCCCGGAAATGGAGGCGTTGTCTGCGAGATAATGTCACCACAGACCAGTTCGATATGGAGTCTGATAGATTCACCAACATCAAGCTGGCGTTCCAACTGGATTTCGACCAGGCTATAGCGATTCAGCTTCTGAAGTGCCGCATCTGCAAGCGACTCGTTGAGAGTAACGAGAAGAAGTGAGGCATCCAGAGACTCGATTCTGAAAGAAAGCATCGCATCTGCTCCTGATTCAGCGGATCTGATGGTAGCATCAACACTCAGATGGGTCGAGCCGTTTACAGAAGTTGATGCACGAATAGTGACAGGGTCCAAGAATACTGCACTGGATTGTGCCGGAGTAAATCCCTCTACTTGGCCCATGGTGACCAGGGACACTACAAAGACACCACAAAGAGCTATGATGGATAGATGATGCCACTTCATTGTTGACCACCAAGGGGACTTCATCCAGATGTGAAAGGCCGCAGTTTAGAATCATTCGGAATTGCCAATAAAAGGGATGGCGGCAATAGTATGCCGCCTGATGACTCTATCGTTTCTTGATTACTGCTGCTACGGCAATCAAGACAACGACGATGCCAATACCTGCCACAAACACGAGTTCTGTTGGGAGGGCGCCGCGGGGAGCTTGGTCTGCGTAGAGACCAATCGAGGGGTCGTGGACTATCGAGCCTCCATTGAAGTTGGGATAGGCAAGATAGAGTGCCAGCCCGTTTCCTGTCGGGAGATACGAGGCAGTCACGTTCACAACCTCTTCTGGTGCTCCAGGGAGTGTCATGACGGCTTTATCGAGCCAAGAATAGAATCCTAAGGCTGCATCGTCAACCGCATCTACAAATTGGATTGTCTGTGTATCAGTACCGACTCGGTTCTCAAATCGGCTCTCATTTCCTACGGCAGCGCTCCAGTCTACCGACGAGTCTCCAGTGAAGTTGCCTTGATGTTCCCTCACACGGTAACGGTGTCTTTCACGATTCTGTTGCCGAGCTGCCTGGTCCTCTCTGAGTACAGACTGCAGCGCAACCTGGGAGGTTTCGGTGCTGAACGGGAAGTTGCCAATCTCGATGTCAATCTTGAGTTCAGTACCTCCAGCAACGAGGTAAGAGGCACGAACCCCTTGCTCGTCCGAGATCTCTCCGCTGTAGTCTTCGAGGTAGATGTGCGCCCAGAACTGAAGGGTGACATCCTCGAACCGTTCGACTGAACCTCCACCGGTCATCCCAGGAGGATCAACGGGGGGCATCATGCCGCCACTCTTCGACCCACCCTTGGTGTACTTCAGCCAGACCTCGGTCACCGAGCCGTTTTCATCCGTAACGGAACCAGTCTGAATGGTCCATTCATAGGCCGCCAAGGGGGCGAAGTATAGGGACTCATTCGACTGAAATGCTCTGTCGCCATTCGCGTCTTCGAATTCGACCAGCATCAGATAAGAAACTGAGAACTTGGCCAGACTCCCGTTTTCATCTGCTGTATACCAGAAATGAAACATCGGTAATTCACCATTTGCCATGATAGTTATGATTTCAGTACTCAAGAAGACGTTTCCAGCTTCATCCCTCCGTTGGTCAGGAGGACCATAACGAGGAGATATCGGCGGGCCATCGCCCTGAGCGCTGGCAACTGAAATGACTGGCTGAACCAGTACGAACGCCAAGAGTACACCAAACATGATTTTCCAGTGCTGCTTCAACTTGTTCACCTGAAGTTATCGTTCTCCCAACTCTATATAATGAATATTAAACGTCATAGATTTTCTAGAGAATGATAAAGGGACTATAGTACCTCTACAGTCGATTAAGGCTTTATGAATCCTTCAAATAGTCAGTTTGGGATAGGCGCGAAACAATGGAGGTAGAAGGTATGACTCGAAGCAATCCTTGCTATAGTGTTATTAGGCCTTTTCCGCTAAGTGCTAAACGGAGAAAAGAGAAATGGCAGCAGAACCTGACCAGATGACCGAGTATGACTGGTTTGGCAAGGCTAGATCATGTGAAACCCGAGGCGACCTTGAGGAGGCCATCAAGGCATATGAGAAGGCCATCGATATTAATCCGGATTTTGCGAAAGCATGGTACTACAAGGCGAAACTGCATCTCAGGCTCGATCAGAAGGATAAAGCCATAGAATGTGCAAAGAAGGCCTTGGAATTGAAACCCTCTTGGGAGAAGTTTGTAAAAGACATAATCGGCTGAGTTCATTTGAGAGCATCAGATGCATCAGGGTAGAGAAGAACGAAGACAGCCTGATCTAGTTTGAGGATGCCTCTTTCAACCCAGGCCATGACCAGTTCAACATTCTCTTCGGAAGAGATTCTCTCCAGGGCTGCGAGGGTGGATTCCTCTGTGAAATCGTCTTTCAGCAGATGTTCGATGGTCTGAACAAGAATCATTCTCCTTGCGTCTGGGCTTGTTTCGGTGAGCCAATACAGCAATTCATCCATTGTCTTCTTGTCAATCTTAGTGTTTTGTGCGGCCCCCTCAACAGCATCAGAAATCTCAGATCTCGTGTTACCATCTCTGATGTCTTTCAGCTCGTTCTCGATGATAGCCACCAGTGCATCAGTGTTCTCGGGATTGCTCTTCAATATATCAACAAGTGCGGATCGCGCCTTCATGGGTCCAGTTGTGTCTTCTCGGCTGCTCAATGAAATCTGACTCCAGTATGGTTTTCGAGCTGCTAGTCAAGAACTTGCAGCGTGTGCTAAAATATGTGTCTGGTACAGAGTGGGTCACAGAACTCTGTTATCTGACTTGACAAGAAACACAACCAAGGATGGGGCTGGTAACCATGTCCATTCTCATTGCACGCTGGGTAGGACCGACCGGGCCGTTCACTCTTGATTCAGGCCACAACCTTCAAGGGACCGGTGGAGTGGAGCTCACCGCTCTCCAAGTCCTACCCAACTGTCAGAAACCCGATGGAGTCCTTGTTCAGGCAATGCGGAGGTGCATTGCTAGCGAAGCAGAGTTGTCAAGTGCTCAATGGACTGGGCTATGAGAAGAGGTTGTGACATCCTCCCGTGTTCGTCCATCAGCTCTTCCAACGAGTGCCCACGCGCGTTGACCCAAATGGCATCGATCCCTAGGTTTGTGGCACCAACAACATCAGCATAGTACTCATCGCCCACATAGAGAGTGGTCGCTGGTCTTGAGTTCAGTTCCCGCATGGCATATCTGAAAGGCTCTGCTGAAGGCTTGTATGCCTTGACCACAGCCCCGTCGACGAAAGACTGAAAGAAGTCAGCGATGCCTGCTCGGTTCAGAATTGGCTGAATATGATTCACGAAAGCATTCGTGATCACACCCATCTGCAACCCCCCTTCTTGAAGCAGGTCAAGCAAGTCTGATACGCCCGATCGAGGTTCAGAGAGCTCTAGATGGTATTTGCTGAAGAGCTCCGCAGTTTTCTGCGGTAAGTCTTCGTCGAAAGAGATTCCGATGTCGTGGAGAGATCTTGACAGAGCATCACGCACAACTTCAATCGGGTACTTGTAGGGGGCGCCGTCCACAATCTCCCGAATTTGCCCGAAGTAATGCTCCAGCAGATACGGAACGTATTCATCGAAGCACGCTTCAGCCTCTTGACCAATCTGTTTGAGCAGCCAGCGGCTTGCTGTCAGCGGGTAATGCTTGGTGTCAGTCAAGGTGTTGTCTAAGTCGAAGACTACGGCCTCGTAGTTGGCTAAAGATATCGGCGCCACCTATAGACGCATCTCCGCTTACTCGCCGCCCTTGCTCAAGTATATTCCATTGGGGTCCAAGCGATGCATGATATCGATTTGGTCCTGGGTCGGCACTTCTGTGACTGGTACGTCATCGGGCACAATCAAGTCAAACATGACATTGTCAAGAACGTCTTGGACAGAGTATCCCGGATGTACTGAGGCAAGCCTGATTCTGAGGGTGTCTGGCTCGAAGTCCATCTGGCACATGTCAGTGATAACCACCTCAGGTCCGCCTCCAACCATCGACCATTTCTCCCTCGATCCCGGCCCGTCCAAGTGCCCGGGACTCGTTCGATAGTCCAGTTCCTTCACGAACTTCCGTTTGTCATGTGTCATCATAATGATCAACCTCTTGGCAGAAGAGGCGATGTCATTTCCGCCACCGCTCCCCGGCAGTCGGACTTTCGGGTTCTCAAAACCACCGATGTATGTCGTGTTCAGATTCCCATATTCATCTATTTGAGCAGCTCCGAGAAAGCCAACATCTATCCGACCCGCTTGAAGGATGAAGCCCAAGGTCTCTATCAATCCGATGGCGGCAGCTGACCTGTAATAGTATCGCGAGTCTGCAACCGAGAGGGGGACATTCTTTGGTCGGGCATCAATGAAACCGGCCTCGGATATGAGATTGGCATTAGGTGCATGAGTCTCTTTGGCCAACAGGGCAGCCAGAAGAGGGAGTCCTGTTCCCCCAAAGACGTTCTCACGATCTCTCACATGACGAGATGCACATGCCGCCAGAAACTCGATTTTGCTATAACTAACCATAATATTCTCCTCCTTAGTACCCCCATGGTCTTCGTGCTCGCAGGCTACAGAGATGTTCCCAGCCCACGAGCTCAAGATATGCATAATGATTCTCGACGCTCAGAATGTAGTTCTCCAGGTATTCCTGCCAGCCCTCCTCGGTTCTAGTCATCTTGTGAAACATCTGTAGGTGACCAAGGTCATAGTCATAATAATCATGACATTCCACAGGATGTGCAACATACGGAAGAATGACAACGTGGTCAACGTACATTGCTGGAATCTTAGTCTGGTCTGGTCTGGTCCGTATCTCTTCTTGGTCAATAAGCTCCTCTGCAAGCACAATCAACTTCTTGCCACAGCGAGATCCTTCCAGATCTTCGCCAACTATACCATCTATCTGTGCGTTTCCGGTCTGGTCGACTCTCTGAACATGGACTATACTGAAGTCTGGCTGAAGAGAGGGAACAAGACATATCTTGTCGCCTGTGAAGGGGCAGTCGATGATCTCAAGTTTCTTCTCTCTGTACCGGGACTTCTCGACCATATCGGTTGCCATGAGGCTTCGTATTGGCATGAAGGGCACATTAAGTGCCCCTCCAAGAAAGCGCATTGCCATGGCGAGATTGCTGTAATCCTCGATCTCGACCTTTCCCTCCGCAACTCGACGGCGCATGTTGTTTGCAAGACCCAAAGCCTCTATTGCGACAAAAGCAATTTCAAATCGTGATGCCACCCCAGCACCGGCCATGATCTCTAGGTCAACCTCAGATCCACAAGTATGGATCGTCAAGTCCCGTTTCTTCTGACGAACAAGCTCGTGTGCAAAGGCGATTGGAGCCCGCTGGTATCCAAAGCCACCCCAGAAGAGATCGGACCCGTTTGGAACCAGCTTCGCAGCTTCTTCCAGTGTTATTCGCTTATCTTCTATCTCTGCCTCGGTCAAGGTGTTTACCTACCTAAGTCAACTGCGACTGTACCTTAACCGCCTACACAGCCTGCCTTTTATCTTTGACGCGACAGATGACATGGACTTGCGTAATCTGCTTGCGAACGCCAAGGCATTTCTTCGGTCAAGAATCCCTCAAGGAAGTAGCAGAATGATGAACAGGCCAAGCATGAAGGGGATAAGCACACCAACAAGGCAAATACATGCTAGGCAGCGAATTCTTGCGTCGCTAGTCGTCCCCATCTGAGTGGCTTTCGGGGATAGACCACCTTGCATAATCCTGGGGCCAAGCGGCCCTCTCTGAACTTGGACTCTCTTGTTTTGTTGTGTGGTTGGTAGAACACCAAATCCGGAGATGTACTCGAAGACTCCTTCACAGCTAGCACACTGCATTGTCACAGCCTTGTCATCCGGTAGGTGTTCACGAACGGTAAGAAGCGAGGTGCAATAGGGGCAGTACAGCTCTACAGGCAAGACTTGGTTTTTCTCCAGCAGTCAACAGGAATTTGTGTTAGATATAAGTAACGTGTAGGACGAAGACGGGCATTGGCCCACGATTCCCTTATAGCCCTAGACAACGAAACTACACGACATGAAATCAGTTTTCCAAGAGAATAAGGATAGAATGTTGCGTATTGGAATAGTCAGCCCCCTCGTTGCTCTTCTCTGTATTGCAGTTGCTATCCCACTTTCCCCGTGGTTCACATGGTTCGGAAACGCGCTCAGTGATCTTGGGAACTACAATAATGGTGTTGCAGTGGCCATACTATTCAACAGCGGTCTCGTCATCACCGGCCTATCCGCCCTTCTCTTCACTGTATGGTTTCTAACCAAAACGGAGAGTCCACCCACCAAGATAGGGTTATTCGTGTTTGCCGTTTCAGATGCCTTTCTCGTCCTAGTTGGAATTCTCTCTGAGAACGCAGGAAGGATTCATTTCATAGTCTCGGTGGGTTTCTTTGCGACCTTCCCCTTCGCGATGTGGATTGTTGGTGCAGACTTCTTGAGATTCAGCAAGACCCGTCCTTATGCGTTACCATCGCTCTTACTTCCGTTTGTTTCACTCTACTTCTGGTATATCACATTCGGAGGAACGGCCCCATGGTCAGGAGTCGCAATCCCCGAGATAGTAACAGCACTCACGGCAATCGGCTGGCTCTATCTGCTATGTAGCATGGTTCTGACGAACACGTTCCCCGAACAAATCTGGGGATATGAGCGAACCTCCGAAGAGAGCACGCTTTAGTGGCTCATTCACCAGAGTACATGACTCTCTTCTTTGCCAGAAACTCGGATTCTGCACGAGTGAATCCCTCCGCGTAAAGATAGTCGAGAATCTCCTCATGAGTGTCTTGCACCCAGAAGACTGCTTTTTCAGTCTTCATCTCGCAAAGGGCGGCCTTCACGACATCACGACCATACCCTTCACGGTAGCTGAATGAAACGACAGTGGCATCTCCGATTTCGTAATTTGGCTCAAGATGGATGAAACCAACCACAAGATTGCTCTCAGGTTCGCTCAGAGCATAGCAGTTGCCCCCTCGAATTGTGTATTCCCATGTTTCACGGTCTCTCCGCCCCCAGTAGGTGTCGGGTTCCAGATGGATGAAGAGCGGAATGTGCTCCAGTCGCGCTATTCCCACTTGGAGTTCACATTCTTCGGGGCGAACAGCAGTCGGCCCGTCAAGCCGCAGAATAAGGCTCTGTATCCCGTATCCTAGAGTCTCTACAAATGATATCGCATCTGTGCTATGTGTCTTGAGGGCTATTGCAAAATGGGTCAGAGCGCGGTTGAGGCTGACAAAATTGTCCTCGGATTTCTCAACCAGTTTCTGACCAACGCCTTTCTTTCGCCACTCAGGCACAACTGCCAGCTCCCAGATTGCACCCCAGCCTAGGCTTCGAAGCATGAGGTTGATCGCGATACCGACAATCTCATCGTCTACCACGGCAACCCTCCAGAGCCTCTCCAGTTCTCCACTGATTTTGCTGCGGTTCCACCATCTTGAGAAGCCGTCATATGTTAGTTTGTCCACATCAGGAAACCCAGTCTCATAGACCTTGTAGCAATCTATCTTGTCCTTCTCATTTGGAGCGCGAATTATGATATCATCCATTGGTGGTCACCTAGTCTCTTTCCTAACAGGAACACATCAGTCGAGGCATAGACTGAAGATTTCTCAATCGCCATATCTTCAGTAATGACGCTCAGAATAAGGGGGATTCTTTGGTGCATTTCACAGTTTCGCTTTAGAGCAAAGAAACAAGTGTTCGTCCAATTATGGATTGGAAACAGTCGCTAAAGCTGATCCTGAACAACAAAAAAGGAATAGAGGGCTCAACTGAGCCCTGTTCTCTGTTTCAAAGCAGCTGATCAAGAAGCTCTAGCAGCTCGACAATCTCTAGCTTAGACCCTAGATGCGAGAGATCCTTTCCAGTCTCCTCCTCTTCTTCTCTGAGCGCCTTCACCGCGTCATTGAAGTTGGTCACGCAGAAGGGACAGCTTGTCATGAGCACCTCAGCACCAGTTGATGCTGCCTCTCGGATTCGTTCTTTCGCCGTAGACAGGGCCATATCTGGGAACTGTGTCTTCACTCCACCCCCGGCACCGCAGCAGAAGCTATCACCTTTGATGCGATACATCTCCTTAAGTTCCAGACCAGGAATGGCCCGAAGAACTTCACGGGGTCGCTCAAACCATGCCTCTTTGGCCTTCTCAGCCTTTCTGCTGTCAAGCAGCCAGTTCTGCGACTTGTCGAGTATCGCTTTCTCTATGTCGATGCCCACGTGTCTCACACTGTGACACGGGTCGTGCCACGTGACCTTCTTGTTGTATGGCTTGGTTATCTTGAGGCTCCCATCCTGAAGCATATCCCATACAATGTCAAGAGTGTGCTTGACCTCAAAGGGTAAGGGTTTACCACTCATACGCGGATAATCGTTCCGGATGGTCTTGAAGCATCCAGCACAGGAGAATGTCAAGACATCGAAGTCCTTGAAGATCTCCAAGTTCTGATTCATGAGCTCATCAAAAGTCGCTTTCTGGCCAGTACGCAAGATTGGCGATCCACAGCATACCTCGTCACTCATCACGGTGAAGTCAATGCCGAGTTTCTCAAGAATGCTGGCCGTGTGCTGAGCAATGTGCTGCTGTCGGTATGCCCCGGTGCAACCCACGAAGTAGGCCACCTTCGCATCCTTCTTGTCGACAGCACCGCCAAACCACTTGGTGCGCTCGGCTCGCGGTTCGTTGTATGGGTTCCGCAGATCCTCCTGCATAACCCGGTCACCGATGAGCTTGTGACGCTTGAGGGGCTCCACGCCTGACTCGATGATTGCCGCCCGCAACTCCTCGATGATGTGGACGGTATTGATGTAGTTTGGACACTGATTCTCGCACATTCCACAGGTCGTACAGGCTTCAACAACCTCAAGCATCTCTTGGGACGGTTCTATCTCACCATTCAGGAATGCCCGGGCAATCCATTGCTTGCCACTGTTGAAGTAGCCCTCCCACTCATTGTAAATACCAGCGGGACAGCCCTGAAGCATTCCAGTGTACTCTTCGTCGTGGCCTTCCTTGTCTGGCTCACCAGAATACGCGTATTGGCATGCCCTGCAGTGGATGCAACGAGCGTTGATTCTCCTCAGTTCTTCAAGACTTGTCATCGCAATCTCGCCTCCATTCGTATGTCTCCATTTAAAGTTACGGACTGTAACCAAAATGCCACGTCTAGTCACCCTCCTTTAATGGACTGGGCATATCAGTTACAGATTCCCAAGGTATCGCCAGTCTTCCCGGATGCAGAATCAGGTTCGGATCCAGCACCTTACGGAACTTCACCAGCATCTTGTAGTACTCCGGAATGCGACTGAAGGTCTCCGGTGCATGGACAAAGGGATCTGGCCTGTAGTTCAGCCAACCCTTCTTCAGGAAGGACTTTGTGGTCTCCCTGTTGAACTTCGCTATCTTGTCATATATTCCCTCCTCAGTGCTGTCAAAGCAAAGGATCGGCATGACAATTGCCTGACGAGCATGATCAATAGATGCGACCCACATGGTGGGCGGGAAGCCATATTCCTCCATCTTAGCACAGTACTCGGTCATGCACGCAGGGCTCTCCAGCCATGGCACGTACCACGTGATGAACAGGAAGCCAGCCTGCCAGAGCGAGTAGGGAATGGCAATCTTGTTGGGCTTCTTCAGTCGTGAAGCTACCTGTTTTGGATGGAGATCCCAACGTGGGCAGCTCGTGTTGTTCTCCTTCTCGTAGTTCTTGTAGATTCTCTCAATCTCACTGATAGTGAACTCGAGCTCCTTCTCACTCCACGCCCAAATCTCATAGTTCATCCAGTACTCGCTGAGACCTATCTTCTTGTAAAACTGATAATCCAGCGGGACGTTAGTCTTGGGCCAGCGGGTCATAACAAGCGGCCAGTTGCCGCCTTGTACCATGACGGTTCGTTCGCCTATTCCCATCTCATGCTTTGATATCTCCCAAGCAGGTTTTACGATATCATCCCAGTTATCTCCACCAAACGCAATGACAGTCTTGTGATGTGGATGGGGGACCATCTTGATTGCGGCCTTCGTAATAATGCCCATAGAGCCCTGCGACCCGAGGAAAAGCCCATCAGGATTGGGACCAGGACCCCATCTGTAATAGGCCTTGGCGCCAGGAAGTGCCCAAGATCCAGTTCGGAATATGTCACCCGTGGGAAGAACCACTTCCAGACCCATGATCATGTCTGCCTGAGGTCCGTAGACACCAGTGACAAGAGAGAAACCTCTCTCGATTGCATCGCCCAGAACTGTTGCAGCTGGGGGTGCACCATCCGGTATCGGCGGAGCCCACTCGGGGTACTTCGTCTTAAAGATACGCCAGGCGTCACCCGACTTGAGTCCTGGTTCTACAATCATGACTCTGTTTTCAACATCAACCTCAAGCCCGTCCATGCGGGTCATGTCCATGTATATCCCGCCCGGCTCGATAGCGGGAAGGGCAAAACCTCCACTGAGACCACCTGCTGCTGGGGTGACCGGGATCTTCTTCTCATTGGCCAGAACAAGAATCTGAGAAACTTCCTGTGCGTCCTTAGGGCGAATAATCGCCTCAGGCAGAACGGCTTCCAGACCCATGATACCTCTGGCCATATAGCTGTGACGAAGGGGTTCACTGGTGGTGACATACTCTGTTCCAACTATGTCCTCCAGCTTCTTGACCACATCGTCGGTCACGCTGTTGTACACTTGATATATCCTCCATTTGGCATCTCGTACGGTCGTCTTCGGTAGTATGGGGCGCTTTGAAGTCCCCCCATAAATAGGCATCGCCTACCCCTTTGGGACCAGTCAGAGAAGGAATCTTGGATTTGAGTGTGAAGCTTGTCTCTCAAGCAGAGATACTCGCATCGTCTGCTTTGCTCAATAATGTCCATGAAACTCGTGTTCGGAATAGCAATTCGTGGTTCTTGATGATGTGAGCAAGGGGAGGAGAAACATCAGAGGCCTTGCGGGCCAAGTTGCACCAAATCAATTCTTCATTCCTTTGGGCTCTGTGTCCATAGGCACCCTTTCCACCGTGTCCCACCCTTCCAACAGGAAAGCCTGCTTTTTCTGAGCCTCTTATTACAGGAAAATAGGATTCCTCTGCACCGTGGGCGGCAGCAATCCCATCTGATCCGTCTGCTGGTCTTAGTGTAACACGTGTGCGTTCCATTGGCGGTTTGGGCGTCGAGTGGTAAGACGACAGCACCCACAGGATGATGATCAATGGTACAGCGAGAGAGATGAAAAGAAGAATCCATCCTTCCACAGCCAACGGGAATTGCATTAACATCATCATCTGGATACCCACCCTACAGTATTATGCTCGCGAGAGCAAATCAATTCTTCTCACAATTTTAAGCCTCTTCGGTGCACTACGTGAATAAGGGGTCTAGTCTGCGATTCTAGGGAAGATAGAGGCGCTCTCTTCTCGACTACCATTGCAGGGCTTTACATGGCAGCGTCATCGACTCTCTCTAGATTCGCGTCCACTACGTGGCCAATAAATGGCCAACAAAGACAACGAGCATATCAGCCAGTTCCCACCAGTCATTTCCAATCGGCGCGGAGTGGTCAATGTACTCGTATAGTTCTCAGGTGCGATTGTCTGAATCACGCGGTGGAGAGATCGGTTCGCGTTCTTGCTCTTCAGCCGTCGGCTGTGAGAGTATATGTAGGCCAATCACAGCTAGGCTCAGCACAAGACCGACCACAGCTGCAGCACCCAGTTTCCTTCGTTTCATAGGTTCATCCAAGGCCTCTAGTTACATTCTGAAACTAATAAGGTTTGCCCGACCTCTGGCGGATATATGAAAGGCGGATTCTACTGCAGATTCCCTGGTTGGGCAGTGTGTTCAGCCTATTCAGAATATCTTCGGTTCGTCCCACTCACCAAAGACATCCCGCCAGACATCACATATTTCACCGACTGACGCGTAGGCTCGGACGGCGCGTACCACATGGGGCATCACGTTGTCCTGTTCCTTCGAAGCCTTGCGGAGAGCCTCCAGAGCAGCTTGGACCTCTTCGTTGTCACGTTCGCGACGTACTTGCTGAAGACGCTCAACCTGCTTCTTCTCCACTTCGGGGTCTATCTTCAAGACCGGAATCCTGATATCCTCGTCTTTGAGGACATAATCGTTGACACCAACTATGGTTCTCTTGTTTTCCTCTATCTCTTTCTGGTATCTGTAGGATGCATTGGCAATCTCCCGTTGGAAGAAACCCTTCTCTATTGCCGGGATTACGCCACCGAGAGCCTCCACCCTGTCGAAATAATCGTAGGCCTCTTCCTCGAGTTCGTTCGTGAGGCTTTCGACGTAGTATGAACCAGCAAGGGGGTCGATAGTACTAGCAGCACCACTCTCATGGGCAAGGACTTGCTGAGTGCGTAGAGCCACCCTCACAGCATCTTCAGTGGGGAGACAGAGGGCCTCATCCATTGAGTTAGTATGAAGAGACTGAGTCCCTCCAAGAACCGCAGCCAGTGCCTGATATGCAGTTCGCACAACATTCACCATAGGCTGCTGAGCTGTGAGAGAACAGCCGGCGGTCTGTGTGTGAAAACGCATCCAGAGGGAACGTCCTTTTGCTCCGAATCGTTGCTTCATCTCTCTAGCCCAGATGCGGCGCGCAGCGCGGAACTTGGCAACTTCCTCGAAGATATCATTGTGTGAATTGAAGAAGAATGATAGTCGGGGGGCAAATGCGCCAACATCTAGGCCACGTTTCTTACCCCATCGAACATACTCTAGGCCATTCATCAGGGTAAATGCCAGCTCTTGTGCAGCTGTAGAACCAGCCTCACGGATGTGATAACCAGATATGCTGATGGTATTCCACCGAGGGATGTGTTCTGTTGCATACTCTATAATATCCGTGATGATACGGAGCGAGGGCTCTGGACTGTAGATCCATGACTTCTGTGCCTGATATTCCTTCAGAAGGTCGTTCTGGATAGTTCCTCCAATCTTGTCAGCAGGAACTCCCTGCTTCTCGGCCGCAACCATGTACATAGCAAGCAGAATGGAGGCGGGGGCATTGATGGTCATGCTTGTGGTGACCTTGTCAAGGGGTATCCCTGAGAACAGAATCTCCATGTCTTTGAGGGTATCAATCGCAACACCAAGCTTGCCAACCTCTCCCAGGGAATATGGATGGTCAGAATCATGACCGAAGATTGTGGGGAGATGGAAGGCAACACTCAGGCCAGTCTGTCCATGGTCGAGGAGGAATTTGTAGCGTTGATTGGACTCTTCAGCTGTACCCATCCCAGCGAACTGCCGCATGGTCCAGATTCGCCCACGATACATGGTGGGCTGGACCCCACGCGTATATGGAGACTCACTTGGAAAACCAAGATCTCTCAGGTAGTCAAAATCTGGGATATCAAGGGGAGTGTATATCCTGCGAACCGTCTTGCTCGATGTTGTAACAAACTCATCCTTCCGTTCGGGATGCTTCTTGAGGTGGTTAGCAAGAGTCTTGGCTTCCCACTGCTTCTTAGCTCGCTGAATATCGCCGAGAGTGTTAGTCTCAGCGTCCGCCTCAGAGGCGTTGTTTGCCTTCTTGACGACCATGAAAGTCTACTCCCAGTTGATACGACACGGTCAAACCTGCAGTGGAAGATATTAACTGTTCGTTTTGCGTGTCAGTACTCGAAACCACGTCGGGCCAGCAGCTTCTTCTCTTGATAGTAGTGCTTGATCTCACACATCTCAGTCACCAAGTCAGCAGCATCTATGATGGCCTCATGTGCATAGCGACCCGTCATGATCAACTCAATGTCATCAGGCTTCACCTCTATCAGGCGCAGCTGGTCTTCCAACGTGATGAGATTCCATTCCACCGCCACATTGATCTCATCGAGGATCAGTACATCACAGGTGTGCTTAGAGAGTGCCTCTTGAGCCATTTTGAGACCACGCTGTGCCATCTCAATGTCTATTGGGTCTGGGTTCTCCTTGTCAACGAAACTCTGTCGTCCCACGGGAAGGATCATCATGTTGGGAATCTTCTCTGTGGACTTGAACTCGCCGTAGTTGACCTCTTCGCCGTTGCCACGTTCGGCAACTTTAGCCTTCATGAAGCAAATCATGAGGACCTCAAGTCCGTGGCCCGCAGCCCTCATCCCCGCACCGAGTGCGCAGGTGGTCTTACCCTTGCCATTTCCCGTGTAGACCTGAACTTGCCCCCGAATCAAGGGAGTGCTCATTCTAATATCTCACCCTCTCACTTTCAGAATCATCTTAGCTACTCTCTCACCGACAAGCCGACTTGCATCAATCGCCAACTGGTCGTCCTCACTGGAACGCCATTTCCCTTCGTCAGTCTGCATGCTACCTGCACCAAAGAAGCCTCCCTTGACGGGACTGCCCACTGCACCTACAACTATCATTCCCTGTGTCAAGGCATAGCGGTTCAGTAAGTCGATCACTGATTCTTGACCACCATAGCGGAGGCCTGCATACGTGATGGCTGAGAAGACCTTGTCCTTGAGCTCGTGGTCGTTCATCTTCATCGGTCTCGAACGATCCATGAAATCCTTCAACAGCCCTGGAACTGATGTGAAGTAGGAGGGAGCTGCAATAATAATCCCGTCTGCACTACGCAGTTCATCCTCAATCTTTGGCATATCGTCTGCGCTACTCTCAGGACATGGTTTCTTTCGAACACATGCGTCACAACCAGTGCAACGACGGATATCATGCTCGACCAAGTTGAGGACTACGGCGGCATGTTCCCCGATTCTTGCTTGACCCAGAGTTTCAATTGCAGCCGCAATTGCCTCCTCTAAGAGGAACCTAGTATTGGAGTCCTTCTCTTTCGGCGAACCACAGATTCCGACTATCTTCATAGCTACACACTATCCTCTGGCTGAGTCAAACATCGCTTCTACTTACTTCTTTCGTATGAAAATGTCACCAAGTAGGATGAAACGTGATCAAGCATGTTACAGCAAGCAGGTTCAGGGCGGCACCAGTCTACATCCAAATGGATTCGTCTGAACACCTAGATATTCTTCCGACTGCGAATGGCAAGCACGGTTACTGCGCCAATGACCCCCAGAGATGACAGGGTGATTACCATACCCAAATCCGCAGGTATAAAGAATAGACCATCGTCTGAAGAGGCATCCGTGAAGGTATATGCAGCAATTACTACCTTCTCTGAATCAGAGATGTCAGTAGTTTCCACAACATATGCCAGACCATTAGTACCAACCGTGAACAAGAGCGGTGTGTTCCAGCATTCTTCATGAGTCCGATCCAGTATCTCAGCCCCAACTTGGCTAAGCTCGTGGTCAAATCTCAGGAGGCGATGGTATGGCCACAACCTATCTCCTCTAGCCAGAAACGCAACAGAACCATCAGGTGCTTCATCAATTGCCATATCCCGCCAAGACATAACGTACAAGCCCCTGTACATCAAGTTCGCTACGACAGAAGTGGATACGACCGACCCGTCAGAACCAATCTCGTGAATCTCGATAGTCGGCGAGTCAGACGAATTGACAGTCTTTGTGATCGCATAGACTCCACCATCACTCCGTTCGGATATGGTTCTGTAGGCATCTTGGGTACTCCATAACATACCACCCGACATATCCAGCTTGACTATCACGGGGGCGGTCTGGTTCCCGAATCTACACAAGACATAAAGGCCATCTCCATGGTTGACCTTAAGCGCTACGGGAAAAATGTGAGGACCCAATATTATGTCGCGGTTCCATAAGAGATCACCGTCAGCTGTCCATTTCTGAAGGGTTGCTGTAGTATAGGGCGTGCCCGTACCGTTGTGAATTAATAGCTCGGAGATACTGTAAATCTCATCATCATTGCCAATATCTATGTCAACTGCACGCCATTGTCCAGATGTTGGAGGAATGTGATTCAAGCCCCACTCAAGAGACCCTCCGGCATTCCACTTCATAATGAGTAGACGTCCCCCAGAATCTAGACGGGTGCCAATCAAGTAGAGGTTTCCCGCGGAGTCGCACACGATTCCAGCAGCTCTCGAATCTCCGTAGTCGGACTCGTCTGTTCTCCAGTTCTGGATGCAGTCTGAGCGGAACCTCATCACAGACAATGATGAATTACCTGTGTCCGAGTTTCTAAAATCACTGGCAACATAGAATTCCCCAGTGGGGCTTCTTGCTATGTCTCGCAGACGGTAGTTGTCTTCTTGAATAGCAATAAACTCACTATACACTGGCAACTCACGCTCCAGGTTCTCCCCCAGATCCCCGATAACAATGAGATCCAAATAGTCTACGAGAAGAGAAACAGTTCCGTCATAATACTCCCAAGGATAGGCATCGCCATACGACTGAAAATGCGATGTTGGTGCTAGTCCAACAGCAATCTGGAAAGTATCAGTGGGATCTTCCTGATGCCCTGCGTCGTCTTGAACCATTCCACCCCAGACTTCTAATCTATCAAAGTAGCTGAAACTTATCTCTCGAAGCGTTAGAGAGTCTTTGTAGGGTGGAGAAGACTGGTAGACCATTATCCAGTTGTTGGATGAGTCGATTAACCAGACATACGCCTTGAACATGAAATCAGCCCCTTCAGCAACTGCAAAGGTACCCGTTGTCGCTATCGAAAAACTAATCCGGACATAGGCATTCTTCGGCATCTTTTCATAAGGCCAATCAAGGTCATATGAGAAATAAACGAAATCTTTGCAGTCGGGCTTCTCAGGATCAGGTGAAAAATTGAAATCTAGTTCTGTGCCTGCCTCATGCGTCCAGTTGCACATAACAAGACCGTCACCGTCAGAATGAACGACGTGTTCATGCGTGAAATCACCTGAATCCCCCTCTACGAAAAAGTCTGGAGCCAAGCCGAGATTCGGCGAGTCCATCCAAGGGTTTGGTAACAAATCAGCAGTAGCAAAGTGCTGGTGCGTAGGACATGGTAGCTGGACCGGATAGAAGACACAAGTAGAAGTCAACATGAGAGAAAGAATCAACATTGACAGCAAGAAGACCTTACTGGCTGGCTTCACCTAAACAACCTCCTAACAGACCATATATCATGTCACCTTTCTAAAAAAGGTTGCTGTAACAAAAGAAGCAGCGTATTCACACTTCGAATAAAGCCATAGCATTGAATAGTCTCTGAGGTAGCGCGAGTGAGCCTAGATACCGACCAAGAAGAAAGGAAACCAACTCCACATCTTATCAATATCTTGCGATTCTCTCATCTAATCAGGGAACTAAGAGTATGCACAATCTCATCAACCGCTTGTATTGCCTCAATCCTGCCATCCCCGATATAAGGCGCAACCGCGACTGTGTATGCTCCGGTGCCCATCAACTGCACATCATAGCCAAAGACCTGAAGGGTGGTGGGAATCATCTCTGGTTCTAAGTGAAGGGTTTCATCAAGAATCTCTGTTCTGATGTGAGATAGATGGTCCTTGGGTATGTTGCCCCGAATCATCTCTCCAAGCACATTCAGTACCCCCACGTACGCGACCTCATAACACTCCAGAATCCGATCTATGGCATCCTGTAGCTTCGCTTCAATCTGCGGATTTGTCATGAGAACGTCCATGGAAGCATAGTTCCTCATCAACGATTCAAATCCGTCAACCTCTCCGAGGTCGCCCGACCATGATGCTATTGTCGATCCATAATGACGAGCAATATCCCGACCGATGGATAGAACCATCTTCTTCAGCGTCGTTTCATCGTCATGAGTCCTTGATTCTAGAACCACAGCAAAACGTTCGAAGAAAGCGTAGACCCAGAGTGTACCATCTTGAATGAGACTATAGGACCTGTCCCGATCGGTACTCGCAGAGGAGTGCAGGAGCATCGCACAGGCGCATACATGGAAAGGAATTGACTCTGTACCTGCATTTTCGCCCTCTATGAAAGACCGCCCATAGATTTGGTCCCCATCGTCCTTCAACACGTAGGCACGGTCCATCACTTGGTCCACCCTGCCGAAAAACTGGTTCCTCCAATCATAAGGATTGTCTGTTGATACTCTCCTCCCGATTCACTGGGTTTTTATTCCGATGATTGCCTAGCATGCAGTGAACGGCGATGCCCCCACGAAAGAAGAAGGAGAGCCCATTTCAGAAGCGTACACGGTACGACATCTACGCTGAGGTCATACGGGTCATCACAATCTACGGATATGCCCCCCTGACTAGGACAGCCAGATCGACCAATATGCCTGTTGACAGGGCGAAGGAAACCATAGAGTACATGGTTGAGAGAGGGCTTCTGGAAGAGGAGGAAGAGGACGGCCACACCCTGTACTATGTGACTGTCAGGGGACATCAGTATCTGGAGTTATACAAACGAATTGCAGGTCTTGTCGGTATCCCCATGCCGGATCCAATTATTGGCATGTAGAGGCCATTTCGCGATAGTCACAAATTGTGACCTTCTATTGTGAATCCGCTTTATATACACAGACTTGAATCTTGATAGTGAAGAACACCAGACCGACACGGAGCTCGGTAACCATGGCTGAGAAACAGAAATTCGAAAAGCAAGAACGCGTCGAACTTGGAACATTCGAGGGAGACGTAGAAATCAAAAACTGCCAATACTTGGTCCCTCAACAGGGAAACACCATTGTGATTGGGGGTACATTGAGAATAGATGGGGACACAACCATTGAGGGCTCATTGAAAGCCCACGCCCTTGAGGCCAAGACGAGAGACAGCATCATCATCGAAGGGGATCTTGAGGTCGAAACAATCGCAAAGGTGGAGAAGGGAAGCCTTGAGGTTCGCGGGTCTGTGAAAGCAAAGCAGGTCGAGGCTGATGGTTCACTGTCGATAGACCAGGACCTGATGTGCAATGCTGCTAAGGGCGGCGGTTCTCTAAGAGTCGGCGGGAATGCAGTTGCTCAGAGACTGATGGGCGGCGGCTCTGTCAGAGTTGAAGGTGATGCGAAGGCAGAACGGATCAATGCAGGCGGGTCTGTCAAGGTAGGAGGCAGAATTGACACAGACGAGCTTCGTGTTGGGGGCTCAGGCAAATGTGCCACAGGAAGAATCGGAAAAGTCGAAATTGGTGGAAGCTTCAAGGCTACTGGTGCAGTTGAGGTAGACGAGATTGATGTGGGTGGTTCTGCAGTAGTCGGTCCAGGATCGAAAGTTGCCGATGTTGATGTCGGCGGATCGTTCAAGTCCACCGGCGGAATCGCCTTCGGAACCATTGATGTAGGTGGAGCTGTGAAGCTTGGCGGCGACTCCAAGGGCGCTTTCGTTGATGTCGGTGGTGCATTGAAAGTAGAGGGGTCACTGGAATCTATTGATGGCTTTGATGTGGGGGGAAAGGCGGTCATTCAGGGCAAACTGATGTCGAGCGATACAATAAAGGTAGGTGGAACTCTCGTCGTGGATGAGGAGATCGAAACCTATCGTATTGCAGTTGGAGGACGGGTGGAGGCCAAACGGATCAATGCCTCTGATGGCTTCAGAATCGGTAAGCGAGGCGAGGTCAAAGGTCCGGTTCGGTCACGAGAGATACTGGTCAGAGAGCGTGCACGAACTGATGATCTATACGGCGAGGACATTAGGATTGAAGAGAGGGCAAGGGTTGGCTCGGTCTATGGAAAGGATGTCTATATCGAACGTGATGCAATCGTCGAGGGCGAACTGCTCTACACGAACTCGCTTGATGTTGAAGAGGGTGCGAATCTTCGGAAAGACAGCAAGAAGGTTGACCAGCTGCCAGACGCAGATGACGTACTAGAGTAGAATGACTGCACT
>CAYYQL010000009.1:33498-80103 GCA_964473825.1 uncultured archaeon
GGTGACCCTGGGTGATAGGGGGTCTTAGCAAAAGCCCCAAATTCGTCCACGAAACTAAATCTCGTCAACTTCAGGAGCAGGTCAGCTTCGCGATTGTAGATGAGGGCCGCTCCAGATACAATCCGTATCTCCTCGTCCCAGGTATCTGAGTCATTCCCCGGATGACGCACTTTATACGTGAGCTCTACGCGCATGAGTTGGCGCACTGGATCGCAATCGATAACTCCCTGTCTCTTGACTATCCTTCCATCAGGGAGTTCCACGGGGTTTTCTTCAAATCTTGAATGCTCATCCATTGTGCCAGCTGGATACAAATCTAGTATGAATATTCCATCTGGAGATAGATGACGATGTACGCATTCTAAGGTTGAGATCTGGTCTTGTGTGGTCATAGCGTGACCTAAAGACGCGGGAATGATGATGAGCTTGAAGACCTTATCGAGTTCAAAATCACGCATATCAGCCTCAACCAACGATATCCGTCCTTGAACGTCTGAATCCAACTCCTCCATCTCTGCCATGAAATGGGCAATCATCGACGGCGAGTTCTCAACAGCAGTGACCACGAATCCATGATTTGCCAGATATCGAGATACTCGTCCGGTTCCAGCTCCTATATCGAGGATAGGACTGCCCTGTTCTCTGGCATAATCGAGATAGAAGGGCAAATCTTCTTGTGTGGAAAAGTAATCATAGAACTCTGCAACTCCCTCGTAAGAGGGGCCCAAGTCTTCTTCCAATCTATATTCGGCTCCTAGTCTGCACGTACTTGGATGTGTGGTCTTCCAATAAAAGAAAGAAGGTGTGCGTCAAGTAGGCCTCGATACTTCAAGGAACCCACTGACGCAGTGAAAATCACCTGAAGTGGCGCATTTTCGAGGACGCGTGACGGCGTCTATTCAACGAAATATCGGCCCCTTTTCGTTCATCCAGAACAGAAAGCACATAGGGCCTGTCAGCTGTCATACGCTGGACCATCACGCCCATTCTGTCCTCCTCAGGCCATTGGTCAAGAGGAATGTTTTCAAACATCACCTTTCTCTCATTCATGGTCGTATCACTTCCATTGGAGATGGCCCACTGTTCGGCTCCTGCAATCAGAAGGCAGTTGCCCAGTGAGTCGACTCGTTCACAATCGAGTCTGCAAGGTAGACATTGTTGGGGCTTCTCAATTCCCTTACTGCTATATTCGGAAGAAGAAATATCAATTTTACGAATCTCAGCAAGAAGTACAAGGTCCCAGTCTACTGAAGCGAAGCATCTGAGCAGTAAAGATGGGTACTTCGTTCGTATGGCGAGCGATACCTAGACGGAACCGGGTAGTTGCTGAACGAGTGCGAATACCATCTCTCAAATATACCCTCAAGCTCGCGCTCCATTCGATTGAGCATAGATTCGCTCATAGCGGGAGCCACCGTGAAGACATGACCATGTGATGTGGCCAAAGAGTTGTTCTTGAGAAGAGGCTTTCCGTTCAAGAAAGTCATGTGAGCTCTTCTGAAGCCACGTACGATCTGCTCCGGATCTGATGTGAGGTCCGTTTTCATCGGGAAGATGTCGTAGACTGAAATATCAGCGTCGGCACCGATTCCGAGGTGTCCCTTGTGCTCCTGAATGCCCAGAATCTTTGCAGGAGCAGCCCTTGTTGATATTGCCAAGTCATAGAGACTCCACTCTCTGCCAATCGATTCGAGAGCTGACCGTTTCCGAACTTCGGGATGCACTTTCTCCAACCACTCCATCCGCAGCTTATGGCTCATCAACCAAGCAAACACCAGTGGATAGCGCGTGAAAGGTCCGGCATTCGGACTGTCTGTGGTGACAACACAACGCCATATGTCGTTGACTGAGAGGGCATATTCAAGACCGATGGCCCACTGTACCGAGTTCACCATGGAGTTCGGATTGTAGTAATAGGGAACAACACCTCCACCGCCGGGCATCTCGGCATCGGCTGCAAGATTGGCCCACTTGTTGCCAGTCAGCTTGTACAATGACTGCTGGAAAGGGCCGTCCCCTGTCATGGTCATTGCTTCTCCAAACGTGATTTGTCCAATGTCCGCTGTGAAGTGCTTGTTCTTGTTCGCGTAGTGAGCTAGCTGCAGTCCCCCCGATGTGATCTCATCCCATGATTTAGATCCGTCCGTAGAACTTGACATAGCCTCAAACGAAACATGGGTCAGATGAACAATCTGGTCACGTCCACTGTGACCTGCAACCTTCTTCAAGGCGTCCAGTGTGTCCAGAGTAGTCGCGAGATTGCCAACTGTACCCAGGTTGTTTGGATGGAGGTGTGTGACATGGGGTAGCCCCAGAGACTCGACGGTTTCAGCAACCCCGACAATTATGTCACGCGGCGTGATACTCCAGTCAGGAATCTCATCGTCGAGACCATGCACGTTGGAGCCGTGGGCCCACGCGTAGACCCCTCCGGGGTTCACCAGTTTGACACCCCATCCACCAGTGTTCTCTAGAATCCATGATATGTAGCCAGCAAGGCCCTCCAGGTCATTTTCCTGCAGGAAGTGGAAAGTCACGGTGCTATTGCAGAAGAGAGGAAGCATTGCCATGTTCAGGTTGGGAACGTCCGCAATCTCTTCCCAGCAGCTCAGTGCTTTCAGAGGGAGAACTGCTGGTTCCACGACTGTTGTGTAACCCATCTCGCAGTATCTGTGACCGACAATGTAGGAACTAGGCAGGACGTGACCCGAACCTGAACGAGGGGCATCGAACTTCGAAACCGGTTCTTGCCGGTGGAAATCAGGCGCCAAGAGTCGCGCCATAGACATCTTGCTTCCGAGGATGTGGGAGTGCATGTCAACCCCACCAGGCATCACCAATCGTTCACCGATATCAACGATCTCTGCCTTATTGCTAACAGAATCGACTATGCTACCGCTTGAAATCGAGAGATCCATAATCTCACCATCAATACGATTGGCTGGATCGACAACGTAGCATCGCCTCAGGAGGAATTCGTTCCCGGCCGTCACAGCCTTGCCTCCAGACCTTCACGCAACATGCGCAACACCTCCCGATCGGGAAGAACCCCGTCTGGTGGGTCAACCACCTTCTTTAGATAGAGGGGAAGTCCATCCATTCGAACGGCGACCCCATCGGATTCAATGCCTGACTGCGTCGTGGGAATATTCACCTTGGCCACGGTTGAAGTGAGATTCTGTTTGGGATCAAGATTGATGACAGGGATTGTACTCAGAGTTCTAACTGCGTCAACCGGAAAATGCGCGCAAGGATCCGCAGCTATGTTCAGTAGAGCGTCAGCCTCCTCTCTTCTGAGCAAATCGACTGCGGAGTATTCTCCAGGCTGATAACGAGGATAGCCTCGAGAAAAGTCCACCGCGAAGGGATAGCCTGTAGTCCAGGTGGAGGTCTCATTTGCACCTGCAACGTTGAAGTGTCCGCGCATCGGAATCATGTTCCATTTTCCAAACTCATTGAGATCTTGCAGTAAACGTATCGCTGCGTCAACGTTACGATGCCGTCCACTGGACTGTGTGAGCCCGAGGCCGAAGAAGAACACACCGTAGTGTGCTGCCTTCAAGCGCTCAGCCATGTCCCACAACTTGGAGGAACTAACACCACCCACAGTGGATACGTCGAGCTGCCTACCGTTTACAAAAGCACGGAGAACACTGAGAATCTCTAAATCGCTTCCGACTTCGATATTGATGAAGCGGGTGGCAAATCTCGAGGTGGCGGTTTCACGTACATCCACCACCCATACTTCTCGTTCTTCGCGTGGTTCTTGAACATAGACTCCGGGCGCCGTGACGAATCTTGCAATATGACGTGGATGGGCATGGACAGGATTGCAACCCCAGTAGATAACGAGGTCAGCTCGGTTACGAGCCTCGGTCAAAGCCCCGTGTGGTTCTCCAGACTCCTGTACGCCAATGATTGAGGGGCCATGACAGACCGATGATGTATTGTCAACGATGCCACCAAGAATCTCGGCGATGTGATAGGCCTCACGGTGGGCGTCATTCTCAGTGGAGCTCAGACCATATAGAAGAGGGCGTCGGGCCTCTGACAGAATGCTAATAGATTCATCCAAGGCGTTCTCAAGAGTGCATTCCCTCAGGTGGTCTTCCTTTCTGATTGTTGGTCTGAGCATACGGTGTTGCATGTGATTCAGGAACTTCGACTTGCTTATAGCACAGCCATTCTTGTTCTCAACAACTACTCCGTTCTCGACGCGGATTACTAGATCATCACATAGACATCCACAGAAGGGGCAGACAACATGCTCGACTTCTCGATTCATCCTCTTGCCCCCATAATGGACTGCAGTAACTCCTCGGGATCTAGAATCGGTTCCTGTTTGGCTGCGAATAATTTGGCACAAGTGCCTTTGAAGTCAGGCATTCCTGTCTCCAGGGTGTCCGACCCGATGAGCATGTTGGCATAGGGACCACATGGGAGGAATGCTATCTTGGGGTCCATCGTTGAGTTCTCTTTGGCCCTCACCACAACCGAGCCATGATAAGTCTCGACACTTACATGGTCACCTTCATGTACATCTAATACTTTCAAGACTAGAGGGCTGATTTCACAATAAGACACTGCCTGGGCGTATTCATCAGTGAGTTTCCCCTTCTCCATTGCCCGACCCTGGCGTAGAGTACGACCTGTGACTAGCGTTACTTCTACGCCCACTCGTGTCATCTCAATCAGCTCGGCTGCTGTGCACAGGAGAGCAACTTAGGAGATATGATGCTTTCGACTAGATGCATTCAGTCCCTTCGAAGCTTTTATCAGATAGCTTTCGTGGTGGCGGCAAGAATAACTCTGTCACCACAGGTAGATGAAGGACAAATGGCAGGCAAGAAGATTCTCAAGGATTTGTACACTCGAACCCTCAAGGTCAGGCTCTTCGAAGAAGAAGTCTGGGAGATTTTCGGTAGAAATCTCGTCCCCGGTACTCTACATCTCTATCTTGGCCAAGAAGCAGTAGCCGCAGGAGTGACTGCTGCTCTAAAGGAGAGCGACTGGATTCAGAGCACTCACAGAGGTCATGGACATGTGGTAGCCAAAGGAATAGATATGAAGAGGGCCATGGCTGAACTTCTCGGAAAGAAGACGGGGTCGTGTAAGGGAAAGGGCGGTTCGATGCACATCACGCAATTTGACGTAGGGGTTCTGGGAGCCACAGGCGTTGTTGCTTCAGGACTTCCCATTGCAGTAGGTGCTGCACTCTCTTGTAAGATGAGAAGCACAGATGATGTCGTTGCATGTTTCTTTGGCGATGGTGCGTCGAATAATGGGACGTTCTGTGAATCGCTCAACATGGCTGCAATCTGGAACCTTCCTGTCATCTGGGTGGTAGAGAACAACTTCTATGCAATGGGCACACCAATCAAGATGACGTGCCCTTCGGATAACATCGCGAAGCGAGCGGAGGGATATTGCACTCCTGCAGAAGTGGTCGATGGAAATAACGCACTTGAGGTCTACGAGGCAACCAAGAAGGCGGTGGAAAGAGCCCGAAAGGGCGAAGGTCCCAGTCTGATTGAGTGCCGAACATACCGCCAGAAGGGACACTCACGATTTGATCCCGCCAAGTATCGACCGAAAGAAGAGGAAGAAGAATGGCTGAGTAGAGACCCGGTTGAGATCATCAAGAGGATTGCCATCGAAAAAGGAGCTATATCGGAGAAGGAGGCGGAGAAGATTCGCAACAAACTCAAGGATGAAGTAGAGAAAGCGGGAGAGTTTGCAATCGAATCTGAGGAACCAGCACCTGAAGAGGCTTTGGATGATGTCTATGCGGAGGCGTTCTAGGTGACAGAGAAGACATACCGAGAAGCACTCAGAGAGGGGCTTCGAGAAGAGATGGCACGTGATGAGACAGTCTTTCTCATGGGTGAGGATATTGGAAGGAACTGGGGCGGCGCATTCAAAGTCACCAAGGGTCTTGCTGAGGAATTTGGCGACGAGAGAGTGCGTGATACTCCAATCTCGGAGAACACCATTGCTGGTGCAGCCGTAGGAGCCGCCATCACAGGCCTACGTCCCGTCGCAGAGATCATGTTTGGAGACCTCATTACTCTGGCAATGGACCAGATATGCAACCAAGCCGCGAAGATGAGGTACATGTTCGGCGGGCAGACATCAGTCCCACTTGTCCTTCGCAGCGTATTTGGCGGTGGGAAGAATATTGCGTCGCATCACTCTCAGAGCCTGCAGGCATGGTTTATGCACACACCCGGGCTGAAGGTCTGTGTACCTGCCTTTGCGAGCGATGTCAAGGGTCTCATCAAGACAGCAATTCGCAATCCTGACCCGGTTATGTTCTTTGAACACAAGCTTGTCTATGACAAGAAGGAAGAAGTCCCAGATGACGACTACACGATATCACTCGGTGAAGCACGAGTACATCGGAAGGGGGCTGACGTGACAGTATGGGCGACCTTCATGATGGCTCACAAGGCAATCGAAGTTGCAGATTCGCTGAACAATGACGGAATCAGTGTAGAGGTTATAGATCCGAGAACACTTGTACCTCTTGACAAGAAGACATTGATCAACTCAGTTAAGAAGACAGGTAGGCTTGTGTTGGTGACAGAAGAAACTAGGACAGGAGCAACAACAGCTGAGGTTTCGGCTCTGGTCCAGGAAGAAGCGTTTGATTGGCTAGATGCACCTATCCAGAGAGTTAATGCCCCCGACACCCCTGTTCCGTTCAGTCCGAGTCTGGAGAACTTCTTCATTCCAGATGAGAAGAGTATCGAGAAGGCGATACGATCGATTGTTTAGGTGTCTAGTGTCGGCCCTGCAGAGTGAAGAATACAGTTGTTCCAATTCCCTCTTCACTCTCAAACCATATCTCCCCCTCGTGATTCTCGATCACCTTCTTGGCAGTGACCAGTCCTATGCCTGTACCATCGAAGTCAGCTGCATTATCTAGTCGCTGAAATGGTTCAAAGAGGGCGTCAGCGTTTTCAGTATCAAAGCCTATACCGTTGTCGCGAATGAAGAAGACCTCCGAGCCGTTCGCTCTTATCACGCCGAACTCAATCAGAGCGGATTCTGTCTTCTGTGTGTACTTCCATGCATTCCCAATGAGATTGGAGAGGAGAATGTGTACCAAACTCGGATCGGCCACTGCATGCATTCCCTCTTCAATATCGATCGAAACTTCTCTGCCAGGGCTCTGCACGGTCAAATCTTGGATGATTTCATGCGCCATCTGCGATACATCAACCTCTTGCAGACTGGGCGAGCGAACAGAGAGGGAAGCCAGTTTCAGAAGCACTCTCATCAACTGGTCGACATAATCCACACGCCCCACTATCTCCTCGATGTACTCACCACATTCCTCATTATCTACCTTCACGCATGTGGCACCAATCAGCTCGACATAGCTGCGTATCACCTGTAGCGGGCTCTTGATATCGTGTGATAGCGATGCCGCGAATGCTTCAAGATCGCGATTTATCTCGTCCAGCTGTTCCACACGGGCCTGTTCTCGTTGGACACTGAGCTCCAAGTCTCGAAAGAGGCTATCGTAAGGCTTCTGAAGGCTGTTCCTGATCATGCCAACATAGAGCAGGCTGAACGAAAGCAGTTTGAGATAGTGACCGACCCAGTTCATCACTCCATACACATCTATATAGAGAGTGAAGGCAAGCTCAGAGCCCTGTGTGAGGAGGATTGATAGAATCAACAATCTCCAGAGTGTGGGATCGAACATCTCACGCTTCCTACCGTAGGCAAGAACAGCGATACAAAGAATCCCCACCACTACATATTCACTGATAATCTTGAAGAGGGTCAGGCCTATGCCCTCAATGTAACAATCTGGGAAGAGGCCAACGAATATCAGAACATGAAGAACCACAGTGATCACTGCATAACACATGAACACAGTCTGCTTGTTCGTCCTACGTTGCACAAATCCAATGGCAATCAGAATCGAGGCACTCTCAAGGTAGCGAGCGGCTATCCAGAGCTGAGTCGGTAGATTCGCGTCATAACCAGGAAAGACGCCCATTCCGCGGTAGGCAAAAGTGTGGGTGAGATCCAACATCGCCACAAAGAGATATGTCACCCCCAAGACGAGGAAGAAACTGTGCTCCGTGAATCGTTCCGTGTTCCAAGCCACTGCGAAGACCCCGAAGGCTACGAGAATCGCTGAGCACTCCACAATGACATGGAAGAGCAGGTAGCTGTACAGGCTGACTATGTAGAGCATGATGCCGGCCAGGGCTGCAATAATTGCGAACCCAATGAGTCGGAGTTCGCGATAGGTCTTCAAGCTCCTCATTCTTCGGTCCGCTCCCTTGGCGGTAGCGCGATGCTTCCTCTACCTGTATCACTGGAATATAAGACCTCTCGTGTGATAAGGGAGAACAACAGAAGCACAACAGTATCGTTAAATAGTTAGGCCTGTCCTGAGCGAATGTACTGTCCCTCAGGAATTTCGGTCCCACCAGGCTTGCTCTCGGAGGTTATCAAATGGTCACAACGATGATTATGCAGAGAATGAGCGTTGCTATGGAATACGGCGTCATCCTCAAATGGCTGAAGAAGGAAGGAGAGAAGGTAGAGAAGGGTGACCCAGTGGTAGAAATCTTCGGGGAGAAGAATGAATTCGAGCTGGAGGCACCCGAGAGCGGGGTTCTGTTGAAGATTCTGTGTGATGTGGACGATGAGATACCAATCAGTGAACCAATCGCAATCATAGGTAAGAAGGGTGAGGCGATTCCAGATGTCAAGCCAGAGAAGCTCAACGAAGAACAACCCTCCCCGACGGAGACACTGAGGGAAACTCAAGAGATCACTCCCGTCACGAAGACACCGAGTAGGTCCACCGGCGCTATAACACTTCCCGGCGGGCGCATTAAGGCATCACCTCGTGCCAAGAAGAAGGCCCGCGAACTGGGAGTAGATATCTCTCTTGTCACCGGCACTGGGCCTGACGGGCGAATTGTGGAAGAAGATGTCACTCGGTTTGAGGAAACAGCTCCAGCAGCGCTAGCTGATGAACGAGAAGTAAAGATGACCGAAGCTATGACTCCACTGCGGCGCACCATAGCAAGACGCATGACCGAAAGTTCGCATAATCCACACATTACCATGATCACAGAGATCGACATGACCGAGGTTGTGTCGCTTCGGAAGGAGATCAACCAGCGCGTTGAGAAGACCCTTGGAATCAGAGTTTCATTCAATGATATCATTGTCAAGGCAGTAGCCGATACTCTGGAGAAGTTTCCCAAGTTCAACGCAACTCTCGCTGGAAACCAGATACACATGTTTGCAGATATCAACATAGGAGTCGCTATGGCCACCGATGATGGCCTTATTGTTCCCGTTGTGAAGTCTGCAAGTGTCAAGTCGATATCTGAGATTGCTCAAGAAACAAAGGCACTTGCGAAAAAAGTACGAAACAATTCGCTTGAACCAACTGATCTACAAGGTGGCACGTTCACTGTTTCCAATCTTGGTCCTTTCGAGGTCGACCTTTTCATCCCCGTGATAAACCCGCCCGAGACCGCAATCCTAGCTCTTGGGGCCATAAAGAAAAAACCTGTAGTCGTAGAGGACATGATTGCCATCAGACACACTATGATGGCAAGCTGTGCGGTCGATCACCGAGTCCTTGACGGTGCTCCAGCGGGAGCATTCTTGGCCGCCCTGAAAGACACCCTAGAGAACCCCTATTTCATGAAGATTTAGTATAAGACATGATGGGCAAGGGACAGTAATCATCAGCTATCCATAGCGGAACTTTACACCAAAGGTGCCACGCGGGTAGTTCCAATCCACGGCTCCGTATGGGCAGATGACTCTACAGGTACCACACTCAATGCAGTCTTCGTACTGGAATTGCATCTCCTCATCCTCATACTTGAAGCAGTTAGCAGGGCAACCGACAATACAAGGCCGGTGCTTGCATTCTTCGCAAATCTCCTTTGATATCTGGATATGAGGATGTTCCGCATCAATCTTGTAACGCAGCAGTCCCAGCTTGTCTTCAATGCGTTTCGTCATAGACCACGAATCAACTCCAGACCGTCTTTTACCAGGTGAGGCAGAGATATGTCTGACAGGAATCTGATTATCGCGCGAGGCACGAGCCTCTGTCGGGGTACGAGGTCAGATGTAAAGGAGTCTCTGGCTAGACCCATTATCACTGAAGGATAGTCAGAATAGAGTCGAGGATTCCCAAACACAGCGGTCAGGTGTTTGTACGTCCTGAAGTCCTTCACGATGAAGTTCCTCCGTAGGATTCGATCATACTCACGAAGCGAACGCTTTGAGAAGTCATTTTTCTTGTGCGCCCTGAGAATAGCCTTTGCAGCGGCCATGCCTGAACCGATAGCGTAGTTCATCCCTTCAAATGAGAACCCCAAGTTCAAGACTAAGCCTGCTGCGTCACCAACCACAATAATACCATCATCAGAAAGCTTCCGTATTGCACCATAGCCGCCCTCCGGGACGAGGTGAGCAGAATACTCTAGCAAGAGACCATCACGAATGGCACGGCTAACGATTGGCGTAGACGTGAACTTGTTTATGATTTCCTTTGAGTCGATTTGGGCTCTTTGGAACCCGGTTATGAGAACGACAACTCCTACTGAAACAGACGCCCGGTTGGTGTAGAGGAACCCGCCACCTGGAATACCGCCTGTCACGCCCAAAAATGAGTGAGCAACGCCATCAGTACCAAGAAGTCCAAATCTCTCGTTGATGGTCTCCTCGGAGATACCATATACCTCCTTGATGCCCAGAGCAACCTGGTGAGTCTCGGGTTTCTTTCTGAGACCAGCATCTTCAGCAACCAATGAGTTGACACCATCAGCGGCAATGACGACCTTTGATTGAACCACTTCGTCGCCCGAACGGATGCCGACAACATGGCCGTTCTCTCTTATGACTCCGTCGACTCGCACACCCTCGACCAGCAGCGCACCCGCTTCTTCGGCCTTTGAGGCAAACCACCTGTCAAAGTCGGGTCGAATAACTGAGAATCCATTATAGGGTTCCTCAGCCAAAGAATCGTCGGTATAGTCTACAGTCAGGCTGGCCTCATTGTCAACCATACTGACCCGGTGAGTCCTAATGATCCGTTCGATGGGTGCCTCCTCCCAGAATCGAGGAATCAGTTTGTGCAGGATTCGGCCGAAAAGTACTCCCCCAGACACATTCTTATCACCAGTCTTCTCTCCCCTTTCAATCAGGGTCACATCAAGTCCAGACTTTGCTAAGGCATATGCCGCCGCACACCCGGCAGGACCAGCACCAACAACAATCACATCAGGTTCATCAGCCAATAGAATCACTTCTTCATTGGATAGAGCAGTCTAGGCTACTTTGAGGTCCTCCTTGATGAGACCCGTCGTGATATCCGCACTCATGATAACACTGGGGACACCTGCGCCAGGATGAGTTCCAGCGCCAACCAGATACAGTCCTTTGATATCTCGAGAACGATTATGAGGTCTGAACCAGCCAGACTGAAGGAGAATAGGACGAAGGCTGAAGCCAGTTCCCTTATACGCATTGAATTCGGTCTTGTAGTCCTCCGGTGTAAAGATGCTCACAACATCTAGATTATCAAGAAGACCTGGCAAGACACGACTGTCAAGCGTGCTGAAGATATGATCCTTGAATTCTTCCTTCTTGTCATCCCAGTTGGTGTTTGAGTCCAAGTTGGTCACAGGTGTGCAGGCGTACATGGCTTCGCACCCAGGAGGTGCAAGCTCAGAATCCGTACGTGTGGGAATATGTAGATATGTTGAGAAATCATCGGGTATCACGTGGCGTTTGAAGATATCTTTGATGAGACCCTTGTAGCGGGGTCCGAAGACGATGCTATGATGTGTCATGTCTGGATACTGCTTCTTCACTCCGAAATAGAGCATGAATAAACTCATGCTGTACTTTGCCTTTCTGTATCGCCTGTCACTATTCTTCTTCCGATGCTTACTGCTGATAAGATCCATGTAGGTGTGAGCGACATCAGCATTTGATATCACAACGTCTGCATCATAGTACTCACCATCTATGGTCTCAACACCCTTGACTCGCTTACTCTCGGTGACATCAATCGAACGCACTTCAGAGTTCAGTTTGACAGTTCCACCCAGCTCTTCGAACAGCGTGGTCATAGCCTCTATTAGCTTGTGAGTGCCTCCGCGAACCCACCAAACACCGTGTTTCTCCTCTATGTAAGTAATCAGGGTGTAGATTGCAGTTGCTTCGAATGGGTCGCCCCCAATAAACAGAGGGTTGAATGAAAGCGCCATCCTGAGACGCGGATCTTTCACGTGACTCGCTACGAAGCCATAGACAGACTTGTATGCCTTGTGTCTTATGCCGGCAGGTGCCACTTTTGCCATGCTAAGCAGACTGTCAAAGGCCATAGAGCCAAACTTCTCGAATCCCAGTTCATAGATTGGCTTGACCTTCTCGAGGAAATTTCTGTAACCCTCTACATCCTTCGGGTTGAAGTTGTGAACCTGCTCAATGTTGTCTTCATAGCCAGAGTACTCCATCTGGGTCCCGTCGCTGAAATACAGACGATACTTCGGGTCAACACGCATCAGCTCCACATAGTCGGAGGTTTCTCGACCTGCTGCGTGGAATAGGTCATCAATCAGAAACGGTGGAGTAATGATGGTAGGCCCCGTGTCGAAGGTATAGCCAGCCTTTCTGAATACACTTGCCCTACCACCAAGCTGACTGCGTTTTTCAAGGAGGGTCACCGGATAGCCTGTGGCTTGCATCCGAATAGCAGCCGAAAGACCACCGAGACCGCCACCTATTACAATCACATTTTCGTCCTTTTGGTCAATGCTTGCCAATTGCTCTCCTCCTCTAACTCATAACATAATTATGAAGAAAGGCCTAACTGACTTGAATGGCTTCTTGCTCCTTCTTCTCCCTCACGTACTCGCGTCGGCATTTGAAAGCAATCAGGAGCTTCTTCCACTTGGGAACAACTGCCCGCTTCCTGAAGACATCATAGTCCATGCTCTCAATCTCGTTCATGATTGCCGCATACACCCTGCTGGCCACTCTCACGGTAAATGCACCTGCCGGCGGCAAGTCATCTGTCCCTACCTCTGCACGGGCGTAGATTTGCCTTGCACGGGCAATCTCGGACTTGATCATACGTTTGAAGTTGGGACTGGCAGTCTTGTTCTCGAAATCCGAACGGCTAACCCTGAACCGTTCTCGAACATCATGGGGTATGTAAATTCTACCGTTCTCAAAATCCTCTTCGATATCCCTCAGGATGTTTGTCAGTTGAAGGGCAATTCCCAGATCCGCAGCCCTGTCGAGAGTCTGTTGTTCGGTTCTGCCCCATACATGACACATCATGATCCCCACTGTCGATGCGACATGATAGCAGTAGTCGTAAAGCTCGTCCTCATCCTTCACATCACGTATTGAGAGGTCCATCCGCACCCCTTCGACGAGCTCGTGGAGGTACTCGACCGGAATCTTGTACTTAACCATGGTGTCGCCAAAGGCTCGGAACAAAGGATGATTGAATACCTCGCCCCGGGACAGACGGAGTGCTACCTCTTTCAGGATATCCAACTCTCTGTCGACTTGCTCTCGGGACATGTCGGTCTCATCAGCAAAATCATCTGCGAGTCGACAGAACCCGTATAGTGCAGCGAAAGCGCGACGTTCTGGATCCTCCAGGTATCGGGACGAAAAATGAAAGGATCGTGCATGAAGCTTGAAGACGTTCATGCAGTAGTCATAGCTCTCCTCCAAGTCAAGCGGCTCGCTGCTTCGAGTCTCGAATACCTCCGAGGGAAGTACTGCCATATGGGCAGTGTAATCACTGGGCATCTATCATCCACACACCTCTCTCATCTAATCGCGCAGAAACCATAGCAGACCCGTTCTAAAGAATCTTGCTTCGCACAAGCTGTCCTGCGGTTTGCAGTTTTCTGCGTATGTTTATTATTAAACTGTTAGTTCCTGCCCTATGGATATTGTCGATTTCCGGTGCCAACCCTGTGGTTTCTTCACCGTCTGAGAATATTCTGAGGAACGGTTATTAGAAGACCGAGACATCATAGCAGCAGCTCAGGGAGGCTTTGAGTCAGGATGAAGGTAATAATAGTTGGTGCTGGGATCGGAGGTCTCTCGCTTGCAGCACTCTTAGGCAAGAGAGGTCACGATGTCACAGTCATTGAGAAGAATGAACAGCCCGGGGGTCGGGCAAGAGTATGGGAAAGAGAGGGATTCGTCTTTGACATGGGACCATCCTGGTATCTGATGCCGGAAATCTTCGACCATTATTTCGAGCATTTCGGGAAGAAAACCGAAGACTTCTATGAATTGATACGCCTGAACCCATCATACAGGATATTCTTCCCAGAGTCCACGATTGATATCTCAGCAGACCTCGAAGAGAACATGGAGCTCTTCGAGAGATTGGAGGAGGACGGGGCGGAAAAACTCAGGAAGTATTTGGACCAAGCACAAGAGAAGTATGAATACTTGCTCGACGGGCTGATGTACGAGGATCTCTCTGGAATAACAGCTATGCTTAATCCCAAACTGATGGCAGCTGGATGGAAGCTCAGCATCCTCTCCAATATTGACAAACTCACGAAGAAGTATTTCGATAGTGAGCGTGCGAGAAAAATCCTGCAGTATTCCATCGTCTTCTTGGGCGGGAATCCAAAGAACACCCCGGCTCTCTATTCGATGATCTCACACATCGACTTTAATCTGGGTGTATGGTATCCCTACGGAGGATTGGGCAAGATTGTGGATGCAACGCTTGGTCTCGCAAAGCAGTATGGAGTTGAGTTTCGATTTGGAGAAGAAGTCAGGGATATCGTTATCGAGGACAAGATTGTCAAGCGAGTCATCACAGACAAGGGCGAGTACGAGGGTGATGTGGTGGTGTCAAATGCAGACTATCCCCACACGGAAATCGACCTGATTGATGAAGACTACGAGACATATTCTGAAGATTACTGGGAGAGCAAGACCATTGCTCCCTCTGCCTTTGTGTTGTATCTCGGACTTGACAAGAAGATTGATGCTCTCACGCATCACAATGTCATATTGGATCATGATTGGGTGAAGCATTTTGAACAGATCTTTGAGAACCCCTCTTGGCCCGATGAGCCAGCCTACTATCTGTGTTGTCCATCAAGAAAGGACGACAGCGTAGCCCCAGAGGGCAAAGAGAACATCTTCGTCACCATTCCGATTTCACCCGGCATCGAGGACACACCTTCGATTCGCGAACGCTACTTCGACAAGATTGTTTCTCATATGGAGAAGGTTTTGAAGACGAATATCAAGAACCATATAATTGTTAAACGAATCTTCTCTCTCAACGACTTCGCTGAAGACTACAATGCATACAAGGGCACGGCAGTAGGGTTGACACATTCATTCAGACAGTCTGCATTCTTCAGACCAAGACACAAGAGCAAGAAGGTCAAGAATCTCTACTATAGCGGTCAATATACCCACCCAGGCATAGGCGTTCCCATGGTGCTCATATCCGCAGAAATCGTCGCAGACCTCATCGACGAAGACTATAACGAATGATTGCAGCAGGAAGGATTGGTGACTAGACAGGATGACAAGTCTATTGCACCTTGCATACAGGGTATCCAGAGTGAGATTCTGGTTATATCTCGGTGGCACATACCTGGTTGGATACATGATTGGAGTGGCTAACACGTACCTCCTACCTGAACCTTCTTTCTCAGTGCTATGGAAATTTGTTGATCCGTTCTTTGTGTTACATCTCATCTATTTCATACTCCCCGCAAACATCTTTCTGTACGGAGTCAATGATATCTCCGATAAGGACACAGATGCTTTCAATCCTAAGAAGAACGACAAGGAATACCGCGCTGTCAAACAAGACGAGAGGAAGCTCTATGGACTTGTCTTCGTTTCATTTCTTTATGGAGCGGTTCTCGTCGCATTCCAACCCACAATGGTCGCCCGATTCATCTTCCTTTCTTGGATGGCCCTCTCATTCTTGTACAGTGCACCACCACTGAGATTGAAGGCGAGACCAGCACTTGACTTCTTGAGCAATATGCTCTATGTACTTCCCGCCATTCTGGCGTTTCACCAGTTGACCCTCGATATTCCACCGATTTTGCCGCTGCTCGCGGCATTCTCATGGGCTTGGGCTATGCATCTGTTCTCTGCGATTCCTGATATCGAGGCAGATAGGAAGGCTGGCATCCAGACGACAGCAGTGGTTCTTGGAAAAAGACTGTCGCTCGTGCTCTGTTTCATCTTCTGGACTTTCTTTGCAGGAACTCTGGTCTTCATTGTGCAGTGGAATCTTCCTTTCAGTCTCCTAGCACTTGTGTATCCAGCCATTCCGATATATGTTCTTGCCAGACCTGAAACTGATATCGAGAGAGTATACTGGTACTATCCATACTTTACGGGAGTGTTTGGAATGGTGATTTTCTTCAGCGTTGGCCTTCCCTTGGTGATACCGCTATGAGCAGATTCAAGGAGGTTTTGGTCACAGGAAGATTCGCAAAGAGGAACGTGTTCTTTCTCATCTTTTCTGTGGCATTTTTTCTGGCAAGCTGGCTCGTCGCCAATGTTAGCATCGGGGAAGCAGTGAACTGGGTATCAGCACTGTTTATTGTGATTATTGCATTGCCATCCTACTACTACCTCATTAGATGGGCGGGAGTAAGTAAAGGGGCCACGGTGATAGTTGTTCTAGGAGCTCTCCCTGTCATCATCGAGGCCATCGGCATCACCACAGGACTACCTTACGGAGGCTTCTACTACACAGATATGATGGGTTTCAAGATCTTCAATCTCGTGCCGTGGAGCGTCGCCCTTGCATTTGGGCCGCTAGTACTAGGGACAATGTGTCTTGCAGTAGTGGCCTCAAAAGACTGGCGAGTCATCATCCCACTCAGTGCCCTGCTTCTTGTTTTCGTTGATCTTGTCCTTGATCCTGCAGCAGTTGTGCTCAACATCTGGGTGTGGACTGAGCCAGGACCATATTACGGGATACCACTTACCAACTATACAGGATGGTTCATCACAGCTCTAGTTGCATCAGCAGTTCTACAATTAGTCCTGACGGGCACTTCAGACAATGCAGCGGAGATTCCTGTTGAGATCGCGGGGAGCCTTCTCATCAGCCTGTCATTCTGGACAGGGTATTCACTATGGACGGGCCTCTGGATCCCAGTGCTAATCGGCGCATTGATGCTAGGGGGGATATTCCATGTTATCACTTCTCAAGATGTGGAGCTCATCCCTTTAAGTGAAATATCAGAAGCCCTCTAAGTTATGACCAAATCGTAACGACTAATAGCAGATCAGTTGAATGAATCGAAACTGGAAATGGAGAGAATCATATGTCAAGACAATCCCCTCCAGCATCCTCTGAGACCGAGCCCGAACAGAGCTCGATGCAGCTACTGCTTCAGAACGAGACCATTGAAGAGAGGATGCGTATGATTGATGAGTTCATCGAGGGATATTTGGAGGATAATGTCGGTGAACCCGAAGTCCTGTATGAGGCGGCATACCATCTGATACGGGCGGGAGGTAAGAGAATGAGGTCATTGATCATGGTTCTGGCATGTGAATCGGTTGGAGGTAGGACCTTAGATGCCTTACCTCTTGCATTGGCTGCCGAACTCCTTCAGACTGCCAGTCTGATCCACGATGATATCATTGATGAAGACTCATTCCGAAGAGGCGTCAAGACCGTACATGATGTGTTTGGAGTGAAGATGGCAATCCTTGCTGGGGACCTCCTCATCTCTCAGGCAGTGAGACTGCTGGGCAAGCATGGAAGTTCGAATCTCCTTGAGCATATGGGAGAGGGTGGAGGCAAGATGTGTGAGGGGGAGGCAACAGACCTTCTCATGAATCCAAACCATGAAGAGGCCTATAACGAAGAGACGTACCTCCGTATGATAGAGAGAAAGACTGTGGCATTTGTTGAGGAAGCAGCCAGAACAGGAGTTCTTGTCGGACGAGGTAGTGATGAACAGATGCGGTCGCTCCTCGAATATGCTAGGTCACTTGGTTTTGCATTTCAGATACGAGATGATATACTGGATTTGGAGGAGAGCCTAGTACTCTCAGGGAAGACGCATCATTCAGACCTCAGGCTACAACGAGGCAATTACGTTGTATTGTCAGCCTTGAGTATGCTTGATAACAAGGGAAGAAGAAAACTACTTGATTCATTACTGAACCGAGAGACTGAAGTTGTTCTTGAGATGCTGAGGAATACCCACGCATTTCAGAGAGCCCGAAGAGAAGCACAAGAATATGTACAGCGAGCGAAGCGAGCCCTTCGCGAGAGTAGTCTTGGCAATACAAATGCCCTTCTCAAGATAGCTGATTTCGTTCTTGACCGCTTCCACTAGGACTATGCCGGAGTTAGCATGATGGAGTCGCCCCTTTCAGACACCAGCGAAGAAGACCCGAAGAACACATCCAAGATTAAGAGCTATCTACAGCTCATCAGACCACCCTTTCTCGTTGCAACTTCTCTCTCCATGATTCTCGGGACGACCATAGCCTGGGTAAGGACTATGTCATATGACCCCTTGCTCTTCGCCATGACTGTCACTGCAGGAGTACTGATACATGCGGGGACAAACGCAAGCAATGACTACTTTGATCACCTGAGTGGAAATGATGATGTAAATCAGGACTTTGTGGCTCCATACACTGGAGGGAGTCGGATGATTCAACTTGGCAGGGTCAGCCCCTATGAGGTCCTGGCACTCTCACTGTCTTTGCTCGCCGGGGCCATCTTCCTTGGCGCGATTCTGGCATCACTGAAGGGATACTTCATCCTCATTCTCGGGGTCATCGGTGTCTTCTCCGGGTTCTGCTATGCAGCTCCACCTGTTCGTCTGGCCAGTAGAGGAATTGGCGAACTATTGGTTGGGTTGAACTTCGGAGTTCTTCTTGTTCTCGGGGCCTACTACATTCAGACCGATTCGGTTGCCATCGAACCAATACTAGCATCCATACCCATCGCAACAACGATAACGGCCGTCTTGTGGATCAACGAATTCCCGGATTTTGCAGCGGACAAAGCTGTGGGAAAAGACACACTCGTTGTCAGGCTTGGAACGAAGAGAGCAAGCCGAGCATACATCGGCCTAGTCTTTTCTGCCTATCTATTGACTGTTCTCGCTACTCTTGGTGGAGCAATAGCGCCCACCGCACTCCTAGCACTCTCCACATCACCTCTTGGAATCGTGGCCGCCTACACTGCCAACAAGTTCCATGACACTCCATCTAGATTGGCCCTCTCGTGTAGTGCAACTGTCGTCATGCACCTTTTGTTCGTCACTTCTCTTGTCATCGGCTATCTGCTGCTTGGACTTGGAACTGATTGGCTTGTTTTTGTCATATGCTTCGCGTTCATGACTGCAACATCTCTATTGATAGTGCTGCGAATCCACCAACGTTCAGCCACGACAAGATCAAGTGGCCCTTAAATCGAGGGCTTCTAACAAGAAAATGATACTGGCTCACGGTATCACGCCTCGAAATCAGAACGTCTGCTCAGCCGGTAGCAACCTCTCTGCTGCCGGCACCTTTTCAAAAAGCTGAAATACTTCTCTCAGTGGGCATCCACAATGCTCTGGACAGCAGCAAAAGTATGATAAGATATTCAACCCTAGTATTATATAGGTTCGCGCGTTCAAGGAATGGTGGATTAAATGTCATGGCGTCTTCTTGAGGAGGACAGTACCGATGTGTACTGGAATCTTGCTCTAGAGGAGGCTATAGCCAAGACCAATGCCGAACGAGAATCTAAGATAAACACACTGAGATTCTGGCGATCCACAGATGCCGTAGTTATGGGAAGATTGCAGTGCCTGCACAGAGAGGTTAACATTGCGTACTGTCAGCGAAACAGCATAGACATGGCACGGCGATTTACTGGCGGAGGCACCGTCTTCCATGACCTTGGAAATCTGAATTTTGCAATCTGTGTGGATCAAAGGAAACCCTACGCGTTCAAGACCCTCCGCGAGCTCTATTGGAACTACATAGGGTTCATCGCACAGGGCCTTCGTGCAATAGGCATCAATGCAGCTTATGATGAGAGAGGGGCGTGCATACGAATTGCAGGATCCAAGATAACTGGGACTGCAGGCTGGGTCAAACATGGGGTCTCGTTCATCCATGGTACTCTCCTTATCGAGTCTGACTTGGATCGACTTCGAAAATCACTCCGGGTTCCACCAGATCAGCCGAAGTACTTCCGGGACAAAAGGCGAGTCCGATGCATGGAAAGCAAGAGAGACAAAGTCAATAGTATCGCACGTGCCGTCAGCAACAGACCTTCCGATGGTGCAATCAAGAAAGCAATTATCACAAGCATCGAGTCTCTAACGAACTGTAGAGTGGAACCGGGAAATGTGACTGAGAACGAGATAGAAACTGCAGAGGTTTTATATCGGCAACGGTACAGTCAGCCGGAATGGAACATGGGCTATCCAGCCGATGAATAGAGTATGGATAGGAGCCTTGCCGCACAATGACTGAAGACATTGAGAAGACTCTCAGGAGTTTCATGAAGCATTTTGGTGCCCTGAATAGAGATATCCCCGATACACGCAACGCGTTTAGTGATCTTCTGAAGACGGTTCATCGAGATGGTGCACTCAGTGCGAAGATCAAAGAGATGATGTGCATAGTAGCATCGATTCTCGCACCATGCGAATCTTGCATGGTCTATCACACAAAGAAGGCTCTCGATGCAGGAGCCTCTAGGGAAGAAATCATGGAGGGCTGTGCGGTAGCCATAGTCATGGGTGGGGGACCAGCTGCGGCCCACATTGCTACAATCCAGGATGCTCTCGATGAGTGGGCACCACGGAAGAAATAGTCACAGACCTAGGCCAAGTCTGTGAACAGCACTTTGATAGCCTTCTGTGATTCCATTAGCTCAAAACCCTTCTTCCACTCGTCTAGGGAGATTCTATGAGTTATGAGGGGCTTTACATCGATGCGCTTCGAAGCCATCATGCGGAGAGTTGTCACCCATGTAGATGGGATAGTGCCCCATGTGCCGAGAACATGCAGTTCCTTTGTCACTATCAGATCCAAATCAACAGTGATTGGTTTACCCTGAATGCCAATCAATGCAATCTGACCTGTTGTCTTAACAAACTCAAACGCCTGCTTGCGCGCAGCTCCAGAGCCAGATGCCTCGACCACAACATCAGCACCGATGCCGTCGGTAACATCATTCACTATCTGTACAGCATCAGTCTCCTTCTGAACATCTATTGTCATATCCGCGCCGACTTCTCTGGCGATTTCCATTCTCCATTCGTCAGCGGTGATACCCGTTACTATCACTTGTGCTGCGCCCATGGCTTTAACAACCTGTACGGCGACTAGACCAGTAGTTCCAGGACCCTGAACGACAACAACATCTCCCGGAGTAACCTTCGTACATTCGGCGATGGTGTGAACAACGCATGCAGTTGGTTCTGCGAGTGCTGCCTCCTCCATCGAAACTCCGTCGGGAATCTGGTGTACTATGTATTCTGGAACAACCAAGTACTTAGCAAAGGCACCGTTGGCCAGTGAAACACCAAGAATCTGTTTTTCCTCAGCAGTGCATCTGTTGACATGGCCTGTTCTGCATTGACAACATCTGCCGCAATATGCAGTGGCCGGCGAAACGACCTTATCACCCACCTCGAGACCACAGACATCGGGGCCAGTATCCACAATGGTACCGGAGTACTCATGGCCAAGGACAACGGGCGGCGTATAAAAGGCAGTGTCATGTTTGATATGGACATCAGAGCCGCATATGCCCGCCGCGGATACCTCGACCAGTACTTGCCCGGGACCAGGGACGGGTTCTTCAATATCCACCAGTTCGAGATTGCCGGGTCCCTTCTTTGTCTTCATAAGTCCCTTCAACGGTAAAGACCTCAAGTCTCGCTTGTGGGACTCGTTATAGAATGTTGTGGCGAGAGAACAAAAAACTAAGAAGTTTCGGCTGCGATTGCTCTGAGGAATGAGGGGGGTTCGGAACCCTGATCAACAGGACGAACTCGAAAGTCCATTCCCCGTTCAGCTCTGATGGAGGCCGCGTTTCGGGCGCCCACAAACTTCCTTCTCACGTGTGCATCCCGACCATGCCAGAGAAAGACATTCTTGCCGACCTCATCAATGACGCAATATACCTTATCACTTTGAAGCCTCTCCGGCTTGAGATTCACTTCACGTGATGAACCGTCATCGAGCATTTCGTAGCCATGAACCATTGTCATACATCCCTTGAAGATAGTTGCTCTTCTATGAATCGTGATATTATGTGTGTAATACTTTCCAGACGATCAGACAGGTTCGAACTTGGCCCTGACAGTAGCCCCACAGTAGTTGCAGCTAGCCTCCAGGGGGCCAACCCAGTCAATGCTTTCTTGGTTCAGTGCTGCACCACATGATGGGCATTTGCCGGGCAGTCGCACCGTTCTCAAATCCGCACCATCAGACCTGCCATGTTGATATCGGTCAGGAATTGCATACGAGGGGGCCTGCGTCGTGAAACCCTTCGCGACATCTGCACCAGACTGGCACGCTTTGATCATGAATATTATTACTATGATGAAGATGAAAAAGGGCACTATCATGAACAGCATACCAAATCTCCAGAATATATCGAAGAACGGGTCAAACGGCCAGAATTGCATCTTTGGTACTCCCTGTCTGGTTCTGCTCTTGAACGTTGAAAGAGGCCTTATTACGTTTGCGAGGAAGGAAGTAGTTATGAGACTCGAAGAGTCCCTCTCGCGTCTGTTCAGCCAACTCAGGAGGAATACTTGACTCTTCGCAATGTATAAATGCCCTGTAAGAGCTTGGTGAAGAGACAGCCCTTTGGAGGCAGAGAACCAAGATGCAGATTCCAGCATTTCTTCTACGAAAACTGTACGTGAAAGGAAGCCTAGAGAACGCCGACGACGGCTTCATGTTCAAAATCAAGAACTCCCTTTCTCCCGGTACATCTATTGGGATGGACCCCATTAAGGTCGATGACAATGAATATCCGCTTGATTCAACCATCATCAAGTCTGGTGATGTTGAGATCACGGCTAGCGAGATTTCAGAGGACAATCCGTTCCCAATCAAGGTTGGCGTCGAGGTCATCATCCATGTGAAAGGCGACGAGCTTGAAGAAGGAGAACACAAGATCGACATTGCCCTCAAGACAAAGGAAGCCGGCACCTTGGCTTTCGATGTCAAAGATGCACTGTAGTAAGACAAGATGTAAGAGAGTGATGCCATGGCGTATCGCTCTCTAGACACCTTTTTCTAGGCCACTGATGGCACCATACTGGTTGACGCAATAGTTTTCAGCAGAGAAACCACACACTAAACTGGTCGTGCACCATGTATGTAAAGATAAGAACCGACGGAGCCGTTGGAATAGGAAGAGCGACAGAAGGAACTGCTGAGATAGCAATCGGCTATGGAGAAGCGCACATGATTGCGGCAGCCCTCGAAAAGCTCGCCCAGACAGCACGTGACTATAAGCAGGTCTACAAGAAGACCACAGATGTGGGGGCGGGAAACAAAATCGAGTTCGAGAGGTATGAAGACGGTAGGATAAGCATCGCGGGAGACAAGAATGCCTATTATTGCACCGAACAAGAGATACGGGAGCTTGCTAAGCTTCTGAAGAGCTTGCCACCAGTCCAAGTTGCACCACCTTCAGACTATGTGGACAAGACAGGACCTGAAGATTCAATCTGCCTTATAGTGAAGAATGGAGGATCTTCTGCAGGACTGAAGATTAACGAAGCAGCATTGCTGAAGACTGCCGTAGTCAATAGCCTGGATAGCAGGTACTTCAACGAGCACTTGGTGGTGGCAGGACGAGATCTCATCGTAGACCGCAGCAGTGATCTGAAATGGAAACTGGAGGTCGCACAGACGCCAGTCAAGTTTACCGCGTATGAGGTTGAGGCACTTGTAGCCGGCCTGCATAACGGAATCTTGGATGTTCTGATGGACTTCGTCAAATCAATGGGCTCGGACGATATTGCAGACATTCGAGTCAAGAGCCATATCCAAAGAATCGAAGAAGAGGTCCAGAAAATCATGCGTGAACACAGGGACACAAAGAAGGTGCGAAAGAATCTATCCAATATGGCGAAGGAGATATTGGGAGGAGGCCAAGATGCAGACTCGCGAACAAACACCTTCATCAAGATGTGCAAGTATGTCTATGGTGATATCGAACGAGAGTTCGTGGATCCCCTGATGAATCTCCTCGCGGAGGCTTTCGTGGTAGAGAGCTAGAAGGGCGATTGGCACAACGCTTATGATACTCTCAGATTCACACAGGCGGCATCAAGGGGTTAGAAAACTGCCCGATCATAACTATGCAAAACAGCTGGCAATGCGGTGGGGTATGAGAGCTCCGACGCAGCTTATCAAGATGCTAAGGTTGCATAGAACACCTTTCGAAACACTGCTTCACAACATCTTTAATGCACTAGACCCCTATGATGCTTCATTTGCCTTTCCAACCGTTGCAGCAGTCGCATCGATGCGGCCCCATCTCGTGAAGGAAATTGTCCAAGAAGGGCACGAAGTCGCAAGTCACGGATACAACCATGTTCGTTACCCGCATCTATCGGCCAAGAATCGAGAACGCGACTTCATGAGAAGCCTCGAAACATTCGATAAGATGGGCATCGAAATCCAAGGTTTCAGAGCGCCTTATGACAACTACACTGAGGATATGCCTGGGCTGCTTGAGAAGTACAACATCACTTGGGACGGCGGCTTTGGCTATCGTCCTGAGCATAGGGAAAAGAATCACTTCTTCAGAGTCGCTCTTGATGGAAAGATGTCGGATGTCACCTACATTCCTTTGAGCATCTGGAGTGACGACCGGATGATTGACACACTTGAAATGCAGCCGACTGAAATGACTGAACAACTCAAGCATGAGATTCATACAGCTAAGAGGAATCGGGGAGTATTGATGTTCGACCTTCATCCTATTAGGATTGGTCAGCCCGACTATGTGCAATGCCTTCAAGATATAGCGGAATTCGCACATGGGTTGGGGGCCTGGATTCCTACACCTAGTGAGGCTGTGACCTACTGGAACCGGCACAGTAGATGGAGAGGAGACGCGGAATTCTGCCTGTTACTCACGGGTGACATTGATAACTGGGTCTTCGCAGATTATCTACGTAGACAGATTTGGCGATGGATAGGATAGTGAACATATGGGTAAACTTCTTGGACGGTTACTGAGAGTTCTTGCATGGTTGTCACCAATCTATCAGTTCAGAGCCTCTGCACACAGGAAGTGCGGAGTCAAGATTGGTAAAGGAGTATTCATGGGCTATCTCGTGCAGATAGACAGTGAGCACCCGGATTTGGTCGAGATAGGAGATTGGGTTGCAATAGGTCCAGGTGTGAAGATCATGGCCCACGGAGGAGCGAGTGCATACCATCAAAAAATGGGTCTGTTCGAGGAGAAGCCAAATAAGGTGACCATCGAAGACGGTGCATGGATAGCAACAGGAGCTATCATCTTGCCGGGGGTTACAGTAGGTCGCGGAGCAGTGGTGGCAGCAGGTTCAGTCGTCAGCAGAGACGTACCACCCATGACAATGGTCGCAGGAAACCCAGCCAGGATGCTTCAGAAACTGGAGTCCAAAGCAACTAAGTAGCGAGTTTTCGGCGAAGAGCAGCCTTAACGTCGCCAACAGTCCACATCTCAACAACCTCTTCATCTTCGAAGAAGATATCAAACTCATTCTCTATCTCACTAACAAGAAGAAGATGTGCCATCGAATCCCATGGTTCATACTCTTTTCGTCTGATGTCATCAGATAGCTCCTCGGGTTCGATAAGCAGCACCTTAACCAAGATATCCGTAAGGCGTTCCTCGCTGTCAGCCATCTTCATTCCTCGACCATCTCGATCCAGTCTGGAACTGGTATATCTTCTTTCTCGATATCCAGTGCCCATCTCGTGATTCCCTCTGAGTCCGTTCCAACTTCTTCAAAACCATGACGCTTATAGAAGTCCCTTGCGGGGGGATTCTTCTTTGTTGGAATGACCTCACCAATGACTCTTCGCGCGTTTCTATCCCGTGCATAGGAGAGTATCTTCGATAGGAACGCTGTTTCCACAGACCGGCCAATGACTCTACAACTCATCAGAAAGGAATCGATTATGCAGTCGTCATTCTCCATCTTCGTGATTGCTACACCTACAATCCCTTCATCGCCGAACTTGTCCTTCACAGCCATACTGAAGACCGCATATTCGTCAGACTCTCTGAACGATTCCACCTCTGCGTCAGTATACCGACGAGTTGTCAGGTTGAATTGATTGGTCTTCCCTATCAGTTGAACTACTCGCGGTTTGCCAAAGTCATCAACTTGCTTCACATTCACTTTCAAGTCAAGCGTTCTAAGGAAGTCTTCCACGGAACCGGTCTTCTCTTCGAGTTCTGCCCTCTTTCGTTTCCCGACGTACATCTCTCCTCGTTTCATGTCTTCCCGTGTCAATGAAAGAACATCAAAGACCTTCAGATTCTCCAGGGTCTCTCGATACAGCTGTGGGTTTTCGGGCATCTCTACGACCATCACCTCAGGCAGTGCCTGACGGACTTGGGCTCTCTCGTGAGGATTGTCATCCATGAATACCATGCTGTCAAGACCAATGTTAATCTCTTCAGCAAGTTCCATCATGTTCTGCGCCTTATTCTGCCAATTAATCCTGAATGCGGCGAAGTGTTCCTCTCTGAGAATCTGATGCGGATGCTCGCGGATGGGTTTCATCGCATCATCCCAGTTGTTCTTGCTGTTGATTGCCAGAATGACTCCCCGATTGTAGAGACCGAGTAGTGCTCGCTGGAAGTCCATGAATTCGACGCCGGGAGGGGTCGGTCCCAGACGTATTCCTTCGATTCCATCTTCTCCCACGACTCCACCCCAGAGGGTGTTATCCAGATCAAGGACTATGCACTTCTTAGTCAAGCCCTTGAGGGCTCTAACATACCTCGCATACTCTGAGGCAAGAGAGGGCACGAAATCAGTGGCAAACATCACCGACCCTCTGTAGTATGTCTTCCAGTCTACCACTCTCGACTTGCCATAGCCTCCACTAACAGAATCGAGGTCGAAGACGAAGACCGTCGAGTCGTCCCGAAAGACCCGCGCGAGTTTCCTGTTTGCCTCGTGGAAGAATCGACGAAGACCAATCTCTTCTTTGTTATCCACAACACCAAGAGGCGTAAACTCAGGAACAATGAAGTTGTTGACTAGCACGAGAGCGGATGCGTTGTTTCTCAAGGCCTCTACAATACTGACCAAATCATCAACCATATGCTGGAAATGGTCTTCACGTTCATCATGACTCATCCTCACGAATCTCGCGGTGAACATGGCGTCAAGAAGTGAGGCAGCGTCCACAGCCAGAATGACGAGGTCCGGCTGATGCTGGTAGAGTGCCGAGTCAGTGTCCAATGCCTCCTGACGGAACACATTGAAGCCACCGACGAAGGTCTCAGGCTGAAGACCCATGAGCCTGACTTTAACATCAAGACACGCGGCAACGGGCTCCAAGGTGGATGACCCGATGACGGCTAACCGTATGGTCTTCTTCTCATCGTCTGACGGCTCAAGCTCAAGCTTCTGGATTCTCTTGTATGCACTCCAGAGGTCAAGGTAATTGTTCTCATCCTTGATCGACCCGAGAATACTATCTAGAGCATCAGAGCTGTTCATCTTCGTCAACACTCCTCGTTGACAATTCGGTTGCCATTCCGTTTAGTAGTTTGCGAATGTATTCGTCACCTAGGCTGTGACCAGCAGGAATGGCAAGGGCCACAGCCGCTGCGTAGTCGTGAGTGTGTGATAGACTTACAATCACTCGATGAGTGGTAAAAGGGTACTCAACACATGGCGCCCCACTTTCGTCACGCAGAATCTCAATCTCGTTCATTGATGTTCCGTGCCTGATACCTATTGCCTTCAAGACAGCCTCCTTCCCGGCGAAAGTCGCTGCAAGATGGGGTACAGGGTCAGAAAAGGCTCGGCAGTATTCTAATTCACGTTCTGTGTAATTCCGGGCATAAAACGAAGAGTCATCAGAAATGACTCGAAATCGCTTCAACTCGGTGATATCGACACCGAGCCCAAGACCATCATCAGACTGCATCATTCTTCTCACTCGGTACGGGCTGTTGACAGAGCGCTCATTCTTAAATTCTGAGTTATTCGTCCTCAAGTCGGTCCAAATCGCCCTCCATCACGGATGTAGACCAGGGATATCGATCCAGAATACGGTCCATGAGGCGACGAACTTTCCTCTCTTCGGACGTACCTGAGTATACAAGAAGAACTACGAGACCACCTCGGGTCCGCTTGAACTTCTGATACATAGTCTTAGTTGTATTGATGGCATCGCACACCACCATAACATCTGCCTGAGGGATGTCAAGATCACGTTCCCCTACCGGAGAGAGAACCAGAGCTCGTAATTCAGTTTCTTCTCTGAAAGCCCTCAAGACCTCACCCTTATCTCTTGTCTGCCCAGTAATGCGCTCCGCTCTGATGCCGGCCTTCTCCAGAGCTTCGACAAGTTGATCAACCATCTCCAAATACGAAGTGAGAATGAGGGTCTTCTGGTATCTCTTCGCAATGGATACGACGGGTGGAACTTTCGGTGAAACATCGGGTAGTGCGCGCCGCAGGTCGTTCACGTTGAAGTAATGCTTCAGATATGGATTATAGAACATCTTGATAGATTGGGTCGGCGGCATGGCATAGACATATTTGCGCAATAGCAGTAAGCCAGTATACCTGCCCTTGAGTTCATCTGAAATCGGCAGCCGTTCAATCATCATGTGGACTCTTCGGGCGTCGCCCTCAACCAGAAACAGATTATCACTGTCGGCAAGATCGTTGAAGATTTCGTTCTTGGTGTTGCGAATCAACTCGTCCAGTACGAGACTGATTGAACGGATCTGACGGTTGTCTACTCGACTGACTGTGAGGTATGTTGGTTCGAGATACTCATCGATATCTGTATCGTAGAGGTCGTCCATGGATATCATCTTGGAGTTCGGGATGAATCTCTGAAGAGTCGTGAGCTCGTCACGAATCTCCACCTGCTCTCTTCCAAAGACTGCATGGTCATCCCGTAGTGTTCCGCTCATTCCGATTATCCATTTATCGCGGAAGAACGAGAGGAGCTTGGTCCAAGGAAAAACCAAGGCGGTTCGTCCTCCAGATCGTCGTACAAGCGTATCAACCTCATTGATAAGAAGAATGTCTATGTCGTCGAACAGCAAGGGGTTCTTCTGTAGAGCATTCGCAAGCACCTGAGGTGTGGCCACAATAACTCGGTTCTCCTTAATCACATACGGGCGCCTTCCAGATGGTATTCGTGATGAAAGCTCGCCCAACTGGTCTTCCAGTCCTCCGTACTCGCCCTTCAAGTAGTCCACTGTTTCAGCGAGCGAGGAGCTCGAATGCACAACGATTATGATGCGACGGTTAGGATACCTCTCTGCAACTAGTTGATGTGTGATGAATCGCTTGCCAAGCCCACAATCTAGCTCAAGCAGGGTGTTCTGACCTGTCATATCCTCCAGCTGGCTCAGGATGTACTCTTGATATCCTCGCGGAGTGTATTTGGCATTGGTCATCGCATCACCCAGTTCCCTAGAGAGGGATATGAACTCAACTTAGAAACGCTTGTATATCTTTGCCACATCTGAGAGAGCATTGAGAAGACAATAGCTAGCCGCTGACGCTGTGCTTCTCCTCAGAGTGGACAAGCTCTACTTCAACCGGTTGCGCCTTTCTAGGTATAATCTTACCATGGACCCAAATAGAATTTGGGGGAATCACTTTGTCTTTCGGAACTGTGGAGTTCGCGGCAATAATCACATCATCTCCAATCTGGGCACCGGGAAGAACCACAGCATTGGCACCGATCAATACACGATCACCAATGGTGACTTCTTTGAGATAGAGGCCGCGTCCCTCATAGACATGCCCAGACACTATCGCGTCATAACCGAAGAAGCAGTCGTCGCCTATCACAGTTCGTTCCGGATTGAAGAGTCGACCATTTCCAACAATTGTGTTCGACCCTATCTTTGCACCGAATAGGATGTGTCGTGGCTTTGTGTCGAGAAAAACTGTAAAGAACCATGCGAAATAGGGAAACAGCACATAGTACACCTCGTAGAGCTCGTAGAGCAACCACTCCTCCGTCTCTATGGGATAGAATCCGTCAGGAAGGTCGGGTATGAGCCGACGAGAGAGCTTGAATAGAGCTAGAGTGAATCCTAAGAATAGTGAATATGAAATGAGCGTAATCGGAACAAAGAGCAGCAGGAACCAGAATCGTTCATAGACAAACGTTGGTAGGAATGTCCCTAGAAACAGCTCGGCGTAGACAGGAAGGTCAGCGAAAATCCAGCCAAGTCCTCGAACCCAGACATCTATGTTGTTATACATTGCAAAGAGGAAGAAGAGTCCGGGGATGGATGCTAGTGTAAGACTGAGGAATATCGATAGCACCATGTAAGCAGAATATGCAATAGACCGTGGTTTCATTCGAAGACAGCTCTGGGTATGGTAGTCTTGTGGGGAGATTTGCACCTTTTAAGATATGCTGCATGACACATTGAATTCTGGCATTAGAGTTCAAGACGGTAAGATTCCTGCATGAGAAACAAGTTGCCACATGAGGTTCGTCAGACCGGCTACGCAGGGAGGATAAATATATAGAGGGCCTCCAATGTGCCCCCGTATCCTAGCTGAGCGTAAAGGTGCCTATGATGGTTCATGATGTTGTAATTGTTGGTACAGGTCCCGCAGGACTAATGACGGCGGAACAATCCGCAGGGAAGGGACTAGACACACTCGTTCTGGAGAAGAGGAAGAGAGTGATTGATTCTCTCATGGGAGAACTCGTGACTGACAAGGCCCTCAGAATGCTCAGGGTGAAACCGACCTCCGAATACGTCGGAAACAAGTTCACAGCCATAGTCGGAGAGAGCCTTGATACAGGGGCCAACATCGTCGTTGACCGAACCCTGCTTGGAAACTCCTATCTCTTGGATGAGGATTGCTGTCAGGAATTGATGCGAGATAGAGCTCTTTCAGATGGAGCTGAATTCCGCTACAATAGCCGTGTTGGTTCGGTGATCAAGGAGAATGGCACCGTCGTCGGCGTCAAATACAACAAGACTGAGACTGCAAGAGCGGGCCTCACTGTTGGCGCAGACGGATCCTTTAGTAGGGTGTCAGCGACAGCCGGGTTTACACATCCAAAATGGCTCCTTAGCTACGGATATCGTTACAAACTAGCTAACTGCAAGAATGTTGACCCGGGAACGGCATACTTCTACGTGGGAGAAGATGTGGGCCTTGGCTATCTCTGGCTCTATCCTCGAAGTGAGACAGAGGTCAACCTCGGCATAGGAAGAGTGCCTTCCTCGGTTGAGAACTGGAACAAACTTATGCCGATGCGAGACGTGCTGAACAAGTATATGCGGGAACATGAAGAAACTCGCAATGCAAAGATTGTCGCTGTAAACGGGGGAGTTGTGCCATGTGCAGGAATAATCCCAAGATTTACTGATGCGGGAGTTTCATTATGCGGTAACTCAGCAGGCCAAGTCAGCAGTATCGTTGGCGGCGGGGTTACAACTTGTCTTCACGCAGGGAGAATGCTATCACAGCATGCAAGACGGATGACGGACGAGGCAGACTACTCTGCAAAGAGCGTCAAACAGTACGAAAAAGAGTATCGAAACAGCAAACTTGCATACAACATCACTCAAACTGGAAAGGGAATGTATGCTGTGGCCAAATACGCCATGTTCAATGATCCCATCGATGCAGCAGAGATTGTCTTGGAGGAGTTGGACGCAAGGACACTCAATGAGTTGATACAGGGTACTGCAGGCGTTCCTACATACATGAACCTGTTCAGTAATTTTCTCCCGACGGTAATCAGAATCGGCGTGGGATACCTGAAGGCAATCGCAGTGAGTGGACCCTAGGACGAACGAAGAAAAGAGAAGAGGCGAGAGAGGGTCGCCCCCCATCCCGGCCTCGTGTCAGTAGAACACCTCTGTACCATACCCAGATGGTATCCGCGTCTTTCGGTTTTGAAAGCGAAAGATTCTGCGTGTTACCGCAACAAGAGAAATGGCACGAACATTATAAAGACATTGCTGTTTTGGATATTCACAAAGTTATAATGTATTGATAGACAACCGTGTCTTTGAAAGAAGACGGTGATGGCATGGAGCTGGAACGGGAAACCACAGAAAAGTTGAACCTCCTTGGTCTTAAGACGGGCACGGATTCAGAGTCTAGGAGTGTGACTCTACTCAGAACTATGCTCCGACTCCAGAGTGAAACGAAGGAACCCATGGAGTTTGCAGAGATTTACGACGCAATGGTTCAAGAGGAGGGAATGAAACTCAGCAAGACCTGGATTCACCGACTACTGAAGGGACTTACCGACTCCGAGTTGGTGCGCATCGAGGGAGATAGAACGTACCGTAAGCGATTCATAGCGGACATCACGACCTTAGCAAGAGGATTAGAGCATCTTAGAACTCAGAGAGTAGAGGAAGTCCACTCCGAAGTTCAACAGCTTGAAGACGAGGCGCAGCGGGTCAAGGAGATTGACTGTGGACAGCTGGCCCAAGAGATTATTGTCACTATTACGGGTAGAGAGGAGGTACCGCGTGCAAGGTTCATCCAAGGCATGGAAGAACTTGACCGTGTCTTGAGGTACGAGATAACAGACATTGCTCAGGAGGGCGATGTAATCAGAGCTACGGTGATGCACGGACGGGCCTTCTTAGAAGGGGGAATTCAACGTACCTACAAGTTTGTCAGAGCAGCTAAGAGAGGGGCAGAGATCAGATACATGTTCCGACCAGAGTTTTTTGCCATGGATGAGGAGCTCGTTGAGAAGATGGGGCAGGAGGGGATTGCACTGTTCATCGATGAGATGATTCGGATGGGGGCAGAGGGCATCCAGTTCCTGGTGAGAGTTAGCAGAGAGCCAAAGACCTACAACCAAGTTGCATTGAATGCAGAGAAGCTTGCTTTGATTATCACTGAGGAGCCGCTCAATGCCACTCTTGTCACCAGAGAGTTCAATCCAGACCTCGTCCAAAGTGCCATCGAGAACTTCGATACGGCGTGGAATAGAGCGTTCTCCGTAAGTGAATTCTCCAAAGAGCAGTTTAAGATGATTCTGGATGAGGGTCCTAAATTCATACTTGAAGCAATGGGTAGTCCAGAAGACAGAGTAACAGAGTGAGGAATATGGATTCGCAGTTGGCCCAAAGCATCCTTGAGGTCATAGGATTCGATGCAGATGAAAACAAGACCAAGGTTCTCGCAGCAATTGTGAAATCAAAAACTCATTCAAGGGACTGGGTTTCTTTCAAGAATCTCTATGCCCAGCTGCTCCTTGAGAAAGGCTCAATCCATGTTGCTGAACCTCTTGTGTATAGGGCCTTATCAGACCTAGAAGAGGAGGGATATATCTCCGTTGACAGATCAGGTTACAGGCATCGTTACCAATCCAACCTATCACAAATCACATCAGCTCTGAGGACAAGGATCATCACAACCAAGAGAAACATCCGCGGCAAGATAAAGCATCTTTCGAGGAAACTCGAGGTTGTTCGGGATCTTGAAAACAACCCCCCGACCCAGATTCTCTTCGAATACATCACCGAAACCAGACTAGAAGAGAGAACGGAGTACGTGACCGGCATCGACAGTGTAAGAAGCCTGATTGATGAGAAGATCTATGCACGGGCACGAAAAGGCGATATCGTACGTATATCCACCGCTTGGACCCGCTCACACTGGTCGCAGGCCGAACAGCGGTTCTCACGTCTCGGCTTACTTGCACGACGGGAAGCTATCATCCGTGTTCTGACCTCGAAGGAATGGATAGTACCTGATACAATCGGTGAGGCTCTCAAGAAATACTATGGGAAACTCAAGGACGCTTCAATGCAGATTGAAGTCAGACGCCGTACTAGTGAGAAAGCCATCTATCAGATGGTGGCGCGTAACGTCGATGAGATGGTGCTGATTGTCTCAGAAGACCCAGTTTCGGCCATATTCATACCCAGAAACGCCAACCCCATGCTTATTGACAGCTCCGTGAGAGCATTCGACGATGAATTCAGCAAGGGAGTAAACATCATTGAAGAAGATCTTTGGAGGGAGCTAGAGCAGTGAGTTTCTCACCAAGAGAGATCTTCGATGTCCTTGATGTGGATGTGGAAGGCAGTGAGATGCAGGTTTTGAAGACCCTAATCGAGCTATCAGAAACTGGAACGAAGAACCTGACTGCGAACAGCATCCATGATGAGTTTGTCAGGAAGAGGGGTAGAGAGGTATCAGTATCATGGATCTACAAGTGCCTCAAGAGCCTAGAGAAGGAAGGTCTTGTCCTCGTTGACTCAATGCGCCGCCCCCATCACTATGACACCTCACCTAGCGTACTAAGGAACGCGGTACTGGATAGACTGAAGACAATGAAGCAGCGCAAACGGGCAGAGCTTGACCGGCAGAAAGAGTATCTTAGCATCTTGGACTCTGTGGATGTTGACGAACTGGCGATCTACGTACTTGAACAGATTCTTGGTGCACGGACGACAGTACAGGAGCGGGTGGTAGAGGGAAACGAAGCAGTTGGCCACGTGATGATTGAGGAGTTGGTTTCCAAGGGCGGCAAGGGAGATGTTCTGAGGACGATACAGCCCCTCGCAACTATTCAGAATGCGAATGTAGTGTTTGGACCTTTCGAGGAGAAGATGCTAGATGCAATGATAAAAGGGCTTCAAATCAAAGCGTTAATTGTGCCTCCAGAAGGAAACATCGATGTAGTATGCATTATGAATGATTATCTTGGCAGTCACAGAGAAAGGGTTGGCACTCTGATTGAAACAGGACAATTGGAACTCCGTTTGCTTCCCACACATAGGAATACATACCGCATGATGTGCATGAATAGTCAAACAATGCTTCTCTTCATTTCCGAGCTCTATCTGCCAGATACGGCAGCGGTCTTCTATGAGAATGACTCATACCCAATCATCTCTGACGCCCTGAATCTCTTCTTCGAGCTGTGGGAGGAAGCGCAAGATCTGGGACACGCTCTTATCAAGAACATTTGCTAGAAGCACAATGCGATAGCCCGCACAATGATACTAGACTATCCAGTCCTTGTTCTGACTCAACTTGAGGAAGATATCATCACAAGCAGCATCAAAATCGCTGTACATCCCGTATTCCCCACCCGCAGCATAGGGATGTCCACCACCGTTGAATATCCTCGCAGCCTCATTGCAGAGGACAGACTCGTTTCCTCTTCTGAAACCAAGCATCCCTCCGGGACTCAGCGCTATGAAGAGGTCCGCTATAGGAAGACTCTGTTCTTCCAACCTGAGATTCTCCTCATCCGTCACGAAGGTCCCCATGTCAGTCGTTGTCACACCACTTGGAATCTCGACAATTCTCACAATTCGACCATTTATCTCGTGGTCAACGTGATGAGCCAGAGCCTTTCTCATCCTCTTAGACTTGTCACGCCTGTAGCTCTTGACTCGCTGTTCGAGCACATGGTCTTTGAACCTACTTAGTTTCTCATCCCAAATCCGTTCAATGCCCCCTTCGGCCAGCTTCTCCACAAGTGGATAGAGTGCTTCAGTGATGTCTTCCTTCCGGTCAATTGCATTGAACCGGATTATTGATACTGCATCTGTCAGACTGTTCGCAACCTCTATCTCTCGGAGATTGAAGTCCGTATCATGTGCAATCATGGCTAGCTCTGCGCAGATAGAATCGCGCGGCATGAGGACTTTGTAGGCAATCTCAGCCGCACAATACTCGTGATTGATTTTAAGGATGGGCTTGTTATCCAGCGATAAGACTGTAGATATCGCCGTGTCCGGCCAGAAATGATGATCTAACCATACCAATCGACAACCCTGAGAAACGGCACTTCTCAATCTAGGTAGAACCAAGGCCAACGCCTCTTCATCCATTCCTAAATCAGTCACGACAATGAGTGCGTTCCTCAATCGGGACACGTCTTTAAACGCCTTGTCAAAGCCGCCATAATCTGTGAGAACCAGACTGTGACGGAGATCCTTCTGCATGGCATATCTCCTTACGATAGCAGCAGCATTTATCCCGTCCACATCTTTATCATGTGATATGGAATGCAATGCGTCAATCTTGTTCTTAGATGAAGCGTCTGGATTCATGATAGCCACTACAATCGGATGATGGTTTGTTTTTGATTCTTACTCTCAGCCACGTTTGGTGCAAGTCGAAAATGATTTCTTGGGCCGAGCAAGTTGGATGGGTGAGAAGCTAAACATGCTCAATCATGAAGAATCGAAAAGGGTCTTGCTCAGCGGAAACGAGGCAATAGCCAGAGGCGCTCTAGAGGGCGGGGTTGGTTTCGTTGCCTCCTATCCCGGAACTCCTTCCACGGGAATCACGACGGACCTGATGCGTCTAGCTGATACCTTTGATATGCATGTGGAGTGGAGTACCAACGAGAAAGTGGCACTGGAGGCTGCTGTCGGAGCAAGCTGGATGGGGGTACCTGCCTTATGCTCCATGAAGTCCTTGGGTCTGAATGTGGCATCTGACTTCCTCCTCAATGTCAACCTCTCAGGTACAGGAGACGGAGGGATTGTCATTGTAGTATGTGATGACCCGAGGGGATACAGTTCGTCAAACGAACAAGACTCCCGATTCTACGCCAAGGCTGCGATGGTACCTCTTCTTGAGCCCTCCACCCCACAGGAAGCAAAAGACGTGGTCAGTCACGCTCTCGCTCTATCGTCAGAGAAAAAAGTCCCGGTTATGGTTCGAAGTACTACGCGACTGAGCCACTCGCGAGGAGTGGTTTTGACAGACAGCCTGACAAAAAGAGCGCGTACCCCGTACGAAAGGATACCTGATGGCCTTTACAATGTCCCCAATCCGCATCTAAGACACCGAGACCTGCTTGTCAAAATGGAAGAAATAGCAGAAGAGTTCAATCAGAGTCAGCTGAATACACTGAAGCTGACGGGCGACGGCGAGGTTACGGCCATCTCGTCCGGAGTCAGCTTCATGTACACTCGCGAGGGCATAGAACGACTAGGGCTTACCAATCGCGTGGGCTTACTACATCTCATAACGACCTATCCTCTGCCTGCATCATTGATTCACGAAGTGTTCAAACACTCTGAGAGTGTTGTGTTTGTTGAAGAGGGGGACCCATTTGTAGAAGATTCGGTAAGAGTTCTAACGACCGTCTTGGACTGCGAAAGAAAGAGCATGTATGGAAAGAGAACGGGTCACATTCCACGATACGGAGAGATGACCCCTGACCTAGCTACAGCCGCATTGAAAGACATTCTGTCGCTCGGCCATGAGGAAGCAAGAGGGCCGAGAAGAGAACTACTGGCGCGGATCGATGACCTAGTTGTTCCTCGACCCCTCACATTTTGCGCGGGTTGCACCCACAGAAATGCCTACTGGGCACTCACCAGACTAAGAAGAAGGCTGAAAGGAAACCTCATCGTCACGGGCGATATTGGATGCTACTCTCTTGGTGTGTTTTACCATCGCATCATGAACACCATGCAGGCGATGGGCTCAGGAATTGGCACAGCCAATGGAATCGCCCAGTTGAAGCAGTTCGGACTGAAGACAAAGACGATTGCGGTGGCCGGGGACTCAACCTTCTATCACGCGTGTCTACCCGGGTTGATAAATGCAAGACACAAGAACCTCGACCTGACATTCCTGATTCTGGACAACGGCACAACCGCTATGACAGGTTTTCAATCACATCCGGGTTCAGATAGTCAGGCGTCAGGGGACAAGCTGGTTGAGATAGCTGATGTAGTTAGAGGCATTGGACCGGATCATCTTCTCATAGGAGACGCTCGAGAGGTACAAGAAACCATTGATCTGCTTTGGGACGCGGTCAATAGGCCCGGACTGAAAGTCGTTCTGTTGAGAGGGGTCTGTCGTCTGGAGAACAGGAGAAGGCCAGAAGAGACTACCGAGAAACGAGTACTTGTTGATAGTGGACTGTGCCAAGGAACGGACTGCCGAATCTGTGTGGGCGAGTTCGGATGCTGCGCACTCGTCTGGAACGAAGCAGAAGAGGTTGCGGAAGTTGATAAAGCTGCATGCGTGCAATGTGGCGCGTGCATTGAGATTTGCCCTCATGGGGCCATCAAGTGGGAGGAATTCTAATGAACAGTTACAACATAATGATCGCAGGAGTAGGGGGACAGGGAAATCTGCAGTGTGGAGCCGTGCTGGCTGATGCAGCGATGGAGGCAGAAATGAAACCAGTCATCGGAGAAACTTTTGGAGCGTCAAGGCGTGGTGGAGGGGTCATCACTCATCTGAGAATCTCGAAAGAGTGCACGGGCCCACTGATACCTCAGAGGGAGGTGGACCTCATGTTGGGACTGGAGCCCTTGGAAACACTTCGCGCAGCCCGAAACTTCGGCGGCAGAAGAACATCCGTTGTCATGAGCGATATGAGAATAGAAACAATGGAAACGCTCGCTGGAACTACTCATTATCCACACATCGATGATATTGCCAGTTGTTTGAGAGAGCTGTGCAGAGATCTGATTGTAATCTCTCCCGTAAGCTTCTTGGAGAAACTGGGTACCTCCAGAGTACTGAACGCCTACATGATCGGAGCGGCTTCGCAGTTGGCAGATATCCCACTATCACGGACTCATATGGTAGTGGCTCTCAAGAATATGCCGGGTGATAGAAAACTGAACATCCGTGCCTTTGAACAGGGGATTGTAGATGCGAAACGCTTGGAAACGAGAACTGATGACTAAGACTTGTCTTTCTTCTTCTCCGTTGCCTTTCTCGCCTCACGCCACATGACCTCGGATAGAACCGTAAACATGTCCGCAACTCCCTCTCCGGTCTTGGCGCTGCTTTCCATATAGAGAAAGCCTTGGTCCTCTGCCCATTTCTTGGCCTCTTCAGAAGACACAGCTCGATCTGGCAAGTCAACTTTGTTTCCTACCACAACAATGGGTACACGCGTACCTATGGACTCATCAGCCTCTTGAACCCATTTTGGCAACTCGGTGAAAGAGCGTCTTCGGGTCACATCGTAGACAAGAATCACACCAGCAGCACCACTGTAGTACATCTTTCGAACTGCAGCAAATCGTGCCTGGCCTGCTACATCCCATGCTTGAACTTTTATGCCGACCGCATATTCTGATTCGGGCGGGAAGACATGAGTGAGTTTGACCGCAAACTGACTCCCGATTGTTGTCTTGTAATCACGCTCGAAAACACCGGTCACATATCGATTGACAAGTGTTGTCTTCCCCACAGCACCTTCACCGGTGATCATCGTCTTAAACAGATAGCTGTATGCATCGCTTTGAGTACCGGGTCTAGGTGGCTTAGGTTTCCGCATTCGAATCTCGGCAACCAATGCACTCTCATCAGGTGCTGGTTCGATTTCAGTGACTTGGGTTTCGGCCAGGGAGGGTTGTGTTTCAGTTTCGCCAGCAACTGCACTCTGAATCCCGTCAATCTCGGACATATCGGGTTGAGCCGGTGTTTCACCAAAGAGCTTGTCCAGCAATTCTTCGGCCTCTCGGATTGAGGCATCCTTCTCGCCTCCCGATACGGCAGCTGCCAGCTCTGCTTTCTCTTCCGCGGACACCGAGCCAAAGCCAGTCCCCTTGACAGGAGCAAAGGATGAAGGCTCCTTGTAGACAGTTTCCTTCGCAGAACTCTTTTCTGCACGTCCTAAGGAAACGGATGGTTCCTCAGCTGCTGCTACTGCGGTAGAGCCTTTCTCTACAACTATGACTGTTTCAGGCGTGGTGGCCTGCTTTATCTGATCTTCACTATCCTTCCACATCAGAACAATAGGACGTACAATGGCACTGCCCACAGCCATGGGTTTCAGTGTGATTTCTCTAGTGGCACTCTCGTTAGGGCCCAAGTCAATCTGAATCTGCTGAGGCTCTACGGTCATGGAGTCTTTGGGGAAGTGATAGATCTTACCGGATATTCCCGAGATGGTCTTGTTAGTGACGTTGACAACAGTGAGTCTGCCTGTCAGCTCTGTGCCTGCCTCTGCTGTCTGCGTAACACTGAAAGACGGAATGATCTGATAGAGCCCCTCAAGGACCTTCAATGGGCGTTCAGAAATGCCCACAAGAATCTCATTACGATTATCGCCTCCCGCGTCGCCTACGGCAAGAGAAAGTATCTTTTCATCGATGCGAACCTCAGCGAGTTTCTTGAGCTCGGCCATATAGAGATTGTAGAACAACACCCTGTGATCGGATGTGGCAATCACAATCTCATCCATATGGTCGGCATTGAGTTCTTTGATTCTTATCGACAGGGCATTGACGCCCTCCAAAGTGGAAAATAGGTCTAGTCTGCTCTCTTCGTTTCGATAGATTCTGATTGAGCCGTCATGGGTGACCACTCCAAGTTCCATCTTGCGGTCTCCAAGAATGTCGCCGGCCGAGAGAGAGATAACGGGACTCGGAAGGTTTAGAAGCTCTATCTGTTCGATTTCATGGTCACGCACCTTGAATATGCGCAGTGTTTTGTCACGATTCCCCGTGACAATCTCGTCAATCTCATCGCCAATGACATCACAAGTTCCAATTGTGATGGGCATGTCATCTAGATCATATCTAGCAAACTCTGTGAGAACGTCATCTGTGTCCATCTTCAAAACTCTGAGCGTGGAATCGCTTCCTCCAGCCAGAATCTCATTCTTGTTGTCTCCAGTAACATCTGTGACAACGACCGTGGTGACGAAGCGATCAATGGAGTGTTCAGCCAGTAACTCCAGAGAACCACTTGGGGCATAACGATAGACCTGCAGTGTTCCCGTCTGGCCGGGTATGTCCCCTGGTCCAATACTCCGACCAATCACGATTTCATTCTGGCCGTCATTGTTGGCGTCGGCTATTCGGATCGAGAGAACACTTCCAAGGAGATCATGCTGGGCCAGAAGGCGAACTTCGCTCTCGTTGGCATCGTATAGCTTGATAACACCGTCGCGCCCTCCGGTGCACAACTCAGGTTGCAGTGTGCCAGTGATATCTCCGACTGCAATGGCGCTAGTACTTCTATCATCCTCAATCTCAAACAGTATACGTGGTGCAGTCAAGTCTGTTACCATCCAACCCAAGTGAAACGACGTTCCAGCCAAATCATATATTCAGACACTTAGACTGTAAACATGTCTAACATATGAATTCGGGGTATGAGCCCTTTTGTACTTTGTGCGGTTCTAGCTAACAGGCTCTGGTTGAAAACACTTATGGACTCGATTATATCGTTAGATGTGCAGAAACTCGAAGGTGTATGTGCTTGCCAAAACTTTCAGTTCGAAACCTGTACAAGAGTTATCCAAATGGAAACGGTGGAGTTACAAGGGTCTTAGAGAACATCTCATTTGACGTTCACGAGGGCGAGTTTCTAAGCATAGTTGGGCCATCTGGATGCGGCAAGACGACTCTACTGAAAATTATCGCCGGACTCATGGAACCTGACAGTGGTGAAGTCTTCATCGACGGAAAGAAAGTCAAAATGGGTCACAGCAAGGTTGGCTACATCTTCCAGCAAGAGAGCTTGTTTCCTTGGCGAACTGTCAGACAGAATATCGAGTTCGGCCTGGAAATCAAGGGTCTGTCACGTGAGGAGAAACGAAGACTCTCAGACAAGATAATCACCCTGATCAGAATGAATGGCATGGAGGACAATCTCCCTCATGAGATATCAGGAGGGCAGGCCAGAAAAACGGAGATGGCAAGAAGTCTCATCACATCTCCCGACCTGCTGGTGTCTGATGAAGGACTCTCGAATCTAGATGCCCAGACACGCAACTATCTTCAAGAAGAATTCCTGAGAATCTGGGAAGAAACAGGATCGACCATTCTATTTGTTTCCCATAACGTTGATGAGGCGGTCTTTATGTCTGATAGGATACTCGTCATGAGTAACATGCCCGCAGAATTCATCAGGGAGTTCGCTGTGGACCTGTCGAGACCACGGGAACGCGCCAGCACGGGATGTCTTGAATACCGAGCAAAAATCCTTGAACTGCTTCGTGTGGAGCAAGAGAAGGCATTGGCGAGGCAAGAGAGTTAGATGGATACTTCGGTCCGCCACCTCAAGATGTTCTTTTCAACATAGAGAAACGCATAGCTGATGAAAAAACCAAATAGACCAATCATCAGCATTGCTGATATAGTCTGTCCGGTTCGCCCGAGCTGTTGAGATATTATGACTAGGTATCCCAGCCCCAATCCACCACCAATCATCTCTGCGGCAACTAGACACATCCAACCAATTCCGAAGCCAATCCTGAATCCGGCGAACATTTCCGGAGCAGCGGATGGAAGGACAATCTTACGCAGTATCTCCGGTTCATCGGCTCCGAAACTTCGGGCAACGTCGATGTGGACCGGATTTGTTCGCTTTACCCCTGTTGTCGTATTGAGGAGAATTGGGAAAAATGCACCAATCCAGATGATGAAGACTTGAGCGCCAAGTAAGTTCGTTCTGAACATGAGAATTGAGAGCGGGATCCAAGCAATCGGTGGGATAGGACGCAGGGCCTCGACCACAGGACTCAGTATATCATTGATAACGCGATATCTACCGATGGCTATGCCCAGCGGCGAGGCAGTTACCAGAGCCAGAAGAAACCCCACCAAAACCCGATAGATACTCCTGCCGGCATGTTCTAAGAGTGTGACCCCATCTGTGTCCCCCTCAATCAGCAGCTCCACGAAGGCATGTCCAACATCAACGAGACTAAATCCACGTGCAACATATGCAACAAACTCCCAGATAGCAAGGAGAATGATGATTGGCAAGATCAGTCTTAGAAGCACGTTTCGGAAAGAAGCGAATACTCCCTGCTCTTCAGCAATACCATCGGCATAAGCCCCCGGGGATGTCGAAGTAGACTGGGTCATTGCACGCACGTAGTTCAAATGGCGGCTTTTGTGTCTGTCGTTCTTCTCCGCGGTCAGGCACTCTCAAGAAATGTGCTGTTGATGAAACCATCCAGAAACTCGGCCATATCTCCATAGTCCATTTCGACCAGTTCCTCATGAATCAGGAACTCCAAGTATCTCTCCAATCCCGTCCGATTGAGAGTGTAGTCGTATATTATGCGGTTAAAGGCGGTCTCTACAGCCTCCTCTTCTGCACCAAGCCAATCAACAGCAATTGCTAAGGCATCAATCGGGTTCTGAACAATCCATTCTTCAGCTCGCTTGTGAACACTAATGACCTTCTGAACTCTATCGGGATGTTCTTGGAGAAAACTATTGGAAGATGCCACTACACAACAAGGGTGACGAGGCCATATCTCTCCAGAGAGCAGCAGAGGAACGGCGAGGCCATCATACTCAGCAAGAGAGGGAAACGGTTCCCATGCTATGAATGCAGGCGAGCCTGGTGATAGAGATATACCCATGTCTTGGGGTCTAGCAGTTTCAAGTGAAACATCATCAATACTCATACCGGATTGGTTGAGCGCAAGACGCAGAATGAAGTTCTGAACGGTAGACGGACCCGGATGATAGATTGTCTTTCCTGCCAGATCAGACAGATCTACAATCCTCCCGTAATCATATTCCCCTTTGTGAACCATGATGGCTGAGCCCTCTAGATTCACAGCGGCCAAGATGGTAATCCCAATATCTTGGTTGATGCTCTTGGTCAAAGCAGGCGCTGCACCAAGATAGCCCATGTCAATCTGGCCGCCTAGGAAACCATCCATCTCATATGCACCGTTACCAAACTGCAACAACTGGACACTGAGACCCTCTTCTTCAAACCAGCCCTTCTTGAGCGCAACACGCACAGCAAGCTGATGCAAGTCCTGATTGAGATATCCTATTCGAACATCGGGAACCGTTGTGGGATACCAGAGGGCAACGAGAGCCACAGACGATACGACGACAATGGCCAGCACAAGGGCAGTCATCTTGTTCTTTTCCAAGAGAATACCTTCCTAATTCAACGATGCACCATTCTTCATATTAATCCTAAGATGTGACATCAATATGCAACATCAAGTTGATTAGAGAGGTACACCCTATCACACACCATGTCGCTCCGGGAACGAATACCTGAACAGCTCAGACTCGCTGACGACGCCTATGTCTCCATAACTCTGGACGAGGACATCGGAGTTTTTCCTACCAGCGAATACGTGCTGTTGGAGGTCTCACACAAGGCAGGGAGGATAGATTTCCTGAAGGTTGCAGCCACAGCCCATGACCTTGTCAAAGCTGACAGACGCATTGTGGCAATCAGGGGATTTGGATTCAAGGGCACGGGTCTCACCGTGAGGATTGCACATGAGATCAAGAAGCGAGAGAAACGGTTTGTCTATCGCATGACCTTTGATACCTTTGAAGCAACAGATGAAACAGGCAGGCCTCAGACCAGCATTCAGATAGTCATCATACCCCCGGAGAAGTGACGATAAAACCATGAAGAGATGACACAACTTGACAGAAGACACTGCTGGGGAGGATGAACCCAGCTGGGCCAGACATACTCTAAGATGCAGAATGTCCAAACTGGAGTTCCCCGAGGCATGTCCGGTCTGTATGCGGGAGCCCGAGGATCTTGTCACTGTCACAGTTATCGAGAAATCGAGCTTCAACAAAGAATCCGATAATATCATCAGTGAGTACAGAGGCGTAAGAAACGAAGTGGATACGGCCCTAGCACAGGCAAGGGGTGCAGCCACCTTTTGGGTTCCGACTTGCATGCAACATGGCACTGGCAGTCTCAGAACCGATAGGAGTAAGCTGGTCGCCGTCTGTGGATTCTTTGGCCTGTTCTATGTTGTCCTCTACTACATCCTTGCAGTAATCAATGCCGTTCAGTACTCACGACCACTCTTGCTTCCAGCTGTGGGACTCGCTATCAGCTCCGGAGTCATGATATTATTGCTACTCTACGGAGCCATACCTAGGTCTCTCGAACGGAATCTTAGGTTCATCGACATTGATAAGGGAAAGGGTGTTGTCTACCTGCAGATTAACAATCCGGATTATGCTGAGGCGTTCAGGCAGCTAAACCAAATGCATGCGGATGTAATAGGCCGATGAGAGTCGGAATACTTTCGTCAAACGTATATGTCGGGAACTGCCTATGCATTAGGATGAACAGCTCGATCCAAGCACGGAGGGGATCAGAATTCAAAGAAAGGTAGCTATGATATTATTGCTGCTCATTGCTATTCTTGTATTGCCTCAACGAACGGGACTCGTAGGAGATGCCCGGCCAACCATCAAGAATACTCTCGCAAGGCCTGCAGAGAACACTGTAGAGTTTGCTAATGAGTCTCTAGAGTTCGTCAGCAATGAAAATCTTATTGACCTTCCTGGCGCCGGAACCAAAGAAGACCCTTACAGGCTAGAGGGCGCTAATGTTCTGGTAGAACCGCCCTGCGTCGTCATCAGAGATATCGACGCTCACATGCTGATACAAGACTGCATCTTCGTCGCGAAATCCACCGAGTCTGCAGCAGTCTTGATTGAGAACTCACGGAACATCATAATACGGGATGTTGAGATCCGAAACGGTCGGAATGGAGTGTGGCTTCTCCAGAGTGACTCGTGCATGATAGAGTCTTGCAACATCACCGGAGCCATCGAGGGAATCACCTCCAGCATATCAATGAACAACACAATAGAGAATAGCAGTCTGTTTCGTAACACCATCGGGATGATGCTCCAATCCACAAACACAACGCTAGTCAGATCCAACAGCATCTTCGGCAATTCGCAGTGGGGGATTCAACTGGATGCCTCGTGTCGTGGCAATGAAATCTACTACAACCATATAGGTTGGAATGCCATCTGGAGAACCGTTTCATGGAATCGTAACGCCGTAGACCACGGGGCTAACAATACATGGGATGACGGGGTAAGCAGGGGAAACAACTACACCGAATTTGACCAACAAACAAGACTTCCAATCCCCGGCACAGCAGGGGCTGTAGATAGATATCCCTCGGAGTTAGTGGACTACCAAGCTCCCGTCATCGACAGACCGGAGCACGTATCCTTCGCGCAAGAATCATTGGGCAATTCAGTGACATGGTCAGCCATTGATAGGTTTCCAGCTGAATATGCGGTCCGGCTGGGCCTGGGACGCGTCTATGCCGCAGGACACTGGCATAGCAACATCTCTGTTAATCTTGATGACCTGAGTGTAGGAATGCACAATATGACCATTGAAGTCAAGGACTACGCACAGAATGCAACCTATAGCTTCGCAATAGTCTATGTGAGTGCCAGTTTACTGAGCGGAGAGGGGGCGGGAATTGTGATTGCGTCATCTCTCCTAAGTGTGGTGGCTGTCGCTCTGCTAATTAGCGGCTTCAAGAAGCTTCGTTGATAGACGGTGGACTTCTCACCGCGTCTACACCATATGACTTCCATCTCTTTATGAGAGCAAGAACATGTGGCATTAC
>CAYYQL010000010.1:0-78691 GCA_964473825.1 uncultured archaeon
CAAGCTGCACCGACCTGCAGAGAATCTATCTCTGGGGGAACCGGTTGCAGGAGCTAGACCTCAGCCCCCTGGCTAGTTGCACCAGCTTGCAGGAACTCGATCTTCGTAAGAACCAGTTGCAGGAGCTGGACCTCAGCCCCCTCTCAAGCTGCACCGGCCTGCAGACACTCAATCTCTATGGGAACCAGTTGCAGGAGCTGGATCTCAGCCCCCTGGCCAGCTGCACCAGCCTGCAGACACTCAATCTCAGTTATAACCAGTTGCGGGAGCTGGACCTCGGCCCGTTGAGCAGCTGCACCGGCCTGCGGGAACTCTGGCTTATCGGGAACCAGTTGCAGGGTCTGGACTTCAGCCCCCTGGCCAGCTGCACCAGCCTGCAGACACTCAATCTCAGGTGGAACCGGTTGCAGGAGCTGGATCTCAGCCCCCTGGCCAGCTGCACCAGCCTGCAGACACTCAATCTCAGTTATAACCAGTTGCGGGAGCTGGACCTCGGCCCGTTGAGCAGCTGCACCGGCCTGCGGGAACTCTGGCTTATCGGGAACCAGTTGCAGGGTCTGGACTTCAGCCCCCTGGCCAGCTGCACCAGCCTGCAGACACTCAATCTCAATTATAACCGGTTGCAGGAGCTGGACCTCGGCCCGTTGAGCAGCTGCACCGGCCTGCGGGAACTCTGGCTTATCGGGAACCAGTTGCAGGGTCTGGACCTCAGCCCCCTCTCAAGCTGCGCCGGCCTGCAGACACTCAATCTCAATTATAACCAGTTGCGGGAGCTGGACCTGAGCCCCCTGAGCAGCTGCACCAGCCTGCAGGAACTCGATCTTCGTAAGAACCAGTTGCAGGAGCTGGACCTTAGTCCCCTGGCCAGCTGCACCAGCCTGCAGGAACTCGACCTTCGTAAGAACCAGTTGCAGAAGCTGGATCTGAGCCCGTTGAGCAGCTGCACCAGCCTGCAGACACTCAATCTCAATTATAACCGGTTGCAGGAGCTGGATCTGAGCCCGTTGAGCAGCTGCACCAGCCTGCAGACACTCAATCTCTATGGGAACCAGTTGCAGGAGCTGGATCTGAGCCCGTTGAGCAGCTGCACCAGCCTGCAGGAACTCGACCTTCGTAAGAACCAGTTGCAGGAGCTGGACCTCAGCCCCCTCGCCAGCTGCACCGACCTACAGAAAATCTATCTCTGGGCGGACCAGTTGCAGGAGCTGGACCTTAGTCCCCTGGCCAGCTGCACCAGCCTGCAGACACTCAATCTCTTTGGGAACAGGGAATTGCAGGAGCTGGACCTCAACCCCCTCTTAGGCTGCACCAGCCTGCAGTACCTCCGTCTCTATGATATTTCTGGTGTTATGCTCCTTTCTCGCGAGGCCATAATGAGTCAGAACCCCTTGCTGGCGATAGGCCGAGAGATCAGATATGATCGTCCTCTACACATCGACGGTCTGAAACATCTCAGGTTTCTCTCCCATCTCGTTCATGAACTCGAACCAGACACATGGAAGGGCATTCATCTGAATCAGGGGCTTCTCACGGCGCTAGACCTGGACGAACTCCCCCTGCTGGACATCACTAACGAGGAGCGGGCCTCCATCCTGGGTGAAACAGACAGCGACTCGATGCGAGAGAGAATCATCGACGCTGTCTGTAGACAGATAGACGAGGGCGGAACCACTATCGGCATGGATGCACAACGAACAGTATTGATCCATGGTAATGTCGCTGTGCGAATGAACAGGCTCCTCGAGTTACGAAAGCACGAGCTGCAGGATTTGAGATTGAGCCTGTGTGTTCACACCGGTGATAGGATGATTGCGGATCAGTTACGAAAGCACGAGCTGCAAGATTTTAGATTGAGCCTCAAGGTTACAGACCCGAGGTTCTCACCTGAGTGGTTATACGGCGTGGGGCCAAAGATTCGGGAAAGGCTTGCAAGAAAGGGGTATTCGTCGGTTCATGACTTGGCAACGGCTGATCCCTCAACCCTTGCAAGAGAGGTGAGGGGGCTCGGCAAGAAATGCGCCGGGCAGGTGATAGAGCGCGCGAGAAGTCTTTGGGGAGTTGACCTCCGCCCCCTCTGGCTCACCGCCTATGGCCATCAGATCCTCTCGACCACGGGTCTTGGACTCTCCTGTTCAGTGGAACAGTTCAAGCAGGTAAAGGAGGCCCTGGGAGAACTGGGGTTCGAGATTGAGACGACCGATTCCTCCGAACCTGTGTATCCCCCCACGAAGATCTCGCAGCAGCTGAAGGAGTACATCTGGTTCATGGCGGACTACAACAGGAAGACAGCCGAGTCCTCAGGTCCATGAGTACTGGCCTCTCTGAGCTCACAGCGAAGCATCTATAAGACAAATCCCCGCAGACTCGGAACGGGGCCGTAGTCTAGCATGGTCTCTGGAGGTCTCCCCTTCAGGGCTGTACATAAGGCACCAGCCTGCGGTAGACTCTAAATGTCTGCAGAGAGTTGGTAATCGCCCGAATCAGCCATCCTAATACCGAGAAGACTGGTGAACCGATATGAACGAATCTAGAGTTGAGCCTGATCCTGAAGACTACGGTAGACACGTACAATGTAGTCGCGGATTGATGCTATCCGCGAATTAATTAGATCATAGTCCTCGTTACTATAGACCCAATCAGTGCTTTCTCTGACCTGAAGTCTGAGTCCATCAGACAGCTTTCTCTGCAGTCGGTAGTAGATGTCATGTATAGTTCTGTAGGACGGGCCAAGCAACTTCCTTAGGAATTCCCTTTTCGTCTGAGGGTGAATTTCGTCCAGCAGGATGAGTTTCTCGATGTAATAGTACGTTCCCAAGATGCTCATCAGGTCTATACATATCCCGCTGAAATGCGTGTGAGAATCCAGATTTGAAACACATCGGTTGAACTTATCAATCAACTGTCCGGAAATTCTGATTACCCTACTGTAGTCAGGAGGAACGCACATCTCTCGGAAATCTCCACAGATGGCTTTTCCCATTCTGAGGCGAGTCCACATAGTGAAGTATTCTTGGTCTTTCAGATTCTCTTTCATACTCGAATCGCTTAGAAAAGAAATATCAATGAGGGTGCGTTCGCCTCTTCTATGAGTCGGTCTAAGCTTCTGGACCAGTTTCTCCGTGCGATCTCTTCTCTGGTCTTCTACGACAAAAACGAGGTCGATGTCACTGTGTAAATCGTTCTCTTGAACTGCCCACGATCCTGTCAGGATTATGGCCTCAGTAAGCAGACATGCCTTATCTAGAAGCACTCTAAGCTTGCCAGTTACATCCTCGGGCAGTCTTCCAGAATTCAGAATGCCATCAATGTATTTCCGGGTTCTCAATGCTTTTTCTCCCTGCTCTGCTAGCTTCAATCTTGGCTTCAGATGTTTACGGGAAATAGGTTTTCTCCCGATTGCTACAAAGATTAAATAGGAAGAAAGAAGAGTAAATATCTAAGGAATTGTTAGGACTATGGATTGCAGAATATGCGCAATCCGGGGAGTGCTTTCGGTCCTGAACAGGGGAAAGATTCTCGGGAATGTGTCTAGCACTAATAACAAGAGGCGACTCTGGACAGTTTCTTTCAGCTTGCTGATTCTGGTCGGAATCGTGACGTCTAATGTGGATTCGGGTTCCATAGACAGCAGGCTTATTGGCCAAGCCCGTAGCATTGGCATCGAGGTGGATTCAGAAGAATTCCGTGCAGTTCACAAAGCTTGGAAAATCGTGGAGCCGGGCGGAAACACTGTTCTGGTATCAGTAGGCAGGATAGACACTAGATGGGTTGTCGAATTTGAGAAGAATATGAAATATCGAATTCAAATCGAGCTTCGGAGCGGAAGCCACGAGATGATATTTCTCAGTGATGAATCTAAGCGGCCAAGAGGAGATGAGTCTTGGGATGTAACAGCTGAACAAGCGATTATGATAACGCAGAGATTCCTTGAAAAGCTAGCTCTCAACGGCTATTCTGATGTTTCCGATAGAGTACTCGGTAGTGTACGGAATGAACGAAACTGCTGGCGGATTGGATTTTTGCATCGCATCGGGGAACACAACGTCAAGAATGACTTCATTTCTGTCCGTGTGAATCCAGTGACTGGGGCGATCTGTTCCTTTGCCGCCAGTTGGGGACGGCCAGACATGACGCACCATACGATATTGGATGAAAGAGAAATGCTTGCAGTATTTGATTCTATTTTCGAAACGAACCATGATTTTGAACCCACGTTAGAGATAGGTCTTGTGTCCGCTGATTTTGGTGGTGAGGGAAGACTTCTCCGCAATGCATGGGTTGTTGCCGCGATAGCAGGCGGAGTATGTGTGGAGTATTGGTTCGATGCAGCGAATGGAGCCTTGATTGGCTCTAACCAGACACTCGGAGGCAGCTTTGGTTCAGCCTATTGTGGAGGCACAGCGATAGGATATGGATCGCCTGACATCTCGTGGCAGATAGCAAATGAGGTACATGATAGACTCAGAACAGACAACTATGATTCGGAGCTTGATTACTATGTAACCCCGACGGATCTTGATTTTGCCTTCAATTATGATGAGGTCGTCCTTTTTGTAGGGCACTGCGATCACTCAGGATACCCGCTGCTAAGCCAATACCTTGTCACGAGCTATGGTTTCTACGGGTCCGAACACCTGCCGATGTATATCAATTCTAAACTGTTCTTTGCTTGTGCCTGCGGCAGTGCACTTAGCGAGTCTTGGTTTGGAAATTCGCTTCCGGAACGTGCATTGCTAGCAGGTCTTGACTGCTATTGTGGCTGGGTAATTGATATCAATGTGGAACTCGCAAAGGAGTTTGTGAAGTTCTTCTTCGACAAGGCTGTATTGGGCGAAACCTTCTATGACTGCAAGGATTATGCAGTCGCGAAGACCTCTGTTATCCCCTCGGATTTCTCAGTCCTTGGTGATGGGAATGCTCATCTTGAAGTGTGGGATATTACACCAAGCTTCTGCTATGATAGCCAGAAGTACGACCACGATGTCGGACAGTCTGGTTGGGCTTGGTATATCAATGATGAACCGCTCTGGTGTGGGGATATTGATGCTCTGAAACATAATGAAGACATAAGTCACAACATTGAGCTCATGGTTACGCCCAGTGATGAGATGTATGTGAATGTGAAAGTCTACTACTGGTTTTCCGACTACAAGTGGCTCTTGTACGCGGAAAGAACCAGCACGAGCCCAAGGGATTCCATCAGTATGACGTGGGGTTCGGGCCCAAAAGAGTATCTAATAGTCATCAGCAGCACCTCAAGCCCGCATGGAGGATACTACGACTTGGACTTCTGGTGCCAATCCTAGAATGAGGTCTAGTCGGAAGAATAAGAGAAGAAGGAGTACTGCGGCGAGAAACGTACACAGAGCGAAAGACTGCCAGTCATGTGAAGTCTAGGCTGCCAAGTCAGTCTTGCGCAACGTCCCTTCTCGGTAAGAGCTGATACCGAGCAATCCGCCGGCCAACAAGAGCGAGAAGGAGGGCTACGCCAAACAGATAGGCGATTCTGGCATATGGAGAATACAGCAGGATATCTTGGCTCCCACCCAAGAGTGGAACGGCCTCGAGGATGACACCTGTATTGGCATCGACCACGTATCTTGTCCCCCACGTTGTGACAAGCGTCAACTCGTATGCCAGTGTCATCTCGAAAGCGGTTTCGCTGGGATTGACTGCCCTTGTCCTCAGCTCGAGTATCGAATCGACGATGTTTCCCATGGAAGGGTCTGGAAGGCTCTCCAAGACTCTATTCCGTGCCGCTTCATCACTGATTATGCCCTGAAGTGAAACCGATCGAATGTCAATCCATCTGTAGGTGAATGATCTTACTAGCCCCGTGTCTGATTGAACTTCGACGCAGATATATCCCCATGGAATGTGTACCCCCTGAACGAACTGACGAAAGCTAATATAATGAGTAGACGAGTAACTCTTGCTTTCCCATGGCACATTCCATGGAATCTCAGAGTAGAAGGCATCGGGCGGAAGAGTGTAGTTCTGCAGGAGAAGAAAATCCTTGGCAATCATCTCTGCTTCACTCTTGTTCAACGGAGAATCTCGATGGAACCCTGCAGACTCCAATGCTGAACTGCCAGTACTAAGGTAAGCATCAACAACAGTCCCAGTAACGGCATTGACAAAGATAGTTGCACGAAACGAATCCGAAACCAGTGTTAGTCCCCAGCGGGGCCAGAAGTAGTCTAGGATGATTTGTGGTGCGCCCGGCCACAAGTATTCATGAGGAAGTGCCACTCGAAGTCCCGTTGTGAGATTCTCTGGCAAATACCGCGATACGAACTTCATCGATGTATTCACAGCCTCTCCCTCCGAGACCTGAATATCCTTCGAGTAGTTCCCGATTATCTTGAACACCGGGCTTTCCTCTGTCTGATACGTTGCTGGATACACAGCCGGATCTCTCTCCTCCAGCACCAGTGATGCGAAAACAGTCTGATTCACCGGCGTATAGACCTCCCCTCGAAAGGCAAACCCCTCCATGTCTACTTGGGCGTAGGCTATTGAAACCGCTGAAGGGAGGAGCAATGCTGCGATAACAAGCGACACTCCATATACGTTCCGTTTCATCTCTAAGACCCATCAGTTACATGCTCAATGACTACTATAATCCTATGTTTAGTAGGGTCGTGTACTAAAACTAGAAGGGTTGGTGTTTCCACGTTCTGATGGTTTCAAACCAAGAAGAGATGGCTCCGAAGGCCAACACAGCGTAGCAGATGATGAGGATGGGACTGGGGTAGATGGGAAAGAGAATCGGCATCAGCAGCAGACAGGATGTGTAGAAGAGCGCGTAGAAAAGGTATCGTGGGAAGATGAGATGGCCAACACTGGCAAAGAACTTCAGGAGGCCAGCACTCACCTCCCGCGATATATGATGCATTCCATCCCTATCAGTTCGCACGAGACCGATGTCCTTGAGCTTGTCGATGTGATAGATCGCGAGGCTGGGACTTGAAAATCCAAGTGCTCGTTGCACCTCGCGACCACTACAAGGGCCCGGATGACTCAGAAGCCACCAATACACACTCAGAGTCTTTCCCCGCAGGGCAGACTCGATCTCTTCCTGAAACACTAATTCCTCTTCATCCAATCAGACCAACCACCACTCGATTCTGTAACGACCACTGTGTATTGGGGTGGTCATCCCCGAAATCCCGGTTCACGCACCTTTCGATCATGAATTACATGCATACGCCATTGCGGTCAACGGTCATGATGCACCTCTGACTAGTTAGAATGAAGACGTTCAGGCCTAAAAAGACCCCCGTTCATTCTCATTTGGATGCTTTATAACACTCCATCCGCTACCATAGGGTGGTGACCACCCCCATGACGCTACTCAACTCGGAGACCGAACGGCGCGCCTGCGAGGTCGCCGAGAAGTTCGCCCGCTACCTCAACAGCCACTCTGGCAGGAACGTTCTCCAGAACCTGGACGAGGGTGAGAGCTTCATCCTCCAGACCGTCGAGGCCACCATGCGCGTGACCAAGGTGGGTGGGCGGCCGAGGTCGTTCTCCTCCACTAGACTGCGACCGTTCTGAATCACGCAGTCTTACCGGTACCCCGAGGGGTTTCCCTACTCCTCCATATTCTCCTCGATGCGCGCCCTGATTAGCTTCTCAAGGAGCGAGCGCTGGAGTGGTCGGGCCGGAGTGAAGTGTATCGTGGCATCCGTAGTGCCATACGCAACCAGGTCGGCCCTGTGTTCCTCCAGGACGGACGGACTCATGACGTGGAAACTCAGGTGGTTCTTGGCTGCCGAGAACGCCACCAGCGGTTTCCCTCTGTACTTGATGGTCGGAATCCTGTAATTGATGGTTTCGACAGCATCCGGCACGATAGATCTGATGTTCTGACGAAGATTCCTCAGCACAATCTGCGATTCCTCCGAGAGCGTGGCTAGATACTCGTCCACGTTCGTCGGACCGGGGATACCTTTGGGTGAAGCTTCATCGTTCATGGCATTGAGATATACACCGGTCGGAGTTAACTATTGTGATTCAGGCCAACAGAAGCGAGGAATGTAAGACAGCGGGGGTCACAGCGAAGCATCTATAAGACAAATCCCCGCAGAATCGAAACGGGGCCGTAGTCTAGCATGGTCTCTGGAGGTCTTCCCCCCAGGGCTGTACATAAGGCACCAGCCTGCGGTAAGCTTTCGCTTGTAGTTAGCTGGGGTTCCCCCGTTCGAATCGGGGCGGTCCCGCCATCTGTTTTCTCAGTGTATCCTGATGACCGTGTTCATTGCTACTGATGCTCTCGATAGATGACAAGTCGCGGCCCGGGGCGTGATTCATTGTAGACATCTGTCCAATTGCCATACTGAAGGGGAACTCATAACCGCCGTTCCTACCACTTCGGCACCTATTGGCGCTCAATAGTAATAACAGGGACTCTTTCGCGGTTAAGACTTGGAGAGGGCTTAGCATAACCGATTTTGGTGTCCGACCTACATCTTATCTCTTCTCTCGCGAATGCTGTTGTGAATGAGAAACGGGGCAGGCGGGCACCTCGGCTCCTGTCTTCCCCGGTACAGGAGGTATAGGTATACATGTTGAAAGCACGAGGCGCGTCAAAACGAGTCGAGAGTCTGGCAAGAGCACGGTTCTTCTCCGGATTGCTCCCGACGGCTGCTATGGGCATTGCAGTAGGCCTTCTGGGCCTTGCACCCGCCCTCTGGGATACGTCTGTCATGACCGGACTCTTTCGGTTGTCTGGCAAGTGGGTATCTGGAGCACATCTCATGAGGCCTATCATGCCGAGATACACGCTCCTAACGGCTCTGCTGTTTCTGTCAACCTTGATGTTTGAAAGCAGCTTTGAACTAGTTCTGGATTCTCTGGTCGCATTCCAGCAAGTTCTTGCATCTGTGGCGGTGGGAACTGGATTCGTGTTCTTCCCATTCTACGTACACAGCAAGCATTCGATTCTGGCGGCTTCGAAGAACACCACAGAAAGGAGCATACTCCAACGAGTTGGCAAGGCACTTGCATCTCTCATCGGGCGAAGCAAGAAGGTATTTGGAGGTGTGGAGGTGACGCAGATACCCAGCACGTACATGACGGACGGTGACACAAGGGAGGAGGCGATCCATCGTGCCGAGATGTTCTATCAGATAATCAGGGCTGTGCGGATGAGCGGTATCCCATTCGGATTCATGTTGAAGCGGAGCATAGGGAAACTCCGTCTCATCTATCTCACCTATGCTGAGGACACATCCGAACTACGAAACAGAGTCTGGAAGCTTCAGAACATACTGTCAAGTTCTCTCAAGGGGTTTACTCTGACAACGCACAACGAGTTTGTCATTGAAGAGCAAAATCCACGAGATGCTGAGGTCACTGCCTACCTCGACGGTCCGCTTGCTCCCATCCAGGTCGGCCAAGAGGCGGCCGATGGACTGACCATTGCTATCGGATACCTCAGAAGCATTGGGGCAGGATCCATCCAAGTCTTGATTGAGCCAGCGCGTCCGTCACGGTGGAAACTCAATGGTCTGAAACGGGACTTTGAGTACGCGACAGGCCGCGCATCAAGGACGGTCTCGCATACGGGTGGCGGCATCCTTCGACAGAACAATCACGAATCCGTTACCTTCACAGACATTGATGCATCCAACGAGGCGAGAGACCTGGCCATGCAGATAAGGCGCCAAGAGGCAACTGATGCCTGTAAGGCGTCGATCTCTGTGACATGTGAGGGATATACCCGTAGTGTTGCAGAGCAGTGTGCAAAGGATATACTGGCGGCAATCATGGGGCGCGTTCGACCCTCCTCTGATCGCACTGGACTGTCAATCAAGACCAAGAAGAGTAACAACACTCTCAGGGCACTGACAAATGGCAGGCAACCTCCCAATTGGACCCTCATGGTTCCTGAGGAGATTGTTCCTGTTATGGTCATCCCACCCATTGATCTCGGCCTTGAGGTGGTCAATCGTGCACGATTCGTAACAGGCAAGACTCAGTCTGGCGAGCACCCACCAGCGGAGACCCCGCGGCGCAGAAGCACACCCCCTCAACGGACAGGCAAGTTCAGTCTGGGCTCGGAGCTTGATGAGTCAGGGGCTAAGGTGGGACCCGTTCACTTCGCGCTTGAAGACATGGTTCGCCATGTGGAGGTATTCGGTGATACTGGGAGCGGTAAGACGTCCACTGTCAAGCGAATACTCAGTTCTGTTCACGAGTCCAAGATACCGTTTCTTGTCTTGACCCCCACCCTAACTGATGACTATGTTTCTCTTGCCCGCGAGATCCCCTCATTGCGCTTCTTCACTCCCGGCGATGAGCGGACGGCTCCGCTACGGTTCAACCCTCATGAATTCTCGGAGGGAGTGTTGGTGAATACCATCCTAGCTGATGTCAAGGCGGCCTACATCGCCTCTGCACCAAGTATTGGAATCGTGAGGGAGTACACGGAGATGTGCATAGACAATAGTTTCGAACGATGTCAGTATGACCGTAATCACAACGCTCACGGACATGCCGTCCTTATGTCTGACCTCCTTGATTCCGTCGCTCACCTCGAACGTGATGTTCTTGAATACAGTGACAGGCAGAACCAAGACCTCATTGGTGCACTCCGGGGCAGATTCCGGTCGTTAATGAGTGGCCCACTCTACCGGGTATTCAACACGTTGACTGGCATGACTGTTGAGGAACTGGTCTCGGTTCCAACCGTCATAGCATTGGATGGTCTAAGCGCAGATGAGCGGGCACTCTTTGCTTCACTCCTCGTCGTCAATGTGGCTCGGTACTTCCAGGCAAAAGCTCTGGAGATGACAGCGGCGAAACCTCTGCGATTCCTGCTCGTATTGGAGGAGGCACATCACTTTCTTGTTCGAACTGGTGAGCGATCGGTGGATGAGGAGCACGCAGCCCGAAGCCATGCCATCCGTTCCATTGTGGAGGTACTGCGCGAGTCGCGTCGTAATGGTTTGGGGGTTGTGATCTTAGATCAACTTCCCTCCAGTCTTGACGAACACGCCATGAGCCTTCCGGTCACCACCATCTTACATCGTCTGTCTACAGGTGTAGACCGGAGAACGATAGCGATGAAACTTGACCTCAACGAGGAGCAGCTGAAGATGGTCGGTTCTCTCCCTGTGGGACATGCTATTGCCAAGTTCGCAGGTGATGGGCAACCCATGTACATTTCGGTGCATCCTCCTCCAAAGAGAGCACCCGTCGGGGCAGGGACGAAAACCAGTCTGAGAGACTGGGTACGAGAGCGCATGACGCAGGTCTACAAGGAGCACCCGGCAATCAGTGCAGGGCTCAGCAATCCCTTCGTGTTTCTTGAGGCCTCGGAATCCCCCACCGGTGCATCAGTCGAGATTGACCTCAGAGTAGCATGGAATGTAGTGGGTTTTGCTCGTTCCGATTTTCTCGTAAACAACTACATGGCTTTCCTCAGAAGGGAGAAAATAATACTGTTGACCAAGCTAGCCGAACTGCTCTGGATTGTTCTTGAACGCATTACCGGATCTTCACTCTCTGAGCCTCTTGTGAGCCTCTTCCTTCAGATACTGTGTCCTGATAGCATGGAGGAATCAGAGGCTGCACGGCACGAGATACTGGTGGAGAAGTTATGGGCTCATTTCGGACAAAGACAGCTCGACCTTCAAGAAAGGCTATACAAGGAACGAATCGCAGTTCTGCTTAAGGTTGTAGACGAGTACAGCCCGCATGTTGTGAGGCGGATATCCATTCCCTTCAAAGATATCCTCCAAGAAGAACTGGCACTTCTCAAGAAGAAATGGGATGCGTCTGAGGCAGCGGAGCAAAAAGAAGCCCCAATAGTTCAGCAGACTGAGCAAGACCTTGATGCCGAAACCCAACGGTTCTTCCTAGCTGCAATCGAAACGCATAGCTTTTCTTCGATGTACTACGAGAGTCTAAGAGAGGCAGTAGATGGGGATCTTAGCAAGATAAGACGTATGCTGATTCGATTTGCTGAGAAATTTGGCCCTGAGGGCTGCAATGCGCATCATGTCGCCGAGTGGTTGTTTGAGCGTGCTGTGGTGATTCTTGATGCTCCACAGGATGTGCTCATGCAGGAGTCCATCCGGCGAGCAATCCAAGGAACTGCTTGATAGGGGTCGTGGCTGTGGTCGACAACCCCGGGCAGGGCAAGGAGTATCAGAAGGATGAGGCTAACGAAGAGTACTCTGATACTGAGGATATACGGGAGGATCGGCTCGATGTTGAGAATCAGATGAGCGAGTTCAGAGGAGAAATCGAGGCCGAAGAAGAGCTTGAGTCACGGATAAGTGAATTCAGGGAGGAGCTGGAACGAGTCGATGTTGATGCGCGGGTCCGCGAGTTCAGGGAGGAACTGGAGCAAGAAGAGAATGTGGAGAATAGTGGCGAAGCCGAGGTGGATGATGTCGGTGACAACACTGACGGATCACCATCTGAGAGGGCCTCTCAGATAAAGGACACCTCCGAACAACTCCAGGAGCAGTACAGGTCAGAGTTGAAGGAAAAACTCGACTCAGACGAGGCCGAGGACCGGACTCATACCGAACCCGAAGAAACCCCCGAGCATTCAGACACTGATCAATCGGAGCGGAATGAAGATCATTTGGAGGAGAATGCGGGGAGCCAGCAGGTCACAGTCACCATGGAGGTTGAGAGCACCGCAGATCCGGAGGAGGCTACTGAGAAGCGTTTGCAGACTGAGGATTCAGAGATTGTCACTGAGGAGAAGACAAGTGAAGAGTTCTCCGAAGAATCATCGAGCGAGGTATCTGAAGAAAGCGAGGGGGACGAAAGATCGAAAGAACGAGAGACCTCGGAGGAAGCACCGGAGAAGGCCGAGGAAGACGATATCAGAACCGTTGAGGAGGATATGGGGTCTAAGGAGAAGCAAACCCTGACTCCTCAAGGCATGGAAGTTCCTGAGGGAATGGAGCCAGAGAAGAACTCGAGGGATGATACTGAGCAGGCAGAATCACTTGAACCTGATGTTGAGACTGATGCAGTTGAATGCGAGAATACCACTGAGGAAAGGAGAGAGGCTCCCACTGAGAACACATCGGAGAGAGAGGATGCAGTCGACGAGGACGAGGGCGACAGGGGTAGAAGAAACACCCCCAATGAACACAATACTCGGTTCGAAGGACGCTCAAGGATGTTTCCTGACGGTGAGCCTGTGTGGTCGTCGATGTTCCCTGAAACGCGAGAGGAGCGCCTCAGGAGGGTGCTTGAGGAGGAGTTTGACAGACTCTCCGAAGAGGAGAAGGAACAGATACGGGATGCAGCCAAGGATTCCATGAAGACAGAAGACCTAGAGAAGCATGTCAATATGCACAGAGAGTCGATTGACGACGATTGCCAAGATGAGAAGATTCGGGATGCAGAGAATTTCATACGGGTGAGAGAGGCGCTTGAGAACCTGGAAGACCCCGACGGCCTTGGTGAGCTTTCCGAGGAGCTGGGGATCGACAGAGAGAATCTCGAGAAACTCGCAGACGATGCGAACGCACCCGAGCTTGTGAAGTACATCTGGAACTTGGAGGTGGAACGGCGCTGGGCAGAGATTCTCTTAGGTCAGCTTAACAGACTCTCTGCCAAATCTGACACAGGTGCGATGGAGAACCCTTTTGAGTCAGCTGAGGATCTCTCTTGGGACAAGCGTTGTATCATTGTCACCGAGCGGCAGTACGAGGAGTCCCTTGCACGGCATCAGCATCTCAGATTTCGACTGGAATTCGATGATAGAGATAATGACGTGCGCGTGTTCTTCAAACTGAAGAAGTCCCTGGAAGAGGGCGAGGTCAATCAAAAGGAATTCGCAGAGGAGCACAATGTAGCTGTGTGGAAGATACGTAGATGGGCAAGAGAAGAGGAAATCCCCAGTTTCCTGAGCGAACTCCATCGACTGGAGCTTAAACGGTTGTACGTAGAGACCAATGGTGAGCCGCCTGAGGTCTGTATCGAGTCAACAGGCGATATACGGAAACTGGCGGCCAGACACGGGCGGGAAGAGAAAGTCGACTACGAGATGTGCGAGAAGTACTTCAGTGTACTAGCCGACCCGGAAACCCTGCAAAAGGACTTGGCACTGAAGTATGAGGTGTCCGATACTACAATCAGTCAGTGGCTGCGAGAAACGGAACCACGTGACATCTCCGACCTGCGGCGACGGGAGGAGGAGATAATTTTGGAAGAGTGGTATCAGCGAAAAAGGCTGAAACTGCCCCTAGACGGAAGACTTGAGAACACCGAGCGGTGCATCCGCAGAATCAGTGAACGAGAGGTCCTCGAGTTCGAGCCGAATCCCGATCGGATGAGCCTACTCCACATGTATCGTGACCAGTTCTTCTACTTCAAAGATATCAACTCACTAGCCTCGTTGCTGGCTGATGCCAAGGAAGCCCTAACAGGTGATAGAGGCGGCGATTTGAGAATTATTGTTGAGCGGCTTGAGCTGCTCATGGACAGGGTATTTGGTGAACACAAGGTTCCGCGAGTCAACATCACTAAGATGCGAATGCGTGCTGATCACCTCGAGTTTCTCTTGGGTGTGTCGGGTCAATCAATCCGGGACCTTGAGGGAAAGATATCCAAGATTACGACAGAAAACGGGATGGGGGGTATCACCAATCCGAGGTTTCCTTCTCGTGAGGAGCTGCTGGTAATATGGGCTAGGATAATCGCGACCATAGTCTGTGATGGGAGTCTGAAGAAGACCGCTGCGGTAGCTTACCACGAGCCTGAAATCACGCGGATCGAGATCTTTGAACGGACCGTACAGAGGCTAGGCGCAGTCTTTCTCGACCCTCAGTGGCGGAAAGACCATAATTGCTACATCGCTCATCTTCCTACCGTGATTGGACGAGTACTGCAAGAGCTCGGTCTACCAACGGGGGACAAGACGATCCACAATCCGGAGATAGACATCTCGCTCTTCATGGAGTCTTGGGAGGCTCTCTGCGCGATCATCGAAGACTCCATTCCACAGGATGGCACGGTGTTGCCGAGGGCGATATCCTGGACATTTTCGAATGCTCTAAATGCAGGGAACAAGAGCGAGGCTTACGACTTCGAGCCAATGCTCGACAAAGAGGAAGTAGCATTCATCAAAAAGTTTGGAAAACTGCGGAGAAAATGCTGGAGTATAGAATGGGGCGAGCTCAAAAGACTTCGCGAATCAGATGACAGAAGGACTGCTCAGCTTGCAGTTGGCATTGCCAGAAAAATCAAGCAGAACCCAAACCGCCTAGTGATGACTATGGAAGAGATTGGTTCAAGACTAGGGGTGAAGATAGCACGGTCTCCCGGCACACTACGCCTCATGCGCAGGACTGACAGGGTGTCGATTTCGTGGTATGCACGCACGAAGACCATTGACGACATGATTAGGCTTGCACTCATTGCACCTCCCAATGACGTCAAGAAGAAGGAGCTTCTCAAAAGGTATCTGGGAAAGAGGGCCGAACGGGTGTCGAAGATAAAGGATAATCTGACTAGAGAAGGAGTTAAAATTCAAAACGAGGGAATATAACAATGAGTAAGATGCTGGAAAAAGATGTCACAATTCTCATGGATTTGCTAGATACGTGTGACCAGACAGGGTTGCCTCTTGAGGACCTGGAAGAAGCTCTGGAGGACCGGATTGAATCTCACGACGACCTGAAAGAACCAGGTCTGGCAAATCAGGCAATCCGGCATGCCCTAGATAACTGGCTCATTGATAAGACCATTGACTATCGTCGCAACAAGAGCGGTGAAGAGGTTGGAGCACTCATCTGGTTCTGCCGAAAACTCACACAGGACGAATCTGAGAAACTGAGGCGACTATCTGAAATCGAGAAAGAAACGATACGGATTCTGAGAGCACAGGAAACCGAGGAAGGGCTTGGAACGATGCGGGAGAGAGATCTTCTGGAGTATCTCAGAGCCAAAGGATTCGAAACGGACTTTGCTCCGTCGATTGAGGACTATGTATCGGATTATTTCAAAACGGAAGACGGTGAGAACGTCGAGTGGATCTATCTGGTTCCCCAGTTTGAGCTGACCGAGGAATACAAGCAAGGTATGAGAGAGCTTGATGAGATGTCTTTGCAGAAGGAGCTTAGGCGCGAGCGGGAAGGGTGACTCAGCCCGTTGTTCAGGTCTCCATGCTTCATGCAGTAGGGTGTCCTCGCGGAAGGCACCGGAGTCACCATTCTGATGATTCTATGGTGTTCAAATCCAAGGGAGAGGAATCAATCGTGAGAAGGATGTTTGATAGATTAATCTTGCTTCTTTTGGAGATACTGCGCGAGGCCGGACCTCAGGGACTGCCAGTTGAAGACGTAAGAGCCCTGCTTGAGAAGAGAATCGACTATCAAGATGCGGGTTCACCTGACCAAGTTATCGAGTATGCCTTAGACAATTGGCTCATTGACAAGACAATCGATTATTGCCGTGACACCAGGGGCGTAGAGGTTGGAGAGTTGCGCTGGTTCTTGCGTGCACTCAGTGAAGAAGAGTCTGAGGAATTGAAGCAGTTGCCTGATATCAAGAAGCAAATCATAAGAATCCTTAGGCGTCAGGAGACCGAGCGGGGATTGGGGATGATAAGAGCCGAGGAGCTCTTGGAAAAACTGCGAAACAAAGGATTCGAAACTCAGTATGTCCCAATCGCTGATATTCGTGTTTCTGATGTCTTCAAGGCTGAAGAAGGCAAACTTGTGAAATGGATCCGCCTGATTCCCGAGTTCGAGCTCACTGAGGACTTCAAACAGACTATGAAAGAGCTTGAGGATATGTCACTAAGAAAGGACATCCGACGCGAACGAACATATTGAGTCATCCGGGCACACGCTGACCTCGTCTGTTCAACTCTAAGGGTTCCACTGAAAATCCCCGTCTTCTTCATGGACTCAGATATACTAGTAGCACTCTACTCTGACTCTTGGCACCCTCTTGAAATGCTCGTGGTTTCTCGTTAGAATCTCATAATCGCAGGCTCTTGCCGTTCCTGCAATCATGATGTCTGGAATATCAATCATCTGGCCGGTGGTGTGTAGGTAGCCGTGGACCTGCCCAGATTCCACTGCACTTCTTTCATCGAATTCAACGATTCGCATCTTTGACAGCGCAGTTTCTACCTTCTTCTTTTCGTTCTTCATTTTCACTGCCTGAGAAACCCCTGCGTATAACTCGTACATTGTGATAGTCGATACAAGAAGGGAAATTCCCCCTCTCTTCAACTCCTCTAGCTTCTTATAGGCTGCTTTTTCCCCTTTCATCACATCAATGATGAAAGAGGTATCAGCTAGAATCATCTGATGTCTCCCAGAGTCTTTTCCTCATATCTTCCGAGAATCTCTCTCTCACTTCCCTCATAGCCTCGGTCAACTCGGCGCTTTCTTCTTCGCCCAATATGCCGAATATTGAAAATAAAGCATCGAGTGTCGGATTGCCGCCATAAATCAGGTATCGGCCTGTGACATCGACCTCAGAACCCTCTAATCTACATTCGATTTCACTGATATGTATCCTAATCTCAACTACGAGAAACGGAGTGCTTTCGAATGAATCCTCCGGAACATACCACCCCGGTATTGCTGAATCCCTCTCGGTGGTTTCATCTGGTAATACTCGGCTACACAGAGTCATTTTCTTTTTCCTCGTCGTACAATTCCGTCTGCAATTTCCTTTCTATACCATCAATTTCCTTGACCTTCTCATGCAGAAACCGTGAGAGTTCTCTTACCGCGTTAAACGAGAGGTTCAAACCCACTATAAACTTTCGCTCTACGGTTCGTGGTCCATCTACAGGATCTTCTGGCCGTATCTCTCGCTGACCATCCTTATGCTCAATCATTACTTCATTCATGGAACGGAACTTCAGTTTGTCCTTGTAGAAGTACATCCTTAAGTGGTATATATTCTGGAGCCCTCCTCTTGCGCCTGTTACGTAATACTCACGAAAATCAGGGTCATAAGAATACTCAAACCTGACTAGTTCTTTGTCCATTTCCTCTTTCTCTTCGCTCAATCTTCATTCCACCATGACCATCGTACCATATGGGAGTTTCTACTCTGTGCGGCCAAAGTCGATGCTCCTTTGTGCATAACGATACCCCCGGATCATATTAATTCCTATCGAAAGCACACCCGCAGACTAGGTCTGTCTCTAGATTAACCTTCTTCTCATCCAAGACCTCCCGATTCTTCACAGAATGGATTTCTGCAAATCGCCTGTACAGAGGGCTAGCTAGGGGGCGATCTGGTCAGTTGAGGGCGGTATATCCACAGAATATCCTAGGTTAGAAACGGTGTCACCGCAGTTGAAGCTTATGAAGGGGTTGCTTGCTAATAACACTGAGGCCAAGTCGCGACTTCAAATCGGGGCGATTCAGCAATTTATACCTCACCGCACCTTGCAGCATAGGATGCCTAAGAGTTGCACCGATCTGCAATGAAAAATGGCAGGAAGACTGATTCAACTTAGGACTCGATAAGTCCGCCACCCATCCCACACAAATAAAGAAATCCGCAAATCTCAGTTCTAATCACCAAGGCTCTCTTGATGGTTTTGGGTTTGCGATTCTCATTATGATCAGCCCCACCACAAGGGTGATGAATGTGGGCCCCTCATAGAAGAGCTCCCTGAGGAACAATCCTGCTAGGTAGTTAGGGATGAGCATAATCACAACGGGGAGTTGACTGATTAGCCATGTTAAGACCACTCTCATCCAGCCTGTTTGGCCCTGACAATACTCAATCAGCTCATATACGTAGACGAGGTAGAATGCCAACAAGGTTAGTGACCATGCAAGGTTCGGCAAAGAAAGCAGGTAGAACCCCCAAGAATCTGTTCCAAACCAGAGAAACCAGAGGAAAGAAACTAGCTGCAGGTTGAAGAAGAACTCCATGGTCGAGATATCTGTATAGCCTCGGTAAGATATTCCATACGGGGCCAGCGTGCCCAAGAGGGTCATCATCAGAAACACTGAGGTGACGTCGAGGTGTTTCGCAAACGTGGTTGGGATTCCGTGACCCTCTCTATCTCTTTGTTGAGAGATTGCTTTTTGCACGATGAAGGCGATACACACCAAGGAAACAAATGCGGTGAGGAGAATCCATTCAGATGGGAATTCTATTGGAGGCGCCTCTCTGGGCGGTACTGCCTGAAGCAGCGTTTGGTCAGTCACCATCTCAAATAACGACATGCCTACTCACCTTGTCGCCAAGTGACCGGCTATTCTTTAGTTTTCCGACATTTCAGACCCAACCTGTAGATTCGAGTATTCTAAGCGTCTGCGGACTATCCTGTCGAAGCCGGCTCTTGTAGCGGTATGTGCATAAATCCAAATGGCTTGTTTCTCACATGACGGCCCACATTGTTGCAGAAAACGCGAGATGGGCATTCTGTAGAGGGCTGCGGTAGTGAAATACCTCACTTTCATCTAAACAACTGTGTGCTATTGTGATGAAGCGTCGGACCCGTAAGTTCGATGAATTCTTATGCAAGGTGGGTATAAGGTCGTACGGATGAGTTGCTCATCCGGTAACTAAGGGGGTTAACATTATTGACCTTGCTAAGTAAATCAACTGCATCTGCAGTCACAATTGCACTAGCATTATCGATTGCGCAATTCGGTCTTGTTGTGAACGTTACGAATGAGTATCAGCAGACTCCTCCACCAGAGGCGATGCGCATGCCTCCCATATCAGGAAGCGGCCTGAATGCAATGAATGAAACCCAAGGGTATCAAACATCTGATCCAGGCTTTTCGGCTCACTGGTGGAGAGGTACAATCTGTCCTTGGGCGATGGGGACCACGGACTACCTTTGCACCACAATTAGAACCCCGGATGGTCTGCTTGGCAGCCAAGAGTTCTATTATGTCTTGATCTCTTGCTTCGATGACGCTGGTAGCTACAATCAAATCTGATTCTCAGCTTGCTATGGCCACTGGGGTCTTACGTGGAGTTGGACTACTCCCAATTGGGATGGTTCGATGCAGTATCACTATGACGCCAGTGCAATCACTCTGTCCACAGACACCAGCTATATGTTTGAGATGTACTTGAACAACGGCTACCTCACATACAACCTTGTTGTGGGGGGATGGATAAATTGGACCAAAACAGTATATACAGGCGGTAGTGAATTCCAGCTGACGGATACCTGGCATGTTGGCATTATTCCATGGACAGGCTGGTATTCTTGTTTCACTCTCTATGAAGAGATATACGAAACCGATGCCCAGACACCAGACTTTAACTTCAGATTCCAGAGCACACAGACTGCGGGAGGTTATTGGGATAGCTGGAATCATCTCTCTTCAGGAAACCCTCCAGCTGGCATTGGTGTGACTATTAGCACATCATATCACTATGTATGGATAACAAATCCTGATGCGTCCTGATTGTAGATGGATTCCCTAGCGTTTCTGGAGCCAAAGACGCTCCAGAAACCTCCTTTTCTTTTGGAGCATCTGAGGACGAAAGGATTCGAAACGGACTTCGCTCCGACGATAGGGGACTATGTGTCTGACTATTTCACCACGGAGGATGGCGAGAACGTCGAGTGGATCTATCTACTTCCCCAATTCGAGCTTAATGGGGACTACAAGCAAATGAACGAAGAGATCGATGAAATGTCCCTTCGGAAGGAGCTTCGACGCGAGCGAGAAGGCTGAGTGTAGGCCACCCCACTGAATACTCCTAAGACTGCTCTTGCTCTGATAATTGTACTGCATTCTCACTCAAGTCTGGCTGGTCATACTATACTTCTGCACGGCACGTGCTCTATTAGGGATTCTAGAAGCATCCTGGAGAATGACTAGTTCTCCCACTCGACGCCGAGGAAGGTCAGGGCTCCAAGGAGCATCACAATCAGCAATCCTTCTATGATACCTATCACCCTTACTACGTTCGATATTTGTGAGAGCTGAGAGGCATCCAAGGACTCTGTAATAATGCGTATGCTCAAGACAATATCGAATGTGAAGACCAAAAAGAGGGCGAAGAACAACACAACACAGAGAAGTCTATCACGGTCCATCCTTATGTTTCACCTCCTCTGCCATATTAGGCCCCCTTGAGCTGTTTTGAATACACAGTCATCCGTCCACTCCTACTACCCGATAGTGTCTCCAGATTGCAACTAGAGTTTTCCACCGCAGTGCGGGCAGAAGGCCATTCCCCCCTCGATTCTTGCCGAGCAGAAGGGACACTTGTTTCCCGCTCTCAGAGACTCCTCCGACCTGACAACCTGAATGGAAACATCTACCGTCTTGGTTGTCCGCAGAGAGTACCCGTTGTCGAACACAACGAGCAGGGGTTCGCTCTTCGTACAGTGGTACTCGACATCTATCTCTCCCAGTTTCTCTTTGCTCCAATAGGATTTGTCTAGGTGAATAGTATCGGGGGTTTCGTACATCTTGCTGAGTATGTGAACATTGATATCATTGCCGCTTGTGACGCGCCCGAAGACTCGGATGACATCGCCTCTGTTAACGTTCACATCGATAGTTTCCAAATAGCCGGCGTCCACCTCGAAACTCTCACGCAAGGGCTCATCGCCTACTTCTAGTGGCGGGTGATCAACGCAGACATGCACATCGATTGCTTTCCATCTTGATTTTGCATGCATGTTATCTAGGAAGAGATAGTACACAGTACGACAATCAGCTGTGTGGGAGTGGTCTACGCTCGACACCTTCTCCTTGCTCCAAAGAACATCCTCCGTATTGAAGTCGAGAGTCTTCTTGCCAAGAATCGGTATCTTTTCGAGAGCTCCTCCTATCAGAGGGATACGTTTGATATCATCGGACTTGAGCAGATACGCACTGAAGTCATCACCGTCCTCTTCGGCTGCTCTGATGGTAATCTCAGTTCCTTCTCGGCAGGGTATCTCCACATAGTCCCAGTCGCCAGCTTCAAGATTCACAGTCTTACGGAGTTCTCCACCACGTACTTTCAACAGAATCTGACCTCCTTACCTACGAACCTAAGCGAGAGCTTTCACTAAAGTCTATCGGCAATCAGGATGTCTACCCGTATTGTAGGTTCTGAGTGTGCCTAGATGTTGTCTGCCACATTTTCTGAAGCTCAAGTCTGGCCGGTCCCGCCATCTTCTCTTAGAGCATTTTTTCCATGACGCATGCGAGAGGCTTAAATGCCTGACAATGTCGAACGGGAAGTTGCGATGGATTACGCATCCTGGATGTGCATATGCTTGAGGAATGTATGAAATGCAGTTCACGCCACAAAGACTTGAACGGGTTCACCGGTCAATGGATCATGAAGGAGTAGAAGCCATCATAGCGACGCGTCGGTCTGACGTGCAGTATATGACCGGCTACGAGAGCCCACATGACCACCTTCCGACGGGATGCCTAATTGTCAAGAATGAGAACCCCAAGCTCATAGTGTCCGAACTCCAGCGTGAGCTCCTTGTGGCCGAGTCGGTGATGGGACAAGTACTCACGTTTCAGGATGAGACCACAGAACGTTGGTACTCAACATACACTCCTCAGTTCTGGAGGCGTATTGTGCAGGCTATACGTGACTCTGGGGTAGACAAGTCGGTAATCGGCCTTCAACATGACTGGCTCACCATAGATGAATTCGATTTGCTGAAGAGCTCCCTTCCCGGTGCTGGATTCAAGGACTATTCTCCAGCTCTATACAGGCTCAGACAGGTGAAGGATCACTCAGAGATAGATACCATCCGCCGTGCAATCAGTGTGGCGGAGATTGGGATCAGAACCGCTCTCGAGATTGTGACCGCCGGAAAGACAGAGAGTGAGGCCTCGCTTGAGATTGAAGCAGCGATGCGTGGGGCTGGAGGTCAGCTGAGAGGCATCAGGGCTGCTGTACTCACAGGCTCACATGCGAGATATCCCTTTGCTCAACCCGGTGTCCAGCGGATCGAGGAGGACGACCTTGTGATCATTGATATCACTGTGAGCCATCTAGGTTACTTCGCAGAGATTGCGCGCACCGTCCATGCAGGATCCCCTTCTGAAGAGCAGTCTGCAGCATTCAATGGCATCTTAGGCCTGACAACAAGATTTGAGGATATTCTTGTTTCGGGAACTCCAGTGCGAGAAGTGGGCATGGCAATCCATGACGAGTTCCAGAACTGCGGACTCTCATGGAATCTCTACAAGCCATACGGAAACTCAATCGGACTTGACCTGATCGAGCCTCCGTTTCTCATGCCAGAATCTGAAGGCACTCTCAAGGAGGGCATGGTCCTATCGCTGACTCCCATGTGTGCTGACTCTGACGAGGGGGCTGTGAAGATATCTGATATGTATCTGATCACAGAAAATGGTCCAGAGAATATGACCAATCTATCTCGTGAAACCATGTGACCTATACAGTTAGCTGCCAGGCCCTGAGTTTCTGGAACACCTGGGCGATGATTTCCGCTCTATAGGTCTGTTTCTCCACTTCTTCACGAGAGAGTTCTCTCACCTGAGCTGCAGGGGCACCACTGTTGAGGCTTCTGGGCGGGATGACAACATTGGCGGGCACGATACTTCCGGGTGTGAGTAATACCCCTTCTCCTAGCGTGGCACCATCGAACACAACACAGCCCTCTCCGATATTGGCAGCATCTCCCAGATATACACCATGAAGCACTGAAGCACTACCGATCACAGTCTTGCTACCAATGATGGCGGGGTTATCCTCCTCATGGGCATGGATAACAACGCTATCCTGAACACAGGTCTCTTCTCCTATTCTCACCGAAGCATAGTCGCCTCGGATGACAGCTCCAGGCCAGATGCTGGTTCTCTCACCTATTTCCACGTCTCCGACAATGGTGGCCTGTGGACTTACGAATGCTGTTGAGTGAATACTTGGGTTCTTATCACCAAAGGGTAGTATGGGCATTATCTGTTCCTCCGAGTGGTCTGTTGTCTAGAAGACTGTCTTCTCGGATATAAACCATCATATAATATAGCCCGAGCTAGAGAAATTGCTCAATGACGAACTCATAATCTTCGGGCGCCCTCAAGCCAATGATTCGATCGGTTTCAATCCGCGATTCTTTTGGTCCTGGAATGTCAAACTTGACCCTGTTTCCCTTGTGATATACCAGCACACAGGGAATTGCAGAGATACGATTGCTGGAAGCAAAATCCCGATGCTCTTGAACGTCAATCTTCAGAAAGGCAATACCATCTCTATCCGAGTACTTCGACTCCAGCTCTTCCAGTATTGGCCCCAGTGTTCGACACGGTCCGCACCAGGGAGCCCAACAATCTACAATGACCAATTCCTTAGAATCTGCAATTCTTTGAATGTCGATGGGAGCAGCGTCCTTTACCAAGTCAATCACGCTCACTGGCGCCAGTATGGTCGACGCCTATGAATGTAACTAGTGTGTCAGCAGAATAAGAAAAGAGGGAGGGAACGTGGCCCTCCTAGTGTTCCACGTCTGTTCGATTATGCCGTAGATTGAGCAAGCAGGTTCTCAACAAGCTCGCCGTAGACTTCTGGTGGCATGACTCCTACGAGCTTGTCTGTCTTCTTTCCGCTTCCATCGTCGAAGACGACTCTCTGCCCATCAGTATAGACCAGAACACTTGGCACGCCTGTTATTCTATTCTCGGCGCTAAACTGTCGGTTCTGATCAACATCCAACTTGACTGCCTTGAAGCCCTTTTCAGAGTACTTTTCATGAAGCTCTTCCATAATCGGGGTAAGCATCTTGCAGGGTTGACACCAGACTGCGTGACAGTCCACAAAGACCACCTTGTTCTCAGCGATTACTTTCTCAAGTTCGTTTGCATTGATTTCTTCTACCATCAATCATCATCTCCCGATTCTAACGGGCGGTTGTGTAAATTTTCTGCACACCCGTTAAAAGTATTGTGATGTATCATCATCATTGGGATGGGTCCTACTCGGGCGCAAGCCCCTTGTAAACCTTGATAAGAACCTCAGAAGACACTTGCTCGATTGATGTGCCAGTACTGCATTGTGCCAAATGTGGCTCAAAGCTTGATATATTCAAGAGCGGTGGTATATGGACAGTCCTCTGTCCATCGTGCAATGCAGAGATTTCCCTAGACGGCAGAAGAAACGATCTCTTTGATGCCTACGATGCGTACACCAAGGCAATCCAGAGTGGGTCTATAGGAACACCTCAATCTGGTGACCAGACTGTGAAAACCGAGGTCTCCACCTCTCAAGCGCCCAGAAAGAGGCGGGGTAGAAGTTCATCTTCCAAGGTGCAGTCGGTGGACAAGATTCGAGAGCTTGTATCTGAAGAAGGCGTTGGATTCAACGACCTTTCCGAACAGATCCGGACACTCCTCTCCGCCGGGAGGGACTACCTGGTTGCATACAAGTATTTTCCAACGAGCGAAGCAGAATATGGCGAGGATCTCGAGGAACTCAAGATTCCGACACGACTCAAAGAGCATCTACTATCAAAGGGCATTGCGCGGTTGTACAATTTTCAGACTGAAGCCTACAACGCCATCCAGGATGGTGAGGATGTCGTCATTGCAGCTCCAACTGCCCAAGGTAAGACGGAAGCCTTCATACTCCCAATCATCAGGCTATTGTTGCTCGGTGCTCGGGAGTCTTTTGGAAATCCTGGCGTCCGAGCGCTCTTGATTTATCCAACAAAAGCTCTGGCAAGAGACCAATATGAGAAGATCCAGAGGATGTGCGAGGAGTCCACTCTCACAGTGGGTATCTTCGACGGAGATGTCGGACAGAATGCAAGACGCAAGATCTATGCGCGGCCTCCTGATATCCTCCTGACGAATCCGGATGTACTGCACTATCATCTGGGATGGAATCGTTCTCGGCTGATACCGATCCTTCGCACAGTACAGTATGTTGTCTTGGATGAGATTCACCTCTATACTGGTTCCATGGGTTCGAATGTCTACTATATTCTCAGGCGTCTTGCTCTGGAGTCCGGTGAGTTTCAGAAGATTGGAGCATCTGCTACTGTTTCAAACCCCAAGGAATTTGCTGAACAGGTGTTCGATTCAGATGTCAGACTGATTGAATCGGACAGCGCCAAGCGAGGTCCAATCCACTTCATGATGTACTATCCTGGTGAGCGAAGCAAGTACAGCATGATTGTTGATATTGTTGGAATGCTCCAGAGAGGCGGTTTCAAGACTCTTGTCTTCGGTAACACTCACTCAGAGGCCGAAGTACTGAACATGCTCATCAGCGAACAGGGAATGAGATCCAGGGTCCATAGAGCAGGCCTTCCCAAGAAATACAGAAATGAAGTTGAAGAGCAGTTTCGTTCAGGCGACCTGTCGGTGATTGTATCTACACCCACTCTTGAGCTCGGTATTGACATCGGGGACCTTGATAGCGTTGTGAGTATGATTGTATCCATCACTCGCCTGACCCAGAGGATTGGACGTGCAGGGAGACAGGGCCAAGAGAGTGTTGCTGTTCTTGCCCTCAGAGAGAACGACCCAATCTCTTCTTTCTACAGACACAAACCCGAGAAGTACTTCACGGACATCGATGCGGCATACATGGAGTCGGATAACGAAGTTGTGGGGTACTACCAGATCATTGCTGCAGCGATGAGTGGCAAGCTGACAGCTGATACCTTCCCTCGTCAGCGCAGGATTCTTTCTCGCTTAGAAGACGAGGATATTGTTGAAGTATCGGAGGACGGAGCAGTCACTGTGATTGACCCTCAGAGAGCTCAGCGCGAGTGGCGGAGCTACTCAATTCGGGGGATAGGTGACACCGTCCAGATCAAGTCCGGAAAGAAGACACTCGGCGAACGAAACATGCCTATGGCCGCCCAGGAGTTACACCCGGGCGCAATCTATCTGCACGGGGGCAAGAACTACAAATCGATTGAGTTTGACTACACAAAGGGACTGGGGCGTGCCACCGTTGTTCCTTACCGGGATCGGTCCATCCACACACGACCCCTGTATAGTACGATGCCACGTATCGTCGAGGTTCATGAGGAACAGGACCTCCTCGGGCTTGGAGTGATATACTGTACGCTTGAGATGACTCAGACGGTTGACGGTTATGTGACAAAAGCGACCCGTAGTGGTAGAGTAGTTTCACGCTCCCAGCTTGATTTTCCCCTCGAGTATAGCTATCTAACTCGCGGCTTTGCCTTCAAATCTCCTGAGCCTGTAAAATCTGTTAACGAATACCTGGGAGGTTCACTCAGTCATCTAGCGGGCGATCGGATGGGTCCACCGGAGCTATATGGCGGAGCATTTCACGCATTTGAACATGTGTTGATTGAATCCAGCGATATGCTCACTGGGGGTAGCACGCGGGAGATTGGCGGTGTCTCTATGGGCGATTCGGGAATCATCTTTGTCTATGATGGTAGCCCGGGCGGCAACGGTGCTTCCAAGCTTCTCTATGGTCGCCTCCGGGAGGCCTTTGAACGTACCGAAACCATATTGGCGAAGTGTGATTGTAAGACCGTGGACGGTTGTCCTCTCTGTACTTATTCATATCAGTGCGGCAACAACAATAAACCGCTCTTTCGATATGGCGCTCTTGATGCTGTGCGGCAAGTACTGGCTGGAACAGAGACGAGTGTTGATACGAAAGCCTACAGAAGGTATGAACCACTGGTCTAGATATTGAGGTGATTGAAGATGTTGATGATCGAACGGGGGCACTACGGTCCGGCAAGAATTGGGCACATCGAACTGAATGGAACGAAGATTCCTCTTCCTGCTCTCCTGCAGCTGGACGAAAAGACCGGTTCAGCTGGTTGTTACAGGTTTCTCGATATTTGGGGCCGAGAGTCACAGGATGCGCGCATCTATTCGCTCTCTGAGGGATTTTTCACAAAGGTAATTGACATCACTGAGACCGCCCTCTACCTCCTCCCCTCTCTGCCAGGCTCTTCGATCTTGGGTGAGGCTATGGGACAGCATATTCTCGAGAGGCAACTGGAAATACTGAGGGACAGCGAGCTTCACCCGGATCCAGAGCGAGCGATTGTTCGCATTCCAAACCGGGTGTCCTCGAGAGTCCTATCTGAGTCAATATCGGCCTTTGAGAACCTGGGTGTGCGTGCCGCATCGTTTACTTTCGACGGAACATTTGGACCACATGACATGAGGGCAGTCTACCTTCGAAGGATTCTGCCGCTTAACTGGACCTGCCTAGCTTTGGGCAGAATTGAACCAGCACACATCCCTCTGCTCTACTATCTCGGCTTTGATGTTCTCGACACGGCATTCTCCCAGCGCGCAGCTGCTACTGATATCCGATTATGGAGGGATGGAATAGAGCGCGTGACAGAGAAACATATTGCTCCGAGGTATTGTGCCTGCAGTTTCTGCAGAGGTAAGCATCTGACTGAACTGACCAAATCGGTGCGCTACGACACCATCACAGGGCACAACCTTGAGATGTACAGAACCGTACTCTCTGAGGCTCGTCACGGGATGGACACAGGGCATCTCAGAGCACTTGTTGAGGCCATGACGCATAGGAGCCCCTCTCTTGCATCAGCGCTACGCAGGGTTGATGCGGATCTGTACGATTTCATCGAGGAGTTCACACCGACGGCAGGAGATCAAGTCCTACCCTTGATTGGCCCCGAGAGTTACAACGCACCTGCAGTGCGTCGCTTCCGAGAACGTCTGGCTGAGCGTTACACGCCTCCGACGAGAAAGAAGATTGTCCTCCTCTTGCCCTGTTCAGCCAGGAAGCCCTATTCCGAGTCACGTTCGCATCATATCTTTGACCGCGCGATTTCGTCAGCAATCGGTGGCGCCCGCCGCGAGGTTGTTGAAACGATACTCACCTCCCCACTAGGTGTTATTCCCCGTGAGCTTGAAAGGATATTCCCCGTGGCGAACTACGACATTCCCGTGACCGGTGACTGGGATATGGAAGAGTTGAGGCTATCAGCAGATGCTCTGGTCAATCACCTATCGAAATTCTCTGACGAAGTTGTGGTCGTGGCTCACGTTTCTGGTGGATACCGTCAGGTAGTTGCAGAGGCTGAGGACAGAGTTCAGCAGCCAATAATCTACACCGACTCTGCTGACTCTGCAACACGGCGCGATGCTCTGTCTTCATTGGAGGCCACACTCACTGATATGCGCGATGTTATCCCGCTGGAGGGGGGACCTCCTATGAAACGCGAGGAAGCCCTTCGAGCCACAGCCGATTTCCAGTTCGGCAGAGGAGCAGGCCGATTATTGATACCTGAAGATGCTGCCCTCCGCGGCAAGCTCTTTCATCTGGTAATCTGTGAACTGGATGGCTCGCAGTTGTGTTCCTTTGTCGGACAGAATGGCCTTCTATCCTTGACCTTGGAGGGAGGAGCCATTCTGAAGGAGACTGGTCGGTATTGGGTCAGATTCGACGGAAAACGCATCCGGGGTGGTTCTCTGTTTGCTGTTGGCGTATCTGATGCTGATTCGTCCATTCGGCCGGGTGATGAGGTCGTCGTAATAAACGTCGATGACGAGGTAGTGGGCGTGGGAAAGAGTGAGATGTCTGGTCGTGAGATGTGTGACTTTCATAACGGGAGAGCCATATCATTGCGGCATACTCTGGAGTGATGATGATGTCAAGAGCACTGGCAGACATTGGACAACTGATTCGGGAGGCAAATATACGGGCCAGGAAATCCTCGATATCTCGCAGAAGAACACGTGACCCTACAAGACCGGCTGCAAAATGGGTAGCCTCCGCACCGATCGGGCAGGCGACGGGAACTGCTCTCTCTCTAGTTCTCTCGACACATGGTTGTTCATATGCCCTCAGCGAGGCTGGGGGGTGTACCATGTGTAGCTACCTTCTTGACGGCACGAATAGTGCGGTGTCCTCAGAACATCTCTTGTCACAGTTCGAGAAGGGCATGGACGCATTAGCAGGAGAAACAGGTCCACTCTCGGTGAAGATATACACAAGTGGCAGTTTTCTTGACGAAAGCGAGGTACCACTAGACGCCAGGAGAGCAATAGTTGAACATCTGGGCAGTGATGACCGTGTCAAAGAAGTGGTCCTTGAGTCGAGACCTGAGTTTGTTACTGAGAATGCCCTTCAGTTCATCGCTCAGACACTTGAGAACAAGCATATTGAGATTGGGATGGGTCTTGAGAGCAGCAATGACCTCGTCAGACAGATATGCATCAACAAGGGTTTCAGCACGGAGGACTTTACGTCGGCGGTGAAGAGGGCACTGGAATTTGGAGTGGGAACCCGAGCATATGTCCTGGTCAAGCCCCCCTTCATGACCGAGCGAGCTGCTCTGGAGGATGCAGTCCAAACGATATCAGATGCGGCAGCTTTGGGGGTCACCACTGTGTCGATCAACCCTGTCAACATCCAGCGCTTCACACTGGTCGAGCAGCTCTGGCGGAGAGGTGACTATCGTCCACCCTGGCTCTGGACCTTGATTGAGGTACTTCGCCGGTCTCGAGAGTCACATCCTATCAGTATGAGAATCCTCTGTGATCCTGTAGCTGGGGGTAAGTCGCGTGGCACTCACAACTGCGGGAGATGTGATTCGACCATCGTCAAGGCAATCCGTGAATACTCCTTGACCCAGGATGCCCAGAGGCTTCCCAACGGAGAATGTGACTGCAAGCGTCTTTGGGAACATACCCTTCTTCATGAGGGGCCATCGATGTTTGTGCACGAGGATATCGGCCGAGGTCCTCTAGGAAATGCTTAAAGGATTTGTCTGTGCGATGCATCTGTTCAAGACAGTGGAGGTCTCTGATTAGATGTCTGTTTATGTTACACGAGTCAGCGTATGGTTCAACAGTGAAGGTGCAGCACCCTCTCTTATCATCCAGAAACTACTGGAGCTCGGATTCACACCCATTCGCGGTGCCTATGATTTTGTCTACGAGCATTCTGAGGAGGACATGAGTGAGAAGGACATCACCACGGCAATTATCGAGATTGCCAATGCACTTCATGCAACGCTTGCTGGGTTCAACGTCCTCTACACGCTGGATACGCATCCGATGGAAGAAGATGAGGACTATATTCCGCTGGAAGATATAGATGCGGAGCTGGAAGCCACAAGAAAGGAGCTCCAAGAGCTCGAAAAGGAAGTATCTTAGTTCTTTAGGGGAAGGTGGGGGGCCGAAGTCCCCATCACCAACCTTAGCCAAGTTCGTTGAGCAGTCTGCTAGTCAGAGATGACTTTGGGCTCACGTCGCTCGTATTCTCCCTCGCCTCTGACATGGACCCTAAGCTTCTTCTTATCTCCCGGATTCATTCTTGTCCAGAGCCATGTGATATTGGTACCGTCCTCAACTTGGGCCAGAGCGGGTTCCTCTTCAGGAGGCTCGACCGAAACAAATTCGAACCCTAGTGGAATCCAGTCCGTGACTTTCACATTCTCGACGGTCACTTCACCTCGATTCTCTACAACAAGAAGCACAGAGTACTCGCCGGCGCCAGCCCCTTTGTTTATGGCTTTCTTGGTTGATATACGCCGCTTCTTGTAAACAACTCCAATCTTGTGTTTGCCTTTTTCACTGCTGATCTCGGTCACAAGCCCTGGAGGATGTATGTTGGCTCCAACTCGAACCGGACTTGGGTAATCCTTTTCGGGGCGGCTCTTCCATGCCATCACAGCATAATTGATCTTCAGACTCTTCCCTGGTTCAAGCGCCCCAACAATCTCTTTTAGCCCTTCTATTGTGAAGGTCAGTTTGTGAGGGGTCTCAGGGTCTTGATCATCGGGTTCCATGACGAGATTAAATGGCCCATTATACTCCTCACCGCCAATCCAGATTGTGACATGTTCCTTCTTCGGAGGCATGACATCATCAGGCAGATGATCTTCGATGACTATCTCATTGATAGGCGCAGTACCTGTGTTCTTAACGTCAATATTGACCTCAATGGGTGTCTTATCGAAACTGCTCACCTCCGGCGGGTCAAAGGTCTTCGAATACTCAATCTCATAGACAGGAATCTGTTGTGGCTCTTTCATTATTCTGCCAAGCACTCGTTTCTCTATGACTCGCATCGGAGTATAGATGACTTCTTGGGTGCATTTTGGAGGCGACTTGCTCTCAACCTCGAAGAAAGTTGTCCATTCTAGGCCCGGCTCCATTTCTAGTGCGGGGCTGTCGTCCACCATGAGTTGTTTTTCTCCTCCCTCTTCAGGGTGGAGAAATATCTGTGCCTTGTCTAGACGAACCATGAGATTGCTCTCGTTGGAGCATTCAAGAGTGACCTTCCAACAATTCGGTTCGGTCTCTGCTGTTTCTATTCCTGTCAGAAACTCGGTCAGACCTGTCAAATCTGGATTGAGGGACGATCTCTGTTGCCCTTCAGCGCGATAGCTGACAACAAGCTCGCCCGCATTCTTCATCTCAGAGTCTTCCACTTCTCCGATGGCTGTAATCGAGAGTCTGGCCTTTTCACCCGGATCAACCTTAATATCTTTCCAGAAGACTTGCTTGGTTCCCTCGTCGTACTCCGCGCTTCCTTTCTCTGAGACTTGAACCGTAACCTGACTCAGTTCGTTCGGAATTGTCTTGTTCACGATTATGTTATCGATGACTCCATTGCTGTTGTTCTTCACTGTAAGAAGAATCTCAACCAGGTTCTTCTTACCGAATGCATACGCCCAGTGTGGGTCTTCAGTGTGCACTTCCGAACATGTATTGAAAATCTCATTCACCACCAACAGTGGTGCATCTATGTCGACGGCATAGTTGTATTCCCATTCAGCTGCGGCATCGATCTCTCCGGCAACAAGGTCTTCATCATCAATGTCTGTTCCGCTCGTTGAATCTGCAAGGTGTACCCTCACGTTCCAGATTCTATTCTTCTCCGAGACGTTCTTGACACTGAGGACTGAAGATACCTCCGCCTTTTCCAGTTCATTGAACTGGCCTGTCTGGCACTTCTCGTTCTCTTCGAGGTCGATTACGATTGTCTTATGACTATTCAACGTGTCCTCACCAACTTGGCTTCTCTAGGCTCTTGGCTACGAATAGGCAACGGAAGGATATTAGCTTACTTCGTATCTGAACTCATTCCCTGCGGCCCATTGCGTTTCGATAGTCTGGTTGTCTTCCATCACAAGGGGTGTAACACCCTGTGCGAATTGGTCGAGATATTTCGCAAACTTCTGGGGCTGGTCATCTGAGACCCATCTCATGGGTATTCCCAGTTTTGGTTTGGCATCGATACAGAGTCCCACTGCATCCTTGACTGGAAAGACACCATCTCCACCGATTGGCACAATGATAATGTCAACCTCAAACTGCCCAAACGGCCCTCTAACCTTTGAGTCTCCAAGATAGGCCACTCTCATCTTGCCTATCTCCAGATAGAGGCCGAGGTTCTCCATGGGTTCTCCTGTTTCAGGATGATCTCTCTTCAGAGAGTAAGGTATCACTCTCAGACCGGGAATCTTGTAGGGCTCCTCTGCTTTGAGGACATGAAGAAGCCACGGTTTTCCACCCTGCTGCTTCACTACTTCGATTGTGGACTCGTTGCCCAGTATCCATGCCTTAGAGTTTGTTGCCACTTCAGTTGCGTTCCCCAGGGCATCTATTGCCTCATTAGTCGCGATGATGACCTTAGATTCGGTGTCAACGGGCGTGACGGCCTCTCCCTGCCATATTCCCGGATTGAGCAGGACCGACATCTCATCTGATTCTAATCTGAATGATGTTTTTCCTAGATAGGTAATCCTGAGCACCAAATCACATCCATCCTAGAGTACCGATTCACAAGTAGCCCGAGCACATGCGGCTGAGTACCTGATGCTTGTCCTTACTTAAAAGGAAATTGGGCACCGGTTGGCTTGTTGGAGATACTTGTGGACTCTGGTGGAAGACTCGTCCTTGCCGAGTGCTATGTTTTTATGAATCAGTCGATGACATAACCATGACCACCAGCCAGCTGCCAATGTAGTGAACAAGGACAAGGGGCACCATGCTCGAACGAATCCTAACGAAGAAATTCAGGGACTCGCTTAAGGCGACCTTTATGGATATCCAGCAACAGCAGGACATCCGTGATGAGAAGGAGTTCGCAAAAGACGAGGCGCGCATTAAGGAGCAGTTGTTAGACACTGTAGAGCCCTTCTCTCAAGATGTTGTCTTCGACAAGGATTTCCTTGTTGGGGCTGTGGACGGATCCGGGAGTGACGGTCTTACTCTACTTGACGATGTGAGGGTACATCTTTTCAGCACAGCCTGCGTCATCCTCAATACCGGCACCACGTCTGGTAATCTCTTCACTCCTCTTGACGGTGATGAGATAGAAGAATGCCTGGGCACTAGCCAGCCGCATCTTGAAACCTTCTGGTATACTGGGGTCAAGGACGATGCACGGACGAAGATGGCTGAATACATCGAGTACATTTCTTCAGTTTCCGATCCGGTCAAGCTTGTCCTGCCTTTCTTTCGAGACTTCACTCGTGGTGCGATTGATTCTTGGAGCGACCTCAAGAATTCCAAGTATGCCAAGTACCTTTCTCGACTGGAGGGCATCCGGAGCCTGATATCCAGGGCGAATCTGACCAACAGCACCGTGCATGACCAATTGCGAACTGTTTCCGAATACGCAGCTGCTCGGAAGATTCTTGACAGCCGACTGTGTCCAAAGTACCTGTTGCTCGATGGCGCCATGTCGGTCTTCATGCATTACGCCCGGAAATATCCGTCGATGCCGAGCGGGTTTTTACTCAGAGAGATGTGTGCACGGGCACGAAAAGAAGGAGTGATTCTCTGTGCAGTGAGCAAGACCCACACGATACCCTTTGCGCACAGGATTGCTCAGATGGCCGAAGATGTATTTGGTGGAAGTAGCAAGTGGTTCTGTCATCTTCCCGGCAGTGAAGACCCCGGAGGTGGCCTTCACATTACACAGTCGCGCACGTACATTCCCCCGATGCTAGCTGTTCCGTATCTCTTTAGCTTCTCTCGCGACAACCGTCCCTCGCGGATAGACTTCGATAGGATCTGGTGGTTAGAAAACATATTTGTTGAGAATGACCCCATAGCCACTCGAGAGAACGAGAAGTCGTTGTTCAGAGAGATAGAGTTCATGTCAAGAGATGCTAGATGGTATGGGTATCCTGTTCCCCTTGCTGTCGCTCACGAGCAGTGCAAGTTGAGTTATCAGGATGTCCGCCTGGCCAGAGAGATATGCTGGGACGTGAGGCGGGAGATGGGTATGGACGAACGGAGAATGGAACCTCCTCGAACTGATTTCAATCTGTGAGTATGATTCATAATGACATTAGACAAAGAAAAACTCGGGAAGCTCTACGGGCGCGCTGGAGTCGGCGACCAGAACATGCTGGGCCTTATGGGTCGTAATCAGGACATCAGCGTTGGAGAGATTTTCATGATATACTCCGAGCGCGAGGGCCATGAACGGGTCTTCTTCTTCAGAGTATTGGGGCTTCAGAACTACTTGCGACAGGTTGATGATATTGGTCGCGTTGCCAGTACCTTGATGGTCGAAGGTGACTCATATCTGTCGGGCATTGATAGGAACAAGCTGCTTTCAATCGATGGCAAGATGTTGGGTTATGCCGAACGAGGCCATGGCGGGGATTGGGCCTTCCGCCCTCCCAGACGCCTTCCTGATCACCTTGCAGAGGTCTATAGGCCGGTACCCGGAACCTCCGATGAGACGGTTCGTGACATGCTAACGAGCCAGACAGGCGGCGAGGTATTTGTTGGTGACTTACAGGTTGGAGAAGACACTCTGGATGTTCCTGTACACATTCCTGCTAAGTACCTGCCTATGCACGTGGGTATCTTCGGCGCCACCGGGTCGGGTAAGAGCAACTTGATGCTGGTTCTCATCAAGTCTATCATAGATAACAATCTGGACCGACTGTCCGGAGAGTCGGCTGGACGATTCAACATCTCAGCATTCTGTATCGATCCTCATGACGAGTTCGCTCAGGGCGTCGACAAACATGGCATCCAAGACATTGTGGAATCCATGGATGCAAAGACGCGTCAGGAAGTGCTGGGCGATTTCTACTACCTGACCACACATCTTCAGGCGGCTCCCCGAGAAGTGAGGCGTTACGGGAAGGAACTGCGTATCTTGTGGGAGGAGATCAAGCCGCAGGACCTCTATTCCATTATGGACTTCACAGGACAGATGTATGCATTCATCGATATGATATACTCACGAGCCAGGGATGATTGGATTGCAGAGATCCTCGATATGGATGAAGATCCTGATGGCACACCAAAGGGTACTCTTCGTGCTGTCCAGAGACGTCTTCGTTTTGTTGATCGTTCTCCTCTCTTCATACGTAGCGGGAGTTCTGTATTGGGTGATATTTACGAGTCGATGGAGACCGGTAGAATCCTTGTGGTCAACACGAGTCTGATGAGCGACATGGAGCAGTTCCTACTTACCACTGTTGTTACGCGAACGCTGTCAGACCTACGGAAGGCTCTGAAGAGCAGCGGCAATCTGGGCGATTTCGATGCACAGGCCGGAATGAGACTGCCAGGTTCCTTCTTCAAGAGAGTTCGAGAGCGGGCGCGAGCATTCTACGGTTTTGGTGGTACCAGCGACTCTGCCTCGGTTAAGGACCCACGAAGTCTTCCTGTACTCTTGGTCACGGTCGAAGAGGCCCCTTCGATACTGAATCCTCAACTCATGCGCGGACAGTCAGTCTTCAAGGACATATCACGACAGGGAAGAAAGTTCAACATCGGGCTCCTCGTCATTAGCCAGCAGGTAAGCGTCTTGGACAATGTCATCCTGAGTCAGATGAATACAGAGATAAATCTCCGACTGGGCAATGAACGAGAAATCAAGTCATGCATCGAGAATGCCAGTGTCAATATATCTGGATTTCAGAATGAGTTCAGGGTCATGTCTCGGGGGGAGGCTCTAGTGACGGCATCGTATCGCGAGTTACCCCTCCCAGTTAAGATTCCACTATTTGATGATTTGTTTGAGGAGGACAAGCCACGTTACAAGGGCAAGGTGTCCAGTACAGCTGCTGAGAAACACGTCTTATGAGATGATGAATGATGTCTGCTAGAATCGCACATCTATCGGATACGCATCTTGGGGCAAGACCCCGGGAGGGTATCAAGCAGAACGTGTGGGCTGTGGAGCTGAGGGTTCGCCTCTTGGAAGACGACTTCTACCAGCGGTTTCAGGAGGTCTTCGATAGGATTGCAGCTCTTGACCCACCTGTCGACCTGGTGGTTCACTCTGGAGACCTCTATGACTCTCCTTGGGAGGGCAATCCCTCTCAGCCCCCTGTGGTTGCCCAAGAGACCGCCCTCACAGTACTGAAGGGTTTCATAGAGACGACGGGCATTCCTGTGCTGATTATTGAGGGAAATCACGGGCTCTATCGTACTCTGGATGTTTCTCTCTTGGACTCTCTGAACATATCGATTGAGAAGATGAATGTAGCCACCCAAGTAGACCTCAAGCGGGCTCTTTCTGCAGGGAAGCCGCTCAAGTTCTCGTATGATAAACTCGATGTATTCTGTTTCCCATTCATAGAACAGTCTGTTCTCGAATCAGCAAATCTGGTCGCCGATTTCAATGATTGGATCACAACGTATCAGAAGCCTGACAGCAAACGGCCGTCTGTGGCGGTGGCTCACGGAATGGATCTAGATCAGAGCCTGTTTGGTGGGATATTCAGTATGAACTATGACTATATCGCTCTGGGCCACGATCATCACCTACACAAGCATTCAGATAAGGCGTGGTATGCTGGTTCACCAGAGCGATGGCGATTCGATGAGGTCCGTCATGAGAAGGGCTTCCTAGAGGTCGATATTGAGCACGGAAAGACGCCCGAGGTCACCAAGCACATTCTCGAGTATACCCGACCTGTGTTGAACAAGGTGATAGAGATCGAGGTTGACGATACGGTCCAGAGCGTCTTGGCAAAGATACAGGACCTCTTCGCAGAGGAGAGTCTGCGAGCGGATTGGAACCCGAGTACTGCTGCACGAGTGAGGCTTGTCTTCAGTGGGGACTCGCCACGATTCAGCGGACTTGACCTAACAGTGGCCATGGAGGGAATGAGGGTTGATGTCTTATCTCCTGACTCCGATTACAACATCTCTCAGCTCGTATGGTCGATTAAGCAGAGGGACCTCATTCATGATCCTGCGGCCTATCCCGAGATTGAGTCCGAATATCTCATCGAGGACCCCCAGAAAGACTTTCAGTCCTATCTGGACACCCTGAAGATTGGCGAGGAGTATGACTCTGACCTTCTGACAAAGGTGGCTGTGAGGGCACTTGAGTTTGCAGTGGGACGGGATGAGGGTAATTTCACGATTGATACACTCTCGAAGGAGGGCTCTGACTGAAGATTCTGCGAGTATCCCTGAAGAACTTCAAACCTTTCCGTGACTTGGAGCTCCCTCCGCAGGGCGACTTACCAGACGGTCTGATTCTCGTTCGGGGACCGAATTCTACAGGCAAATCGTCTCTCTTTGAGGGGATACTCTGGGGTCTCTGGGGACCAAATGCAGTTGACCCCACAAATGAAGAACTCATCAGTTTCGCATCTTCATTCTGCAATGCTGTCGTTGTCTTCGAAGTCGATGGGATACGATACAAGATTGACCGTTCATATGACCCCGCACAGGGCACATCTGCAGTACTCTATGTGGGGAAGAAGGATCTATGGAAGAAGATTGCGGACAAGGCCACATCGGTTGAAAGAAGCCTAGAAGACATTCTCAACTTGCAGCTGAATCAGGCACTGAATACACTCCTTGTCAGACAAGGGGAGGTCGCAAAGATTGCCACTGCGTCCGCATCAGACTTGAGAGAGCTTCTTGTCAAGGTGTACAATATCGAGCTTCTCGATCAGATGTCCAAGCATCTTGACTACTTCGAGAATGACCTCTCAGCACGGATTCGCAGTCTGCAAGATGACTATCAGAAACCCGACCGGATTCTTGAGAAGATAGAGGGACTCAAGGAGAGGCTTGAAGAGCACAAGGAAAGGATGAAGGAAACTGAGGAATCTATGGAAGAGCTCGGGAAGCTGGTGGAGAGGGCTCCAGACGAAGAGATTCTCTCTGATATAGAGAACCTGTCGAAGACTGTAGAGCAGCACCGACGTGACTATGATCGTGCTCTCAGAGAGATGGAACGGGAGTTCGATGGGACTGGCCTGTCGAGTACCGATGAAGATGAGATCGAGGGGAGAATCGAGTACTTGGAGTTGGAGCGAGACCGTCTGAAGGAGTTGAGGGACACCCTTGAGTCTGATATGTCTGCTATCAACCAGAAGATTGGTAGTATCCAAGGAATGATTGCAGATCTTAAGGAGAAGATTGCTCTCTTGAAGCGCCCCTCAGCTTCTGGTGATGACTCCGTATGTCCCACATGCTCAAAACCTCTCACTTCGGAAGAGCGCGACTCCCTGCTGGATGAATACAACACCCGAATCGCGAGCGGAACAGCTGATATTGAGCGTCTGAAGATCCAAAGGGACGAGAAACAGAAACGCATGAAAAAGTCTGATGATCGATTGGCAAAGGTCATTCGAACACTGGATACTATCGAACGGATTACTGACAGAAAGGCGCAGGTTGACTCCACCAAGTTCAAGCTCGAAGAACAAGAGATGAAGCTGAAAGAAACGATAAGCGGGTTAGAGGTCGAAGATTTGGACTTACTGATAGAATCCTTTGATGCGGATGACCTCTCTGACTTGAAGCGGAAGGTAGCAGTTCTGAGAACAAAAATCGATTCTCTTGTGCGGGAACAGAATCTGATTCAAGGTAACCTGCAGAAAGACACAGAAGAGATTGCTAATCTGGAACAAGAAGTCACCCGAATGAGGGAACTTGGCGCCCAGATCGAGTCATATCAGATGCTCGAAGAACATGCCAAGTATGTTCGACGAAAACTGGTCAGAGGGTTTGTTTCGGACTGGGTCTTCCAGAAGCGCCTCATTGGTATCATCCGCACGGCCACCAATCAATATGTCCGCGCCTTCACGAACAACCAATATTCCTCAGTGGACCTTGAGCCTACACCTGCAAGGGGCCGTTCCGGTGCCGGCCTGCAACTCCTGATTCGGGATGAACGTGACAATGCCACCAAGAAGACCTCTCAGCTCAGTTTCGGCGACAGGACCGCCATAAGTCTAGGGCTTCGTCTGGGTATCAGTCGTACCATGAGTGGTATCCGCCCGCTGAAGGACACACCAATGACAGCTCCACGAGTACGGTCTGTGCTTCTGGATGAACCTCTCGGCGGCCTGGATCGGAATCGAAGGCTATCTGTTGTCAGGACCCTTGTGAATGACCAGAGTTTCGAACAGATATTCCTGATCACACACACTGACGTACAGGGATGGGAGGGAGTCCCAGTGATTGATATTGCCAAGAGCGGCGCTTCCAGTACTGCTACTCTGCAGATGAGCCCTGAGTGAGTCTTCCGGATTGAAGACAAGTATATGAGTGACTTCTACATCCTGCCACCCTATGGACTCTCGTCGCATCGGCAAGCGATTCCTTCGCTTCGTCTTCGAGTACTGGATACTTGCAGTTGTGCTGATCATCGCGGCCTTCGTTTGGTCCATGGTGTTTGATGCTGCAGTAGCTGACTACTTCAGTACGAACAACTGGAATACAAGGGCTGTATGGAGAGGCGACGGAGTGTATGAGATATTTGGCTATACTGTTCAGTATCAACTCGAGGGTTACAGCGACTACTCATTCTTTTACGTTCATTGGGGTCACAATATGCTGAAAGGCGTGATGCCGTACTGCGATGAATTCGGACATCTTCTTCGTGACGGTATTCTCAACAAGAATGGTCTTTACATATTTCCGCCTTTCACTGCTTATCTGTACGGCCTGGGAACAGCTCTTCCCTTTGGAGACCTCGGTATCGCCTATCTCATCGTATCTCTTGGATACCTGACAGTGTTTCCGGTATATGGCCTAGCAAGAGAGTTCTCTGGGAATCGGCACGTTGGTGAGATTGCAGCCCTGACTTACTTGCTTAACCCGATGATTCTGTATCATATAGTATTCTCTTGGTTCAATCCTGCACCCTTCATCTTTTTCTTTATGAGTGGCTTCTACTTCTTGGTCCGTGGCAAACGGCACCTTGGAACACTCTCGATTGTAGTAGCCGCGTTGTTTAAGCAGACCGCGTGGTTCTTGGGAATTCCTCTTGTGGTCTATCTACTTCTCAGAGCGAGACCTGTTGTGTCTGAAACCTCCTCTGACACAGACACGGAAAGTCGTAAGATTGGTGATCTTCTGGTCAACGGCTTTCGAAAGGCTGTGAGCTATGTGGATCCCCGAGGATTTGCAATGAGCACAATCATGGTTCTTTCCTTTGTTCTCGCCGCGATGTTTCCGTTCTTGTTGGCACAGGAACACACACTACTCTTCATGAGCTTGGCTGCTGGAGGGTATCCCCTCGATTCTTTCACTGAAGTACCTAGTTACACCAGTCCGATGCGTCTGCAGGTCCTCCCGGTTGTTGCTGGATTGCCGGAGGTCGCTCAAATCATGGATATGCTTGTGTACAACAAGTTCCTGTTATTAATTGGCACAGTTGTCTTTGCCGGTGTTATGCTTATGGAACCCAAGAGGTATGGTGACGAAAGACGATTCTTAAGACGGCTGCTGTATTTTGCAATGCTGTTGATGCTCTGGGTGAATCTAACTGGTCCTCGCGGTGTATACAAATACTACTTCACCCTGTTTGCACCCTTCTTTTCGATATTCTCATCGCGACGGATGATAGAGAGCGATAGCTCGGGAACGGGCCCATCTCTCTCAATGCTGGTGTTGCCCTTTCTGCTGACTGCTGCAATTCTTCTTCCGAGTCGGACTGTTTATCTCTTCGCCGTTTTTCTTATATTCGTGGGGTTTGTGTTGTCAGAGCAGGTCGGTCGGTTTTGTAGGATTGTGACAGTGCCAGTCCGTTACTTGTCCGGCGTCATCAGCAATCATACTCAACACAGATTTCAGTTCTTGCGGAGCAGATGGCGAGGTTTTGTGAAATGGTTATATCACAATGACTCGGTAGCAAATGGCAGGACCCCACAGAATGCGCCGAAAGAGATGGCTGTCTAGAAAAGGGTAGATGGGAAGAATGGAGCTGGTCCAGAAAGCAAGAGAACGACTGCGGGAGTACTGGTTACTCCTCTTTGTTCTCGTCGTGGGATGTATAGTCTGGTGGATCGTCTTCGACAGTGCATGCTCCACCTTTGGAGGTATCCGCCCCTATCAGGCTGTTTGGAATGGTGCCGGAGAGTTTCCGATCTTCGGTTATACAATCAAGTACAATTTTGAGGGATGGGCGGACTATGACTACTACTACATTAGCTGGGCCGATCAGTTCCTCGATGGTTATCTTCCCTATACGGATGCTTTCAACCACCCGATTATAGATGGCACGGAGTATCACACTCCCTACTTCTTTCCTCCGCTCTATGTCTACCTCTGCGCGTTCGGAAGGTTGCTTCCCGTTCAACCCTGCGGTATTGGGCTGGTCATCACAGTCTTTGGCTTCCTGACAGCGTTTCCTATATACGGTATTGCTGAGTATCTATCCTCGAATCGCCGGGTGGCGGCCATATCAGTTGCCACCTACTTGTTGAACCCGCTCACGCTTTACTATGTTGCATTCGAGTGGCTGAACCCTGCTCCCTTTGTCTTCTTCTCCCTGCTCGGTTTCTTCCTGTTGATGCGAAAGAAACGGATTCCGGGGGTCTTGGCCATTGTCATGGCCGCTCTCTTGAAGCAGACTGCTTTTTTCTTCGGGCTTCCTCTGGTCGCCTATATCTTGAAGCGTGCTCCAGAAGAATCACCCCTACAGGACGAGACGTATGACGGGCGACCTCCAGGTGATGAACTGGATCTTGTGGGGTTTGGGAAGATAGCGCTTATGGTGATTGTCTTTGTCGGAGCAGTCTCTCTTCCTTATCTCCCGGATATCGGCAACTACTTTGAGTACATCTTCCAGCGTGCCGGAGCTACTCTCCTCCAAGACCTCACAGTCGTGCCGGCAAGTAACAGTCCAATCACACTGGCCGTTCCTTTCATAGCCCTAGAATTTCCTCCGTGGTTCATCCAGGGCATCAATCTGGTATCTTACTACTCGGTAGGTCTTGTGGCTGGTGTGATTCCTCTTCTCGCCTTGATGATGTTGAAAGAGAAGGATGACAGAACCCTAAGAGAATACTGGAGAACCATCTTCTATCTGACGCTCTTGCTGGTTCTATGGTTGCATATCTGGTCTCCCAGAGGTATCTACAAGTACTACACTGTGGCAATACTTCCATTCATCACTATACTGTCCTCCTCACGTATGTGCTCAGCGCGAACGGAGCCTGTTTCAATATCCCCCAGTATGGTGATCTTACCAATTGGTTGGAGTTTCTTAATTGTCCTCGCTGACCGTAACATCTACATCATCTATTTGGTCCTTACACTACTGCTCTATCTTCTGTATAGAGTGGGAATTGGAAGGATCGTTTCCCGCTTACGAAGTGTGTTCTCACAACGGGTCATGTTGGTGCGTAGAGGGCTTGAAAGGCAGTCGGCTCTAGGTGGTTAGTGTTCGGAGTTCATCCCTTTTCCCATCGAGCCTTTTTTCGAGCCTCTCCAGACGCGCTTCAAGTTTCTTGGATTGCTCCTCGTAGGTTTCTCTGGATATGGCTCCCGATTCATGTCTCTGAGCGACGTGATCTCGAAGCTGTGTCACCGACTTGACTTCTTTCTCAAGGGCCGATATATCCCCCTCTAGATCAGCCACGATGTTCTCCTCTTCTGTCTTGAATTGTTTCGCAGGAATGATGAGACCGAGCTGATCTTGTGTCTTCTCTGCAAAGCTCTGGAATTGTTCCCGAAGGCGCGCGATGCTGGTGTCAGTGCCATCTATCTTCTCTTCGAGCCCTCTGATGTCTTTCTGGAGGTCGAAGACCGCATTGACCAGTCTCTTCATGGTCTTGTCTAGCTCTCCCTGAACGACCTCAGCAGTTTCTGAGTCCTCTCCCGCTTCGGTGGAACCAGATCTCTTCTCTTTCTCCTTCATCAGTCGTTCATCTCCACAGAGCCATCTGAATGCACTAAGCGCGAATTTTCTATTTCCGTCGCCCTTCATCCCTCCTCCTCGTCTGAACACCTCATAGCTGCCCACGCAGACTACTCTGCCCTTCCCCTTCTCTGCAACTGCAATCACAGGTTGAGCTGGGGGATCTGCGGTAGCCGATGTAGTTCCCACAACTTTGGCCTTCCCTGATGTTTTCAATGTGCAGGCTGATGGAAGCAATAGACTGTCAACTCCCTCGGTAATGGGGTGGCCCTCAAAATCGGCAATGATTGGCATTGTGGGTAAGCCTGCATTCATTCGTTCATCTTTGACTGCTGTATTCTCGAACGTGATTCCAAAATTCTCCGAAAGCCTACTCAAGTTGTTCATGAGTCCCTTATCTCCGCCAGAGAGAGCCAGTAACATGAGACCCCCGCCGCCTTCGACATACGCCTTGAGCGCACCAATCTCATTGGCCCGTAGTTTCGAGCTGTTGGGGCAGCCAAAGACTATAGCGTCAGCATTCTCTATCTTGTTCTTGAGAATCATGAACTCAGTGTAGGCTTCCACATCATAGTCGTTGTCCTCCAGGAGGTGTGCCAACTCAGAGTAAGTTGAATCGATTTTCCCTCTTTCATTCTGCGTTTGGTCGAAAAATACTTGCTTTCTTCGGCTCACTGAAGGCCCACCTGATGCAATCGTCGATTCATGGTGTGTCAAATGATTAATGAGACTTCCGCAGATATTATCGAGGCGCAGTCTTTATGTTGAGTCCATGATATTCAAGAGCCCATGAACAACTCTGAAGATTGTATATTCTGCAAGATAGTTAGAGGAGAGATTCCCTCTTCTAAGATATTCGAGGATGAAATCTGCATGGCTTTCATGGATGTGTTCCCCGTTAGAGAGGGACACTCTCTGTTGATACCCAAGGAGCATTATCAAAACCTTCTTGATGTTGAAAAAGACGTAGCGGCTCACCTAGCCAGAAGACTGGTGGATTTGACACGTAAGGTGAACAAGGTGATAGAACCGGATGGGATTCTGACTTCTGCCGCGAACGGGAAAGGCGCAGGTCAGGAGATACCCCATCTCCACTTCCACGTGATTCCCCGTAATCACGGCGATGATTTTGGATTCCGTTTCCCTGAGGGCTACAGAAGCGAGATGGCTGATCGTGATCGCCTTGATAAAATCGCGTCAGAGATCAATAAGGCCTAGACGCCCAGCCTTGACATAGGTCTTAGATATCCAGAAGATTGAGTCCTGTCGCCTTGTCCTTGTCTCGGTAGATGTCCCCCTCTAGTTCAATAATAACAACTTCAATCGTGACCGAGACCACACATCCTTTCATGAGGTGGCCCCCATGACACTTGCCTTGCTCGTCCGCCACCACCATATGTGCGTGTACTGCCACTTCATCATTTCTTAATCGCGCGATGTTTCCAACGCAAGAGACAACCTCTAGGTCTTCATCGATTGAGAAATCCCGATACTCACCGGTGTGTCTGTCGAAGTAGCCTAGTGTTGCTTGTTTGATGGCTCCTATCAGGCTTATCTGTCCGCTTCTAATCCCATGTTCATCTGCCAATGCCTCAATGGATTCGAGGATGTCCTCTCCGGGCATAAGGCGTGCGACTATTGTCCTTGCAGAATCTGTAACAGTTGATTTGACCATATGACCACTACCTCATTCCTTGTCTTCTTGTCCTCTCTCAGGATAGGAAGTGCTTATCAAGGCTACCTCCTCCACGAAAGACAGTGGGGTCTCATTTCGAATGACCGAAGACAATCAGCCTTCTCTTGAAGACTACATGAGCTCTTCAGAACCTGAGAGTCAAGATAGGACAAGCCCTACAACTCGCGCAGGAAAAGACATACCTGCTCAGTCTGAGACCACCTCTGCAGCGGGGCGGTCCACAAGATCTCGTGCAACAATAGTCGACCTAGAGGACAGCCTCGAAGAAGAAGGTGTTGTTGATGAAGAGGAGTCTGCGGGGGAGTACGTCATTGGTGAACGTGATGTGCCACAAAATCTTCCCCCCTCCTTTTTACTATCAGTGGACTATGATGGACAGAAGGCGAAGGCCATTGCGCGGCTCTATCGCCCGGAAACGAAGGAGTTGTTCTTCTGGTTCGATGACACAGGTCACAAACCCTACTGCCTGACAGATTTTCCGCCGCAAGTTGCCCGGCAGAAAGCAGGAAGACACCCCGGCTTCTCTCAAACCGAAACGGTCGAGCTTCGGGACTTGCTTAGAGACAAGGAAGTTACTATGACCAAGGTTCTTGCAGAAGATCCTCTAAGCATCGGTGGTCGCCAAGGATCAATCAGGGAGTTGCTCAGCGAGAGAGTATCAACTGGTGACCCTTCCAATCCTTATGAGGAAGTGAGTCACGCTTGGGAGGCCAACATAAGATATCGCAATACGTACACCTACGACCGAGAGATTGTAGCCGGGCTGATGTACAAGGTTGAAGATGGACACCTCGTTCCATGTCCTCCAAAGCTGGACAAAGAAACGCTTGATGAGTTCAAAGAAACCCTCGATCCAGATGAAGGACTAGACCGAATAATCTCTACTTATGCGCCTATGTTCTTCACAGAGGTTCCGGATGTGAAACGGCTTGCCTTAGACATCGAGGTATACTCACCCGTGAAGAATCGTATTCCTGATGCGTCTACGGCTCCGTATCCTGTCACTGCAGTTGGGCTATCAGACAATGACGGCTTCAACAAGTGCTTTGTTCTTGAGCGGAAAGGTCAGGAGATGGGCCAGAAGACATCTGATTATCCTGAAGAACTGGAACTCGTCTTCTATACAGATGAGAGAGAGATGATTCTTGAGGTCTTCAAACTAGTTGACCAGTATCCCATCGTTCTCACCTTTGTTGGAGATGCATTCGACCTGAACTATCTCTATCATCGTGCCAAGAAGATTGGTATAGATATCCAGACACAGTGTCCAATATACTTGGGTCGTGAGGTTGCGCTTCTCAAGAGAGGTATTCACGTTGACCTTTACCGGTTTCTGAAGAACCCCTCTGTGCGAATCTATGCTCTCTCGGGGGCATATGAACGAAACAATCTGGAATCCATCGCTCAGGGGATACTGGGAATTGGAAAGCTTGAATTGAGTACTGAGATTTCCGACTTACCCTATTACGAACTAGCACACTATTGCTGGCTCGATGCCAATATCACACTCCGAATTACAACTTTCAAGAACAACCTGCTCTTTCGCCTCATTGTGCTGCTCATGCGTATCTCACGACTCTCTATGGAGGATGTGACCCGACAGGGAATATCTTCATGGATTCAATCCCTGTTCAGACAGGAGCATCGGTCACGAAAGGCACTCATTCCCAAGCGTGACGACATCGAGTCGATGAAACCGTCTGAGGCTCATACTGAGGCGATGATAAAAGACAAGAGCTTCAAGGGTGCCATCGTGATTGAACCAGTTGCTGGTGTTCATTTCAATGCCACAGTTCTGGACTTTGCAAGTCTGTATCCCACCATCATGAAGCGGCACAACATAAGCTATGAGACCGTTGACTGCCCACACGAGAGCTGCCGGACTGCAACCGATAATCGTGTGCCTGAAACCGATCACTGGACTTGCAAGAAACGCACTGGGATGATCAGCGAAACGATAGGTTTCTTCAGAGATACCAGAGTGCGCTGGTTCAAGAGGAAGAGCAAGGACGGCTCCTTGGATGAGAGAACACGGGACTGGTACTCAGTTGTGGAGAAAGCACTAAAGGTCTTCGTCAACGCGGCCTACGGGGTCACAGGGGCTCAGCATTTCGAGCTCTTCTGTATGCCCGCTGCCGAGAGCGTGACAGCATATGGGCGACACGCAATCATCAGAACGAAAGAGAAAGCAGAGTCCATGGGTGTTCGGGTTCTCTATGGCGACACCGACTCTGTGTTTCTGGACAATCCGACCCTTGAACAACAAGCTGAGCTTGTCAAATGGTCCCAAGATGAACTGGGTATAGACCTCGAGGTGGAGAAGACCTACAAATATGTTGCACTCTCCGATCGAAAGAAGAACTACATCGGCGTCTATGACTCGGGTTATGTTGAAGTCAAGGGTCTCAGTGGAAAGAAACGTAACACTCCCGACTTTGTGCAAGACGCCTTCAGAGAGATGCTCGATGTTTTGAGCCGTGTTGACAACAGAGAGGGATTCAAAGCAGCAAAAGACGAGATTCGTGAGATCGTCAATGTTGTTCTTGATAGGCTTGAAGGGAAGACTGAACCGTATAGTCCCGAAGACCTAGCCTTCCGGGTTCAGATGACCAAGGAGATAGCACAATATGGTAAGACGACACCACAGCATGTCCGTGCTGCAATCCAGCTTCGTGATGCAGGCTATGAGGTACCGTCGGGAACTATTGTTGAATATATTAAGACTAAAGGTCCCGAGGGCGTCCTTCCCGTTGAATTGGCCGAGGAGGGGACCTATTTCATTGACAAGGACAAGTACATCGACACTCTGAGGTCAGTATTCGGTCAGGTTTTGGATTCTGTTGGTATCGACTTCGAGGAACTCATGGGATTCACCACACTTGACCAGTTCTTTTAGCCTTCTTGAGCCTCTCTTTCTCGAACTAGTCCGACTAAGAAATTCTTATAGCCCACTCCAGACCTTGTGACAATCTGAGCCATAACCGAATGTGATATTCCGGTGCCCGGGGATTCAAAGATGAAGATGAACTACAGAGAATTCTTGATGAGTGATTTGCTCGTCGTGTTTCGACCTGAAGATGTAGAGATGGAAGCCAAGGAGTTCATGTCCACGTTCGCCTCTTATATGCAGGGAGCGGGGCTTGTGGGCAAGCGCCCAGATGGACATACGATATATCCAAGTAGGACTGCACCCGTCGATGAGGAGCATTCCAAGTTCTTCGACGACTGGGTCACTCTTGCGGATGCTCTCGAACTGAATTCCGCTTTGAGCATGGACTTCTACACAGATGCTTGGTTCGGTCGTGACCCGAAATATCAGACTGTCAATGCACGGGGGAACGCAATGAGCCACCAGATTTGCCCTAACCGGGAGGAGTTCTGGCAGTATGGCGCAGAGATTGTGAAGGAGATGGGATCATATCCAATCAATGAGGTTCTCTTATTCGGCACCGGTTTCATTAGAGACCAGTTCTGCTTCTGTGACCGCTGCAGGAAAGAATTTGCGCCCATGGTAAATCAGGAACCTGAGCGTCTGAGCTATCAGTATATCATTGAGAATCCTGACTATCACAAGAAGTGGCACAGCTGGAGAACAGACAAAGTAATGCAGGGCGTCATATACTTGCAGGACGCTGCAAGAGATGCCGATGAGATGGTTGGAAGAGAGAACCCCCTGAGGATTACCGTTGAGATTCTGATGGATCCTGAAACCGGACTTGCAGAAGGAGGGAAGAACGAGTATGGCTATGACTATTCGCGAATCAACGAGATTACGGGTAACCTGCTAATCAACCTCTATCCTTGGTCACCACTTCTTCCCGGCAAAGGGAGTAAGGAGTACTCGGAGCTCGTTGAGTCTTTGTATTTCGTTAAAGAGTTCGAGCGCCGCGGAGGACATGTCTCACTATTCCGATGGGGAGTCACTGAGATGGGCCAGGTGCGGGAGATGAAGGCAATTGCGCAAGATGCAGGTATTAGCCGACTCATTACAAGCTTCCACTATCCGGCGGATTACTCAGCACGTCGTGAAGCTGCAATAGGCAACTATTGAGAAGCTCCGCAGTATGGGCATCTCCCTGTCCCCCTCTCTATGGTTCGCCCGCAAGAGAAACAGAAAGAGGGTCGTGATTGTTCACCCTCCATTTCCTCGTTGAATGGGCTCAACTCACCTTGGGTAAATAGTGCTCCTAACCCCTCAACTGATTCATCGGTGTTCAGGTTGCAGCCACCGAATGAGCCACTCCCACTTCTTCCATGATCCTTGAATCGGCGTCTATCCAAAGGAACCTCTTTGAATGGTTCTCTTTCTCGACTAGGGTGCCTGGATGCTGCTCGTGCTGATTCTTGCCTATCCCGCCCATCGCGATAATGACTCTCACTTGATGACTCTCTCCGGTCGCGGTCTTGAAGTGCGCGGTCCAGAGTATCGAAATCGCGCCTGTAATCATCGGAGCCAAATCCTGTGTCGATGGCTGGTCTATTCACCGAACGCCCGTTAACGTCATAATTCCACTGACTGCCTGTCGGACTGAATCCTTTTGATGCGTCCATGAACATGGAGTGGGAACCACTCTTCAGCTGCTCGTAATCCTCCTTGGTCAGGCTTAGCACCTCAAGAGCGCGATCCCGCTCTGCACAACGTTTTGAGAGGGGACAACAATATGCTAGGCTTCCATGACATAGCGATGCCATGGCCCTCTCTTGGCTTGACTTAAAAATAGGCGTTATTCTCTTTCTTCCAAGGACAAGCGAGTCGCCGTTTGCCCTGAGTTCGGCGTATCCACTTTGGGCTAGAGCCTCCACAAGCTCTCTTGCAGGATAGGCTTTTCCCTCGATTACTACGAATCCTTCTGTCCTATCGAGTCTAACTGGTCGTTCACTGTCTCGCTCTTCGCGGTAGGAATCGTATTTCGTAATGGCCACCTCAGAGTGAAATGCAGATGAAACCAGGCATTATGGAAATACAACTCCGAGTATTACGCCAGTAATTCTCACGTGATGGGGCCTGGGCAGACAAGACTTTCGCAAACTATATCTTCTGTAACTCCAATCTACTTGATATCCGGTCAATTAGGAGAGATAGAAAATGGGTGCGAAAGCTGAAGGTGCTGCACAAGGATATACTCTACTAGGAGCAATAGTGCTTGTTGTATTTGCTTTACTCCAGCTGCTGATTCCAGGAGTCAACGCGGCTCTGGGTGGTAGTTTCGATGGGGTCATCAATACTGTTCTTGGTATTCTTTTACTGCTTATGGCATTGCTGGGAATAGACGCATGTGGATTCATCTACTGGAAAATCAGACGGAGCGGAGCTCTACTTGCTCTCTTTGGATTCCTCTCCATTGTCATAGTTGGCAGAGGGCTTAATTTTGACATCTTGTCTTGGCTTCAGAATATCGGCATGCTAGCAGGCCTCATGTTCCTCATCGCAGGTCTTCTTATAATGACGAGAAGCAGTCCGCGTGGGTGATTCCGGTTAACAGCTCAGAGGAAGATGCTCTTCGCATCGGTGAAGTCATGGTTCTGACGGGGGGAGGCATTGACCTAGTAATCGGTGCGCTCTTCTTCCTCAATTTCGGGGTATTCGTCAGCTTCGGTATTCCATATGTCGATCTGAGCGTAATCTTTCTCGGTCTGGGATCCATCCTGCAGGGCTTGGTCCTCGTGATTCTCTCTGCGCTTGTTCTCTGGACACGAGGCAGCATCCACCTGGATTTCATCCGATCGACCAGAGCTTGGCAGTTTCTTCTTATCATTGGCCTCATAATGATGCTCTTTGGTGGTCACATCGGCGCAATACTCATAGTTCTCGGAGCGGTTCTGCAGAGTCGTATCTATCATCCGCCTGAATAGACTGTACACTGTCCGATTCAAATGGATCACCGTCTGTAGGCTATAGGGTTGTTTAGGTGGCCGGCATAGCAAATTAGATAACACAGGTTCTATCTGGCAGCGCGTGTCGATTCCGTGGATTGTGTAGATGATGGACGAAAAGGACTTCGATCTTTTGGAAGAATTGGGCTTCAGGGATATTGGTCCAGATAAGATGACGAATGATTACTGGAAGAAACGTGGTGCCGATACTCTGGCAATCACTACTCAAGCACGTGACATATACGGATGTCTGGATCATACTAGGGGTGAGGGGCTGGATCTCTATGACATAGAGGGCACAAAGTACCTTGACATGACCGGCGGGGTGGCGGTTCGTGCACTTGGCCTCCGGTACAAGCCCTTCATGGATTTCGAGATACGGGTCAACGATGTCATCAAGGAACTGCCAGGTATGGACTTTGATGCCATCCCTCAGACTCTATTGGCCGAGAAGATTATCTCATTAATCGCTGGTAATGGCAGGAGACGGGTGACGTTCACAACATCTGGCAGCCGGGCCGTAGAGGGCTGTATGAAGTCGGCCATGGACTTGAGTAACAAGAACCGGTTCATTGGGTTTCGCCCCGCTTTTCATGGACGAACTGGATACGCGCTCGCCGTTACAGCATCCAATTCCAAGCACAAAGTAGGCTATCCTCAGGGGGTCGACGTGATTCGTGTATTCTACCCTTACTGCTATCGTTGCCCCTATGGACAGAATGTTGAGGACTGCAACATCGAATGTGTGGAGGCTCTGCGCTACGCCCTCCAAGTTGAGGGTAATGACATTGCAGCGACAGTAATGGAGCCATTATGTGGTGAGGGTGGGTTGATTGTACCACCGAAGAAGGCAGTACAGGGCATCCATGAGGTCACAAAAGACATTGGTGCATACTTGATATCGGATGAGGTACAGGCCGGAATGGGTCGAACAGGGAAATGGTGTGCCATTGAGCACTTCGACATAACGCCCGACTACGTGGCACTTGCGAAGGCATTGGGCGGTGGCTATCCTCTAGGTGCCTCTATTGGCCCAGCTCCTATGTTCACAGGACCTGCTCGTCACTCTGAGACCTTCTCTGCTGAACCGAAGATGTCTCTCATCGCGCTGTGGCATCTGAAACACATAGAAGATGGAGGATATCTCGAGAGAAATGTTGAGATGGGCAACTACCTAATGCAACGCCTGAACGAACTGAAGGAGAAACATGAAGTCATTGGCGATGTTCGAGGGATGGGCCTTATGGTAGGAATCGAGCTTGTCAAAGATCCGAAGACGAAGGAGAAGGCCATTGATTATCGAAATAGGCTGGTGAAGAATCTGGTCCAGAAACAGAAGCTATGGGTTCTCGGTTCGGGCCAGAACTGTATTCGATTCACTCCGAGCTACGTAATAACGAAAGAGCAGATTGATGACATGGCAGAACGCCTTGACAACGCTCTCTCAACAACTGATCTTTGAAAGGAGAAGACCTTCGACGGTTAGCTAGAACTCCTATCTGACCCCGAGGGACATGGAAAAAGAAAGAGTGTCCATACCATAAGCATATCTCAATGGTATGGACCAGTACTTCTCTATAGCAGCATCAGGATGGCGCCAACAATCACTAGGATTCCTGGCAGACCGCCTCCGAAGACGTAGAGGAGGATTCCCAGAATCAACATGATTATCCAATTCTTCTCCAACTTCAGAGCAGGTATGTTGATCACTCCACTTGTTGTCAAGACAACAAGAGAGAGTATGATGAGGATTATTCCGGTGATCAGACCACCAAGAAGACCCCCTATACCCAGACCTGGAAGGAGAGCAAAACCCATTCCCAATATCTGCAGAATCCCATATAGCAGACCAAGGAGTCCGCCTATGAGGCACAACAGCTCACCAATCTTCGTAGTTTGACTCTTTACCATTATATTCACTCCGCTCTCGAGAGCATAGTTATTGAAGGGCGCTAGGATATAACTATAATGCACTCTTTTGAATGCAGATTTAGACAATTGCCGTATTTGCAAGAGTTGTTCTGTGGGATGTAACCTTCGATTCCATCCATAGTGCGGCTAGATTAATAACTGCGTGCAGTTATTTGGCCTCTGTCTACCACGGAGATTGACATTCATTGGATATATCGTCGGACTCCTCCTGTGGAGAGGACTCATCGAGTGAACATGATGGGCTATTGGAGATTGAAGGTGATATCGATCCGAAGAAAGAGATTCCTGATGGTTCACGTATTCTGGTTATCAGTAATGACCAGTCGTACCTGACTCATGGGATACACAAATTTCCTGCCAAGTTCTTCCCGGAGTTACCTCGATACTTGATCAGGATGTATTCTCATCGGATGGATTCTGTACTCGATCCCATGTGCGGCAGTGGAACGGTTGTGTTGGAGGCTATGCTTAGCCAGAGGAGAGCAATTGGTATAGATATTGATCCGATTGCCCGTCTCGTCACACGCGTCAAGACCACGCCTCTGAATCCGGATACGCTTGTGTTGGCAACAGAGCGTCTGAGCCAAGAATTGAATGCCCGATTTGCTTCGGGTCATCAGCCGCCAATACCAGAATTCCATTATCGTGATTCTTGGTTTCAGTCTCACGTGTTACGAGAACTGGGCATCATCTTAGAATGTATCAGAGACCGTGAGCTATGGGCTGAGGGTATTGAAACACGCGAACAGGATAGGTTGTTCAACTTCTTTCGAGTAATGTTCTCCTCCATCGTGCGTGGCGTGTCAAATGCCGATCCTCACTGTACGCGAACCGTCATTCGCAAGAACAATATCCGCAACATACGTTCTGGAGAAACATTGCAGGAGTTCTCTGAAGTCCTGGAGGCACAGATCGATGCAATGAGTGAGTTCTGGACACTCTATAATGAGGTTGCCCCTCCCTCACCGAGTCTGCCACGAAGCACAGCAACAGAAACGGGCTTGGAGGCACAGTCTATCGACCTTGCTATCACCTCGCCGCCCTACATCAATGCAGTAGACTATCCACGAACGCACCAGCTAGAGATGTACTGGTTAGACATGGTTCCGGATGGTCCTCTCTCTCAGATGAAACGGAAGTACATAGGGACAGAAACAGTCTACAAAGAGGACTACAAGAATCTCCATGTTTCTGGTCTGGATTCGCTTGACCGACTGCTCGAGTCCATCTTCAAGGTCGACCCCAGACGATCCTATATCGTATACAAGTTCTTCAAAGATATGGAGGAGCAATTCTTTGAGATGCGTCGAGTCTTGAGGTCTGATGCGCGCTATTGCGTTGTGATTGGCAACAATGTCATCCGTGGCCATGAGATTCCTTCTCAAGATATCCTCTCCGAAATAGCGGTTAGACATGTGGGGTTCGAGCTGGAGAAGCGCTTCTTCTCTGGTCTCATCAGACATTTCATCAGGATCCCTCGTCCTGAGAGAATGAACGGCGAATGGGTGTTGGTGTTCAGAAAGCCGTCCTAGTTCCCGAGAAGCAATCCTTAAGTGGAAACACGTAAGGTCATGCACAACATAACTAAGGAGGTCTACTATAGACATGGCAACAATTCAATGGAGGAATCGTGTTTGCCCGTCGCTCATTCTTGTCACTACCTCCCTCCGCCAAATTCCTGTACGTGCTGCTTAAGCGCGAGCGACGTATGTCGCGGCAGGATTTGATCAGCACAACCTACCTGCCTCCCCGAACGGTCAACTATGGTCTGAGCCGATTGAAGGATCTGGGTCTGGTCAAGGAAAAGGAGCATGCTGAAGACGGAAGGATGGCAGTATATGAGCTCACGGAAACGCCTTTCTAGCCCACAACCAAGGTCAGAGACACGAGCGATAAGCCAAAAGCCTCATAATCTGTTAACTCCCGACTTGACTAGTCCCAATGCGAGGATGCAGTAATGAAGTTCTATGAAGATGCAGGTGTGCACCCTATTGGTGCCAAAAGGACTCACTACACCATCGAACTGAGTCCAGACAATGTCGGCGAAACGGTGGTTCTCTTCGGCTGGGTTCATATTCTCCGTGATAAGGGTGGAATCAAGTTTCTCATCCTCAGAGATGAACGCGGTCTGATTCAGGTCACCATTCCTAAGAAGAAAGTCACCTCTGAGGTATTCGAGGTCTCTGACAGCCTTGGCGCGGAGTACGCCGTCGAGGTCATCGGGGAAGTAGTTTCAACGAAGCACACAGAGTCTGGCATAGAGATCATTCCTAGTTCGCTCAAGGTGATCAATACATCGGAACGACTGCCAATTGATGTTGTCGAGGACAAAGTGGATATCGACCTTGATACAAGGCTGAACTATAGAATTCTTGACCTGCGGAAACCTCGCGTCAATGCAGTGTTCAGAGTGCAGCATAGTCTTGCAAGATTCTCCCGAGAATACCTTGAGAGAGATGGATTTGTGGAGATTCATACGCCAAAAATAGTGGCCGAGTCCACAGAGGGAGGTGCGAACCTCTTCGAGATCAAGTATTTCGACAGACCGGCCTATCTGGCACAAAGCCCACAGTTCTACAAACAGCTCATGCTCCTCGCTGGCTTTGGCAAGGTCTTTGAGATTGGCCCCGTCTTCCGAGCAGAGAAACACAATACACGCCGTCATGTCAACGAATACACATCATTCGACTTGGAGATGGCATGGATCAGCAGTGTAGAAGACATCATGGAAGTGGAAGAGAAGATGCTTCATTATGCCTTCCAGAAGACCGCTGAAACGGCATCCACCGAACTGGAACTACTCGGGGTGCAGCTAGAAGTGCCCTCTCTTCCTTTCAAACGAATCAAGTACTCGGAGGCAATCGATATCCTTCGGGATGAGGGGAAAGAGATAACCCTTGAAGACGATCTCGATCCTGAGAGCGAGAGGATTCTTGGTGAAGTTTTTCCGGAGAGATTCGGGACCAACATGGTCTTCATCACACAGTATCCTCTGGAACTACGTCCCGCCTATACAATGCCAAGTATGACGGATGAGGGCATGACTGAGAGCTTCGATTTGACCTACAAGGGAATGGAGATCACAACAGGTGGTCAACGGATACATCTCTATGACTTGCTTGTGGAACGCTTCAAGGCCAAGGGGTTCAATCCGGATCATTTCACCTTCTATCTCGAACCCTTCAAATTCGGTGCTCCTCCACACGGAGGATTTGGCCTTGGTCTCGAGAGACTAACAATGCAGCTGTTGGGCATCGAGAATATCCGAGAGGCAACACTTCTTCCGAGAGATCGAGATCGGCTCATGCCATAGCGGTCAGCCGAACAAAGAATGGCTCCATTGGCTTTCTTACGGCATCAGACAGATCGCCAAGACAACTTAGTCCGCGTTTTGGCCCCTCAGCCGAGACTAGGTGATGGAATGGAGATGGGCTCTTCCGCGTCTACCTACTAGCTTCACGATTCCTATCTTTCTGAGAGTGTACGTCATTTTCCTTGCCAGCGCAGGTGGCCGCTTGATTTGCTCTGCGAGTTCAGCATTGGTGAACGGACTCGTCAGGTCTTCTGGGATGAGTTTCAGTAAGTCTGATGGGCTCTCAAACAACTGACTATCCACTACTTCCACTAGATTAGTATCAACGATACTCCAACCTCTGCGTCTCCAACTTCCATGCCCGTCCTGCCTGCGAGTCTCCTCTGCCCTGACCTGCAGGACATCAATACTGAAACGAGCATGTTCAATGAGTCTGGGAAGGTAGACCATCTCATAGAAGACGTCGTGGAAACTCTCCTTCTTGGGTGAGAGACGCTTCTCAATTACTTCTGATCCATCTGGTGTTTCTTTCACTATGTACTTCTCTGATATCACAGGATAGACCAGGCGCACTCTGTGTCTGGTGAGAAGATCCCGGAGTTTCGCTTTGATCGCTGAGAAACTTGTGGTCTGTATCTCGATTAAGAGATCATCTCGTACGATATCGATTACATAACCATCTACCTCGAACTCAACACAATCGCCAGGTTCTGTATACCACTCCTTCAGTCCGGCATGGAGTGAGCGCTCTTGTAGCGTTCCGATATGCGGGCTCGAGGGATTTTTCGCCATATTACTGCACTCGCTGTACACAATCTCCAGCTTTCCACTTGGGATGAACAGGCCAATAGTCGGGGTGAAAAAAGACACGGCCGAGGATTCAGCCCACGGCCTATTCTAGATGGCGGATATCGCTTCTATTCCTTCAGCGTCAAGTCGTCACCGCAACAAGTGAAACTACAGCCGCACTGGTCCTCGTCGTTGCAGCACTCCGTACACTCGCTGAGGATTTTGATTTCAAGTCCACAGGTCTCGCATGCATAGACCTGTCCTTTTTTCATATCATGACAATGTAGTGACATTTCTTCAACCTCTCCACAATTTCGTGTCTTCCCGATATGTTTTGTACATATGTTCTTTGTGCTATCTCGAAGCGTTGTGCTTGGGTTGGTGCTCAATAATACTCCCTCTTAAAGGAGGCTGCTTCCAACTCACTCTAGTATAGAGTCGACCGTATAAACGCGAGGTAGCAATAGAGATGGATGATCATGTTGAATCTGAGCTCTACGCGTCGATAGCCACGCTGGATCAGTTCAAGAAGATGTTCGACATGGGCGCTGTGGATGTTCGTTCCTACGAGCGCGAATCAGAGGCTCTTGTCATGGATATCCGAGAGAATCTTGATAGATTGCGTCGGATGGGCAGAGATGTAACCGGATTCTTTGAGAGTGAGGGCATTGTTTCCCGTTTTCCCGAAGCCGCAGGAGTGCTTCGAATTCTACCACAACAGTCTGCTGCTTCCATGCAGGGGATGACGTCGGATGAATACTATGACTACATTGGTCTGGCGGTGCTTGACGTTGCAACTGAGAACGCAACAAAGGGTCTTATGGGTTTGGCAGAGCTGATTGTGGACGTTGTACGACGAACCCCCGAACTCAAATCCGTCAGCTATAATGATGTGATAGAGGCAGTGGATCGAGTTGCAGAGCACGGTCTCATTCCAGGAATTCGAACACTAAGCGGAGGCGTCAAAGTTGTTGAATTGAGGCCTTTGGAACTTCGGCAAGACCAGGCTGATGTCATCAATCTCGCAGCGTCCAAAGGATTTGTTTCTATTGAGGAAGTAATCATGAAGCTGAAATGGTCTGAAGACCACGCTCGAACCGTCCTCTCAAGCCTTGTGGAGGCAGGCATGGCTGTGGCCGACATCCGATTCAGCACGGGGGGAAGATACTACTTTCCCGGCCTAAGATCAAGGACAGATGTTGACTCGAATGGCAAGCATAACCGCTAGCCTGTCATACGACCAGCACAACAGCGCCGCGTTCCTTGTCTACCCATCTCGCATAACCACGTTCTACAAGCAGTTCCATGATACGGCGAAGGTCGCCCTCCGGGAGGCGTCCGAAACCTTCTCTACCCTGTTGGATGACAATCGACTTAACATCAAGATGCATCAAGCCCGTTTCAAGTGCCCAACGGTAGATATGGTCAGCCCAGTCCTCCAAAGGTCGCCAGTAGACCCGAAGCTGACGCTTCTCATCTCCGATCCACTGTGCTATGTTCTTTTCTACAAGGGTATCTCCAAGGATCTCAAACGCATCAGCCTTACCGACAATCCCGCTAAACGGACTCTCGGTTATGAAAGTCGTAATCGATATGACGTGAAGCTTCTGGCTCTCCATCCATGTGAGTATGAAGTCTGTCCAATCTCGTGCCCAGAGTTGTATGCCCTCTTCGTAATCTGGAACCTGATACATCCACTCCGCCTCTTCGGCATTCCCCCAGCGCGGCTGGATCTCCTCGGCTTCAATTGCAGTCTCTCGTGATACAGCAGCCTCTTCTTCGGACTCTGTGACGGTCACAGCTTCTTTTACACTGACTTCGGGTACGTGTTGATCCGTAGAAGTCTTGGTCACGATTTGCTCTTCTGACTCTTCTTCCGACTCGCGCTTCTTCTCGACGTTCTTCTCCTTCTCTTTTGATCTCTCACGAACATTCATCAGCTACGAGCCCTCCGCCCAGTCTATATATCGCTTGACATCTTCGGGCGACGTTGCAGGTCTGATATTCTCGATAGCTGATAAGAAGTCATAGCGCTCAACAGGTCTCAAGTCGAATATTTCCGACTCTTCATCCAAACGTCCACTTGTTTGAAGTTCTCGAATCGGCTCCATTGCCGCCTCTCGGCACACAACACTGATGTCCCGTCCACTGTATCCCTCTGTCAGGTCAGCCAACTCCGCGAAGTCTACGCTGGGGGCTATCTCTATCTCCTCCATATGAATATTGAATATCTTCTTTCGAGCCTCGCCACCTGGCAATGGCACATGGATTCTTTTCTCAAATCTTGACCGCAGAGCAAAGTCGAGCTCCCAAGGAAGGTTTGTGGCTCCGATCACTGTGATTCTCTCGTCCTCGCGACTACCAAGGCCCTGTAACTCGGTCAGCAGCTGCGTCTTCAGACGCCTTTCACCTCCAACATCATCACCGGACCTGGAAACTCCTATAGAATCGAGCTCATCGATGAATATTATAGCGGGTGGATGCTTTCGTGCCAGTTCGAAGAGAGTCATTACCAGTCGTTCTGATTCGCCGAGCCACTTGCTTACTATATTGCCGGCTGACACATTGAAGAATGTCGCGTCAATCTCTGAGGCCACGGCCTTTGCTATGAGTGTTTTACCACATCCCGCAGGACCATAAAGCAAGATGCCTCTCCAGGGTTGTCTCGCCTTTCCACGGAAAAGCTCGGGATGCTTCATGGGCGCAAGAATCGCGTCATCAATTGCCTGCTTTGCATCCTCGAGATCTGCGACCTCTGACATTCTAACATCTGGGCGCTCCGAAACTATTGTATCTTCTATCATATCTCGCAGTCTGACGGTATCCTCGTCAATCTCTTTCTCTTCGGCAGAGACTTGAGCAGGCACTGGCTCTTCTCTCTCAAGGGGGTCTGGTGGTGTTTCGAGTCCATGGACAGGTCCTGACTTCTTCTTGATGCCGGAGAGATACCGGACCCTGTCAACGCACTCTTGTGCTCTCTTGAGATAGTGTTTCCTGATAGAGGGCAATGCTGCCGAGTTTGACAGTTTAATCAGCACCTTGCTGGCCTTTAGATAATACTGGCAGGCCTCCTTTCCCATCCCTCTCTTGTCTAGGTCTATAGCCTTGTCAAGTAGCGCTTTGAGACCCTGATCTATTCTATCCACCATTGAACCTCACTCGCGATTAGATGTCTTCCGTTAAGAACTTCAGTATTTCCCATTCACCATCTGGCTCATATGTCGAAGTGGTTACTCGTTCTACGAAGGTTTAAACGGTCTACATTCATTGCATCTATGTACAGCAATAAGATTGACGAGGGAGTGACTCTTGGGTCCAATTCGAAAGGCTTTCAGATGGGGCAAAAAACGCCCAGATGTCGGTGAAGTTTCAAGTCAGCTTCGGGTTCTGTCAAAACAGCTGGCGCGAGAACGCAACAAACTCGAGAAAGAAGCTCGTGATACTAGGGCTCGAGCTGTACGTGCCAGGAAGGAGGGCAGGATTGACGCGTACAAGACCTATGCCGCTGAGATGGTCCGGTTCCGACGCTTCGCTCTCTCTGTGGACAAGTCCCGTCTTCAAATCCTGAAGATCTTGGCCTATATCACTCGAGCGCAGACCACAGCCAAGGCTAATGTTGCACTGGAGAAAGTCGCTGACATCCTGGGGCTCTTAGGTGACACCACGGACACACTGAAGGTCGTGGAGAATGTGGATGAGATTGGTCGTCGGTTGGAGCAGTTTGAGATAGAGTCCAGCATGTCGACAGAAGCCCTCGACACGACTGAGATTGGTGAAGTCACTTCAGAAGAGCTCGCTACGGCCATGGCCGAGATAGATGCAGAAGCGGGTGCATCCACATCTCGCGCGAAAAAGGCTCCTATGACAGAATCTGAAGAACTAGAGGCTGAGATCAAATCACTGGAACAAGAACTAGGTGTCTAGCTCACCAGGAAGAATCAGATCTCTGCTTCATGGCCTCATACATTTCTTTCCGAGTTCTGTAGGAGTCGAGCATTAGACTCCTGTATCTTCTCACGAAATCTTCAGGGACAAGCCGTCGATTCCTAAATAGGTCCACGGTTCGCGAAACTGCCTGCTGCAAGTCTCTGGCATCTCTTTTGAGGTGCTGTATCTGGGGGTCGGCACCTCCGAGTCGGTCTTCACGTCCGAGAGATGCTCGAGAGAGGACGTCCTCAAGGTGGTCGGTGAAATGCTGAGCTCCATACTTGTCCATGGTGCCATAGCCTGCTGCAGGGCGTTTCTGATAGTGATATCTCTCATTCATAGTGAGGTTTTCTGCGCGTTTCCGATTGCCTGAAGACAAGAGTGAATACACAAGTTCTTCTATCTTGAGACGTACGTCACTGATATTGAAACTCGACTGTTCAATGCGCCTCACCCGCTGCATATCCGTCTGCATGTATCTATCGAACTTCTTTGCTATCTCTAGATAGTCTGGAAGAACCTCCTCGGTCTGCTCGTCACAGGATATCTTTAGGTCTCCCTGTTTCATCTTGAGAACGAGGCGCTTTCTGATCCTCCCGTCCTCCTCCATGGAGTTGAGATAGACGAGGGGGAAATCGAAGAGGACTTCCATCTTCTTTCGAAAAGTTCCCACTTCGGCTATGAACACAATTCTCTTGTTCGTTATATAGAGTGTCCCCGTTGCCTTGTCGTGCTTAAGGAAATCGCTACCTGTAACTCGAATCTCGGGCAATGCGCAGACAGGGAGTTCATTGACAGACAGTTCAGCGTGTTCGTAGAATCCCGCAAATTCCTTACGATAGTAGTCAAGGCCCTCAAGCTGGGTTGTCGATTCGTCTAGTCGAACAACGCAGTCATCCAACGCATCATCAACACCAGACTTGAAATGCTCTCCCAGTTCTCCAATTCGGTTTGCAACACCCTCAATAAACGGAAACTGATCGGGGGTCCAGCCATTGGGGTCGATTATTCCCTTGGTCTCGGCAGCCATCTGACGTCCGACCATATCTGCTTGGTTGACAACTCTCTTTTTCACGGCCAATGCTTCATCTTGGATTCTCTCGATATTGTCTTCAATCCAGTGATAATGGAGAAAATTGGCCATTCTCAATGAAACCAGTAGCCTCTTCGAGGCAGTAAGCTTGCTGTTGAACTCCCTCAACTTGAGATGACCATACTGGAGTGACATAATGGACTCTCGCAGCTTCTTTCCAAGGTTCCTTCTCTTGTCAGCTATAGCGACTATCTTGGAGGAGTGACATCGGGGGCAGATCTCTTCTATTCTTTTCCCAATGCTCAGTTCTTCACACTCGCATTCGGGGCACTTTTCGAAGGGCCCCCCGGCCTCTGGAGTTCCTAGAGTATGATGGCACTCTGAACAGACATAGTACTCCGTGGTCTTACTCTCAAGACAATCCAGACAGAAGTTCTCGCCGCAGTCTTCGCACATGTGAGTTGCCGTGATTCTCTCGCAAACTCTGCATTTTCTGTGGGAGCTGCCTACCTTCAACTGACTGCCTCCGCTGGTCTTGTACTAGTGTCCACTATAGCTCACAATAACCTGAGTATTATCATGACAATACTCGTGCGCATGTTGAATCAGCGCAGTTGTCGCTCATTCGCGGTGTGTTGCGTCTTCAAAGGAGTTATATCAATAACAGCGGGCTGAGCTCTGACGGATGCATCCATGGAAGACCTTGCGCAAGCTGCTATTGAGGGTGCCCTCAACAACGGGGCGTCGTTTGCCGATGTTCGTATCGAGAATACTGTGACCACAGTCATTGAGATCTCTGATGGCATAACAAGAAAGGCCCTTGCATCGCGACTGAAGGGGGCAGGAATACGAGCTTTTGTTGACGGCGCATGGGCGTTCGCCCAGGCCACCAATCTCACTGCGAAGAGTCTGAGAGAAACAGGTGAGTCGGTGGCGCGGCTGGCAATGGCAACCACGGACCATGTTGCAGACCGCTTTACCATTGATGGGCCTACTTTCACGGACCGAGTCACACTTAACGTTCGTAAGCCCTTTGAAGACATTCCAATAGAGGATAAGATGGACTTTGTGAAGCGGATTGACAAACAAGCCCTAGACTTTGACAATCGGATTGTAAACTCACGAACAATCTATGGTGATTTGTCTTCGAGCATCTTTGTGGCCAACTCCTTAGGAACTAGTGTACATTTCGAGAATTCTCTTCCTCGGATAGTATCTGCACCGACAGCAAAGGAGGGAAGCAATCGGCAACGAGCTCATAAATCGGTCGGGATTCGTGGCGGGTATGAGGCAATGGAGAGTGAGGCCGCTCAAACGGTTGGAACACGCGCCGCAAGACAGGTGATTGACCTTCTTTCATCCGTTGCAGCAAAGGGCGATACCTACGATGTCGTTTTGGACCCCGTCTTGAATGGTGTTATGGTGCACGAAGCCTTTGGACATGCAACCGAGGCCGACAAGTGGCCCGCACATACCACGGTCCTTGAGGATAAGGTGGGCAAGCCTGTGGGGCCAGAGCACCTGAATCTGACTGATGACCCCACCTTGAAAGGAGAGCGGGGATCTTTTGAATATGATTGGGAAGGAACCAAGAGCGGGAAACGCTTGTTGGTCAAGAACGGAGTTCTGAACGAGCTGTTGCACAGTCTTGAGACCGCCTCCCGGTTGGACATGGAACCAAACGGAGCAGCGAGGTCACAGTCGTTTATGCATGAACCCATTCCCCGTATGAGCAATACATTCATGGAACCAGGTGACTGGGATGTTGACGAACTTATCACTGACACAGGAGAAGGCATTCTTCTCTGCAGTTTCAACTACGGGTATACAAGTCCCTCAAAAGGGCAGTTCATGTTTCAGGCGAGTCATGGTCATCTTATAGAAGATGGAGAGATAGGACAGATGGTGCGCGATGTATCCTTGGCGGGTCAGATACTAGATGTACTCTCGAAGGTTGACGCGGTAGGAAATGACTTCCAGATGGATGCTGGAACCTGCATCAAATCGGGTCAATCAGTGCCTAATATGAGCGGTGGTCCTCATGCGAGAATACGCGGAATGCCTGTTGGGGGTTTGTAGTTTGAGGGAGGAGCTCCTTGCCATCGGCAATCATGCTGTGAAATGTGCAGAGAAAATCGGTGTAGACCAAGTCGAGGTCTATGCTGCCTTTTCGAAATCATTTTTCATTGACGTGGAGAACAACGCTGTCAAAGCTGCATCTAGAAACACTGATGGGGGCTGCGGGGTTAGATCTGTCATTGATAATGCGATTGGGTTTGCATATGTCACAACGCTTCAAGAGGAGGACATAGCAGAGGCAGTTGAACGGTCCGTCGCACTGGCTCGTGCATCCGTACCTGATCCGGATTTTGTCAGCCTTCCATCCGGTGGCTCAGAATATCCCAGCATCAGAGGCCTCTTCGATCCAGAGATGGAATCTATATCCTCGGAGGAATCAGCAGAGATTATTCTTGCAGCAGTCGATTCGGCCCTTGATGTCCTTACTGGAGAGAAGGTCGCTGTGGAGGCACAGCTGAATTTGTCTGTCAGTGAACGGGCTATCGTGAACTCACTTGGAGTGTCAGGCTCAGCAAAGACCTCCTTCGGCTTACTATACCTGTCGCCGACAATCAAACATTCAGGCGAACAGACATCAAGCTACGAGTACCAAATATCACGAGCGGTTAGAGACCTGAACCCCCAAGAAGTGGGAACAATATCTGCACAGAAAGCAATAAGGAATCTGCGAGCTCAGACAATCGAAGGCGGAGATATGCCAATCCTGCTGGATCCTTTTGCCGTAAGCGTAATCATTGGTAGCGGCTTCTCAGGCGCCGTCAACGCTGAAGAGGTACAATATGGACGCTCCTATATCAGCGATGCCTTGGGGGAACAGATAGCCTCCGATTCTTTGTCTATCGTGGACAACTCTCTCCTCACCGGTGGCATAGGATCGCGGCCGTTCGACGCAGAGGGATTTCCGTCTTCTCGTACTTCGGTTCTCGAATCGGGGGTTCTCAAGAGTCTGCTTCACAATTCATATACTGCCAACAAGGAAAATGTTGAGAATACCGGAAATGCTAGCCGTTCGTCATATTCAGGTCTGCCATCAATCTCTACATCGAATCTTATCGTCGAGCCGGGAAGCGGAAATCAGGAGGACCTGATCACAGAGATTGACCGAGGAATCCTATGCCGTCGAACTGGAGACCAGCCGAACATGGCAACCGGAGATCTCAGTGCGATGATCATGGAGGGTTTCTACATAGAACACGGCGAAGTTAAGCATGCACTCAAGAATACGCTGTTTGGAATCAACATGCTCGACCTTCTCAAGAGAGTCAACGTTGTCGGAGAAGACACAAGAGTGACTGTGGGTGCAATCACCCCCTCCCTCCTCGTAGAGTCGGCGAGAGTCACCTCTGGTTAGTTCACATTCTGTTGACAACAGGGATACCCAAGAGTTCCAAGCAGTTCGCTATAGTGGTCCTGAATGCCCGAACCAATGCTATCCTTGCATGTTTCAAATCATCTTCCGCCTTCAAGACCGGACAATTGTCATAGAACCTGCTGAACAGAGTCGCAAGTTCGTAGCAGTATGTGGTCAAACGATTCGAGTTGAAACTAGTCCCCCACGCATTTTTTGTGAGGCCACTCACGACCTCCAGTATCTCTTCTGGAAAACGTGAGATGGCTTTGATAAGAGCAAACTCGTGCTCCGAGTCCAATAAAGAAAGGTTTGCATCAAGGCCTTTGTCCTCAGTCTTCTCTAGAATCCTCTTTGCTCTCGCATGCGAGTATTGGAGGTATGGAGCTGCATCGCCATTGAAGTCTAAGGCCTCTTCCCAGCGGAAGGTTATCTTCCTGTCTGGTGAGGCGCTAAGCATGAAGTATCGGAGGGCCCCAGTGGCAACTTGGGAGGCAACCTGATTCAGGAACTCCTCTTCTGCATCCGGATTCCGCTTTGCTACTTCCTCTCTTGCAAGCTCTTGCGCCTGGTCAAGAACATCATCAGTCGTGTACCCCAGCCATGTGCCCTTCCTTCCAGAGAAGTCTTCGTCCTCGAGCCCTACGAATTCGTAGGCTATGTGGTGGGAGTTCTTGCTCTGTTCGTGATATCCCATTATATCTAGCAATGCATAGATGAGTCTCTGTGGGTGAGCCTGCCCCGAGCCGATGACATTGAAGACCACATTGAACTTGCCCAAGTCTCTCTTCTCACCGTCAAGAGATGTTCGGTAGACGGTGATCCCATCGGGTTGCTTCTCAAAGGGTCGGTATCGAAACGGATCATCTACAATGCCGAACTTCCACATCTGAAAGGCAACATCAGCTCCTGTGTATGTTCTAGTCCCATCAGACCTGAACAATACCTTTGATGGGTCCTTCATGTCCTTGAACTCCTCGATAGTATCAAGTCTAGCAACAATACACCCTTTCTTCTCCCCCTCTGTTACCCTCTCTACATTCTCACAGTCGAGCATCATATCGCGTGCTCTGGTGAGCAAGCCACTGTGGGCAATGGAGCTCTCCCAGACCTGATAGTCGTGATAGATGCCTAACCTGTATGCAGTCTGGTTCTGTGCCTTCAAGCACTTGGTCACCATCTTGCTGCTAGTTTCGGACTCTATCGAGTCCAGTTGCTCAAGACGCCTCGTCACCTCTCGAATCTTGGCTTCAACCTCTTTGTCATTCTCAAACTGCTTCTGTACATCTACATAGAGCCCTCCCAAGTAGTGATCATACTTCTCATCCGTTTCCTTATCATCCATCTGCATGAGTTTCCATGTCAGCTGGGCAATCTGAAGACCCAAGTCGTTGACGTAGTCAATCAGAACTGTATCATATCCCACCCAGGCCAAAATGTTTCTTAGAGTATGGCCAATGATTGCATTCCGTGAATGCCCAATGTGCCAGGGTTTCGAGGGGTTGACTGCGGGCGATTCGATAAGAGCCCTCTCTCCGGTATAGGAGTCTGTCCTGCCATATTCTGCTCCCAAGTCTGCTATTACTGGGAGCACGAATGCTGCAATCTCGGCCCGCTGGAGGAATATGTTGATGTATGGACCTTTGGCCTCCACTCTGTCGATGAGTCTCTCCCGTTCGCCAACATCTTTCAGAGACTCTGCAATCTCTGCAGCAATCACAGCTGGGTTCTGCCGTCTAGTCTTTGCGAGTTCAAAAGCAACAGTGCATGCCAAGTCCCCAAGTGTGGCATCTGGTGGCGTTTCAAGGTACTCAATGATTCTCTCCCGACCGACGGAACTTGCGTCTGCTAGGATATCACTTATCCTGTCTTGTATCACTCTCCACGGATCTCTGGTTGAGTGGCTTTCATTCATTCCGCTGGATGCCTCGCTCTCAAGCAGTCATATTCATGTGATAAATCAAGCGCTCTGAGAGCACAGGGGCTCTGAAGCATCATACGCGTCAAGCTTCTTGTTCGAAAACAAAAATGAACGCGCGTTGATTGTAGCAAAACGGTATCGAATCACGTGGAAAAGTGAAGTTACATAATTGTAAAAAATATGAAATAAATAGTATTGATTTTGAAAGAAATGTGCAAAGAGTTATTTACGTTTGTTATGAGTGCAATGATGTTGGTTCTTTTCGAGAACCGTTCCCTATACGCCCCGCGTCATCGTTGTGTTCTTCATGCGCCTTGAAGGACACGTAGCATAGGTTTCCCTTGACAGCTCTCACGGCAGGTTCTGACATCAGGACTTGTATGGAGATGATCGGACTGGCCAGCAAACAATTGAAGACCCGGAAAACCAAGGAGCAAAGCCTAAACGCGGCCAACTATATCTGTTCAGCCTGTAGTTCTACCGAAGTATTCATCGATAGTACTCGGGGAGAGATTATCTGTTCTAATTGCGGACTCGTTCTCTCAGACCACTCGATAGATATGGGTCCAGAATGGCGAGCATTCACTGCCGAAGAGAAGAACTCTCGCCAACGTGTGGGTGGTCCTGTCGACTGGACCAAGTTTGACCAAGGCCTTACAACCGTCATTGGTCGGCAGAATGTTGATGCATCAGGACGAAGACTGAGCTCAACCAGAAGAGCACAGATTCACAGGCTACGAAAATGGCAGATACGCACTAAGGTACACTCCTCAGATAAACGAAACCTTGCAGTTGCAATGACAGAACTCCACCGAATCAGCTCACAGCTCAGTATTCCCTACTCGATTCGTGAGACTTCGGCAGTCATCTACCGAAAGGCCCTCAGAAAGCGGCTCACTCGCGGGCGAACCATTCTCGGAATGATTGCTGCATCTCTCTATCTTGCCTGCCGTGTACACACTGTACCACGGCCACTGGAGGAGATCTGCGATCAGATTCATATCACACGCAAAGAGTTGTCTCTGTGCGTACGCCTTATACTCAGATATCTGAATCTGAAGATTCCACACAGCAGTCCCGTTGATTTCGTTCACCGCTTTGGCACCGAACTGAATCTGCCAGGTAGTGCGAAGAAGAAGGCGATAGACATCCTTCATGATGCGAAGAGGGAACGTCTCACTATTGGCAAGGACCCGAAGGGAATGGCGGCTGCTGCAATCTACGTGGCAAGCATTCTCACCGGCTCCCGGCGAACCCAGCTGGAGATTGCCAAGACTGCTCGAGTCACTGAGGTTACTGTTCGTAACCGGTACAAGGAGATGGTCGAGAAACTAAACATCTCTACAACATGACCGGTTCCGCTGCTGTTTCAACTCCTCGCCGAGAATTGGGGTTCTAATGATGGGCAGGGAATTTCCTGTCCCTCTGCTTCTTTCTCAAGAACCAGATTGGAGTCGAGGAAGCTCGACCAGCTGCATCGCGAATATGCTTATTTTGCCATGGGAGAAGCACGGATGAGGAGTGCGATTCAAGATGGTCGAACGTCGCTCAATTCTAGGAATGTGGCTGATTGAGAGAGGAACCGGCCGAAATCTCGTAGCACGAGCGTACGATGGCATTGACATTGACATGGATCTTATTGCTCCCTTCTTGTCTGCAACACACACCTTCATCGACAAGGCGTCTAATGAGACTCTCAAGACAATAGACACCGAGAATAGTAGATACGTCTGGGAAGCGAGTGAGCATATTCTCTTTGTCATGGTGATCTCAAAGGCAGCACGAATCGGTCATATGAGGTTCATGCTTGACTACGCGTTGAATGAGTTTGTGAACAACTTCATCCCTCAAGAGCGAGGAATCAGCAACGTACTAAAGGAGTGGCATGGTGATCCAACTGCATTCAAGGAATTCGGCCTCTTTTTGGACGAACTTGTCGGTCAGTATGAAGAGACTGACGAATGTCTGCTGGCAGGCAAATCAATGGACTGCCTTGAGGTCTATAACCATCTCTTTCGTGAGATTATGAAGATAGACATGAAGAAGAAAACAAAGCGAGAAATCGCTACCATCATCCGCAACAGAATCGAACCTCTCACTGAGAGATACATGTTTCTTGAATCCGTACCTATCGATGACTGTGGAATCGAGGTACTAGAGATAGATGTTTCGAGAGGTGATATCCCTTACCGAAGCTTGCGGACTGCTCTGGAAGATCTCCTCCGGATCACTGCCGAAGAGGTACAAGAAAAGGCCGGTGTGAACAACTATCGCCAAATGGTATTTGACCATCTGATGCCGTACGTCAAGCGCGATATCCAGAGGCTCCAGACATACGCAATCCTCGATGATGTGGTTCGATATCTCTTCTAGGAGATACTCAGTGTAAGCACCTGTCGCTGAACTATTTGTCCCCACTTTCGTTCGGGAAGCAGGTCTCTGTTTGGTCTTATCATGTATGGTGTGTTTCTGTTGGGATCACTCTTGAATACCCCACCCGGTAGCATCTTGTGTATCCGGAAGGGTGTTTCTGACAACATCAGGTCAAGATCGATTCTTACTCTTCCGGTCTTGCTATTGATCACAGGTATAGTCATCGCAACCTTCCCATCGTGTCTCAGGATGGCCGCCAACGACTTCAGCGAGTCTCGATACAACCCTGTGAGGTCTTTAGTCAAGGCTCTGGCCTCTGGTTCTGCTGGCCGATTCTCGTAAAGTGGACCAAGGTAGGGCTCAAATGCGATCGCATCCACCTTCTCCGCGACCAGGTGTTCGCTATCTCGTGCATCGCCATGGAGGACTCTGAAATCAAGGTATTCTTCAAGCTCCCTTCCGAGCCACTTGAGATTCGCAGCTGTTCCCTGAACCGCATTAGCATCAAGGTCGATGCCCACACACCGCATCCCCAAGAGTGCTGCTTCCATGAGAAGAGTTCCTGTTCCGCAGAATGGGTCAAGTACTGTGTCCCCTCGTCTAGCGCCAGCAAGCGTGATGAGGCTCCTACACAATTTCGGACTTGTACTAATCTCGGTTGACTTGAAAGGACGCGACTCATCACGATATCTCTGGAGCATTGAGTCATAGACTGCCACAGATTTTGCAATGTAGAGCGCAATGTGTGTGAACGACGCAAGGATCTCTGCATTGGGTGGACGTAATAGGCCGTGTCTGGCAATTGTCTGAGGCCAGAGTGCCGTGTTTGGTCTGTCCTCCTTTCGTCTGTCGGGTTCATCATAGGCAACATATGCTGCTCTCTTGGCTCCTTTGTCACGCAGCGCCTTCTTTATCCCTTCATCCATGCCCAATGTAAATTGTTTGAGATGTACTGGTGTATTCTTGTCAGCAGGATAGGTACTGACTCCGAAATGTATTGATTGGCCTTTAGCTCTTGACCAGACCTCTTTTGTCCAAGGACATCGGAGGAGCTTTCCTCTTGTCTTCTGGTCGAAGTTTCCCTTCTTCGGAAAGGCACTGACAACAAGCCCCTTGTCTACTGTTTTGACCAGGCGCCCAGTCTTATAGCACCCACCTAGAAACGATTGTAGGTCCACGATTGCCTCATCATCCATCACGGTGTCTACATCTGCTACTACAGAGTTTCTGGAATAGTCAACCACAGAGATTGTTATCCCTCGGGTCTCAAAGTAGGCTATCAACTCGGCAATGGACAGGAGCCAATTCTTTCCTAGGACGAGGACTAATGTATTCATTCTATTCACTTCTCCAGCTCTTCCAACAGGTACTTGGCATATAGCGCTCCTCTGACGGGTTCTGGGGTTTCAGAGATGATTGTTGCATCATAGCCGAGTTCATTGAGCAGCTCGATCAAGGGCAGGATGTCAGGCCCCCATTTTGAACCAAGCGGTCTGTGAGCTTTCTCCCCCGCGTTGGTGAATGTGATGCCGCTGACATGGAAGTGCAAATTCTTTGCGAATGTATCACCTAAGGCGTCTTCAAAAATACCAAGCACTCTCGCATAGCTATCTCTATCATTGATTTCTCCCCTTGTTCGCGCATAGAGATGTGCCCAGTCGATTGTAGGAATGCAACCATCAGTACCACTACACAGTCTGATGATTTCTCCAGGCGACCCAAATGCATTCTTCTTTCCTGCAATCTCCGGTGCTAGAATCGCACCCTTCCCCAAATGGCCCGCCTCTTCCCAGATCTCCAAGATTGCCTTGCTGATGAGCTCAAAGGCCTCCTCTGGCGTATGACCAACATAGCCACCAGGATGAAAGACTATCCGTTTCACGTTCATGAGTGGAGCAAAGTGAAGCGCCTTGACTAAGCGTTTCTTCGACCTCTCTCTGATCTCTTCTTTGTTGGACGCTAGACTGATGTAGTAGGGAGCATGCATGCTCATGGATACATCTGTCGCTCTTGCAAGTTTCCCAATCTCTTCGGCCTTGTCTTCCTTCAGACGCAAGCCGTAGGTTGCAGCATACTCCAACGCATCCAGTTTCAGACTCTTCAGCATCTCGAATACTCTCTCTAGACTTCCTTTTGCATCAGAGGGATACCCAGATGGTCCAAACTGAAGGCATCCCAGAGAGATCATTCCTCCATTGTGAACTCCCATTGACAATAACTGCCCTCGGGATGTTCATCCGGCGGACAGTAGACACACTCTGTCTTGATTCTGGGGTCGATGGTGGCAGCGAACTCCTCATATTCGATCGTGCCAACAGGCTTGCAGGGAAAGTCCGGGAGTCCCTTGCGGTTCCTTGCAACCTGTACTCTGCAGCTCTTCATACGAAAGATCAGAGTTTGATCATCTTTCCATTCGGTCTCTTGGTCATTAAGTACTGCGTAGACTCGGCAGCCAAGGGCCTTTTCCAGAGCTGGTAACCCACCGTTCTCAGGAATATCAAACTCGCGCATAATCCTCTTCGCCTCTATAGGGGAGAAGATCCTCCAGGCTGCCATATCCATCTCCATTGCGGTCTCCATTCCGAACTTCTCTTCAAGAGAAAGGAAATAGGCCCCATCCATGGCTTGCCAGGCCTTGGCATAGACTTCAATGAGTGTTAGCAGGTCTTCTCTCGATAGGTCTTCCAGCAACTGATTCGCTCTCCATTCTCTCCACCGACTTGGCGGGATTTGAGTGTTAGGCTTCTTTTCGTAACTCTTTAATGACTCTCGGTCCCGCATTCGCTCAAGAATGTGATGTATAATGTCAAACAAGGAAAAAGTCTCTCAGTCACGCAGAGTTGACCCTCTGGCGTTCCTATCAATCATTCGCCTACAGAACTGTTTCATTGGGGGCCTCACCGTCATCGCCGGTATTGCGATGGCATACCGGATGAATCCTGTTGGGACTCTGACCGAGTATGTTCCCGTGTTTGTCTATGCATACATCACATATTTCTTGGTGGCTGCAGGCGGCAATGTTGTCAATGACATATTTGACATCGAGGTTGACAAGATCAATCGCCCCCATCGTGCTCTCCCCAGTGGCAGGATGAGTATCAGACAGGCTTGGGCATATGTTCTATTCCTGAGTATTGTTGGTGTTCTTTTTGCATGGCTAAACGGCCCTCTCGGAGCTCTTCTGGTCATAATATTCTTGGTTGTTGGTTACGCCTACGCCGCCAAGGTCAAGACCTTAGGTATCGCTGGCAACTTCATGGTGGCATTCTCTTTTGCTTTTGGTGTCATCTATGGCTCATTCGTCTATGGTGAGATAATCGGAAGCATTTCGATTCCGATTCCATCATGGCTCTTTTTCATCACCGCATTCATGATATTGCAGGCTCGCGAGACTATCAAGGGCGCTGAGGACGTGGAGGGTGACAGACTAAGAGATGTCCGCACTATTGCCCGCGTCTACGGGTATAATGCGGCTGCTGCTGTTCAAGCCATCTTCAATTTCATCGGTGTCGTCTGCTACCTTCTGATTTGGATTCTGGGATATGCGAGCTGGGATCTGTGGGTGTTGATGCTTCTTGGGTCAGGCATCGTTCTGGGTGCGGGAATTGCTCCATTGCTCGGCCCTCAAGATGAGAGGCGACTTCTGATCGGTAGCACCCTGGACAAAATCGGTGCACTGGTTGGGCTAATCGCTTTCGTTGTGATTCCTCTGTATGGGGTCTTGTTGTAAGATCTAATGTGCTTGCCAGAATGTCCAGATGAGAACGGCGATACAAGCAGATGAAACAACGAATGCCCATCCGGTCGATGTATCGTGAGCTTCTCTTATCCCAAACACGAGAAGCAGCCCAACCCAGAAGAAAGATGCAGTCGTCATGTAATCTATAGTTAACCAAACCCCCGACTCGTAGATTGACATCACAATGCCATCCCAAGAACTCGCGGCAGTGATATTGTACGCGGGCAAGTAAAAGATGACCACCAGAAGTGCAACCAGACGGAACAGTATCACGGGAACCATACTGTATCCGACGATCGACATTGTCTTGCCCTTGTTCCCTGTGCCCCCGGTTACCTTGAAGGCCAAGTGGGCGAACATTGTTCCGACAAGTAGATACACCATGCCTAACAGTATGTTGGGCAAGATGCTGACGAGTGTCGTACTGTAGAATGCTCCTGAATAATCGCTTCCCAACACACCAACATCCGTCAGAGTCCCGTTGATGTTAACTCTAACATAGAACTTGGATGAGATTGCCAAGAACAGACCCGCCATAATCAGGGCGTTCATGACGATGATCAACAACGGTCCCCCACCGTCGGGTCTTCGTCCTATATCCCGATAGGTCGCCGCAGGATTTCGCACTACACCCCAGAATCTGTCCAGAACCCCCAACGCTCGGACCTCTGGTCTTTCGGGCCTTTTCAGAATCGGTAAGACGCGCTCGAGAGTTTCTTCTGCAATGGTTTCATTGCATACCGGGCAGACTATCGCATCTGCTGGTACGGGACTGTCGCAGAACTCACAGCGGCGCAATTGACATTCAATCCTTTGGGATTAGTGACCCACAGGCCATCTCTTCGCAACTTCACTATTTAAGGGATTTCTGCTTGTCGCGCCCCGTAGAGAAGGTCCCCTACCTACCACAAACCAAAGTTCTCAAAGATAGGAGTCTTGTGAATGACCAAGTATGGAATGAGCATATCCCAGAAACCCTGAATCACATTCAGAGATATGGTGATAGTCAGAATGCCTGTGACGTCGTTGTAACCGAACAGGATTGGAACCAAGACGAGGTTCATCGGGATCATCAGAGCAAGTCTTGCTACTATAGCCACAACTGAGAACGAAGCATAGAACATTGGTCGTGCAAGTTCCTCCCCCTCCTCGGATTTGGTGAACAATCGAACCGCAAGCCATGGTACTACGAGCATCGGTAATGTGGCTATCAGCTTGAAGATTGGACCGATCAGAGTCGGGTCAAAGAAGAACAGGCCTACCGTTCCGGCTCCCGTTGCAACGAGTCCAACATAAGGCCCTCCGAGCAGGAAAGCTGCAATCCAGAACAGCGAAACGGGGTCAATCAAGGCAATGCCCCAGGGCAAACGTGGAAGGAATGAGGCCATGGGAGCTGCTGCCACAGACAAAGACGCCAGAACAGCTGCCGTCACGATCTGGAGAACCCGTTGATCTCCATCAACTGGTTCATCAAGAACGAATGAATCTCTCTGATTCTCTCTTGAGGTTTCAGTTATCTCTTCACTGCTAGCGGTAGACATGTTTTCATCATCAACAGAACACCCTTATGAACGTTACTCATTATGAATAAACTACCCATTTGAGAGTAACCCCCGCTTATCGACGGTGTTGAGCATTTGTTCTCGTGGCGTCTTGGGGTCATTACGGTCTCTACGGATCTGTGTCCGCGTGAGCATCTTAAGAAGCCTCCGCGTGGGTTCTAGCAAGCTGGGCTCAATTCTCCATTCTGCCCAATCGAGGCCGCTTGAGAGCGAAGTCCTGCTCATAATCAGTCGTGATGAGACCAGTTCGTTGAGACCATGGAGCATCGTACCGATAGTAACTGCTCCTATGATTTTTCTCAATTGACGTGCTGCACGGAGAAGTTCTGCAGTGCTGACCCATCCCCCATCCTGAATAAGAACGCGAAGAATCTTTGATCTCACTGGATCTGACTCAAGTGCCCCTTTGAGCGGGGCAAGATTGATGGATTGCAGGCGTCTGTCCGACTGGTCCGCCCGTGTCCAGGGTCTGGCCTCTGCTTCATCTTCGAAGTTGCGGAAGTCCATGCTCGTCACTATACTATCTGTGTATTGCTCAAGATTTGAAGGGTAGTATTATACGCTGAGCATGGCGATTGTGCATGCCTTTGCACAACCCTTATTTCAGAGGTGTGTGCATGTTATCTCACCATGACGCCTCGCGATCCTTTAGACAATCTCTTCTCAAAGAGGTTTGACAAGCCCTCTGATCTTCTATGTTGTGCTTTTGGCCTGCGAGACAGCGAGATTGACACGTACTTTGCCCTGATCTCCGGTGAGAAGACAGTCGAAGAGATTGCCCAGATGATCGATAGAGATCGGACAACAGTACAGCGAGTCCTGAAGAAGTTGCACAAGAAGGGTCTTGTCAAACGCAAGAGGGAGACCTTCGACCGAGGCGGCTATTACTATGTCTATAACGCAATCTCCACCAGAACAGTCAGGAGGAGAATCCTAAAGCAGCTTGACGAGTGGTATTCGAAGACCAGAAAGTTCTTGTTGGCTCAGTGGCCCGAACCACCATACTAAAGCATAGCTTCTGGAGGACACTCAATGAGCACATTCCCGCTGAAACGAAACACAGCAGTTATCACAACTCTCGCAATGATATCCGCCCTCGGTGTCATTGCTCGTATCTTTCTGAGATTCACAATCATCCCCAACCTGTTGGAACTAACGCCAGGATTCATGTTCTCTGAATTAGGGGGAGTTGTTGGTGGTGTGTATGGAGGTATCTTGGTTGGAGCTATTGTTGGACTAAGCGGTGCTATGTTTGGAGGAGAATTCCCGCTTCTGCCCTTACTTGGCAACATTGCACTCGGACTAGGGACTGGCATTGCTATTCATATACAATCGGATCGCAACAGCAGATCATATGCTGCAATTGCAATACTTGGTGGCGGGCTGATTGGCGGCTTTCTTCCAACTCTCGGGGTCAGCCTCTGGCTATTCTATCCCATCGAGGCGGCCATGTTTGGGGCTCTGCTCGACGGAGCTCAAGCAACTCTCTGGGCTGCTGTGGCTGTTGTAGTAGAGCGAATTGCGATTCGTCCTATTGCCGGCTCGTACCTCTACCAAAACCTTCATGCGGAAGACCAGACCCTTGAGAATGTGAGTGGGTAAGAATGCCTGAGAAGACGGTTTCGATTGATATGCGAAAGGACTTGTTTGGAGCCAATGAGGACGCAGCGGCCTTAAATGCGGATGAATTCAGGCGGTATGGTGTCAGGTCCATTGACATAATGGGCTCTGTCGGGACTGGAAAGACCCAGCTCATCGAGGCCCTTTGCGAGAGGCTTTCAGGGAAATACCGGATACTGATGGTTGCGGGAGATCTCGCAACAAGAATAGATGCTGATCGTGTCGCTTCTCATGGTGTTGATACTGTTCAGATCAATACAGGCACTGCGTGTCATCTGGATGCAAGAATGGTGCGAGTTGCCCTGAAGGCGACTGATCTATCGAACTATGACTTGGTGTTCATCGAGAACGTGGGCAATCTGATCTGCCCGGCTGGATATCCGCTGGGTGTTGACAAGAAGATAGTCGTGGTGAGTATCACAGAAGGGCCATATATGATTCGAAAGCACCCCTTGACCATCAAACGTTCGGACATGGTGGTCATCAACAAGACCGACCTTGCCGAGGCATTGTCTTTTGATGTGAATGCTCTTACTAAAGATATCCGCGAAGTCGATGCAAATCTGCCTGTCCTACAAGTCAGTGCCCGCACTGGTGAAGGCATTGATGCACTCATCAAAGAACTAGAGCTCTAGGAACTCGCCTCTTTGCTCAACATCACTCTCAGGCTTTCCTTTACCCCCTTCATATGTCCTGCACCAAGGACCGCCACGATATTGCCTCCAACATCATTGAGGATTGTCTTCAGAGCATTAGCAACATATCTGTCTCGTTGTCCTATCAGTGCATCGGCAAGATTGGGGAATTCCTTTGTGAACTGCTTCACTATCTCCTCCACTTGACTCTCGTCTCTTAGCATGGCCAATAATGCATCGACTCCCTGAGACTCGGCATCATCCTCTGTGGAAGGAATGGCCTGAAAGAACGCATAGACTTCATCCAGAGGGACCTTCATGAATGCCTGCATCGTTTCCTGAATTGGCCTATCAACCAGGGCTATTTTGGCTCCGAGTTCTCGCCCCTCTTCTATTGCTGCCAGCATCTCTGCGCCTGCATCTGACCCTGTCATATCCCCCAAGTTCTTCTCCAATCTCGCTATCTGATAGAATAGGTTTTGGATCACATCCCCAGAGGGCGAGAGAACTTCTATCTCCTCTTGTTCATTGCCCCGCTGAAGAAGCTCATAGCGTTGCCGGTCAAGCTCCACAGCAACAACTTCCGGTTTGTTTTGACGAATGATTCTCCGTACCCTTTCAACGCTCTCACTATCAGTATGAACAACTGGGACGAAGACAATTCTATCGAGTTCCGAGGTCACTGGTAATCATAGTGATTGGTTGATAGCCACCTTTTACTTGTTGTGGACTTGCGTGGTAAACGTTCTTTCTCAGGAACGTAGCGAATCCTTTGTCTGTTCAGATTCTTGACAAGTACAAACATTTTTCTCTGTGGAAACGTTTACTGCGAGTGAGATGTCACCCGTG
>CAYYQL010000011.1:0-74979 GCA_964473825.1 uncultured archaeon
CCAAATCTTGAGAGTAACAACCAGGGCAAAGAAAAGAAAGCGGGAGAGAGTGACAGAATGCGTGTCACTCTCAACTCAGTCCTAAGTTCTCCGATATACGTAGCGACTCCAAGAACCGAGGTTTGGCATTTCTTCGGGCATTCCCTTGCGTTTACGAATCTCAAGTATCTTCTCTTCTTGGAGATTCGTTGGAACCGGCTCGAACCCACGGAACTCATATCCAAAGAAACTTCGGCCAGCACTAGCACTTCTGAACTCGTCAGCAATGCCTATTGTCTCTGCAGTGGGCAAGATGCCCTTTATGGCCACAGCCTCTTCTTCTCCCTCAATGGTGATGACCTGACCTCTGTGAGAGGTCAACACTTTGATGATTTGACCCTGAGTCTCGGTTGGGGTCTTGATGTCCACATTCAGAATTGGTTCGAAGAGACCAGGGATTCCGGTGAGGAAACCCATGTTCAGTCCCGAACTGGTCATGGTGGCAACTTCATTGTATCCGGTGTGAGCAGGATCTGTGTGCACTGTGGCATCGGTTATTGTAATCTTCACACCCATAACTGGTTCATGGGCAATAGGGCCGGCATCAACGAACTCCCTGAATGTGGTCTGGAGATATGAAAAGATTCTGTCGAATCGCTGGACACCACTCATCGCGTCCACAAGCATGCAGGACTCATAGATATCCAGAATCTTGCGCGCCTCTTTCGCGTCCCAGCCAGCCTCATCTCTGAGAATCTGTGCCCGATCTTTTGACGGTTGATCAGCGTAGATTGTCTTCTTCTTGATGAGCTCTACTGTCTTTTCATCGAGAGGCTCCAGATACATCCTGAGGCGGTTATGACCGTTTGGAGACTTGGTATGGAACTCATCCCCTCGCTCAGTCATCTTCTCACGATAGACAATGATAGGCTCAGATACTGAGATTGGCACCTGCTCACTGATCCGTTTCGTCAGAATCTCTATCTGCAATGGGTCTATGCCATCCAAGCGATACTCGCCAGACTCCTTGTCGTGAACAAATCTAGCTGTCGGGTCTGCCATGATCCATTTTGAAACGACTTCGCCTAGTTTGGCTATATCTTGAGGATCTTTGGGCTTGATGCTTCTGCTTACCACGGGCTCGCTGACGTATTCGATTGCCTCAAAACCGTGCAGCTCTGAGTCTGGACCCACAAAAGTCTCGCCTGAGGGGCACATGAATCCGAAGATTGAGAATAGATTACCTGCTGGAACTTCATCCATATCAAGGATATCCGTGATCTCTTGGACACCCAATCGCCGCACACGGGCATTCTGTCTCATGTTGACAAGTCGTATCTCCTGTCCAGACTTAAGTGTCCCTGAAAAGACTCTTCCGATGAGAGTAGGACGCTTGCTCTTTGGATCCACGAATATTTTCGTAATCATCCCGAGAAGTGGTCCATCAGGATCACAGTTGCGCAGTGCGTGTCCCTCTGGGCTCTCAGGATCGCCCTTCCATATCCTTGGAATCTTGTACTGCTGAGCTGTCTTTGGATCGGGAAGGTGTTTTACAATCATCTCAAGAAGAGCATCGTCAAGAGGCAAGTTTTCTCTCAGCCACTTCTCATCACCTTCATTGTACTTCTCGAAGACAACAATGGGCTTGATTCCCTTCTTCTCAAGAGTCTTCATCGTGAATGCCCAGCCAGTCTTGGCACTACCAATAGCAACGCTGCCCTGTTCGAAGCTGACACGCCAGTCCTTGGCATACTCATCAGGTGCAACCTTCTTGATGAGTTCGTTCACTTTCGCGATTATGATGTCAATTCGCTCGTAGACCTTCTGAGGTGGCAGCTTGAGCTCGTTGATGAGTCTGTCCACCTTGTTGACAAATAGAACGGGCTTACATGCCTCACCACCGACAGCAAGGCGGATGTTTGTCTCTGTCTGAGTCATGACTCCTTCAAGAGCATCTACAAGAATAACTGCCCCGTCACTGGCACGCAATGCACGTGAAACTTCACCAGTGAAGGAAAGGTGTCCGGGAGTATCTGACAGCTGCACAAGATACTCTTCTCCATCGATTTCGAAGTTAAGCAGTACGACTGAAGTGAAGATTGTGATACCTCGTTCCTGTTCTTCTTCGTCGCTGTCGGTCATCAAAGCCTGTCCGGCCGCGGCATCACTCATCAGACCCGCTCGGCGCATGAGATAGTCCGTGGTGGTTGTCTTACCATGGTCAATGTGAGCGCTGATGGATATGATTCGCTTGTGCTTGTAATCGTCTGATTTGATGAGCCGTTTTATTGCGTCTGGCTCCTTGATCTTTACCAATTGTTTCACCCTACTTGTGGCATTCTGTCCCCAACTCATGAGATGAACACGAGAGAACTCGGTCAGGGACACCGATAATACTCATCGGTGGTTTGGGCGAAAACCAAATTTGATGCATAAAAGATTATCGTCACGGCATCGGATTTGGTATCTCTAGGTGGTTGCAAACAACTTGATGAGGCTTAGACATCAATCGGATAACAGTTTGAGAGAACTGACAGGATCATATATCGCTCAGTGCAATGACCCGAGAATGTGGTCAACGTGATATGATAGAGTCCTCTCAGAGTCAGTCCATTGCTGTTCCATGGACCTATAACGCTCTTTGCCAAATACTGTGCGACTTGCAATGAACGACCAAGATGTATATCATAAATGGAGGGCCCCACCTAGGGAGCATACTTGGTTGCAACCACAACCATTCGCTCACAATTGGCCGAATAGGGAGTTCTTGGAAGTTTGTTCTGACCCCAGAATTCAACCTTCGAATATCCCACGTCATCCAGGAGATCGCGTATTTCCAGAGCAGTGTACATTCGAATATTATTGTTGGACATGGCATCCTCATTCATCAGGACTGTCCTGTCGTTTCCCGTATCGATGAAGGTTGCAGGCCGTCCTCGAAGAACTCCACTGGGAGCATCAAGAACATGAGGCTCTGTGATAAGGTACCCATTCTCCATTTTGGTCCAGCTTCTATGAGATCTGGGAAGGTTGTAAGGATTCAGCAGGTCCAGCAAGATCCGTCCGTTCTTAGCAAGCGACCTGTACGAGTTATCAAGTACCCCTTTGTTCTCCTCCTGGTTGAAGAAGCCAAAACTGTGACTTAGCAGTACCGCCCCTTTGAATCTCTGGTCGAAGTCCATCTCCCTCATGTCTCCACGATAGAACTGGACATCCACTTTCTCTCGCTTCGCCTTCTCTTTTGCAAACTCAATGAGGGTCTTTGAGATGTCAAATCCTGTGACCTTAAGCCCCCGCTTAGAGAAGAGAATCGAATGCTCTCCTGCCCCACATGCAATATCGAGGAGCTCGTCACCCTTCTTCAGATTCAGGGTCTGAATACAGAACTCCACAACCATCTCATCGTAATGCCTGATTCCGGGAATTGAGCTTCGATGCTTGATCCTGAAGACCTCTGCCCAGAAATCATCCCAGCCCAGTTCAACCTGTTCCATCGCAGTTACATCCATGAGAAACGAGCTGGCGCGGAATATGAACATTGCCATATTGATGTGGACATGGTTCACTCAAAAGATATTGCCGTAATAGAGTGGAGACACCCGTACCCTGTCTTTTCTTGATTACTCTCCGCCGGGAGGGACGCAGACTCAAGCAACAGGAAAACTCCATCAAGTTATCATGATGGTACGGGTCTTACGTCTCCATATTTATAACAGACACATTTCCCTATAAATCTACGGGTTGAAGCCTAAAAACTACAACTCTTCTTTTTTTCGACATAAATAACTAATAATAGAATACGGTCTGATTGAGGGCGTATCGCGGACAGCAACTCGTTAGGGCATCATTGACACAGAAAGAGAAGACAAAAGACCGTGAATGGATGGAGAATGGTAGCCCCGCCAGGATTTGAACCTAGGTCCGGGGGGCCAGAACCCCCGATGCTGGACCACTACACCACGGGGCTATGCTAGTTTCAGATGCTGCGCATCCAGCTTCAGCACCCGGCCACTGCTGAATATCATATTATCTTTTCGATTCTGCCTTTGTCAATCACGGCAACATCTGAAGAGCCTGACTTGTATGGTCTACTCCACATAACTAATTAGTATGAGTATCGGCTCTCTTGTGTGAAAAGACAATGCCGATCTGGAGTGAGTTGACACATCAGGATTTCATAGAGAAGAGCCAAGAGACTGAAGTCGCGGTATTGGCCACAGGTGCCCTAGAGGCTCATGGGAAGCATCTGCCTCTCGGGACCGATACGTTCTTGCCGGCCTATCTTGCAGGCGCCGTTGCAGAACAGACGAAAGCTCTCGTTCTTCCTGAGATTCCATTTGGCGATAGCTGGGCATTCAAGGACTACAGAGGAACCATTAGCATTGACAATAACATCCTCGTGAGGTTCTATGTTCAGATCATGAAGGCAGTTTTCGAACATGGATTTCGTTACATTGTAGCGATAAACGGTCACGGGGGAAACACTTCCGCCCTAGAAAACGCTGCCAAGATTGCAACCGAGGGTGGCGAACGCACGGTGATTGTTGTGAACTGGTGGCGAGATCTAGCGAAAGAAGCAAGGGCACAGGTACTCGATACCCCTGAGGGGCATGCTGCAGAAGATGAAACCTCCGAGGTCATGTACATACATCCCGAATTGGTAGACATGAGTTCTGCCGAGTCCGCATATGTGGAGATGGAGTATAGGATTGTTTCTGCATCATATCGACAGGAGCTGTATCCCTCTGCAGTACATGGAGATCCCACCTCCGCCACCGCAGAGAAAGGAGAGGCAATAATGAAGGAAGCTGTTCAGAATCTGGTGGACCTCATCGAGAACTTGGAGAAAGGAAGACTGCCGATCAAGAACTAGATACCAACTTTGAATATGAGCGCATCTCGAAGAACTCGCTGAAACATCCTGAGCAGGTTCTTTCCCTCGGTAGCTATCGTCGGAAATATGGGATATCCTTCGACATCAAGTAGATCGGCCATATAGTTGACAGGTAGCGCGTTGGGTAGGTCGCGCTTGTTAAGAGAGATTACGATAGGCATGGTTGCGAGCCGGTCAGTTCCAAGAGCAATCCTTAGTTCCTCCATGGAGGCAAGGTTCTCATTCATAGACTCAGGCCTCGAGTCCGCCATGAATATGATTCCATCGGAATCCCTGAGAACTGTAATTCTGTTCTGTGCATGCCGTCTCTGCCCCGCTACCGTGAAGACATCAAAAACAACTTTCTCACTCGCGGTGATGGGTACGAAGTCGAAGAACGTGGTTCGGCCCAGTTCGTCGGAAATCTCGATTATCTTGCCCTTAGAGAGGCTACGGACATTCGCAAAGAGCCACCGCAATGCAGTCGTCTTTCCAGAGAGCGATGGACCATAAAACACGATTTTGATATGGATGCGCCCCTTGTCATCTCGCTTGAGCTCTTTGCCAGGTACAATCTCAGAAACTGTGTGAGGTTTAATCTTAGCAGCCTGAGCCATAGTCCTTGTTGCATTAGCATCTATGCCCAGTTCCTCAGGGCTAGCCACAAGGCTCTCTGTTGGCAGGGGGGCTCTTGTCACGGCTGGTTCAGAAACAGATGGTATCTCAGGTTCGCTCGTTTCGGTGTCGGTTGTATCGTCAGCTCGCGGGTCCTCTGATTTTGGCTCCTTCTTTTCGGAGCGCTTGAACCTTTCAATTAACCTGCGAAATAATGACAAACCGCTCTCCATTCATTTCACAGTCCATTCAGGACTTAAATCTTAGGGGGATGTTCCAATCAGTGATATTTATCAGAAGAATACCTTTCGGAAGAACATTATGGCTCCAGAGATAGACCCAGACTTCATCAGAACCAGCTTCCCCACACTGTCAGAGATGACTTACCTGAATAATGCCTCAACCGGAATTCCGCCCCAGCAGTGCGTTACGGCCATGCAATCGTATCTGAACGACAGGGTGCGGGCGGCTGGTGATTTCGAGAAGACACTCAGGACCTTTACAAGAATCACAGATAACTTGGCGAACTTGTTGGGCGGCACCAAGGAGCAGTATGGCTTTGTTGGCAGCACCTCCATGGGCCTAAACTCCATCGCTCATGCCATTGAATACCCGAGAGGGTCGAATATCGTAATCTGTGATCTTGAGTTTCCCTCCAACTACATACCCTGGCAGAACATCAGTCAACTCTTAGGTGTTGAACTTAGAGTGGTGAAGAGTTCTCATGGCACAGCCTCACCCAGTGGTTTCGAAGAACTAGTGAATGAGAATACCCGTGTCGTTGCCGTAAGCCACGTGCAGTTTGGTTCCGGATACAAATCAGACCTAGAAGAATTAGCACGGATAGCCCATGGCGAAGATGCAATTCTTGTTGCTGATATTATCCAATCAGCAGGATGGGCAGACATAGACCTTGAGAGATGGGACGTTGACTTTGCATCAGCTCAAGCGGCAAAATGGCTTCTGGGCCCAATAGGCGCCGGATTTGTATATGTAAGCAATCGCATCATGGACAGACTGAGGCCGAGATTCATGGGGTGGTGGGGAGTCAGAGATATCGCGAACTTTACCTATTTCGAGAGAGAGCCCTTACCCGATGCTCGCATGTTTCAGATTGGATCCCCAGCAATGATTGCCTACGTAGGTTTCTTAGCATCTCTGGATGTCTTACTTGAGCTAGACGCAGAAACACGGGAGGCAGTTGCAATGCAAAACGCAGACTACATCAGAAACAGACTTGATGAGATTGGAGTTCCGTACTATGATTTCGGAAACAGACATAACTCAGCAATAGTTTCGAGCGAGCCTGAGAACGTGGAAGAGATACAGAAGAAACTGAGCGACAATGGCATTCACTGTTCCGTCAGAAATGGGAGACTGCGGGTATCGCCTCATTTCTACAACACGACTGACGAGATAGATCGACTTGTTGAGTATCTGAGGTGACGATGTGTTTGACCAGATTTTACCCAACATTCATTTCAGAACCAGCAGCAGTTTCGATAGCAATATCGGCCTCATATCTAGCGGCAACAAGGTCGTTCTGATAGACACTGGAACAGGCATGCACTCCGATGCTCTTCAGCGAGATCTCGAGAAACTAGGAGTTTCATTCAGTGATGTCTCGGATATCGTACTGACCCACAGTCACATAGACCACATCGGTGGAGTTGTGGCTATTCTTGAGGAGTCGGATCCAACAATACATCTCCACAAAAGCGAAGCAGAGATGATCAACTCTGGAAACATGGAGCTTACACTCTCTAGCCATTTCGGTGTGAAGCTGCCGCCCATCAGGATTGACAAGATGTTAGAAGAGGGGGATACCGTCAGATTCGGCGATATGAGTCTGGAGGTCCTACACACCCCGGGTCATTCTCTCGGATGTGTCTGCCTGTTTGAGAAGAGCCTGAACCTTATGTTTACAGGAGATACTATGTTCCCAGGGGCCAGCTTTGGTCGGGTTGATTTCCCCACCGGCAGTCCCGAGGATTTGGTGGCCTCCCTCAAGAGACTCTCCGAGATTGACTTCGAAATAGCACTCCCGGGCCATATGTATCCCATCAGACACGACGCATCCAGATCTGCTGGTAATTCATACAGAAGTGCAAAAATGATGTTCAGGATTTAGTCATGGCACGTACAAGCTCCTCAGTATACAACGAGGGCTTCTCGAGATCCACTTCTTCGTCAGGCAAGTACTTCGATTCGAGTGCGCGAACCAGAGCGAACACCGACCTGCTAGCGGGAGTAGGAATACCTAATTCCTGGCCAATCGTGATGACCACACCAGTAATTGATTCAATCTCTGTGCGTTTCATTGCACGAATATCCTGAAGCATTGAATTGATGTTGTTGCCTGTGGCCTTTGCTGTCCCAAGTGTGTATCTCACAGGATCGTCAGTGGTGAGCTCAATGCCGAGCCGCTCCACAATAAGAGAGGCCTCCTCAACCAGCTTGACCACAAGCCCTCTCAGAGCAGGATTACTGTGAATCTCTCCATTCGTCAAGCCAGTGAGAGCGCCCACCGGATTGATCCCACAGTTGACAATCGTCTTAGTCCAGACGACTCCATCTATGTTATCCGATTCAGCAACCTCGAATCCCGCTTCTCGAAGAGCAGCAGCAAACTCATAGACAGCCTCCATGTTCTCGTCATAGTGTGACCCTATTTCGGTGAGCCCCTGTCCCGTCACTTCTACTGCGCCGGATGCAACAATCTCTGCACCGAAGCAAGTCGTAGCTCTGAGTACTGCCGTCGTACCCAGTGCCTTTGCCACTTGGCGTTCTGTACCGAGACCATTCTGCAGCACAACCACTCTGGCACCTGCCTTCACAACATGCTCGATATCTCGAGCAGCACGGATTGTGTCGTAAGTCTTTGTGGTAATCATAACATAATCGGCATGCACCACATCATGAGGATTGCTGGTTGCCTCGATGTCGATGGTGTGTTCTCCCAAGACCCCTGAAATTTTGAGCCCTGAATCGTTGATGCTGAGCACATGGTTGGGTCTGCCGATGAGGACTACATCATGCCCTGCAATCTTAAGAAGACCGCCGTAGAGACTTCCGATGGCTCCGGCGCCCATAATAGCGATTCGCATGTTAGTCACTCACCTCGTCACTGAATTCGTGCAGGCGTATATCGGCCTGTCTTGATATCTCATTTAGGTGTTCCCCTATTATCTTGATGGATTCACGAAGATTCTCAACATTATCGAAGTTGTCAACAATCTGCTGTAGCTCACTCTGTGATGTGTCAGCTAGCTCTCTTGCGAAGTCAACCATGAGTGGCAATGCTCGGACTATGTTGTCGACAACAGTGACATTGGAATACAATGCAGTGCGACTCATGGGATTGAGGTCAATGGTGGCTACATACTTGCCGATGCGTCGGAGGGCTTCAGTTCTGTCCCCATCTTCCAATGGAACCAGCACATAATCGGCTTGCGCTATACCCTCGGAGTCAACCTTTCGCCTATTGCTGCTCAGCTCGGGTATGGTCTCAGATGGACGATCGTGAGTTCCAAGCACTCTCTTGGCCCCGGCTTCAGTGAGTGCCTTGAGAATGGCATCTTCTCGCTCCTTCCTGTAGTAGAAGAGGTTGATCTCAAGTGGTGCACTAGTGAGTTCGGAGAGAGCGACAAGCTCGTCAGGCACGAGAGAACATGCGTTTCCGTTAACACTTATGACAGGAGTATCTGCGAGTAGCATCGCGGCCACCGCGGCTTTTGCGGCATTTCTTGCTAGCTCGGTTGTCTCTTCTCCAATCATGTAGTCAAATGCTTCCCCTCTTCCGTGAGCGAGAAGACCAGCTGTTGCTACAATGTGTTTCTCATGTCCCTCGATAATCTGATGTCGCACCTCCAGCGACACACGACGTGGATGATCGGGCGGCACGTGCACATCTGTCATTCTCTCAGAATACCTCCTTCATCAGATATCTGAGTAATCATAACTCTGTCTTCATCGTAGTATTCAGACAGTATTCGACGTGGTTCGTCTGTATCACCAGTGCAGATACAGAAGACTGCATCACCCAGCATGACCATGCTGGAATCAGGAAATCCTGAGTCTTCAAGATCCGAGAGAGCCCTGCTCACTCGCTCGGGCATCAGACCAGTACTCTGAGCAAAGGTTCGAGAGCATTCGATGAAGGTCTCAAGCCTTGGGTCTGAGTCGAGCCGCTCGATGAGTCTTGCGCCTGCTTGATTGATTCTTCGCCTTGTCTCTCCATTGGTCAGTACAAGACGAGTCTCAACACCGGGAGACCCCGCTAGAACCACGTGGCAATCAGTGGGAGTGCCTATTCTTGTCGCATGGCCAGTGTTTGGCGCCCCCGGTTTGAGCCTGATCTCTAGACCTCCGAGAGTCTGAGCAATCACATCGCCAAGGCCAGTATGATTTACAACCTCTGCATAGTGGGCATATCGTCCCGCCCTAACAAGATCATAAGAATCGTACAAGAGAGAGTCTAAAGCGATGGCTGCCCCCAGTGCACCAGCTCCCGAAGCGCCATAGCCAGTGCCGATGGGAAGATGGGATGTATAGTCAACATTGACTTCCATTCTCTTACCTTTATCTTCCAACATCTTAGTCACCACTGTGCGTGTCACCGGGGCATCCAAAGGAGAGCCGTTGTATACAACCGATATCGAAGGCTTATCAGCTGGCTCCACCCAGAGTTTCGTGATGGTCCCCGCTTTGATGCAAAACCCCGACCCTGTCGAACCTCTGAGAAATGGGTCATCGTATTCATCATGTATGCGGAAGAACCCCGTCACGTGACCAGGAACGAAGGCCTCTGCGGTTCTTATTGCTTTCAATGCTCTCTTCATCCCGGACAACTCCCAGTGACGTATAAGTATACTCTATAAAACATAGAAAGAGTATATATATTATATACTCATTCTTCATGGAAGACTGTAGAGTACTCACGGCACCGACAAGGATTGATTGGAACGGTTGTGCTGAAGAAGGTGGACAAAAAGAAGACTATCTCTTGGGTGGCAGGAGACTTGTGTAGCCCTTCTTATGCGGAGGTGTATTGGAGGAACCCTCGACAGGATACGCCCACCGAGCATCGATATCTCTTCCACTGAGGTCAAAGACCGTGAAGCTGCCAGAAGACCAAGTAAGGGGACTGAACCCGAGCATCAGCGTCTGAGTACGCCAGCTCGAAACAACCATATGATTATTCATTCCTGCGGTTGGAACAACAAGAAATGCATTGGACAACTCCATGAGCAAAGAGGTGCTTATTCTGTAGAAGAAACTGTATGTCTTCCTGTGTTCCTCTGTACCCTGCGCCCTGAGATCGTTAAGATACCTCATGATAGTTTCGTCATGAACTGACGGATCCATAACATCAGAGAGCTCCTCGACATCAACTACCACTGCGGTTTCGAAGTAATATGCAAGTGGAAACTCTGTGATATGGAAGATGATGAACTTGTCTTGAGATATGACATTGTAGAGGTGCTGAAAAATTGCCTGTTTTGAATAGAGCAAATTTGCATCCAAAGATGCAGGTCTGAACTTCTCCGATTCCTCTGCAACAACCAGACGAAACATGTCATCAAGCATATCCCCATCATACCCCATTCGAACGATGTGATAGGGACGTTCAGAAATGCTGTTGGATGCCTTCCCGCTGGCAATCAGATACTCATCTAAATCCCGCTTGAAGGTATCAAACTCGTTATCATTATCGAGAACAAAGAGCGACTGGCTAGGTGCACCAAAGGCAGAAACGACAGAGTCATAGGCTTCAAAACGTGCCTCCTTCTCAGGTGTGAGCTTCTTGACGCCCTTCCACGGAGATTCTTTAGGCAAGTCTCGACCCCAGCATCATTGTTTTTTCCCCATCTCCCGAACAACAATCATGTTTGGTCGGAATGGGAGTTTCGTGTTCCGAACCCAGAGACGGCATTCTCCCTAGGGATGCCATTCTCGGCTGTTGTGGTCAAACATGGCCACTCATATATTCTTTGCCTAAGTCTATTTTCAAATCATCTGCCATCTTAAACCATTCTCGAGAGGGGCGCCAATCTCCGTACTGATACTCTTCAGCTCAGTTTATCAGTCATAGACACACGTTAACCCATGTGTGAGCACGATGAAACACACGTCAAAACTGATCAAGTCCAGTCGCAGTCGCACCCTTGAGGGAAAGAAGATAGCATTGTGTATCACTGGAAGTGTGGCTGCGTCCGAATCGGTTGCACTGGCAAGAAACCTCATGCGTCATGGCGCAGAGGTCTACTGTGTGATGAGTCATAGTGCTCAGAAGATAGTGCATCCATATCTGTTGGAATGGGCAACTGGAAATGAAGTTATCACCGAGCTGACCGGCCAAATCGAGCATGTGACACTTGCCGGAAAACACCCTGACCATGTCGACCTTGTATTGATTGCACCGTCAACCGCGAACACCATTGGAAAGATTGCAAACGGAATTGATGATACACCTGTTACCACCCTGGCCTCTTCCGCTATCGGAGCAGGAATACCCCTGCTCATCGTACCAGCGATGCATGAGTCGATGTATGACCATCCGGCGGTCACCAAGAACCTAGACTATCTGAGAGAGATAGAAGTGGAGATAGTAGCTCCCCGGATTGAGGAGGCCAAGGCGAAAATACCTTCTGTTGAAACCATAACGGAGGCGGTGTTCAAGGCTCTGACAATCAACGACCTGGAGGGCTTGCACTTCATTGTGACTGCGGGTCCAACACGAGGATGGATTGACAGAGTTCGCTTCATTAGCAACCCTTCCACCGGAAGGATGGGGCTCGAGATTGCTAAGGAGATAATATCACGGGGAGGAACGGTCCGACTCATCCTAGGACCCACTGCACTTCCAATACCCCATTGGATTGAAACAACTAGGGTCGAGACCAGCAAAGAGATGCTGGATGCAGTGTTGCATGAGATCACCGAAGAAACTGTGGACGTTCTTGTTTCAGCAGCTGCAGTCCTTGACTATGTTCCTGCAGAAAGAGAGGATCGAAAACGTCCCTCAGGCAAGTCATATTCCTTGGAGCTTGTGCCGACGGAGAAAGTAATCGAGAAAGCAAGAGAGACAAAAAACGAGCTGTTCATTGTGGGATTCAAAGTGGAGTCGGATGTCAGTGAAGAAGAGCTCGTTAGGCGAGCAGAAGCCAAAATCGAAACCGGTGTCTGCAATCTGGTCGTTGCCAATGATGAGAGTAAAGAAGGTGTCGCATTTGGCACGGACACCAACGAAGTGGTCATCGTGTCAAAGGATCATGTGGAGAAGGTGCCCCTCTCGACAAAGAGGGAGGTTGCCCGGGAAATCCTCACCCAGGTTGTCAGGATGCTCTAGAAAAAGGAGAACCACAAGTCAGCCCTTTTAGAGAATCTCAAGCAGATTCTCGGCCATACGCTTCATGTCCACAAATATCAGACCAAGCTGAGCATCCGATTTGGCGAGAACCAATAGGAGCGCGTCTATGCCTACGGAGGTCATAAGGGTGTAACCGTTCTCACCTTTCACATAGATTTCCTTGAGTTCACCACGATTGAGCTCGGTGGTTGCCTTCTCGCCCAAAGAGAGGATGGCTGCACTTATTGCCGCTACTCGCTCCTGCTCGCTCTCGGGTAAGGCGGAGGATATCATCAGGCCGTCTTGTGAAACAAGAGCTGCTCCCTCCACTCCGGGGACAGTTTCGAAATCACGGATCACCGAATTGATTTTATCAACACGACTCGACATATGATGAATCTCCTAATATGCGCAAAAGAAACACTCTTTCATTAGTTATTAAGTACTATTGTCATATTTGGGTCAGGAAGCAGTTATTTTGCGCATTCTACTCGATTTCAAAGAACTCCTTAGGGTCAAACTCTTTGTCTCTCTTCTTTTGTTCCTCTCTCTTTTGGCGTTCAATCTCTTCACGTCGAGCCCTCTCCTTCCTAGAGAGAGACGGACTGGGAGAAACGCGTGGAGGAGGCGCACTCTTTCCTCTGCGCCTCTTGTAATATGTATAAGCAATTACCGCCACGGCAACCAGACCACCTCCGACTGCAAGAATAAGAACAGGCGACGGACGGATGTAGATGAAACTGACCAAGGTGATTGTCATTGAATCGTACCCGCTCTTCCTTCCATTGAGACCGAGATTGTGGTATCCGACCCGACCGCTTGTCCATTCCTCGGTTAGGGTGAGGACGTAGATACCGTCCCCAGTTTCTGATAACATGTGTGTGACATCTGTTTCATTCATGTAGGCCTCAATATCAATGCCCTCCAGAGCCTGACCAACCGCATCGCTGATTCGGAGTGTGATGACAATACGATCCCCCTCCCATGCAATCTCCTGATTTGTGGATATCTCGTCCAATATCAGCGACGGCTGTTCGAACCAAGACACAGCATTCTCCACTGTCAGATTGGCCTGGAGACCTGCTGGTCGCGTGGTGGAGAGAGCTATCTTGCCAACGCCAACTGTAGAGGCAACAATGACGGGATTAGCTCCATCGGTGGCGATGATAGAGAAGTTCGCCCATTGACCTGCAAAATGGCCTTGATAGTCAACGGTGGCACTCAGTTCATTTGGTACACTCACCAATGAATGTGCATCATCGAGGAAATCAATCCCGGAAGATGAGGCTGAGGATACGTACGTAAGAGGCCATGGGAGCCATGAGAGGTCACCGGACACCCCCAAGACCACAAGAGTACCACCACCCGTAACATAGTTCAGTATGTCGTTTCTAGATGAGGCAAACTCCGAAGAGAACTCAGAGGTAGTATCAGGTTCCACCAACACACACCTTCTGAGGAAGAGTAGACGCAGGAAATCTGAGTAATTGGAAACCTCATAATAGTCATGATCCAGCAATAAGGAGTCAAACAGAGTGGGCAGATAATCAGAACCACCAAGACCAACAATAGGTCGAGTCCCTCGGCCTGGTGTGTGGCCATCAAGCGAGAGCCCATAGGGATCGACAGCGACAATATGAGGACTGTCAGATGGGTGGTATAATACGACACTCGGGTCGCCAAACAGGATGTGTTGGTTCGCGTAATCACGCGGCTCCCCAGTCGGCAATGGGTCCGAGTAGTCTGACGAAACTAGCGTCAGGGCCTCAGACAACGATCTCCCAACAGGTCTTCCTGCAACGAGAGACTCGGTTACGTACAACGAGAGCATAGCTGCGGGTTGAAAGTAGACAGTACGTGGAGAACCGAAGACAGCTACAGACCCCCGCTCCATGAGAACCGAAGGAAGGCGAGAACCTCCTAGAAGACAAGCAGTAAGCAGAACGATGGGCGAGCCTATGTGTCCAACTCGTCCTTCAAGATCAGATGTGGTCTCAATTCGGTGATGACCCTGCTCAGACGCAAACATGACAGGGTTCACAAGCTGGTCCCCGTTAGCATCTCTCTGGCTCTCGGTCTCAACACCATAAGGGATGTCTTCATCACGAAGAGAGAAGAGTCCTTCACCTTCAGGCCGATTCGGAGGATCCGTGGGATATCGCGTCAGAGTGCCGTGTGTACTGAAGGTCCAAAGGGCGAGTTGAGAGTTGACTGCCTCATAGACCTCATTGTAACCAATATGCGAGTCAATGGTGAAACCTCTATCCTCAAGCATGGAGGTTGAGTTCTCATATTGATAGATTGTATTCAAGTTGTAGTTGTTATCCAGAAGACTGGCACCGTGGGTGTACGCGTACATACTGACAAGCGAGGTGTCAGCAGACTCAGAGGTTTCAAAGAGGAATCTGTGGAGCATGCCACGATTGATCATGACAGAAGCCATTGCTGGATTAGGTGCGGGAATTCGACCCGGAGAGAAGTGACTCTGAAGCGATCTGTCGAAGCTAGTCTTCACTACATCGGTGGGTGAAACAACAACCACATCTTGAGGAGAGGATGAGTTGTATGCCGCCCTGTCAACTAAGAAGGCTTCAAAAGAGTTCACTGAGAGCTGCATCGAGTATTTGTTGGGAATGCGTTCGTCATACCATCCATTCTCAGTTCTTGTTGAGTATCGATTAGTCACATAGACATCAATCTCAGGCCCTATCAGGTAAGGAGCCCATGTTTCTTCGGCGCGAGTCATCATAGAGTTGTCGCCGTCACAAAGAGAAAAGACAGGGCCTCCGCGATAGGCTGCCGACAGTGCAGCTGGAGCAAAGAACTCGGAACCGTCACCACGAGGTACTGTGACAACCACATCATTTGAAGCTGACAGGCTCTTTATCCACTGGGTAACAAGCTGGTAGTTGTTCAGATTGTTGACGAAGAAGTTGTTATCCAGTGCATCATAGAGTTGGGATGTGTGAATACCCTGAGGATCCACAAGAAAGGCTACCGAGATTCCAAGTCGACTAGCAGCCCAGTCCGTTATCTCGGGAACCGCGTCCCTGTCAACATATAGAAGCGGAGCATTCAACAGTGAAGCCAAGACTGCACCATTTGCGGCAGATTCGAGATACGCCTCCAGTAGAGAGGGAGAGGCTTTCATCTGCCAAGATAGATTGACGTTGTTGTTCTCAACTGTTGCATCCATCCACGCAACAACGACAGTCCATGTTCCGGCCATTGGGTATTCGATGTCAACGCTTGCCGAACCAGGACGGGCTAGAATGCTGCCTGATGGGTCCCAAGCAACGAGGCGCCCAGTTGGATCCACCAGCGCCAGATTGAGATCCGCAGCGGTCTTGTCCCAGCCCAAGTCGATGTGCAGTGATGAAACATCGGCTCCAACAGCAAGCTCGTAGGTGAAACTCGGGTGATACTTCAGGATGAAATCTAGAGACAGGGGATTGTTGATTGTGGTCCAAGGATATAGGCGCAACGTCCACTGGCCATCCATTGTCTTTGGAATCCAGAATTGTAGGGGAACAGGAGCATCAAGCTGGGGGCTAAAACGCTCCCAATACGTCTGGGTCCAGACTGAGTAATCAACCACTCGTCCACTAGGGTCTTTTAGTACGTGAGTAAAGTAGGCACTGCCGGTCCAGTTGATTGACGCTTCTATCCAACCACAGTCGGACGGCGGAGTGAAGACCACATCTACGGGATCCGTAGAGGGGATGGTCACATCAGGTGTATAGGTGGTCACGGGCTGGTTGGTAAAGACGTACTCGGTACTATTCCCCAACAGTGCAGTACTCTCGAATGAATCCTTAGCCAGTGCAAAGACGCCAATATCAGAACTCTGCCAGTCAGCCACCGCAATCTCAGCCGCAATCTGAGCGGAGGATGACCCCCGAATCCACGGAAATATTGAGGTTCCTGTTCTTTGCTTAATCTCCCTAGCAATGTCTGGAGCAAGATCGCCAATTATCATCGTCTGCGTCATCCCGCCATCGATCGACACGTAATCGGCCCAGTCCTCAGACAGCCATATCTCCGACTGAGAGTTCTCGCTTAGGATGAGTGGTGACATGTAGGTGGTACCACCGCTATGGAATACAGAACTGGGCACTGCAGCCATGTACGAGAACTCATCTCTGTAGGAGAATGGATCATCAGCCACGTAGGCTATACGTCGAAGAGGTGTCAGTGAAGAAGCATTTGCAGAGAGAGCATAGGGGCTCGAACCGGACGAGCCTTTGTCCATACTCTGAAACAGCTGTTGTGGTGCGTTGACCGAAAGTAACAGATTTGGGATACACAGGATTAGTACTAATGCCGCAATAGCTCCGCGATTCGGTTCTCGCACTTCTCATGTCTCCTTACAGATATTGAAGAGGAGCTCATGAAGTCAAATAGGCTTTTTCTTGAGGTAGTTAAGGCTTGAGTATACCAGAGCATTTCTTGGGTATCCGGCGAGTTCTATATCAAGTCCTCGTCGAAATCATCATCGGTGTCATCCTCGTCCTCTTCCTCCTCCTCGGGGAGAGCGTCGATGACAGAGTCAATAACCTTTCGTAATCGACGGCGAGTGGACTTGGGAATATCCCACATCTTACTCTCAGCTCTCTCAACGACTTCTCGGGAGAACTCGTAAATCTCAGCTTCAAGATAGAGCTTGGCGGCCTCAGTGAAGTGTTCAGCTGCCTTCTTCTGGTCGCCCTGTAACTCCGCAATATCCCCCAGAAGAGAGAGTGCATCGGCAGTACCTGCCTTGTCATCAATCTCCTTATAGACCTTGAGAGCCTTCTTGAACATCTTAACAGCATTGTCCCAGTCTTCTTTGTCTGCGTATGCGTTGCCCATATCCATGATTATGCTGGCAACACCTTGCTGGTTGTCGGAGGCCTTGTAGGCCTTCTGGGCTTCTTTGAATAGGTCCATTGCTGAATCAAAATCGCCCTTACCTAGATTCGCGAGTGCAAGCGCATAGACAGAATCAGCTTTGCCTTCTTCGTTCGACAACTTCTCAAACATATCCAAGGCCGTTTCGCACGTTTCAGCGGCCTTCTCGTATTGCTCAAGATTAATCTGGGCCAAACCCAGGTTGTACAGAGCATCACTCATGCCCACATCATCGTCCAGTTCCTTGTAGAGAGCGAGGGCCTTTTGAAAACAGTCGTGTGCCTCTTCGTATTCGGCATATGACATGTAGATATTCCCGACTTCATTGTACAACTTGGCTGCATTCTCTTTGCTGCCAGACTCATCCAGATTTGCAGCCTCCTCGAGCAGCATTGCCGGGTCCAGATCCTCAAAATCGTATTCCTCACTCATGGGATGTCACATCCATTACGTATGCCTTGAGCCCATCTATGTCGCTTTTGATTCTTTCTGATTGTGACTTAGCGACTCATGAGGAGCATTGGGTTCTCAAGAATGGGACGTACACTGTCCCGGACCTTGAACTCCTCGTCGCCGACTTGAACCTCTAGGAGTTTCCTTAGTTCAAAACGCCTCAGATAACCAACAACATGCGCTCGGTCCATGTTGAGGTCGGCCATCAGTCTGGTTAGTCCGTCTGATAGACCGCTGTACTCAGCCATCTTCTTGAACACAGAACACCACTGCATCATAGAGAGATACAGTAGAGTACGAAGTACGTTATCGATGTTCTCTCCGGTCTTGGCCGAACACGGGATTACAGGTAGACCAACGAGAAAGCTCATGCTCTCACGAAGCCTGTCAACGGGGCGCGCAGCATCAAGGTCCTGCTTGTTAGCAGCAACAACACAGGGAACCCCAGGCAGGAAGAATGCAATCTCTCTGAAGAAGAGCCTAGCCCTGGCATCCGACTCCTCATCGACCGAGTCGACGACGAAGATTATACCATCTGCGCCTGAACTCAGAATCTTTCTCATTGTCCTGAATCGAAGGAGCCCTGGTGTTCCAAACAAGAATACACTCATACCATCTACGTTGGCCACACCGTGATCCATGGCTATGGTAGTACCATTCCGCTCTATATTGATGCATGCACCATCGGTTATTTTGTGAACAATGGAGCTCTTCCCCGATTCATATGGGCCTGTGACTACAATCTTCATTTGCTTGCACCCAATCCTGCATTCCGTGCTTTGCGTCCTCGTAATCATATTGACAGTTAATAATGATTTGGCGTTCCTTCTCTTAGGTGTTACTCGGCTGATTCCCACCGGCCAGGCAACCTGAAAACTTGGGGCCTGCAACGGGAATCGATGGTGTGCCAAGTTAATTTCGTCAAAACCCGTATCAAAGAAGTTATATCGGCAAAACGCGAAGTGTTCAGTGAGAATAGTACTTGGAGTGAGCTTACTCTTGGCAACAACAAAGCAAGTCAAAGAACCTGAATTCTGGCTGTTCCACGATGCGGAAAAGGAAGAGATCGTCGAGATTCGCAAATTCATTGACCCGGACCTAGACTTAAGTTCGCTGAAAGGATTCGACAAACTTCTTGATAAGTTGAATCATCTCATCGAATAGAGCCTGAATGCTCCTGGCCAAGTGAGTTGAGTCTGGCACACCTTCTTTCTTAAACAGGCAAGGCATTGCTGAGGAGATTATCTTCTACGTATCTAGCCCCAATGAAAAATAAGTTGCACAGGTATTTGAATCCGTAACAACGTGAATTATGATACTGGTCACCATTCTGGGATGGATACATCCGTCAGAAAGGATAGTTCCTAGCTACTCATTGACGGACACTGCCTAAGAAAACCATCACACAAGCGCTATTTCATAAGTCTTAAAGAGAATTCTAGGCTTGTTATGACCGTTCCACAGAGGAGAGTTTAGTCTTGGACATTAAGAAGATCGACAATAATCTCTACGAAATACCAAAGGGCACCAAGCCCTGTATGAAAGTGCCTGTACGAATCTACGCATCAGATACTCTGATTGACAAGATGAAACAAGACAACACACTCAATCAGAGCATCAATGTTGCTTGTCTCCCCGGCATTCAACAGAAGAGCATCGTTCTTCCTGACGGGCATCAGGGTTATGGCTTTCCGATTGGCGGCGTGGCCGCGATAGATTACAATGAAGGAGTCATCTCGCCTGGGGGAGTAGGCTACGACATCAACTGTGGAGTGCGAGTGCTTAGGACCAATCTTAGAGAAGATGATGTTACCCCAAAGCTGCGAGAGCTGGTGGATAGGCTCTTCGACAAGATTCCAAGTGGCGTTGGTAGTACTAGCAAAGTCAATCTTCGCAGTGAAGGCGGAGTAGATGAGGTTCTCAATCTTGGAGCAAAATGGAACATAGAGAATGGGTATGGCTGGGAGGAAGACCTCAAGCACACCGAGGCGAACGGGAGTCTAGAGGTAGCAGATGCATCCAAGGTCTCAGCTCAAGCCAAGGGACGAGGCAACAGACAGGTAGGTACTCTTGGTTCTGGAAACCACTTCTTGGAAGTTCAGGCGGTAGATGAAATCTATGACGAAGAGAGCGCCAAAGCCTTTGGAATTGAGGAGACCGGTCAGATAACGGTGATGATTCACAGTGGATCTCGCGGCCTTGGCCACCAAGTCTGTAGCGACTACATCAAGACCATGACTAGGGCGATGAAGAAGTATAACATAGATGTGCCCGACAGAGAGTTGTGCAGTGCACCGGTGACCTCTGACGAAGGACAGGCATATCTCGCGGCAATGAGCGCTGCAGCTAACTATGCGTGGGCTAACAGGCAGACTATGATGCACTGGACCAGAGAAACCTTCGGTAAAGTCTTTGGTCAGTCACCAGAGGATTTGGACATGCAGCTGATATACGATGTTGCTCACAACATGGCGAAGGTTGAAGAGCACGAGATAGAGGGGAAGAAGAAGAAGGTGGTCGTCCATAGGAAGGGTGCCACCCGAGCATTCCCGCCACATCACCCTGAAACACCAGAACTCTACAAGAAGATTGGACAACCAGTTCTGATTCCAGGCACGATGGGCACCGCTTCCTATATCCTCAGAGGCGATGCACGGGGAATGGATCTGACATTTGGTTCAACTGCTCACGGTGCTGGCCGAGTGATGAGTCGAACTCAGGCCAAACGTGACTTCTATGGCAAAGATGTACAAAAGAAACTTGCTAGTGAGGGAATCCTCGTGCGTGCACCTAGAGCCGTTGGTATTGCAGAAGAAGCGCCTGGAGCATACAAGGACGTTGACGAGGTCGTTCGTGTATCACATGAAGCAGGAATCGCAACATTGGTGGCAAGACTAAGACCCATGGGTGTCATGAAAGGCTAGTGGCGCCTTTCGATTCGTGCGTGCAAGGTCTGTAAGCACAAGAGCAATTCCTATCAATATCACAAAGAATCCAACGAAGGTGATTGGCAGCGGAATCTCATTCAGGAACACTGCTGCCAATAGAGTTGCACCTACGGGTTCACCCAACACTGCAGCAGACACTACATAGGCTGGAACCAGTGTGAGCAGGTAATTGTTCACAGAGTGCCCGAGAACTGTAGGAAAGATAGCCAAAGCCAGGAAGAGCATCAGCTCTCTGGGTTCAAGAACAACCACATTGACACCCTGCACCAAACAAAGAACGAGAGTGAATCCAGATGCAGCGATGTAGACAATTGAAGTATAGACAGTGATGGGTATACCGCGAGCAAATCTACGCCCTCCTATGAAATACAGTGCCAGAAAGAATGCGCTTAGCAGAGCCAGCAGGTCGCCGCTGAGTGCCCCATAACCTGAGGATACAAGGTCACTCCAAGCAAGAAGAATGGCACCTGATACAGCAATGAGAATTCCACCCCAAGACTTTCGGCTGAGCCTCTCTTTGAGTACGAAAGTGGAGAGCAGAGCTGTGAAGATAGGTGAACTATCAGTCAGAACCACGCTTGCAGCTACAGTTGTCAGAAAGAGAGACGTAAACCACGCAGAGAAATGAAGACAGAGAAACAGGCCAATTATCGCAAACCACTTCCAGTGATCACGTACCGTTTGCTGAGACTGAGTCGTATAGTCACCTCGCATAAGGCCAATAGATGCCATCAGGATGGCACCAAGAAGTGTTCTCCAGAAGACTATGACAAGAGGAGGGGAATGACTCAACCGAATGAGAATGCTGGCACTAGAGACCATAGAAACGGATAGGACCAACAGAAGCACAACTCGTGGACTGTCTTCTGGCTCGGTTTCGATTTTGTGATTCATGTCTGCACACCAACTAAGCAGTAGAGCCCCCGCATAGAACACATACATGGTGATTATCTGATATGGAAGCGACTTCAGACTCGCAGTGCGTGCACTCTCTCACGACCAGGTTCCTGAAGTCGATGCCTTCCAGTATCGACTGGACATCGATTGTATCTTCGTAGTTAAAGAGGGCTTTCCCTCTTGCTCCTAGAACCATGCGGGAAAGGCGATCACTGCCTGCCTGTCGGAAAAGCAAAAGGGGTTTACAAAGCTCAATAGCCAGCATTATCTCCATTCCGACACCCAGAGAAGGGTTGCTAACTTCACCGACAAGAAAGTCTGACTCTCGTACCCACTGCACATCCCGCAGATATATCTCTCGAGGCTCTAGGGGAGCAAGAAACTGAGGTGCAAAGACCTCAATGCCCTGCTTCTGGAGAGTTTCCACTACAACACTGTAAAAGTCCCTCTTCTGGAGGTGTTTGTGGATTATCGGACCGGAGAGATAGGCATGGAGCATTGCTGGCCACCAATCAGTCTGAATCGGTTCTTGTCTGGGATCCCGATTGATCCATTCGGCCCATAAGGTCTGATACCTCGGGTACCGTACCGTCATCCTCAACAACTTCCAACTTGCCAGAGCGCCCAAGGGATAACTGAGGTTTGCCTTGCCACTCTTTGGCCCACCCATCAGTGATTTTAAGAACATCGCCGGTCATCAAATCGGAGCCTTCGCCAAATCCCCATAAGGTCAAGATGATTGTGCCGCTTTCGTCGCCAACCAACAGTTCGGTCAGCTGTGTCTTCCGTCCTCCCCGTGTGCGTATTATCCGAGGTGGAGCTTTCGAGATAACACGAACAATGACCTCTGACACATTCTCGTTAGTTTCGATGTCTTCTATCTTCAACAGTTGTTCCCTACAGTATCCCAAGAACTCCGTTTAATTGAGTCTTCCGAGACGACCATAGAGAGATTGTAATCTAAGAAAGCGGGCTGCAAACACTGCCTACTCGTCTTCTTCGTCGGGCTCCTTGGGGTTAATTATCTCCTCAAGCTCTGCTAAGGCATCATCATCCACAGTATGGGGGCTATCGCCCTCGGTTTTGTCATTGGGAGGAGGAGTCTTGTCATCGAGGAGACCCAAGATTCTGTCTAAGTCATGAAGCTCATCTTCGGCAAGTTCATCAGGAGTCTCAAGTTCTCTTCCGTTCGGGGTCACAGTTTCTTCGCACTTCAACGCATCTAGAGCCGTATCGAGGTCATCGGGATCTGAATTGTCTATCTCCGCACTGATTATGTCATCTGCATCTAGTTTCTCAGAAAGGAGCTCCTTGACCAGGTGCATCTCATCAGTTTCCGCTCGGGGGGGTATCTCGCTTGTTTCCTCCATCTCGGGTTCGGAGGGTACTTCGACGGATATGTCTTCCATTTCGCTTTCGTCTTCGACCTCAATCTCGAACTCTTCGTCAGGAGCCTCAGATGGAGATTCTTCCTCCTCTTGCACGGGAATTATCTCGTACTCGTTCTTGGCTTCGGATGCAGCCTCGGTCTCTTCAACGAGAACTAGCTCGGTCGATGATGCGCGTATCGGCTCTGCGATGTCTTCGGAAGCAACAGTTTCATCCACACCCTCTTCAACCTCCTCTTCCTCGGCGCCCTCTTCAGCAACCTCGAAATCTGCCGTGGGTCTTGAAACAGGAGGCTCATCCATCCCCTCATCAGGCTCTTCAACTTCAAGTCCCTCCTCACCCTCTTCGACCTCCACCTCCTCAATGAGCTCGTCGATTATCTCGTAATCATCTGTGTCCTCAATGATATGACCCTCCTCGTCGACATACACCTCTTCAACGACCTCAACCGTTTCGTATTCTTCGTCCTCATCTCGGCCTCGAAGGTCCACCTCGGAGGCCTTCTCAGCGGCCTCATCGCTGAATTTCAAGAGTTCGCGTGCAGGAAGGTCCGGAAGGACTACTCCGACATACTGCGCAGCAGCATTCATCAGAATCCGCAGCATCTCATCACGGCGTTCTTTGTCAATGGCCACCATGGGGTATGTTGGAATTCCCAAGATCTTTTGAACTACCTCGGGATTCATTGCATTCGGTTTGTCTTGCTTGTTGGCAAGCGCAAAGATTGGAACCTTTGGGGCGTCACGACGGATCAGCTTGAGTATGTCCTTACTGATGATGACATTCCTTAGGGTAGAATCGCATACCAAGAAGATCACATCTGCACCGTGGAAGTAGAAGCGCCAGAGTGTTCTGAAACGTTCCTGGCCAGCGAAATCCCACAAGACCAAGCTGTAGTTGCCAAACCGTATGTTCTCGACAGTTTCCAGGTTCAGAGCTATGGTGGGCACGTACTGCTTCGGAGGGGTATCTCCAAGTAACAAATGCAGCGTTGTCGTCTTTCCGACACCACCTTCCCCCACAAGAGCAATCTTTAGACGCGTAGTCACTGAGGGCTCGATGAGAGATTCATAGTGCTCAATCAGCTTGTCTAGACCCTGTTTTTCAAGGGTTCTCCGTAGTGACTTAACTGCATTTTCCATGCGTTCAAAGATTGAGTGTTCATCCTCACTAGTATCAGTGACGAATACCAAGAGAAGGTCTTTGACTAACTCATGACCGTGATATTTGTCATCCCCGATGATCAGGGGAATCTCAGACATCGAACTATCAGCTGACCGTAGATCGGACCTGGTTTCAACGAACTCTGTAACTTCTTCTGACAAGACCTGCACGGGCCAATACTGGGTCGAGGCAAGTACTTTGTTGTTGGAAACACGGACCAGGAATGTATTATGAATCAACAGTCTTTCACCAGTGATATGAAGCTAGCCTATCGCTTGGAATCATCTTTCAATATATATGTAAATCAATCCTTGACGGACTCAAGGTAACTTGAGCCATTCATACAAAGGATACGAAGATAGTCCGCTATGCTAATATCTCAGAGAGATGCCCGAGAGAGCCGGTGAACCATGTTTCTTCTCAGACCTGGATCAAGCGATAGGTTCGAAGACCTCGCGATGCTCTACAACGTAGTGAATAGCTATGACAACCCCGATCACCGCAATATTGGGTCAGAATATGTCACAGGGCTCTTCTCGCGCCGAGAAGCAACACCTGACAAAAACACCATATTGGCACTAGATGCTGAGGACAGACTAGTGGGTTCGTCTGTGTTCTTTCCACGAACACCTCACAAGGGTCTCTATTCATTGACAGTACAAGTCCATCCGGACTCCAGAAGGCAAGGCATAGGCACATCGCTGCTGAAAGAGTCAGAGCTCAAAGCCGAGAAAGCAACCATGTTCGTCGGCAGTATTCCCAGCTTCAGAAAGGGCTCCATCAACTTCGCCACAAAGAGGGAATTCCTGAAAGTCGGCAAACTCGAGAAGATGAAACTGAAATCATTGGAGGGTATCAATCGTCCCGAACCAATATCAGACTATTCTCTTCGAGAAGCTCGAGATACCGATTCGTCAGAGTGGGGTAAATTGCAGAACGAAGCATTCAATGGGCATTTTCGCTACAAGCCAGTATCGGACGAATACTACAACAGAATGACGCAAAGAAGAGCCTTTGTGCCTGAGCTCAGCTTGGTCATGGTACATGATGGACAGATCATCGCTTACTGCTTAGGACTAGTACAACACAATTCGAATCAGTCCAACGGAGGGCGTCTGCTGATTCAAGGCCTCGGAGTAAGACGGGACCATCGCGGCAGAGGATTGGGTCTGAATCTGCTGACAGAGGTTCTCGCTCGAGCACGAGGGATGGGTGTTGAGTATTCGGTCTTGGTTGTAGACAGTGAAGCGATACCAGCTATGTCGTTATACCGGAAGGTAGGTTACAAACGACGATACAGCATACTCTGGTTTCAAAAGAAACTGGACTGATGGGCTGGTATGTCCCGATTATGAAGTAGTGTACCTTGAGAAGGATGCTTGTTTAGGAGCGGGGTTCGCCAGGCCGAAGCCTGAAGAGGCGAACCTTCCGCATCCGTCAGGTCATATAGACCAACCCAACTACAAGGCGCACGAAACAATATAGAATGCGCAAGTTTGCAAGGGAATCTTGCAAGGGGACCAATGCTGGAAACTCTTTTTTTGGGACCAATATTGCGAATGCGAGTTTCCGACGGGGAAATTCGAACGCCCTATATTTGAGCTCTCGAAGTGCGGAACTCGAAACGAATTCGGAACCGCATCATTCGCAGCACAGCCATTGTATATGAATCTTGTTAGTTCTCAGGCTCTGTGTGAAAAGTCGACGAAAGGACAAGAATTAGAAACATTCACACTATACCGTGCACGAATCTCAAAGGCGTCATCGCTTTTTGTGACCGTAATAATCCATGGTTGATGAGTTTTCATACAGCGCCTAGTTCTCAGATACACGTAAGGCACAACATCTCACCCATCCGAATTCTGATAGAACCAGACAAGAAACATCTAGCGGGGGAAATTGTCACGTAGTAACCTTAGATGTTGATGAACCATTTCACGAGCTCGTGAGTCGTCAGGTGTTTTCTCAAGCTCGGTGATAAGGTCTTGGAGGAAGTACTCGGGGAAGAATAGCCGCACCCGGATGTCGTTAAGCAGAAAGAGCCATTTGTCAAATTCTCCAGAGGGGCCCTTTCGCCTCTTCTCGGAGATCACACGGTATTTTTTCAGATTCTCAATTGCAGCTCTGAGCTCTTTGGGGGGAATGCCAAGCGACGCTTCCAATTCTGCCACACTTACTGGGCGGGTTCGGACTTCTGTCAAGACATCATAACAATCTGGATCTGCAAGAATCTCGGCTATAGCCACCGTATCTTCAGGTGTTTTGGTCCATTCGGTAAGAAACTCAAGAACCTCAGCTTTGTATTGGGCAGCCAACTCAGGATCAAGAATCTCAGTTGAGGACTCCATGGCCGTCAGGGGTGGTGCTCTGAACACTTCAAGGTCCTTTATCATGAAGACACAGGTTCGCCCAATCTCGTCGACCCACTCGCTTTTCACCAAGCCCAGCTCCTCAAATGGAGAGAGTATCGAGTCAACACTTACACTGGGAAGGCCCGTGACCATCTTGAGCCACTCTTCAAGATCCTCTTTGGAAATACCACCCTTCCAGAGCTTTGGAAATACCGCACGAGATACCTCGTCATAGAACAAGCGCGCCAAACGGCTCTCATCGGTCATTCCCGCAAGGCGAATTATCCGACGATAGGTGTTATCAAGTTCTTCCTTGAGTTCGTCATCCGTCATGGATATGACTGCATTTGTGATGGGAGAAACAACAGATGTGATTGCAGCCTCGTATGTCTTGGGATCCTCTGATGGAGTCAGTAAGAGAGAGATACAGTACTGCTCCTCTTCTCGTACAATTCCTGTATAGTAGGATGCGACATTATATTCCTCACCGCCAATTCGAATACTGAGCGTAGAAAATCCCGCGGCGGCATCACCCATCGCGTGAGAAGTAAAGATTCTCATGGCTTCGGTGTTCAAATCTTCGCGATAATAGTCCGCGAAATCATCCGGCACTTTCGCCTTCAGAACGGCACCAATCTTACTGTCCCAATCGATTAGGAGCATAGCAACGGGCATCTTCTTCTTACTCCCGGTCCCTTAGAGGCCTTGTCAGAGGGGGGTATTTCTCAATAGGATGCATGTTGTCTATCTAAAAAAGCTTGTCACTTTTTCGACCGCGAATCAGATTTTCCACTAAACAACATGACCGGATAGCTCACGGCGAATCTCTGAAAGAATCTTCGCTACTACCTGTTGCAGAGGCTTCGTTGCATCGACAACGCAGTAGTTTGCTTCGTCTTCACGACTCATCTCGAGGTAGGCCTGACGAACTTCGACTAACCGATCAAGATGTTCGAACTGCTTGTTTGTTTCACATCCCCGGCCACCTATACGGTAGAGGCCTTCTTCCGCAGGTATATCTAGAATGAATACGATATCGGGCTCGGGTGGAGATATTTCCACACGGTTTCTGTGTAAGATAGCTTGCCAAGGAATACCGGTACTGACGGACTGATATGCTCCAGTGGCAAAGTAATACCGGTCCAATATGATGATCTTGTTCTGTCGAAGTGCAGGACGAATTCGTTCCTTGATGTGCCACTGACGGTCCTTGATGAAGAGGTCAAGCTCCTCCTCTGGGGTCAGTTCTCCTTCAGGTGACCTCCTCCGTATCTCCTGCCCCCACTGACTCTCATCTGTCGGCTCTCGTAGACGTATATTCATGAAACCTTCTGAGGTCAGTTCTTCAGACAATCTATCTGCAACAACCGTCTTGCCGGCACCGTCGATGCCTTCTAAGACGAAGAGGAACCCTCTGTCCAGTTGCTTGTAGTCCTCATTATTCAATCAAAGTCACCGCAACAGCAAGAAACAAGGATGTCGCAAGCCTGAAGGTTTTAGGTTCTTCGGTGAGAAGATTCCAGCCGATAAAGAAACATCTCCAAAACGTATATCTTTGAAGCAATTACTATGTGCTCATAGGACTTGAAGGGGACGTAGTGTCTGAATGTCAATAAGGCGCCTTCTGGGGGAGAATCAATCTCCGTCGAATGGAAAGTCGTCTGGGTGGCTCTCTTCAAGAAGAAATTGCGAAACAAACTTGCCATCGCGTTCGTTCTTAACTTGGTCCCCTTGCAGAGTTATCCAATCCGGCGACCCATATTCCGAAAGGCGCCTAATCGATGACATTCGCCACGAAGACCAGATTTTTGGCAACGGTAATGCTTAAATTCAGTATGAAGAGGTTGTAGGTCAACCAATCCTACAACTGGTGAAAAACGTGAGGTCATCTCTAACCATAGGCTTGCTCGTAGTCTTGATTATCAGCATCCCAGTCAAAGATGTAAGAAGAAACGGATTTGCCGCCTCAGCAAATGGGGACAATGTGAGTCTGAGCATTGACTTTGGCAATGGAACCCTGAGTGCGTATGACAACTTGCAGGGCAGCACAGTACTGAACGTAACGGAGAGTGTCGTTGCTGTTGAGTACGAATGGTACGGAGATTTGGTGTTTGTAACTTCGATAGCTAATGTATCGAATGATGCAGACCAGGGGCTCTGGTGGCAATACTGGATCAACGGAGAGATTGGATCTGTTGCTGCCAATCAATACACAGTTGAGGAGGGTGATCTCATAGAGTGGCGACTGGGCCCCACAGAAGTACCTCCAGCTGAAACAGACTGGTCACTCCTGATTGGTTTGTCCATCGTTTTGGCGGCAGCACTTCTGTTCCTAATTCTTCTCCGACTATCATCCCGGGGGTAGATTCCTTTGGTCGATAATGCCATGAAGCACGCTGCTATTTGTATGATACTTGCGTTGATGATGATATCATCTGCAGGGAACTATCACGATTGTTTCACCCCCTCGGACGAGGGAAATACCATCGTGAAGTGGAATGTTATTGAGGGGCCTTCCACACCGGTTGCATGGGGATGGTCAGGATCCGAAAAATGGCGGGTCCAGAGAGATTCGAAGATTGCATTTGAGGTGACCGCGGTTGAGCCTGAAGTCGACGGCATCCTAACAATAGGGAACTTAACAGTCAATGCAAACAACAGCCAGATTGGAACAGAGCTGGTATTGGGTGTATGGGGATCGACTCCCTTCTTCCCGGGGCTCATCATTCCCATTGATGACGAGGCAGTTGACCAACTGAACCAGACCGCTCAGGAGAGTGCTGCAAGGAAGAGTGGAAACTACATGAATGGTTCGATGGCAGTCTATACTGAAGAAGTAATTTCTTCGAACGGGACCTATCAATGTGTAGTGTTCGACTACGTTCAAGATCCTGTGGCTTTTGGGGAACCGCAGAAGACAGAATTGAAATACGATTTGGAGACCGGCGTTCTCGTATTCTGCAACACATCTTACTCATTCGGAACGCCCTACATGCTTACTCTTGAGATATCATCAATAGAACAGCCTACTAGCCTCCGTATTCCATATCTGCAGTTGATCACAACGATAGCATTGAGTGGGACTGCGACAGTGATAGTCTTCACCTTTGGTGTATGGTACCTGAAGAGAAGGTGACCGGAGAGGCTTGGGGATGAAAGAAGAAGAAGAGGTTCAAATCTCAAGGAGCAGATGGGTTGCCCTAGCTGCCACGATGACCGCACTTGCTCTCGTGGGAAACTACTCATTAGTTGCAATCCCAAGTGTAGAGTTCGGCACAGCAGTTCTCTTCGTGACGGCGTACGTGTTCGGCCTTGGCATGGGAATTTGGTGTACTCTATTGATGTCATTGGTCTTTGGGATCATGAACCCTTGGGGCTCATTCATTCCCCAGATATGGATATTCCAAGTCATCGGTTGGACTTATGTCTGTGCCACTGCGGCTCTTCTAGGTAGGAATAGCCCAGTCATTGACCATAACCGACCCAGTTTTCTCAAGCTTGCAACGGTGGGTGCGTTCATCACGTTGGTCTTTGACCTTCTGGCAAATGCAGGCTTTTCCCTTGCATTTGGATACCCATACTTCCTTTCGATTCTGACAGGGCTTCCCTTCACTGCGGTGCATGTCTTTTCAAACGCCCTCATAATCCCTCTGGCAGTTCCTAGACTAGAACTCGCAATCAAACGAGACCTTGGCGGTGCAATCTGGTCCGCTAAAACAGATCTTCCTGATTCTACCGAAGAGTAAAATACACACAAGACTCACGACAGAGCGGAGCGTGGCCGCCATTGCACTGGAAAGACATCCTCATTGGACTCTCGGAGCCAGCAGACGGACGGGTGCCCCCCGTCTTTAAGCCGTACCATGCAGCTGTTGCGGTTATCATGATTGGCAGGCGCCAACCTCTTGGAAGATATGAGCTCTGTGAGAATATGTCAGTGGGTGAGGGCAGCGTGAGAACACTCCTGAAGAGGCTCTCAGAGAGCGGCCATATCGCTCCAGAAGGGAGGCAGGGACAGAAACTGACAAACACCGGAAAGAATCTCTTCGAGAATATGATCCATGATATTCCTTTCGGACTCTTTCTTGATGTAGGAAAGTTGACCGTATTCGAGTATTCCTTCGCCAACGTTGCAAGGGACAAGGCGGAATCAGTAACCGACGGAATAAGGCAGAGAGATGAGGCGATCATCCAAGGCGGAGCAGAAAGCGCAGGTGCAACAACACTCATCATGAAAGATGGGCTCCTCGTCATGCCACCTGATGATTTCAATACTCTCGGAGCGTATCCCGAGGAAACCCTTCTCATAACTGAGAGCCTGAAACCGCAAGAGAACGATGCAATAGTGATAGGATCCGCAGACAATAGAAATCTTGCAAGGGAGGTCTCAATGGCTGCGGTCATGACTCTGTTTGAAGTTGATTGAGAATGCAGACAGACCTGTACGGAAATGTGCCTGTAGTAGTGATAGATGTTCACGAAACTGGCGGAAAACGGATGAACTCTGTCAAACACCTGATGTCTATGCTGGATAAGGAAGAGATACAGTACACCGTACAGAAAATTCCTATTGCCGATGTCTTGGGGCCAGAGGGCATTGCCATCGAGAGAAAGACTGTAAACGACTTTGTCAACACGTTGAAGGGGAGTGCAGCTGGAGTACCCCGATTTCAGAAGCAGATGGACGCACTTATGGAATACGAGAAGCCATATCTTCTCATTGAGAACATACTCTCGATAAGAAGAGATCCGGTCAAGGGATGTGTATACATACCCTTCAAGAGCAACAAGTCGAAGAACAAACCCTTCATGGTCACGATGGAACGTGTGAGTTACATCCATCCGTCAGCATTCGATGCACTGATAGAGAGTGTACGTGAGCGAGGCATCGAGATTCTTGAGGGTTTCAATGCACTACACTCTGCAGGCCTGATTTATGGAGCACTATTTCCTAGTGACGAGTACAAGCATGAAAAGGGAACCAGACTGCCCGTTGTCAGGACACGTAAGGGACTTGATTCCATGGCTGACGAGCAGGAATTCTTCATAGCGGGCTTCCCAAGTGTCAATGTCGTTAGAGCAAAGGCGCTTCTCAAGCTCTTTGGGAATCCCCATGAAGTAGTCAGGAGAATCGATGAATGGGAAGAAGTACCAGGCATTGGCCCCAAGACAGTTGCAGCCGCCAGAAAGGTGCTCTTTTCAGACTACCTTGACGAGGAAGACACCGATTCAGCCGATGACTAGCTCGATAATCTTAAAAGCCAGCTATTCTATGCTCATAAAATAGTTGGTGATAATCTCATGGCAGACATTCGTGTCGCAATAGCAGGACTTGGTAATTGTGCCTCCGCATTGGTTCAGGGCGTCCACTATTACAGGAACGCCAAGGCAGACGAAGAGATACCGGGACTGATGCACGTTGATTTTGGAGGATACTTCCCGAAGGACCTCAAGTTTGTTGCAGTGTTCGAAGCAAACAGGAAGAAGATAGGTCTAGATATAGCAGATGCAATTTGGGCTGAGCCCAATTGCTGCGCGAAGTTTGCACCAGATGTGCCCAAGACTGGTGTGAAAGTCTTGCCAGGACCTATTTCTGACGGGGTGGCCCCCCACATGAGAGAGTCATTCTTCGCATATGATGAAGATGAGATAGAACCTGTTGACGTTGTTGAGGAGCTCAAGAAGGCCAATGCCGATGTGCTTGTCAGCTATCTCCCCGTAGGGAGTGCTGAGAGCTCGAGATTCTACGCCAAAGCGGCCCTCGACGCGGGGATAGGACTCATCAATGCAATTCCAGAGTTCATCGTTTCCGATCCAGATGACCCCATCGCGAAGGGGTTCAAGGAGAAAGGATTGCCGTGTGCAGGAGATGACATCAAGAGCCAGCTCGGTGCCACGATCTTGCATAGAGTCCTTGCACAACTCTACGACAAGAGAGGGCTCGTACTGGACAACACCTACCAGTTGAACATCGGAGGAAACACCGACTTTGAGAACATGCAGGTAGAAGACCGACTCAAGTCGAAGCGAGTAAGCAAGACCGAAGCTGTGACCAGCTGTGTGAAATACGAGCTTCCAACCAAGATTGGTCCAAGCGATTATGTTCCATTCTTGGGAGACAACAAAGTGTGCTATATCACCATGCGCGCAAGAGCCTTTGGAGACCTGCCACTAGACCTTAACCTAAAACTGTCTGTGCAAGACTCTCCGAATAGTGCAGGCGTTATTATTGATGTCATTCGAGCCATCAAGATAGCGATGGACAGGGGCATCGGTGGCGAACTCTCAAGCATATCATCATATAGCTTCAAGCACCCTCGCTATCAGATTGATGACTTTGAAGCAAGAAACAGAGTGGACGAGTTCATCGAGGGAAAGAGAGAGCGCTAGAGGAAGAACCTCTAGCCGCCCCAATCCTTCCTTTTCATTAGATTTCCGTGAAGGCTTTTACCGCCCGCTCATCAAGCCGCTTGATGACCTCTACAAGCAGTTTTACAGCGTTTTCCACATCGCTCAGGTCAAGAATGGCATGATGTGAGTGGATATGCCTTGTGGGAATCCCTATGAACAGTGAAGGAGCGCCCATGCCTGTGATATGGATGATGCCGGCATCAGTGCCTCCCGCCTTCAAGAACGCAGCCTGATGGCGTATATTGTGCTCTTCTGCGATGTCAAGAACAAACTTCCTGAATCGTGGATTGGGAATCATGGATCCATCACCAGCGGATACTGAAACACCCTTTCCCATCTTCTGCACTATACCCTCTGTACCAGGCACGTCTCCCGATATGTCTACATCCACCGCAAAACCAATATCAGGAAGCAACATCTGGGCCGCGGTTTGTGCTCCCCGAAGGCCTACCTCTTCCTGTGTTGTGGAAACACAATAGACCGTATTGGGAATTTCAACCTTCTCCTCCGAGAGCCTCCGCAGCACCTCAAGAATGATGAACACGCCTATCCTGTCGTCGAAAGCCTTTGCAGCAGCAACGGTTACCTCCCGAGATACCTTCTCATCGTCATCACCATTCTTCTTCTTCTCTTTGAACTTCCGGGCCATGGTCCTGAACTCAGCATGGGGTACAGCAGGATCTCCCACTCGAACACCGAGTTCTTTTACCTCATCTGCGGAACGACAGCCGACATCGATGTACATCTTCTCCTTGGTCACGACTTTGCTCCGCTCCTCCTGAGAGAGAATGTGTGGGGGAGGGGCACCAATCACTCCAGTGATGAATCCATCACCCTCAGACGGTTTGAGTACTACTTCATGACCAAGCAGAACCTGATCCCACCACCCACCAAGCTGATGGAACCGGAGGAAGCCATTCTTCTCGACTTTCGTGACAACAAACCCAATCTCATCGACATGCCCTGCCAGCATTATCTTAGGACCCGAGCTGCCCTTCTGAAACACTACAGAGCCCATTCTATCCTGTAGAACGTCATCGGCGTACTTCGCACCATATTCTTTGACAACTCTTTGGACCTCGTGTTCGTGACCACTCGGACCGAACGCGTTGCAGAGTTTCTCAAGTAAACCAACATCTAACTCAAAACCCATTATGATCAACTTCAACGGCGTAGTTATTGACAAGTCGAGTGCTAAAAGACTACACAAATCGGTTTCGGTAGCTACTGTTATTGGAGACTGGATTCGGCAAGCAGATAGAATGCATGTTCCACATTCTCCCCTGTTAGGGCGCTGGTTTCAAGATAACCGTTGAGACCGTTCTCTTCAACGAACTGGCGGGCCATCTCTGAGGTTATGACACGCTCATCCGCAAGGTCAACTTTGTTCGCAAGGAGTATGATGGGAATTCTCTGGCCAAGAGCGTTCTCGGTCTCTTCTATCCAGTTGGGAAGGGCATCGTAGGTGTTCTTTCTCGTAACATCGAAGACGAGCAGAGCTCCCTTTGCCCCTTTGTAATAACTGGAACGTATGAAATCGAAGCGCTGCTGTCCGGCCAGATCCCAGACCAGCAACTTCACCGTAACGCTTCGGCCATTGTCCTTGTCAACAGTGACAGTCTTGACTGCAAACTGACTTCCTATTGTGACAATGTACTGCTCTGAGAACTTCTGGGTCAGGAACCTATTCACCAGGGCGGTCTTGCCACTTCCGCCTGCTCCAATCATGACTACCTTCCGCATGTACTGAAACGTATCTGACACAGTCAACCCTCAAATCTTGGAATCCATTAGTTCCTGGCCGTTTGGTCTATTCCTGCCCATCACGATGTCATCGATGTGCATTGACGAGTCCGATGGAAGCTATTTAGCCTTTATTCGCATTTGAGGGGCTGCTAGGTCGTGCCACCAGACATAAACCATTTGGCGCCCCGTAACGAGAATTGGATGACATCCACAAAGAGATTATATTCGGTAATACCCGGGTAGTACCAGCCGGGAGGCCAGACAGTGCGACTGATTACAGTCAAGATGAGCGAGATTTACGTAGACGCAGTAGACAAACTGGTGGACAAGGGTATGTATCCCAGCAGAAGTGAGGCCATTCGAGTCGCCATTCGAGATCTTCTCATGAGAGAGCTATGGGTCGATGGTATGCCGCATATGGTTCAGAGCAGCAAACAGGACTAACTCCTTCCAGCGCAGCGTGCTCACATACCCGCAAGACACTTTAATGTTGCAAACAAGTCCATCCCAGCCATCACATCATGTTCAGGAGGATGCGATACTGTGAATCTAAGAATATTCTTCAAGAGCGTGAAATTCGCGTTCAGAGCAAGAAGAAGGGTCATCTCCTTCATAATAATATACGCCATTCTCTATATTCTGGTGGGGAAACAGCTTGCAGGTTCTCCTGTAGGTACTGAATGGCCATGGGTTATCCTGGCATTCATCGTCTCAACCATCTATGCGATTCTTATCAGTCAATTCAGAAGGAGAGACATTGCAATACTGAAATGCGTGTCATGGGGTAACCAAGACATAATGATTCTCCTAATAGGCGAGGTTGTTCTGGTTGCACTGGCGGCGTTCTTTGTAGTGTTCCAGCTCAGCATTGAGATATTGGGCTTGATAGCCTACTTTGGGGACATTACCTTCCTGCTGGATATCCAGAGTCTGATTGTAGTTCCAGTGGCCCCCATGTTGACTACCCTGCTTCTAGTCGTTGTCCTGCAACTGCCGGGATTGGGACTAGCACAGTATCGGGCTATGAAAATACCACCTATGCGAGCTCTCAGGGAGGAATAAAAAGTGCCAAACGCAATCATCCAAGTTGAAGGGGTCAACAAAGAATATGGTTCAGGCAAGAAGACAGTTGCAGCACTCAAGGATGTCAATCTGGAAATCAACCGCGGCGAATTTGTGGGCGTTGTTGGGCCGTCCGGCTGCGGCAAATCAACACTTCTACACGTGATGTCAGGGCTTGAGGCACCCACCTCTGGCAGAGTGCTACTTGATGGTGTTGACGTCACGCTGATCAGCGAGAGAGACCTTCCAAAGGTCAGAGCCCAGAAGATTGGTTTTGTGTTCCAAGCATTCCTGTTGATTGAGGATCTGACGGCATTTGAAAACATACAGGCCGTCCTATGGCCCAATGAAGAAATCACGAAGCAGAAGCAAGAGTCCATGGCACTTCAAGTCCTGAGAGAGGTTGACATGCTGGAGAGAAGGGATCACTTCCCGAAACAACTCAGCGGTGGAGAACAGCAACGTGTGGCCATAGCTCGAGCCCTAGTCAATCAGCCACCTGTTCTCTTCTGTGATGAGCCAACCGGAAACCTAGACTCGAAATCGGGCGAGAATATCATGAAAATCATCGCCTCACTGAACAAAGAGAAGGGAATGACGGTAGTATTGGTCACTCACAATGAAGAGCTAGTCAAATATGCCAAGCGGATTCTAAGAATGAAGGATGGCGTTGTTCGAGCGTAGCAGCAGCACTCGCTGGCAAAGTCTTAGATGTCAAGATTCGGTCCCGCACGCAGGAAAGGGAGCCCGTTAATCCATGGAAACCACTAACTGCCGTGAGATGGAGAAGACAGCCAATGAGCGGGCAGCAGAGGGTATGAACAGCGATGCATTTGAACTGTTCCTCAAAGCTGGCGAATGCTGGATGAGATGGGAGTCTTTCTCAAAGACAGCGGACTGCTACGAGAGGGCCTATGAACACGGCATGTTGGCCCAACGATATACTGAAGGAGCCAGGATCATGAAAGAGGCGGGGAATGCATGGATTAAGTCTGGCCAGCACGAGAAGTTTGAGATTGATTATCAGATAGCAGCAGAGGCTTACATTCTGGCTGCAGAGAAGGAGAAGAATCCGAAACTCTTGCTAGATGGAGCGTACTCTGCAATCCTCGGAGGAGACCTGGAGCTAGCACGCCAGCTTATTCATGCATCTGCAGAAACAATCCGGGGTGGAGCAAAAGAACTCATCAATCTTGCTTTGATGCTGACGGAGTATCAGTTCGGTGACGCTGACAACTATATTGATGCCGCCGTTGCCAGAGTTCTTGACAGACACAGGTTTTCAGAAATCACAGAGATGTTTAGGCTTGTCTTCATTGGGTTTGTCAGAACAACACTGGAATCAGAAATTGCAGTTTCGCTGGCCGGTCTTGCAGAGAGCACAGGGTTAGATAGTGAAAGAGTCAAGGAGATTGTGCTGAAAGGACTTGAGACAGGGTTGATTCCCGCGTATTTCGACCGTAAATCCGAGGAACTAGTGATCGATACAGATAGAACCGACATTTCTGATGTTAGAAGAAGGAAGCGCCCGATACTGAGTACAGACTTGCAGGATCCGGGGGCATGGGACATTGACACAACTCAAGAGGAATAGCACTCTGGCGATGTTCAAACAAGGAGAATAGAGCAAGCATTCATTTCGGGTGAAACTCTCTTACCGACCGGTGCCAGCAACTGACTCGAAACGCGCAGAAGCCCGTGTAAGAAATCTTTTTCAGTACCTTTATTCAAACTGACAACTCGTCAGCTCCCTCACTAACAGGTGGTGCCAAATGTCTGAAGGACTCAAGTGGTTACAATGTCCTGTCTGCAAGGAAACAATCTACTGGAAGGTGCCAGCTGATATACTCAAGGGAGTCGAGCGATTCCCTACTCCTATTGTGATAAAACACGAAGATCATTACCTTATCTGTTACGTTGATAGTCACTATCAGCTTGCTGATACTGAAGTCGTATCAGCATTCATAGAAGCTCAGGCCAAAGAAACCTGAACGAACTGATTCTCGTCCATGGTGTCGCTAGTCCTCAGTAAGGCGGGGACCAATTCCATTATCAAAGGCCCACTCCATTACTTGAGCAGCCTGGGCACTCGATATTCCCCAGACACGCAGATTAGATACCAGATTGTGAATTCCGGAGGCCCAATCGGACAGCACCTGCCTGATACGACCCATGATTCCGGGGTCTGTCACGTTCTCCATGAGAAGTAAGAGTTTTGCAACAAGACTCTGTGACAGGACGAGTATGGTCTCTAAACGTGCAATCCACTCCTCACGTGGTAGGCCACTCAAGGTCTGGACCACCGCAAGGTGGTAATCGTATTGAGTCGTGTAATATCTTAGGCGCCAACTCAGTATCTCAACCAGAAGAACACGATGTGCGTTGCTTGGAGCAGTCTTCATGAGTAGTTTCAAGAACCGCTCACACATCTCATCTGCAGATTGACTCGCATCGTAGTACAATGCCATTGCCTGCTGATACTCTTGGTTTCTGAGGAGCTCGGCGGCCTCTTCGGTTGCCTTCTTGAATCTATCAAGAATGGCCCGTGTGGATTTCAGTTCCGAGCTCTCCAATTCACCATACCTCTTGTGCGGTTGTATCTAGCTTTCGTCCCAATCAAGAGTCAAATAATCGCTTTCAACATCCAATACGCTAGCATGGCTTCGAATCCAGTTAGCAAACTCTTCAATCTTATGATTTGTTTCCACACTGAAATACCCCTCCCAAATGCAGGAATCCTCGAGTGGACAAAATCCTGTAGAATGAACCATGTCCATGGATCGTTTCTTGATTTCGGAGAAGACCTCTTTTGCAGATTCGGTAAAGCCCTCAAGAGAGAAACTAACACGAATGAGGACCACCAACTCTCTGTCTAATCCAATGACACGGAGAAAGTGGCTCCTTGTCCCGATGACCAAAACAGGAGTACTGTCATTGATACCCATTTCTAGGCCGAAATCTCCAAGTAGAAGCTTGCCCTCTTCAACTCTGGTCACTTTACCCTTGGTGAGCGTCTTCAAGCTTCCCATCCAAGAACCCTCTTCAAGAACGTTTCACCCAGAGGGGTGATAGCGTAGCCATTTGCATCACCGCTAAGTAGCCCTAGAGTCTTCAACAGAGGAATTTTGACTTCGAGACAGTGCTGAGTGACTGAGCTATAGCGCTTTAGCTCGTAGTCGTTCACACAGCCTTGTTTGATCAAAGTAAGAATGTCTATTCCCATGCCACCAATGAGATAGCGAATGCTCTCAGCACCGAAGCTGGCAATGGTCTTAGTATCGGATGACTCCATACTAAATTCTACAAATTCTACACCCTAAAAGGTGTCTAGGATGTATACCTGTCTACTCATATGGGAGGCATATGAGAGTCCTTGTATTCGTCAGTTGCTTCCATCCAAATCTTGAACTCCTCCGATGGCGGATTGCTCTGGTATAGCAGTTGCCTTTCAGCCTCTAGACACTGCACATCTTCCTCCGCTACCTCAGCCATAGTTGTCACGCGATTTCCATTATCCTGCGCCGCATCATACACTGGTTGGAGCCATTCCTTCCATGACGTGGAACGCTGCAGGTGGTGATCTACAACGAGTGTCGGCACAGCAGATGCCAGTCTACACAGTGATTGCCGGGCCTTAGCTCGATGCTCCTCCGTGAATACATGCAGATAGATGGGCGGACCTCCTACTATCATCAAATCAGAGTTCATCGAGAGAAGGGTGTCAGCCACATTCTGCTCAACGGGGCCCTGAACATCAGGAGCAAATACAACCCGCGTAGAATCATACTCAACACAGGTCGCGATAACGTATCCAAGAGGGCTTGATCTAGGGCCATGACTCAAGGGTAGGGAGTACCGCAGGGTCGTATCCTCAAAACGAAAGTGCTTGCCATCATTCCATTTTATTGTCTTAGCGACATTCTCCACATCTTTCTGGAAGTAGTAGCCTCTACGGCGTTGTGACGGATTGATATTCTCCCGGTTGTCCTTGGCCAGGACGACGCTGCCTTCAAACATTTGCTGCAATTCCTCCCGTGAACTCAGATTGTACCGAAAATTGGTGAAACCCGGCCTGATATGATCGAAGTGATAATGAGATATAGAGAGGATGTCGGCTTTCCGGGCTTCCACGAAGATTCTCTCTAAACGGCACTTGAGAGCTCTATACTCCAGCGGATGGGGTTCAAGACCCAATCTTTTTGCCAGCGCGGCAGAGGGGTCAAACAGCATACGCAAATTGGGCGTCACCATGGCTGTGCATAGGGAGCGCACACCCATCGTTTCTGCAGCTATGGGGTAGACTTCAATATCTCCAACCTTCAATCATAGGCCTTCCTATAGTAGTTCAGTTGGTATCCGTGTTTGTTTTGGGCAAGCTCTGCCTCATAGAGGATACCTGTCTCCCGATTCATCTCAAAGGATTCGAACATGTACCAGTCAGAAGGAATGAATTCCGACTTCGATGCCAGAATATCAGGTTGAGTGAAAGCACTGAGCTCTCCCTCTCTAGACTCCCGTTGATAGTCAGAAACAACGGCATAACCCACAAAGATGAGGAAGTGGGCTTTGAGATTGCCTTCCGAGTCAACCAGACGCTCAGAAACAATGCCACGAAATCCATAGTTCATGAGCCTGCTGGTGCCTGTCTCTTCCCGCACCTCGCGTTCAGCAGCTTCTCTAATATGCTCACCCAGATCAATCTTTCCTCCTACCAAGCTCCAGAGCCCGTCATATGGGGGTTTTCGTCTCTTGATGAAGAGATAACCATCCTGGTGCTTGAGGATTGTGATGACTATCGGCAACAAGGGAGCATTATCGGACACTGTATCAGACTGCATCACTTATGCCAAGAGGGATGAAGCTCCTATAAACTCTAGCTGAAACGAAGCATGCCGAAAGTTATTAGCAGACGCAAGATACCTCTCCCCCGGGTACTGTGGATTGAGCGAACTACTGGAACCAGAAATGCGTGACCGGCTTCTTGCAGAGATTACTCCAAGTGACGAAGAACTGAGAAGACAGAGAAGCATTGTTGAAAATCTTGCCACAGCCCTGCGAGAGAGGGCTGAAGCAATTGGAGAGAACTATTCTTTCATTGAACCACATGGCTCAACTGGTGAGAAGCAGACACAGCTGAGAGGGGCAGCAGATGTTGACCTGTTTGTTGCTCTGGATCCTCAGGACTACGCATCGGTTCTTGAACGGTCTGCAACTGACAGGGAACGAATATTGAGCCATCGATTGGAAGTGCTTGTTGATGATTGGTTTCGTCCAGCTGCCGAGTCTACTGAAGCCAGCAATATCAAGAAGACCTACTCACAGCACCCATATCTGTCATTGGTCATGGGTGGACTGGAGGTGGACATTGTTGCCTGTTTTGACTTGCCTCCCCACTATCTCATGAATGAGGGGCCAATTACGGCGGTTGACCGTACTGTTCACCATACCAGATACGTATCCAACAGGCTTGACGAGATACTCAGGGGCGATGTACGCCTGCTGAAGTCGTTCACACGGGCAGGTCATGCTTACGGAGACAAGTGTGCAGTCGGCAGGATGGGACTTACTGGATATTGTCTAGAACTGATGGTCATATGGGGAGAGGGATTAGATGGAGCAATCAAATCACTACAATGCCTCCCGGAGGAGCCACTTGACCCACAGCATAGGACCCTGAGGGAGCTTAAGAACAAGTCAAGGTTTAGAGATGATTATGTCTTTGTAATCGACCCCACAGACACAGACAGGAATGTGGCCTCCAGTTTCTCAAAAAGAAGTGTGGATTGGACAATCATGAGGGTTCACGACCTGCTCGAAACTCCTCTGGATGGTGATTCACAGATCATCTTTGATATGTTTCTTGAGAAACCTATAAGCACAGCACCGTTACCCAGAGAATTGCAGAATCATTTCATAGGCTTCGAGTTCGAATCCTTGGGCTCTGAGCATTACACGGTCCTTCGAGATAAGCTGTATAGCTTGGCAAGCAAGATCAGAGAGAAGGTCGCAAGAGAACGGACAGGGGAGAAGAGGTTTGGCGATTGTGTCTTCGAATTGTATTTCGAGAAACCGAGATATGCCCTCGGATTCCTAGTAGAGCGGCTCTCTATCGAAAAGAAGTATCGCAGGCGGGGACCACCTACGAACATGAAGAGTGCTGCTGAGAAGTTCAAGTCTGAGCATCCCGAGGCCTATGAAGAGAGTGGATATCTGTGGATTAAGGATAGGAGGAAATGGATATCTGCAAGAGAGATAATCATCCACTTGATCACCAAGAACAAAATAGAAGACCTAGAGATTCTCGACGAAACTGGGAATTTGACTAGAAAAGTTGGAAATGTCCTCCAAAAAGCAGTTCTGAGAGTAGAAGATATGAAAATCGAAGAATGACAAGGATTTAATGAAACAATGCTCTGCACCACAATGGTGAACATCTGTGGCCTGGGACAGAATGCTATTACTCTCACATCCGAGCTCGATCCAGCACAACATGCCATTTCCGCGACCTCATCTGGAGTCCTTTGAGAACCCATTGAGAGTACAGATGGCAGAGCTCTACCTGAAAGAACGAGGAATCTTGGAAAAGATGAATACCCAGCGTGCACCAGAAGTGCCCATCGAGATGGCACTCAGCGTTCATAGTGAGTATCTGGTTGACTCGGTCAGAATCATGACAGAATTGGGCAGTGGTCAACTCGGAGAGGCATCGTATGCTAGTCCAGAACTCTTACACAGCGCTCTCCATGCCGTCGGAGGAGCAGTTCGTGCGGCGGAGGCGGTCTATGAAAAGGAAGCCAAACATGCCTTTTCGCTCATGCGTCCTCCAGGCCACCATGCATCGGCCTCCACTGCAACGGGGCTGTGTTACTTCAACAACATTGCGATTGCAGTGAGAACGCTCCAAGCCAAGGAGGGCGTTGAACGAGTCAGCATCATTGATTTCGATGACCACCACGGCAACGGCACAACGGACATATTCTATTCTGACCCAGATGTGCAATATATCTCGATTCATGAGTATGACTACCAGAACTACGGCAGCGGCCACTTCTCAGAGATTGGATATGGTGACGCGGCAGGCACCAACGTGAACATCCCACTCATCGATTTCTCCCCCGATGCGTCCTACAAAATTGCCTTTGATAGAATTGTAAAACCTGCGGTCAAATCCTTTGCCCCCGACATCATAGGGGTCTCAGCCGGATATGACCCCCATTATGCAGACCCTGTAGGAAACATGGACGTTGACAGCTCCACGTTTCATCTCATCGGAAAAGACATCTCAGATCTAGTGCGTGATGTGAAGGCACTGGGCTCATTTTGGGTACTAGAGGGAGGGTACAATCCGTTTGCAATTGGACCGTCCATTGAGGCATCGCTCCATGGGCTGGCTGGAAAGTCACTGCCCTCGCTCCAAGACCAAGTGGACAGAGAAGTCAACCAACCAATTGTGGAGAGCAATGAAAGCATCATCGACACCATAATTGAGATGTTCAGTTCTTTCTGGTGATTTGGTGTAAGGCACAAGATTTTAAGGTCAGCCTCTGAGGCCCCGTTGACGAACCCGTACGGTGGTTAAGAATTGGCTAAAAAGAGAAAATCAGGTGGCCGAAGCAAGGGCAAGTCCGGAAAGACAGGCACTGTACAATGCTCTAAGTGTGGAAGGTTAGTTCCGGCAGATAAAGCAAAGAAATACACACGTCGTGTCTCTCCTGTTGATCCACAGCTGGCCCGGGAATTGCGGCAACAGGGTGCATTCATTCATACCCGAAAGGTAACGCAATACTACTGCATTAGTTGCGCTGTACACTCTGGAAGAGTACATATCCGAGAAGAGGACAAGCGCAAAGACTGAGAACAAATGCACCATGCCCGAAACCTGCACACATAAGGGATTGGCAAGCGAATACTTACGTGGCAGCTGATATTCCAGATGACTCGAGAAAAACCCATGTTGAGATTCATCCAGCTACTTCTTGACGGCCCAGAAGATGGAAATTTCATTTTGAAGGATCTGCCCGGGTCCGGGAAGAGAATAGATCTTCTCTGCCGCGACCTTGCTGCATGTTTTGATTGGGGCCCTGAAGACTGGCCCAAAGACCGACTCGAACTCATCGCTCTGTTACCAAGCAATACTACACTCACATTCCGCTGCCCCGATGGGGAGATTCCTGTTGGAGAGAGAGCCTGGGCAGAAGAAATCAAAGCAGTTCTGGATGGACATGAGAGCAACCTGATAGAGAAGGAATTGACTGAACTGGAGAGAGTAATCCAGAAGCTTCTCGCAGAGGAGAACAGCAGGCTTTGGGTACTTGAAGAGAATGGAACGGATATCAGATCTCTTACCGATCTAGATGCAGAATCGCAGAACAGTTTTATCCTCGGAGACCATCAAGGATTTGGCCATGCTGTCCTACAGACAATCCATCAGTACGAAATCACACCAATCTCAGTGGGGCCGCGTAGCTACCTTAGCAGTCACTGCATTGCAGCTGTAATCTCGGAATTTGAAGGGATGAAACATAGATGAACCCGTCTTCAGACCAGCCAAAAGCGATTCATAGATTGGTGAAGAAGCTTACAAAAGAGATGCTGTGGATCTACATGCTACGCCTTCTACAGGAGAAACCACGCTACGGTTACGAAATCAAGAATCTGGTCACTGAAAGATTTGGATTCTCGCCCGCTACAGTGAGCGGCTATGCAATCATCTATCGCCTTGTGAAGGATGGGCTGATTGAAGCACAAGAACGGGATGGCTCAACACGGAAGTATTATGCCATAACCGAGGAGGGACTGCAGGCAATGAAAGATGCAAAGGAGTTCCTTCTCAAAACTCTTGAGACAGTCTTTGATCTCACAGAAATCACTTAGCGAATGCTGATTCCGGTATAGACCAGTTCTGAACGCTTCTTTACTTGGGCATAGGTCATTTCCGGAGTGCAACCCAATCGTTCAATCATGAGACTGGCTGCTGCGGTCCCAAATGCGCCACACTGGAGAAGATTACCGCCATCCAGCAACCTCAGTGCGAAGGCAGCCATGAATGCATCTCCCGCACCATATGGTTCGGTGATTGAGGTCTGATAGGCTGGAACAACATAGAAGTCCGCTCCATCATAGATTATACTACCGTCAGAATCCAGAGTTACAGCGGCAAGGGGAGCTCCCCATTCCACCAGAGTCTCAGCAGCAACATATGGATCCTTATGATTGGTCATGAGTAATGCTTCAGTGCGGTTGGGTTTGACCATATCTACAAAATCTAGAATATGACGGATTGTAGGAGTGTCAACGTGCGCAGCCAATCCTCTGTCAGGACGAACACGGTATAGCTGAGGGTCCCAAAGAATTCTTGCGTCAGACGAATTGGCAATCCACTCGACGAGTTCTAGGTCTACCTCTTGGAGTACCGGGCTGAGAATGATGCAGTCTGTCCTCAAGAACTCCTCGGGAATATCACGTATTCTGATGGGGTTGCCAACTCCCACGAGTTCATTCGTTCTGGTTCTGTCCTGAGCAACGTTGAACCTGAACTCGTTCGTTTCGTTGCATTCAGCCAGATGACGCTCTTCGATTCCACAGGAATCCAGATCAGCAAACATCTGTTCCCTCATATCCGCCGGACTGCAACCAACGAATGCACACTCATGAACTCCAAGCTTGACAATGACTTGGGCGGTGTGTATGGCTGGACCAGAAGGGATGACCTGCGTTTGCTCATTTGATTCGTAACTGACTTTGCGGTATGCAGGGTTTCCGACGACAACTGCTCTATACATTCTGAGCCGCTTCCTGTGACGTAATGATTCTCCTCGCATATGCCAAACGCTGAGCTACTGTGATGTGAGACAGGATAGCAACAATCACAATGCAGACGGTGAGTATATTGGTGATTTCTACTGTTGCGAAGAATGCGACGACTGCTGGCGGGAACATGTTGAGGAAATCCATCCAGATATTCGTGGCGGGGAGTGCAAGCAACAAAATACCTGCGAACTGGAGTAGAAGTTTTTCTTGTCGTTCGGCGATACCTACAGCACAATCATCCATTCCCCCAATGGATTCTGCCTTTGCACGGGAGTAACTTGCCATCAGCATGCCGAAGAGTGCGACAAAGCCCCAGAACCAAGGAATGAAAGTGTCACCCGCGGTATATGGCCACCACACAATGTTGGGAGTTCCAGATGGGCCTGCCATAAGTCCAAGCATGAAGAAGAACTCCGCGTATCTATCGAGAGTGTGGTCGAATGTAGCACCAAATCGAGATGCGAGATTCGCCGCGCGTGCAACAGCCCCATCAAACATGTCCATAACAACGGTCAGTAACATAACTAGAAAGCCGAGCAGTAGTGCTCCTGAGTAAAAAAAGTAAGCGCTGGCCATCGCAACCATGAGAGTCAGCCCCGTTATGGCATTTGGTGTTAGACCAGTCCGGGCTAGGGCCCTACCCACCGGCATCATTGCGTCCTGATATCTATCTCTCAGTCTTCCCAGCATCTATATCACAGGCCACGTTTTGTCGCCCACTTTCGACTCGCTAATAAAGCTGTTGAGAAGTCCAATCGAGTAGTAACTTACAGTACTGATTCTAGTCTCTGACTCACCCAATCGGCTCCGAGGAGATTGAGGAGAGGACCTAACCTAGGACCCGATTTTCTCGAGATGAGTAGCTGATAGAATAAGGCGAAGGCGCGGCGTGGCTTCATTCCAACGCTCCTTGCAGTCTCAAACACAGCGGTCTGCAGCTCTTCATCATCTCTCGATGGCCCCCTCAACACCTCAAGCATCTTAGCAAGAAACTCGAGATTTTGATCACTTAGATTTTGGCGCACATCTTTGGGTACTTCTTCAGTGATTCTGATTTTATCCTGGTCAGATCCAAACTCTCGAACCCAGTTCTTAGCTCGGCTCAGACGTATTGGAATATGTGCTAGCGTCGCAGGAGGGATATCATCAATATCATGTTGTTTTCTAATAGCCTCCTTGCATCGCTCCATAACCACTTCCTGTCCCAGTAAGTCCTCCAGCTGTGAAGTGACTATTGCGAATTTGTAGGATAGTTTCGGAGTGAACTGCTCGCTAGGCTGTGTAGGTTCACTCAACGGATACAGCAGATCTGCGAGTTCTTTCTCCTCGGGAGTGGAATCATCGATTCCATAGAAGACGCGTTCAAAGCGTTCATACTGATCCACAGAATCGGGAATTCGTTCCGGCTGGATGTTGATTGTTCTCTTCAAGTCAGTCTTCAACATCAGAAATCTGTAGAGCTCAGGAGGAGCAATCTCGAGCCATGTCTTTGGAATGAACACTATCCCCTCAGACGTGGCCATGTCTCGACCACCAATCTGAACCCATTCGTAGGGAACTTTAACGGGCCCCTTCCACCCGAAGACTCTTCGAGATACTTCAAGACCTGTGTCGTAGGAACCACCCTTGACAGCATGGTCTTTGCCTGCAGGTTCACATGTGACTCTGAAAAGGTGCCACTTGGCAGGCCAGTCAACTCTCCAAGTCAGTTTAACGCGGACATCACTCAGGGGTAGAGTTGCAGCATAGCCACATCCTGGACAGGCAAAACTCACCTCGTCGTTGGCTGCATCATATTCCGTGACTCTATTCGGCTCAATTCCACCCTTCACACCACTCTGCAATCGCCCGCACTTAGGACAGACTACCGAAGCAGGGAACCAAGTCTTCATGGCTTCGAGATACTGCTGCCTCTGCTCATCGTTGAAGTCACGAGATACAAATTCTACCATGATGTCACGAATGGTCTCAGTCTTGCCTAGACAGATGCGAACCTCTTCAAGCATTCCTGGAGTTTTATAGAGCTTGGATGTCCAGACAATCTCAGGATCGAGTCCGAACTCAGGAAATGTCGCGATTAGCTCATTAGCCCAATGTGCACCATAGCTCTCACAACACCCGAACTCGTCAGGTACGTCAGAATATGGAACTCCTGCATATTTCTCCAAGGAAAGCGATGTCGAAGGAGGAAAGGACCTCACAGGATCATAGTCGTCAATGACGAACATGGTTCGGGCCTTCTTACCCCGCTCCAAGAGCCTCCGTTTGATGACATCACATACAATCAGCTCTCTCAGTATGCCTATGTGGATTTGTCCACTTGGACTCTTGCCAGCAGATATCAGATAGCTGTCAACATCGCGAGCAAGAACCCTGTCCACAACGTCCTGAATCCAATGAATTGAGAATTCCTGTTCGTCCGCATTGGGCATTGTCATATCCCTAGAATTGGCCGTTCCCTTGGTCTAAAGAAGCTTATCGTCACACAGAGAATTCGGAAACTTGGAGTTCCGACTTCCTGCTGAAGATGAAGTAGACGGGGACCGCTGCAAGAAGCGTGACCAAAATCAAGAACATAATCATGATTGCCATTGCGGCGGGTAGATACAACACTGAGGGAACTGCAGCCTCGGGAACGAGGAAATACACACTGAACAGTGTCGCAGCAAAGACTGCGGGCACTCCCGACTTGAGGCCCATATCCAGACCCTCTGCAATCATGGTCTTGGCCACAAACTCTGGACTCGCACCAATACTCTGCATGATCTTGTAGTCACGAAACCTGGCGAATACAGATACTAATAGGTAGTTCATTAGGTTGAACAATGCGCCAACAAGTGCCATGACGGATAAGGGCTGCAGCAGGAACCATATATCGTGAACAATCCCCAAGTTGGCATCGAGTACCTCATTCTGAAGATAGATGTCAAAGCCATAGCTCTCAACCAAGTTGCCAATACTGGAGATGGCCTCATCAGAATAGGAGGCAACATGTAGGAGAAGGAGATTGGATCCATTCAGACCTAGAACAGTCTGTAAGGTGGACAGTTCTACCATTGCAACCATTCCGCCGTTTGCCAGTTCAAAAGCGACAGCTTGAACATCGAACGCAAACCCGCCGAATTCAAGACTCTGCACAAGAGGATCCTCGTAGAGCTCTTTCGCCATTCTGCCCCCAATCCAAGCTTGATTGATGGCGCTTGGGCGAAACCCTTCAAAATACCAGCTCGATTGAGTCGACTCCCAATCGATTCCCATTATGAGAGCTGAGCCAGTTCGGTTTTTGCCAACCCACTCGTACTCATCAGTTGTTGGGTTCCTAATGATGCCGGGTAGCTCCCTCACCGCAGTGTAGTGGGCCAATCGGGATTCAAATGACTCCACGTATCTATTCTCGTCAAGAGCCTGAATGAGGGGCGCAGGTAGGATTGATTCGTTCCCAATAAACGAAAATGTTGAGGTGAGTTCTGAGCCAGTCAAGGTGTACGCATCATAGTATTGATGGAGTAGTTCAGGATTTCCAACGGCTATAACATTGGTTCCCATTGACCGAGTTATGTATGCATCTGTGGTGGTCTCAACAACTCCTCCACCAATCCAGATTACAGATGCAATCGTCACCCCCAAGAACAGAGAGAGAAGCGTTCGCCTCATGCCTCTCACACGGCGTCCTGTTCCCCTCGTAGCAATCCTAAAAGGTAGACCAAAGGAATCGAACAGCCCAACTTGTCGCACACGATTTCCAACATCAGGATTCAGAGTCGAGATGGGCGACTCTTGCACTGCGTCATAGATGGGTTTCTGAGCCGCAAAATACCCAGAGAAGAGATAGATGCCGGCCAAGAGACCGATTTGTAGGAACGGAAACTGAAAGGTGTACTGAAGGCCCGGTGCTACAGAAGCCAGCCAACTCATCCCGAGAAGATAGAACAGTGTTCCAAAGGCGGTTCCCAGGACTATGCTTACGAGGAGCAATATCACGGCCTGAGCCATGAAATGATCAAAAATCGTATCCATCAGAGTGCCAATCGATTTCATGAGCGCAATATCCTTCCTTCTGGTGACCATTTCCATTGAGATTGTACTGGACACGACAACTGCGCCGAGTATGATTACGAGAAGCAAGGTTGTCCAGATGAAGGCTTCAAAGAACACTCTCAAGGACTGCATTAGGCCAGTTGATGTGTAGAAGAGTGTGATGTCAAGCAGCGAGTTAGCGAAGAGGAATAGAAAAACTGTCGAAGTCATAGATGAGGTCATAGAGAGAAGAATGACACTCGTTCGAAATGGTCTTCTCTTCAGGTCCTTGCTGGCATAGTCTTGAGCGTTACTCAATTGAAGACAACTCCCCCTTGGTCATGGTGAACTTCCTTGTACCAGAGTGCGAAATGATATCTTGGTCATGAGTCATAACGATGATGGTCTTCCCTTTTTCATTCAGCTCGGAGAGCAACGCGCGAATCATCTGTGCACTCTCTGTATCCAAGTTTGCAGTAGGTTCATCAGCAAGAATCACGGGAGGATCATTTGCAATAGCTCGTGCAATTGCGACTCTCTGTTGTTCTCCAGAGCTCAGCTGCCACGGAAGATGATCAGCACGATCCTCAAGCCCCACCACGCCGAGTAGCCGATGTGCCTCCTCTCGTAACTCAGATACGGGTTTGTCTTGCAGCTGCATAGGAAACATGATATTCTCGATTGCAGTTAGTGTCGATATCAGATTGTAACTCTGAAAGATGAAACCAGTGTTTGCAAGACGAAAAGTGGCTCTGAAGGTTTCATCATAGTCGCCTATCGGTACATCCATCACAAGAACTCGTCCAGATGTAGCTAGATCAATGCACCCGATGATGTTCAGCAGTGTTGTCTTCCCCGAACCGGACGGACCATGTACCACGACATAATCCCCGCTCTTCACTTGCAGACTCACGTTTTCTAGAGCTCTGATTTCTCGATTACCAAGACTATACGTTCGAGATACCTCTTTCAGACGAACCGCATAGTCGACGTCATCATGGTCTTCGACATCGAGATCATCTACCGCTTCATCGAATCCTAGGAATGCCTCATCAACCATTGGGATAGCCTCTATATCTGCTCAATCGATTAGCCTTGAACAGTGATGAATTCACTGGTCTCCTCACTTGGCCACTTTCCTATAGAAATAAGGGTAGAGATAGGACAAACACCGTACCAAGCTACTATTGGATTATTGAAAGTAAGGTGGGGAGTTCTGCACGGGCCCAATCAGTCAACACCAGCGGCTTCTCTCTGCCAAATACCCGAATATATCCTAAGATTCCGTCATCCAGAAGATTGCTTGTGTAATAAGAAACCAAGCTCTTGTCGAGTTCGAGATTTCGACTCAGTTCAGCCTGCGTTATTCGACCGACTGCAAGAATCTCCCGAAGAATCGTTCGAGCGGTTGGGTTTCGTAGGACTGATGTCAGGTGAAGCACCTTGGCATCGGACGAGAAGTCCGAGAGGAAGAAATGCTTGGTGTTTCCTGATTTATGAGATTCTACCAAACACTCAGCCTCTAAGTTACGAAGATGGTATTGCAGAGCGCCCATTGCACAATCTACAGTCCGCTTCAACTCGCGTAGGTGAATGCCTGGTTGGTCAGCTATCTCCGCAACCACTCGGTCACGCAGCTTTGCATTATTACGCTCACGCTTCTCTGTTGCTACCGTCCCGATTGCCACAGCAAACAACCCAGACACTGAGGCAGTGCCTCCAGTCCAAGAGAAAGCATCCATTGTGCTAAACTGCATCTGGACTGTGCTTATCGTCGAGTTCCAGAGACTACTCGGCCCTGAGCTATCGGAGAAAGCGAGATCTTGAACAGCGAGAGATTGCTCTCCGGATTGCATCTGAACGAGGTAGATACCCACCATTCCGGTTGTAAGCAAGAAAAATGCAACTGCAGCTATGATCTGCTTCGTCGACCCGCCATTCATGGTATAGACCAGGCTCACTATCACAGATTACTAGTTAAAGCTTGGTTTCGGTGAAAGGATGTACTAGCTCTGAGAAAAGGAAGATAGGACTTCTAGCCACGTGCAGGATAAGACATTGTTATCTTGAAAGAACAGGCCTCAGCTCCCGTCGACATGCACTTTTCTTCGGCCACCACAAGCTTCTCATACTCGATCCGATTGAAGTCGGTCAGGTATTCAAGGACAGCCTCGATGAATCCTTTCAGGAAATAACATGTAGGTTCAGCACTGTCAATTCCAGCAGCGTAAGGGTTGTCTCTAATCTCAATGACTGCCTCCTCGTCAAGAAAGAGCTTGTACAGCTTCTCTATCTTGATATCACCAAAGGGGACAATGAGGGTCTCCATAGCCATCTTGATGAACTCGATTATCCCTTTGAAGTCCCCGGGAGGGTTCTGATTGCCTATTTTGAAGTATTCGCGTTGTGCCTCTAGACCAGCAAGTCGCCCCGCGCTATAATAGAGATCTTTTGTCTTCTCTGGAAACATCACCTCGATGCGATTCCCAATTTTCGTCCAGGTCTTGCTAAAGAAGGCGCGCATCAGTTCTCTCTCTTTAAGGCGACCTTGCCACCATTCTATGACTTTGTGTTCCTTCGACATACTGGAGCTCACCAATTAGTGATACTCTTAGCTCGTAGTTGGTTAAGTTTCTTGTCATGATGTGCTAGACAAGACGCACATTCCACGTACACTCATCGGCACCAGTTGCTCGACATGACTCCTCAAAGACCTTTGCGTCCACTCCCTTGAATTGAAGAATCGACTGAAGGATTCCACTGAAGGCCTCACAGTATCCGAAACCTCGCATTCCCTCCAGATTCACCTCTTGACACCATATGCAAGAGTCATCCCTGACTCTCACAGATCCTCGAGCAGACTCCATATCCACCTCCGAAGGCTTCTTGTCAAACAGGACCTTGAAAATAACCTCAATGAGCTTTGAAACGTCTTCTCGAGTCGTGATGGTTTCTTTGGTCTTGTCAACAATCTCTGTTGTAAGATAGATTTGCTGAGCCATTTCACCACCAAGTGCCCTGAGTCTTTCGTTCGCTTCTTCCACATTGTTTGTGGATTTCAGGATGTCGTCAACCATCTTGGAGTAAATGGATAAGAACAACGGATTCTCTATTTTGGCCATTGAAATCAAACCTCTTCTAGTAATCTGTACACCTAGATAGTCTTGCCAACCATCTGCATACCATGTCGTCTGTATTGCGCCAGTACTTGGATGACTCGTGGCAGAGGCACTCCAGTAGCCTTCGCAATCTGCTCGGGAGTCTTTGTGCCATCACAGAGCTCGACAATTGGTGCATCTTCAGGACTTATTTTTGATGCATCCCCTGTGAACTTCGGCACCTTCACAAACCGGCCAAAACCGCCCTCTTCCTCATCGGCCGTTTCAGACGGGGACCTTCGAGGTGCACTCACTATGCCCTTTGATGCGGCCCATTTCAGAAGATCTATGACACGCTCAATCGGCTGGAACATGGATTCTGCTATGTCTCGAACGGAGATGTTTCCATCCACCAACATCAAAACATCAAACCCAAAATTCCTGTAGACCTTCTTCATCTCACCATACAGATTGGAATCCAGAGACAGAGCCTTTGCATAGGCTTCGCCTCTGCCAGGTACTGATGATGAATTAAGATGAAAATCACTGGGCGACAGCTCTTCGGGTTCTGCCTGCGCCGCAGGTTCAGATTCTTCAATAGTGGTTGTGCCGGGCTCAGACGGACCCGGGCTCGGGGCAGTTACTTCGGTTGATGCCGCCTGGATGGCGATGCTCTCCAAGACCTCTAGGTTCCCCTCAGCAGATTCCTCGAAATCTTCGGGTGGAGGTGGGAGCTCGATTCCCTCAAGAAGACGAAGAACATTCTTTGTCTTTGCAATTGCAAGACCAAGCTGAAGCTCAGGTACATAGAGGACTGTCAAAATCCAATTCTCGTCAACAGGAGCCAAGACGACAAGACCTTGTTCGGTGTCAATGGTCATGAGCCTCAAATCAGACTTGTAGAGATTGATGCTATCCTTCACTCGAGGAAATAGCTCTTCTGGAAAGGAGAAACTGACAAAAGGGCGACCATTCTTGGTCATCAACGAGTATCCCAAGACCTGGTCATCGAAACGCAATTTCGACAGAGCTCTTTCTAGATCACTTGCCAATCTTCTACACCTCACATTCGCTGACGAGACTTGTCCTTCAACAATCAGAAAGTCCGTAGTAGTCTGAAAAGCATTGTGGTATTCAGCACAAATTCCAGGGAGAGTGACTAGATACGACACGAGCGTTTCCTAGCACATGGATCCTGACTCAGAGGGGGTCTACACGCTATTTTGGCACGAGAAGCATTAAGAAGTATTCTGGTACGTACGCCGAGTGTTACCGTTCGTCACGAGTCGGAAGAACCTAGACAGTCCAAAAGTATACCTCCAAAATGGGTACTTGAATAAGCCTTCTCACTGAACTGCACCTTCATGGTTTCGATTTTGGACACGTTGGGCCAAGCAGACCATCTATCTTTATTTCGAACCGAACACCTATCAAACTCAACACTCTAGCGGTGCGAAAATCATGAAGAACTTCATTGGTGCTTTCCTCGGATTCGTCGTTGGTTCACTTGCACTCTGGGCTTCAGGACTTGAAATCCCCCAATATCCATCACCTTATGGCATCATTGGCATTCTCTTGGCAGCAGCAACAGCTCTCTTGAACACATTCTCAATTATAGCCTCAGGAATCGGCATCCTGGAACACATAACTGCTTGGCTACTGATCGGACTGGCCTCCGGACTGCTTTCAAAAGGCAAGTGGAACAACGTGAGGACCTCGGTGTGGATTGGCATCATCATTGGGGTTCTGCATGTCGCATCGAAACTGCTACTCAATCCTAGCTTCTGGAATCAGAGCGATAGAAACCTGGTGATCCTCCTCTCTTTCGTTGTTGTTCTGCCTACTTCACAAATCACACTGGTTTCTTCAATTCCAGTTTCGTATCTAGTAAGAAGAATCAGGGCAGACGAACCCCCGCAGGCACCCGAAAGGATAGAAACAAGATGTCAGTGCGGTGCGGTCTTTAAGTCAAATCCTATGATATGCTCGGAGTGTGGCATGATTCTGGAGCAGAATAATAATGGAAGTTGAGCGAGTGCTAACGTTTTCTGGTGATGGCGCCTCCAAGCAGCCCACCGATTATCGCTGCTATTGAAGGATAGAGCATACCCTCAAGAACAAACTGCAGAAGCAGTAGCGAAGGTCCACCAAGTATCTGCGATACATCCGAAGTGCTAATGAAGAATACGAGCAGCCATGTTAGGAAGGCGCCGATGACCACAGCAAACACTGCCGCAAAGATTCCCCCCACAACGTCACGTGCAAGAAGTCCGGCAAGCAATCCACCCGTCCCCCATGCAAGAGCCATGAGTACAGTGCCACCTTGGGCACCGAATGATAACTGGACGCCCAGATGTGGAGGATAAAGGATTGTTCCGATAACAGCAAGTTTGAGTTCGAGATCTGGGCGATTCATGAAGTCTGTGACTATGGAGGGGGCAATCACATCATCCGGAATATAGATGCCGAACGAGAGGATTATGAAGACAACAGCAAAAGTTGTAACCAGACCAACAATGGCACCTATAGCTTGACCCAACGAATAGCCTCCGAGGAATATCTACTACCTCGTCACTCATCCTCTTCTTTTATACATACGCCATTCTGAACCAGAGTTCAGGCAGTCTTATGGATTGTCCATGTGCAAGTGGAGTCGCCCAGAGCTCTGCATGATTCTTGATAAGCATCGCCCTGAAAGCCGCGAAGATCTAGTACAGCCTGAAACACACCGCTGATCAGATTGCAGTATTGTAGCCCCGGCATGTCAGTGATCTCTACTCCCTCACACAGTGGACAGTCATCATCGGAGAACTTGATTGTCTGCTTATCATCACTTACCCATGTACTTGTGAAGTCCTGCCCAGAGTTCACCTTGTATGCGAGTTGGAGCGTAGAACCAAACTCATGGAACTCGGATGCATGCTGACGGATTCGCTCAGCGTAGTCCATTAGAAGATGCTCTCCAACTTTGAACCCCAAGTCCTTTAACTTATGATTGATCTCATCGACGTTATCACTAGTCTTAATGAGGAAGTTCATCATCTCTCGATAGATTGCCTGAAATAGCGGTTTTGAAACCTTGTCAATTTTCAATGCCCAAGCCAGTTTTCCCTTGATACCCATACTTTCACTGTCCTTTTACGAATTTGTCTCGTTTCACATAACGCAGAGTCTTGCCCTTGTACGGCAAAGTGCTCTGCAAAGCCTCAAAATACTGGATGCCCAGTCGCGCTGCAATCTCATGCAGAGTATTGGCGCCAGTACATAGCTCTAGTACCCGCCGATGCTCCCTTTTCGCCTTTTCTATGGAGCCCTCGTAAAGCGGAACTTCCACTATCTCTCGAGTGCCCGACTCCTGTTCTTCTGGACACTCAGCTTCCAAAATCCTCTTTGAAACACACCAACGCAATGCTTCGACGACACTCTCAACATTCTTGCCAAGAATCTCTGCAATCTTGAAGGCGGTTCGCTTCTCGTCCACCATCAGAAGAATGTCCGTTCCTAGACCTGAATGCTCCGCTTTGAGAAGACGACTCAGCTCCGAGTCCATACTTGCCGCATCATTGTATCGTGGTCCCCGAAATATGAGACACCCGTGACCCATCTCAACCTCGTCGATGGGAACCTCTTGAATGCCCTCCTTGCTGGGTTCTGGAGATTCAGGCAGTTGTGGTTCAGGTTCGGCTGCGTCCATCTCTGTTTCAATCGGCTGCTGGGTTGTGGGAGTGGGAGGAGCAGGAAGCTCTACCTCTTTGAGCAATTCCACAACATCTTGTGTTCGCTTCAGTGCGATACCCAGCTGCAGGTCAGTGAAGTTCACAGCCAAGACCCAGTCGGGGTTTATGCGTGCAAGAATCACAATCCCCTCTCCAGTCATGACATTCATCATTCTCAGTGAAGAGGAATGAATCTCCATTGTGCCCTGAATCAGAGGAAGGGCATGTTCGGGAAGTGCAAATGATAGGAATGGAGAGCCATCATCGGTTAGGAGGGCATACCCACTGACTGCTTCATCGAACTTGAGCTTCGTGAGTACTCTCTCTAGATCCAACTTGCGAATACCATCCAGTACCTTATAGAGGCGGGTTTTACCTGCTCAATAGGACATAAGTAACTTCTTACCACGTTTAGAGACTGAAGGATTTGACTCGAGAAAGGCTACCAAGTTATCAGGTGATGGATGAGAGGCGTCTGAAGAGGCCACATACAGAGCAGCGACCCCATTGGCAAGCGAGAGACGGTCTCGAGCTTCTAGTTCTAAGAGTGTTCCATAGATATCTCCTGCATTCCAAGCATCCCCAGCCCCGCATATGACTCGACTCTCAACATCGAATACGGGAACACCTGTAACTGAACCTCCCTCAACGGTTGCGGCATAGTAAGGCGTGTGCAGGTCCACGCGAACCCCGGTCTTCCCGGACACCATCTCAGCAGCGATGAGCCATTCCTCAGGGTCGTTGATTGCCCGCATCCACTTCTTGTCGCTAGATAGAACATGAGCAAACCAGCAAATCTCGTTCTCATTCGCCCCCAAGATGTCGACCAAGCCATTAGCAAGAACCTTGGTCGCAAGCGGTTTCACAATCTCTGGATTGCCAGAAGGGTCGCCCATGTCCATGAATGTAACAGCAGCGGACTCCTCCCGAACAAAAGAGAAGAGGTCAAGTGCCAGAGTAGCAGCTTCAAGATTGTGATTGAGACAGAGCAGACCGACCAGCCCAGACTTGCGAATTGCATTCTTCTCCGACGCTTGGAGGTCTCTGAAAGAGAAATCCGCAGCCGATCCACTGTCGCTCATCATCAGGTTGACTCGGCGCCCCCTGTAATCTACTTCCAGAGAAACGGTAGACGAGAGTATTCCATCACTCTTGACATGTGAGAGATCTAGAGCAGGCGGAGCCATCTCGCGAAGTAGACGGGATCCCTGTGCGTCAGTCTTTACAATCAAAACAGGATCGACTCCAAGGGAGAGTAGTGCAGATGAAGTATTGACAGCATTCCCTCCGCGACGAAGGAACTGAGACGTGCCAATGAGATTACCCCCTCCTTGAGCCGCAAGCTGCTTCAGTTGGGTATCAAAGCTTGCAAAATCATCTGCTATGACAAAGTGATCAATAAAGAAGTCTGGCAGCAATACGGGTGGTTTGGTTTCACGGCCTTCTCGTAAGACTTGCACGAGCCGGCCATAATCCAGCTCCTGCATGTTTCGACCCTCTTCTGGTCGGTCTATATCTTCTTCAGGGCAGCCTCAACCATCTTGGTGAGACGTTCTTCGGGGATATCGGTCTTGTTTGAGACCTTTTCAATATCACAATATGCCAGGTCTTCTAGACTCTTGATGTCCGCTTCAACGAGAGCTACGGCATCGGACTCTTTCATTGAGGGTAGTGATGAGAGTTCCTTAACAGCCTCTTCGTTGTCCTCGGATGGAGTCATTGCCTCGATGAGCTCATCAGCGACGGTCTTGAGATCCTCCTCGTACTCCTTCAGTGCTTCAACATTCTCAGGGTAAGCAGTTCTTCGTCTCAAATCTACCATGAGACCCATGTCTCTAGCCTCTTTCACTGTGAGGTTTGCGTCTTCGATCTCTTTGCTGCTGAAACCACGCCCCCGTCTGGGCTTTCCTTCTCCGGGGGATCTTACAATCGGCTCAGCGATAATGTCATAATCCATCTGACCATCACCTGACTCGGCTCCCGACCTCTCGGTGTGCTTATCAAGCTTTCGAGATAGCAGTAGTCAGAAGTTAGGACCTAATGCAATTCCTTCATTAGAAACGTGTTTGAAGTTTAACCGTCAATCTAGACAAGAAACACTCAGAAGTCCTCAAGGGATGTCTGCATTATACGCTTCTTGGCTAGCATGCTCTCCAGCTTCATTTCTTGCTTCGCATTAATACGCCCCAGCAGAGAGAGCATCTGAAGTGCGTTCAGAGGAGCATTGCCGTGGAAATGATTGTTGAAATAGCCGACGACGCTCTCGGCCTGGTTCTCAAGCGCACGCACGCGAGGAACCCATTCTTCTAGTTCAGTGGTTTTGTAGAGATAGCGGTACCAGGGCTTTTCTCCGTGACCATGCCATCGAACATAGGCAAAATCTGTCGTGATTCTCAGATCAATGGGTAGCTTCGGTTCATCCACAACTACATGGGCAACGCCATAGTCTTCAAGCAGGCGCCAGGTGGACTGCGTCAACCAACTGTGTTCCCGAAATTCGATTGCATAGCGGAAGTCAGTATCAAGAGCGGTGAAGAACGCCTCCAGATCCCCCATAGAAGACAGCTTCCAAGGAGGTAGCTGTATCAAAAGGACTGGGATCCTACCTTTCGCTGGTCGTATCAGTTCATGGTACTTTGCAAGAACCTCACCACCCTCTCCGTCAAGGCGAAGCCGATTATCATGAGTCACCTTCCGCGGAAGCTTGGCTGTGAAGAATCTGCCCTCATCTACGGAATCTACCAAGTACTTGATGAACTTGGGCTGGGGTAAGGCATAGAAGGTGGAGTTGATCTCTGCAGTATCGAAATATGATAGGTATTGTTTAAGCAACGAGGAGGGTGACCGATAGAATATTCCCTTCCAATCATCACCATATGACCAGCCACTTGTGCCAATTGTCAGACCTTTCTTGATTCGAGTCACACCTAGAATAGGCAACAAAGCTGTTTCACTCTTTTGGATTAGGAGTCCTTGATTGGCCTAGACAGATTTACGGTATACTCAGAGGGTCTTGTGGGTTCTGCTTCTGTCAGAAGGCCTCGTCAGAGTCTTTGGGAAGAATTTGTAGGAAACCATATGGCCATTCCTAATACTGAGTATCCATTTTCTTTTGACCTCATTCATCTTCTATAGGGTCTAAGCACGCCAGTCCAGGATAGTCCGAGTTGTTTCTCGCTTCGCACTGCCGCTCCCCTATGCATGATGAAACTCTTAAGGGCATGAAAGTGCAAAGGAAGTGTGATTGCACAATGAAGGCTGAGAATATCAAGGCTGAGTTCTCCAATCTCGAGATACATCTCGGAGATTTCGGGAAGACCAAGTTCAAGATGAAGTGCGATGTCGGCTATCAAGACTTGATGCTCACAATGGACGGCGGCAAGACTGTCGCACGAATGCATGCAAGGAATATCAACAATGTACACCTTGAGAAGAAGGCAATCCGAATCGCCGCAATAAACTTCGAGATACGAGAAGATAAAGATGAACCAAGTGTCGTCAGTGGTGCTGTGCGGCTTGAGCTGGGCAATGACTCAGACAAATGGTACGAGGAACTCTGGGGTTAGCAGAGAACCTGATTGGCAGGCTTAAAATACAAGATGTGATGGCATCCAATTGACCCAAAGGAGTAATGGCCGATGCATGAAGAGATTCGATACATTGAGTTTCAGTTCGCAGATATTCTTGGAAGAATCAAGGGCATGATTGTTCCATGTGAAGGATTTACGACTGTTGCTGATCTCCAAAAGAGCCCCGCAGTTCTGGCCGGAACAAGCATTGATGGAAGTTCGATAACGGGTATGGCCAGTGTAGAGTCTTCGGACCTGAGATTGGTAGCTGACCCGGATTCCATTGTTGAGTTGCCCTACTCAATGCAACGCACCGCAGCCGTGATGTGTTCGGTTCAGAAGAAGATGGAGACCGCAGACTCCGAGTCGTTCCATCCCAAGGATGCACGCAGTGTGTTGGATCGTGTTACTGAAAGACTCCTGCAGGGAGATATGCAGATTCGTTTCAAAGTTGAACCAGAGTTCCACTTCATCACAGTAGAGGGGGAACCCTTTGACTGTGGGCAGTACGCGGACATATATCCACAGAACCCCAGTGCAGACGTTTTGCTCGAAATCGCAACGGCCATTCAGGAAATGGAAATGCCTGTCAGGGTTGTGCATCATGAAGTTGGCGCGGCACAGCTTGAGATTGAGATTTCGTATGAGGATGCATTGAGGGCAGCAGACAATATCCTCAGGTTCAAGAATCTTGCACGGGCCTTCACCCAAGCACAAGGTTTCGATGTTACATTCATGCCCAAACCCTTCGCGGGGTCGGCCGGAAACGGAATGCATTGTCATACCCAGCTTTGGAAAGGTGACAAGAATCTGTTCGGAGCACCGAAGGAAGGGGAACTGTCTGACCAGGCGAGGTCCTTTGTGGCCGGACTGCTGAATCACGCCCCTGCAATCACTGCCATAGCCAATCCCACGGTGAACTCATACAAGAGGCTCGTACCTCATCACGAGGCGCCGGTCTATATCTGTTGGGGACCAAAGAACAGAACCGCATTGATCCGTGTACCTCTGTTTACATCTCCCAGCAGTGCAGCCATCGAATTCCGCTCGCCCGATCCAATGACCAATCCCTACCTGCTCTTCTCGGCAATCATTGCAGCAGGAATGGACGGTATGGACCAGAAGCTCGACCCATCCGAAGGGGTGACTGAAGATGTCTTTGCAATGACTGACAAAGAGCGAAGGAAGAAGGGCATAGGTCTTCTGCCCCCCACGCTGAGTGATGCCCTAGATGAGCTAGACCGTGACGATGTCTTGCGAGATGCACTTGGAGATGAGCTGATAGAGGACTACCTGGCCATTAAACGGCAAGAGTGGGAAGCCTATATCAGTCATGCAGTCACAGATTGGGAATGGCTCCAGTATTCGAGAAACTAGTAGTTCTGCTCTAAATCTCATTTCCCTGTGGCTTCCTGTCTCCTTTGCTACTCTCTCTTCTAGGAATTCTAAATCCACTTGAGAAAGCCATCTGATTCGGTAACTCCATTCAGACTCAAAATTAATATCCTCAGGCATGATAGAATGTAATGGGTCCCCATCCATGAAAGAAGAGTGTAAAGCCAGGGCTCTGGGCTCACCTGATGCAGAAGTGGTCCAGACCAAGGAAGTAAAGACAGAGAAGCCCCTCCTAGTATGCTGTTTTCCGAGTGCAGGAGTGGTTGGCACCATTGCCGCCAATACGATGATTGAGCAGTTCGAGATGGAAGAGATTGCTCATGTTCGTTCGAAGTATATGCCATCGGCAGCAGTCTTCCTTGACGGGCTCCTTCGACATCCCTTCAGGATACATGCAAAGCCTGAACGCAATCTCATTGTCGTAACAACAGAGCTGCCCATTGCAGAACAAGGAATGTATGCGGTCAGCTCTGCGCTATTGGACTGGGCAGCAGAGATTGGAGTGAGAGAAACAGTCATTCTTGACGGCATCCCCGTTCAGGGTATACCTAGCGATAGGAAAGTACTCTATGCTGCAGAGAAGGAGAAGCTGGCGGACCTAGAGAGTGATGAAAGCATGGAGCTACTGAAGAAAGGGATAATAACCGGGATTGCAGGATCCATCCTCTCCGAAACGCTCTGCCGTGAGATGGTGGGTTTCGCCCTCTTGACTCCTGCAATTGCAGTAATCCCGGATCCCGACGGCGCAGTTCAGTTGCTCAATGCATTGAATCGGCTCTACGATGTTGGAGTAGATGTCTCAGACCTCGAAGAGAGCGGCGACCAGATACGCAAGAAGATGGAAGAGATGGCACAGCAGGTGGATGGCATGCGTAGAAACCAACCTGAAGTTCAACACACAGGTTATGAACGCCTATATGCTTAGACTCACGAGTTAGAGGTCGAAGGCAGGGTTTAGAGCAATAGGCTCGTGGTCAGTAGGCTAGCACTCAGTCTGAGCAAGTCTCGTATGCTTCAGCTGCGCCTATAGCGTTCTTCTCCCCCGCCTTTCCGGGCCATTTCTCACGGATGACATCTTGTACCGTTTCCAGTTTGACCAATCCGGTGGCCTTAGCGAATGCTCCCAGCATCGTAGTATTCACAACAGGAAGACCAGCGACCAAAAGACCGTGCTTGAGTGCGATGCCGGTACCATCATAAGTGAAAACATGCCCCCTACCAAGATCTAACTCGCTTGCCTTGAGTCTTGTATTGATGATGATCTTTCCGCCTTCTACGAGGCCCTCGGTCACATCAATCAGTTCTATCAGACCTTGGTCCAGCACCGCGACAATATCTGGTGTGTATATCTGACTTCTGATGTTGATAGGTTCATCAGAGATTCTTGTGAAGGCTTTGACCGGGGCGCCTCGCCGTTCTGCTCCGAAATAAGGAAACGCTGCGACTCCCTTGTAACCGTCCTTATACGCAGCTTTCGCCAGAAGCTCTGCGCTTGTTACGCCACCTTGCCCGCCGCGACCGTGCCAGCGAATCTCAATCATAGGCATATCATATTGACTCCTTAGAGGTGACCAGTTAGGTCAACTAGGAGGGCTCATTGGTGCAACAAAACCTTTTCGTCTTAGGAACTGACGCACAGTGCGATAGCCTTATCCGAGGCGCGACCCAGCCGACCACATCCGACGAAATCTATGGTGCAGACAGTGGATGAGAGATTACGTGCAAACAGAGATCTCTGGGGGGACCGCGTAGACGCACACAAAGAGTCCGAGTTTTATGATGTGGAGAGCTTTCTCAAGGGGAAACAGACACTTGAGCCAGTTGAGGTGGAAGAAATGGGAGATGTCAAGGGAAAGAGCCTCGTTCATCTCATGTGTCACTTTGGTCTTGACACACTATCCCTAGCAAGACTCGGAGCCGATGTCACGGGAATCGATTTTTCCAAGAAGGCCATTGCCCTCGCCCGGCATATTGCAGAACAGATTGGAGTTTCTGCCAAGTTTGTCTGCGCTAATGTCTACGATGCTCCCGAGGCGCTCAACGAAACCTTCGATATAGTCTACACAGGGGGAGGGGTGCTCTGCTGGCTGCCAGACATCGAGAAGTGGGCTGAGGTCGTCGCCAGTCTGCTGAACCCTGGCGGAGTCTTCTACATTCGTGAGTTTCATCCATTCTCTATGATCTTTGATGATGAGAGCGAAGGACTCTCGGTTCGGTATCCATACTTCCAAGGTGACACCGCCATCATGTTCCAGAGTGATCACTCGTATGCAGATACTGCGAAGAAGCTTGAAACCAGAATCAGCTACGAGTGGAACCATCCAATATCGGATATTCTCAACTCATTGCTAGGAGTGGGCCTTGAGCTGCAGTTCTATAACGAGTTCCCATACTCAACATGGCAGGCCCTTCCCATCATGCAGCGAGATGAACAGGGAAGATGGGGTGTGCCCGGAATGGAAAGGCACATTCCGTTCATGTTCTCAATCAAGGCAGTCAAGCCAGTCTAGTAGCTCAAGAATCAGATTGTTTCTCTCTCGTCAAGGGCCGCAAGAACTCCCTTTGTGGAGTTGGCTGCCTGCTGTAGACCAACTCCAGAACCGGCCGTATCAGTTCCAACTATGTAGAGTCCGTCGATAGGAGTTTCGGGACCGGGTCTGTCTAGATCTGTCTGTCCGGGAACAAGCGCGGCGCGTGTTGCATACGACGTCTGTACATGTTCCATCTCAATATGCTGGAGTACTTCTGGATAGTACTTCCCTATACCGTTCTTCTTGACAAGATTGACCACCTCTTTCGTGGTCATACCCTCAGGCAGAATCGTGGCAGCGGCTAGAAGCTCTTTGCCTTCAGGGGCACAAGAGGAGTCGAAGCTGCTCAATGAGATGAGCCAAGTGTTTGGTTCCGGATAGACAATCACTCGAGATTTGCGATCTCCGATGATGACCTCGTCTAGACCCCACCAAGCAGTGACTCCTTGTGTGTGCTTCATTGTGCTCCACTGACCGAAGAATGCCCTTGCTTCTCTATGGGTATCAGATACAACATCCGGCATAGACCAAAGGGGTATATTGCTCACAATCAGATCGTGTTCCAGTGTCACAGCACCGGCCTCTAGACCAACAACCTGACCGTTCTCTTCAAGAATACGCGTGACAGGTGTCTCAAGTACAAAATCACCTGCAATGCAGTCCTTAACACGTTCAACGAGTCCCTTCATGCCTCCGATAACATAGCCCTCATCATACTCTTCACTGCCAAGCAGAAGTCTCTTGGCTGAGCCAATCTTGGAGGATTCCTTGTCTGTGTCTTTGAGTGTCCGCAAGGCCTCGTAGGCCGATGCTTCGTCAATACCCACCCCTGCAGCCATGTAGATAGCGCTCTGCATGACATCGAGGATGACTTGATTCGTTGCACCCTTCGACTTCATGAACTCCAAGAAGGTGATGTCTTTGTACTTCTTCATCTCTTCCAGTTTCATTGTCTTGATCTTTGCACCGATGCGTGCCAAGCTAAGTCGGCCACGAGGGCCTGTCAGTGGCCAGCGGAGGGTCTCTCCGATGCTGCTGGGGATAGTGCCAACCTTCTCATACACACGAAAGAACCAGCCCTCGTGAAGGACAAACTCAGGAGGAGGGTCTAGGTGTGTCCTCATGAAATCAGCAAAGGCTCCTCGTTTCACACGAGTGATGATATGCAATCCTTGATCTACACGATACCCGTCAACGTGATAACCGTACCACACTCCACCAATATGGTCTTCTTTCTCGATAATGAGGATCTTCTTTCCTCTAGCGGACAACCCAAGAGCGGTGAGCAAACCGCCAGCCCCTGCGCCAGCAATGATAACATCATACTCACTGGCGTCGACTTGATCGATTGTTGTCTGTTTCATGGCCGCACAGGCAGTCATTGAGTCACTACTTAAAATTGACTCATGGTCCGATTTGTCATGTGAGGTCAATCCATCTCTTGTTATCAGCTGATGTATAGGCTGCGTCCACGACACAATGTGCTGCAACAGCGTCTCTGAAGTCTGGAGTGAATGACGTGTCTTCTTGGACAGACCTGAGAAATGCGTAGTCGAGAGCCGCGTATCTTTCGGCTCCCACCGATGTCAGCGTTTCAGCTGCATCAGAAGTCAGTTCATCATCTTCGAATCCCAGACGTTCCAGAAGCACCGTGTTGGCCGTTTCAGGCAGTATTCTGACGGGGCCTCGCCCCTGTAGGTGATACTCCAAGTATCTCTTTGCAGACTCCAGACAGACACGAATATAGCCCTTCTCGAAGAAGAACTCGATAAATCGCTCATTGGGACGTTCCACCCAGTGCCAGACGGAATCTAGCGTTGTGACAGCGCCATTGGTGTGTTTCATGATGATCGAGGCATGGTCCTCAACTTCTCGACCTGAATAGAATCCCGTCGTTGCAGCTAGAGATTCAACCTCGCCAAAAAAGCATCGCAGGATGTCTATGTCATGAATACTGTGTTCGATGAGCGTGCCTCCTCCAGATATCGAGTGGTCGCCGCGCCATTTGCTGTAGTACATGTAGTCCACAGGAAAACGTTGGTCGTCCCGGATATGGGCCACCATAGGAGTGCCGAAGTCATGGCTCTCTATCAAGTGCTTTGCATAGAGTAGAAACTGGTCGTATCGGAGAACAAGCCCCACTCCCGTACGAACCTTAGCGTCATTAGTCACAGCCAAGAGATCTCCAGCTTGAAGAGAACTATGGGCAAGGGGCTTCTCACAAAAGACTGCTTTCCCTGCCTTTGCAGCTGCTTTCACCATATCAGAGTGCATGTTCGTGGGAGTACATATGTATACCAAGTCAACATCATCATCTGCAACAAGTTCCTTGTAGTCTGTGAAGACCTTGTCAATATCAAAAAGCTCTGCTGCAGATTGAAGTGATTTCTCATCTATGTCGCAGATTCCAGCAATCTCCAGCTCAAGAAGGCCTGACTCTCGAAGAGCAAGAAAAGCAGTGAGATGAGTGCGGCCAATGTTCCCTGTACCAATCAAGCCCAGCTGGATACTGGTCCGTTCCTTGGTCAATAGGCTTCCCTTACCAGAATGGCACTACTTCTCAATATATGAGTGTTCTGCGGAAAGACATAGTACCAACTTATATTATGCATCAAATCCTAGCAATGACCAAACACGTCAATGTAACAAGTATGCATTGGGTGAGCATTGCATGACCTCCCTTCAAGACGTTCTAAAGAAGGCATCCGAGAAGATAGAACAAGGAGACAGAGAGGGTGCTGCAGCTCTGCTAGTAGAGGCTGGAGAAATCTTGGCCGCAAGAGGTGTTGTTGATCGGGCTGCTCGCGTCTATATCGAGGCGGCAAGAATATACAGAGAATATCAGAGAACATCTGAGTACTACGACGCAGTCGAAAGTGGAACGCTCATGCTGATTCGCCAGGGTGCTAATTCCAAGACCAATGTCGAAATTGTTCGAATCAACGAAGAGGCCGGCGAGTTTGCGGAGCAGGCAGGGGAGTATCAGCGAGCTGCAGATTTCTTCTTCAGAGCAATGGACTTTGCGACTGGTTCCAAGGTCATCAAGCTCACAATCAAGGCGGCTGATGCACTTGAGAACTACGCAGATGAGAAAGAGATGGAGCGGGACTTCGATAGGACTCTCAGCCTGTTGAAGAAGGCGAGTAGGCTCTATTACACTGCCGGTGATGACGAACTTGGAAAGAGAATCAATGAGAGAGCCATCAGGCTTGCATTGAACTGGGCGGAAGAAGCGCGTCAAAAGGAAGACTGGTTGACAGCTGGTAACCTTCTTGCAGAGGCTGCTCAAATCACCCAGACCGAAGGAGACAGCGTAGAAGCGACGAGGCTCATGATGGACGCGGGGGGCTTCTATGAGAAGATAGGTCTCCACGAGAAGGCCGGAAACATATTCGATGCAGCTCAAGAAACCTACAAGATGGAGAGGCTCTCAAGTGCAAGGAAAAGTGCAATGAGTCAGGCTGCAGAGGCCTACATGAAGATGGACGGTGAGCCTGAAGTTGTTGGACCGCTTCTTGTGAAAGCGGGAGACATGTTTGATGAGCTGGGAAGGGTCATGAAGGCAAAGTGGTCTTACAAGAAAGCCAGTGAGATCTTCGAAGAGCTGGCTCATAAGGCAGCCAACGAGGGTGATACCCAGTCAGAGAAGAGCTATCTGCGATATCAGGCCATGTGCCTAGGAAACTGGGGTGTCAAAGAAGAAGCTGAGGATATCTATACGGCTGTAATCGATTATTTCACTCAGCAGGCGGAAAAAGAGCAAGAAACTGGCAATCATGAGAGGCAAGCCCTTTCTCTAGAAGAGGCCGCAGAAGTTATGTATGAGGCGGGGATGAAACAGGAAGCAGAAGCCACGTTGGAAGAAGCTTTGGAGATATATGTCAGATTGGCCAATGAGCACGCTGCCTCTGACGAACCGGACGAGGAGAGCAGGCTATTCTCCGAGGCTGCGAAATGCGCATCCAAAATGGGAGATAGCGAAAGAAGTGCATCATTCCGCAGAAAGGCAAGCGAAAGGGCGAGGAGTGCTGCCAAACTCTACCAAGAGATGGGCATTGGCGAGCTAGCTACTATTTGGCTGAGAACAGCCGGCCTTGAGGCTCTGAAGACACATGAACCAGAAATGAGAGAAAAGGCCACAGAGTATCTGAAAGAGTCAGCTGAAGGGTTTAGGGCTATAGATGAGGAGATCGAAGCGTTCAGCGATCTCTTAGCTGTCTTCTCTCTCCTTCTTGAGCACAGACCCGACGATGACAGAATCAAGGATATTCTCTCATCGATGGATGAGATTGCACTGACAACAAGAAACGAGGAGGCCTCCTTGACTCTGTCGGTGGTAAGACCGCTTCTCGAAGGGAATCATATTGCGGCTCTGCTAGCTCTTCAGGAAAATGAGGAGGAACTAGAATCAAAGGCAGAAGACCTTCGGAGAATGGTCGAGATTGTCAAGAAGAGACTTCGTTAGCCACCTCACCTCCATCGTGAATCATGCGGATTTGAACCGCAGAACGCCACAGGTCCCGAATCGGTTATGTTGAATCTCTAGTCTCCAAGAGCGCATCTGTTCGATTGCATTGCGTGCGACAGGGCGTAGATATGGAGACATTCGCATCCTGCTTATCACCCACTGTAATCGTTATCAAGGATAGTCGGATTCTCTTCCATGGTGTAGACTATGGCGACGAATCATACGACACTATCATTGGACACTCAAGGCAACTGCCAGATGATTGATATAACAGAACAGCTACAAGGAGAAGTCAGCTCCAGCGGGCTGGTGGATGGAATATGTACCGTGTTCTGTCCAGGTTCAACGGGATCAATCATCACAATTGAATATGAAGAGGGGCTACTCAAAGACTTCCCAGAGGCAATGGAGCGACTGGCGCCAAAAGACATTGTCTACGAACATCATTTGAAATGGCATGATGGGAATGGTCACTCGCACATTCGCGCCTCAATCGTGGGACCTTCCATGACAATTCCATTTGTGAACAGCCAGCTGACGTTGGGAACATGGCAACAGGTGACCTTTGTGGATTTCGATAACAAGCCGAGAAAGAGAACTCTACACGTCATGATGATGGGAGAATAGGTCACGGTACTTCGTCATCCGAATTGAGATCCCAAATCATGTCGGCTAGACTCGCTGGTTCAACCGCAGATTCACGGATTTTCATTGCCAGATAATGAATCCTAAGAGCTCTCCTGAGTCGATGAATCTGAAAAGGTGCATCCCAGCCAGGAGAAGTGCTTCGATAGCCGAAAGTGTCCATGAGCCCGCGGATTGTGTCAAGCTCCTTCTTCACTTGTGCTTTAACATCGTCTATTTCGCGGTCTATGGTCAGTGAATTAGGCATCGATATATGCACCCCGGCATCCCGGATGGAGGGCAAGTATCTAAAATAGTCTGTGTATTCCGCGGGTATTACGCGCCAATCAACAAATTCGCTTCCTCTTGCCAGGTCGTCGCTGCATCAAGGTGCCACAGGTGGGACATTCCATCTGACGGGGTGCAGTTCTCAGTACTTCTCCACAGGCGGGGCATTTGAAGACCCACTCAATCTTCTCTCGAAATCTATGTGTAGGGTCTAAGATTCGAAGGCCCAGAGAGGCCGCAGTATTGAGAATCGCAAAGTCAGTCGAAACAACTGTGACGTCCTTGGACGTTTCAAGCAGAGACACCGCCAAGGCAAGCAGGTCAAGATCTTGTGGTGATAGCTCTTCCAGGTCACCAGTCCTCAGCGCTTCTTCTTGAGCTCTAGATCGTGCATCTGGAGAGGCTTCCTCGATTCGAAGACGACCCATTGAGATAATCTCGTCTATTCTTCTCCGACTAGGGCGGTTGAGTACTTCATCTATAACTGCCTGTGTTGTTGCTAGGTTCTTGTGGGGGTTCTTATGGGGCCAAGTGGTAAAGAGTATCCCTGCATCAACAACAAAGAGCTGAACCAACAACTCCACCTACTGAGTCCTAGGAACAAGTCGGGTGTTGAGGCGGTCATAGTAGTTGTCATACATGCGTATGAATCGTGTGACGTGTTCTGACTTCTTCATCCACACCGTTTCATGTGGTTCAACTTCCCAACGGTCCTGCCCATCAATCACGACCAGACTGCGTACACCTGGTTTCACCATCTCGATCTCAAACAAGCTGTCATCAGGAACCACTAGCGATTTCAGCTCGAATCGAGGGGGACAGACAGGAACGAAGATGAATCCATGAACCCTAGGGGTCAGTATCGACCCTCCGGCTGCCAGGGCATAAGCACTTGATCCGCACGGGGTCGCAAGCATTGCCCCGTCAGCCCTTCCAAAATCGACCCGTGTCCCATCGAGATAGGCTTGGATTGTCAGAAGGCGCCCGGGTACATAAGATGTGACCAACGCCTCATTGAGGGCATGACCAAACTCTCGATTTCCGCACCCTGTCTTGAGATTGACGCATCTCTCTATGATGCATTCATTCTTCAATATCCGTTCAAGAGAGCTGAGGGCCGTGGTTGTGCTGCTCTCGGTCAAGAATCCTACTGTCCCCCGATTTATGCAGAACAGGGGGGTCTCACGGTCACTCATGTGACGCACCGTGTGCAGGATCGTGCCATCTCCACCGATGGTGATTGTGAAATCCACACTCATGTCCTCAATCAGAGTTGGTGTGGCACCTTTGTCAGCAACGTTGCAGGAGCCTGAATCGACCAATACACGAATATCATGATCAATTAGAAATCGGGTAACCTCACAAGCAATCTGTTCGATGTCAACTCTGCCGGGCTTGCAGACAAGACCAACGGTTCGATTCTCGCTTAGGATAGTGGGATTCTCTTCAATCATGAGGATACATCCAAACGGAACTTGAATTAGCGGCAATATTACTCTTGCCAGTTCTGAGACCTGTAGAATGCTGTCCCATAAAGTATATGAATAGAGTCATACGAGGTTCATCAGACTTGTCCTATGTACTGGTTGGTGAACAATATTGAGTATTCGGAAAGCAGAGGCAAAGACGCTGAAACCAGGAAGCTACTTTCTAATTGAGGAAGAGCCTTGCCGCGTAATCTCTATAGAGAAATCAAAACCCGGAAAACACGGAGCAGCAAAGGCAAACATAACAGCAGTAGGCTTCTTTGACGATCGCAAGCGCAATGTGATCATGCCCGCAGACCGCATGGTAGATGTACCAGTCATAGACAAGAGAACAGCCACGGTCATCGCAGATCTCGGTGAGCATTATCAGCTGATGGATTCTGAAACCTACGAGACTTACAACACCCCTAAACCAGCTGACGAAGAGATCGCCAGCAAGATGGAGCTGAATGCTGAAGTTGAGGTCTGGGATGTCATGAACAAGAGGGTCATCATGCGCGTCAAGTAGCCATGACCGCCTTCCTTCAGGAACTCGATAGGACACACAACTGAGAACTCGCGCTTCGGATTCTCTTGTATCTCACAGTGAATAGTGGTGCGGAGGGCGAGATTCGAACTCGCGAACCCCTACGGGATAGGGATCTGAACCCTACGCCTTTGACCTGGCTTGGCAACCTCCGCAAAGTAGCGGCACTAGGCCACGAATCCTACCCGCAGGCTGTTTCTTTTTACCTTTTCGGAGCAGAGAGAGGGATGGCGTATCCCCTTGTTGTATTGGGAGAATTGCTTCTGTTTCCTGATGATTAGCTATGCAGTTGCTGACAGAGGTGGGGTGAATACTCATAAGCGTGTTACAAATGAAATCAAGTCGTGTTACACAGAAAGGAGCTTGAATGTCAATGAGTATGAAGCGGTTTGGTGTTTCGGTACCGTCTGACCTCTTGCAGAGATTCGATGAGCTGGTGGAAGAGAAGGGCTATGTTGGCCGATCTGAGGCAATCAGAGATGCCATGAGGAACTACATCACACAGAGTGAGTGGGAGTCATACCAGGCAGGCAAGCATGCAGCACTGAACATCGTATATAGACACAAACCTGCCCTCATGGCAAACCTCATTGAATGCCAGCACTCAGCCAAGGCACATGTGACATCGACCGTCCACGTACACCTCACCGAAACGCACTGCCTAGAGATTCTTACCATCAGAGGGAATAGAGATGACATTCAGGCACTGGCTGATGAGATTGGAGGACTCTCAGGCATTGAATATGTGCGTCTGTTTCCTTTTGCATTACTGGATGACGAGGAGAGTCACAGTCACCACCACTAGCTGTCCGGTCAGCCAGCGGTCTTAATCCATATCAGCAATCCAACACAGGTCACCCCGACGCTCGCGATAAGAATGACGGCTAGATTCCCGTCTTGATAACAGATCTCAAAGGGTAATGTTTCGGAATCGATCTCAAGAATGGTGCCCGTGGAATCGAGCAGAATGGTCCATCTCTCACTCTCTGCAACAACGTGAAACCGAAATCGCCAGACTGATCGCTTGTTGAGTCCGACAACAGAACCCGGCAGAACCAGAACCTCCCCGCAGAGTTCCCAGTATCTTTTGTCCTCCACGAAGAAGTCAACTGCAGACATGGCCACTGACGAGAAACATGGATTGAGTTCCGTTATCCACAACAATGACTCATTGTCTTAGCTGGCAGATGAATAGGACTAGTCTGTTCAAGAGAAAGAGGGAGAGAGGCTCGAGTGAGCCTTCGCTCATGGCCACTATTCTGCCCTGAAAGCCTCGACTGGCATCAGCTTTGACGCGCGCCATGCGGGATACATGGCGAATATGATGCTCACCGTGACGCCGAAGGTCAGAGCCTGAATAGCCAGGAGAGGTGTCAAAACCGGGGCGATTGTCACTCCATCAGATATTGGTCCTCCTGCAAATCCTTTGACAGCCCGTGCAAAGATGTTGGCAAGAAGTGCACCAGCTCCAATTCCAACAAAACCCCCGATAAGCCCGATTATCAATGCCTCGCCCAGGAAGATGACCAAGATATTCCGCCCCTTTGCTCCCAATGCTTTGAGGATGCCAATCTCTCTTGTGCGCTCCATGAGGGAAACAATCATGATATTCATGATACCAATGCCTGCAACCAAGAGGGAGATTCCTCCAACGCCAGCTAAGAGTAGTTCGACAGTAGCTAACGCCGAGGACACGGTGCTGAGGATTGCCGTTGCTGAACTCACAGAAACTTCATTGAGAAAGAGCTCTCTGATTCTGTCCGATACTTCTGCAATGAACTCGTCATCATCGCTGGCGAGTTTCACCACAATCTGGCCCACTTCATCGGCACCGAAGTATTCGGTTGCAGACTCGATCGGTATGTACATCCCGGTGTCCGATACTCCGAATCCGAATGTACCAATCTCCTCCAGTATGGCGACAACCGTGAGCGACTTGTTGACAGGGACCAGCTGTGTTCCATTCCGAATAGCATAGTATACATTGAAGGTTTCACCGAGCTCAACTGGATGTGTACCATTCCCCCAGGGGTCGTACAGCGAGTAGCCGATAACGACTTGGTCATCAGCTGGGCTCTCCGGAATACTGCCCAGTGCTGCGGTGAAAGTGGTGTACATCTCAGTGTAGGCACTGAAATCCACACCCGTTAGACTGAGAGGCTGGTCTCTCAACTTGAACTCGGCAGTCACTGTCTTTGAGATGGACGCTGAAGAGGTGACGACTCCTTCGACTTCGTTTATCAGGTCAGTATCGTTGGCGTATAACACGAAGTCGCTCTCGGATCCTCCAAACATACTGAATCCACCAGAGCCCGCAGAGACCGTGACAACGTCTGTGGCAAATCCCTCTTGGAACTGACCCGTAATGGCAACCTGAAAGCCCTGAGTGAATGACAGAAGGGCAACAATGGCTCCAATTCCAATCACGATACCCAGCGTGGTAAGCCCAGATCTGAGTTTCCGGAGCCGTATTGCTCCAAATGAATAAGCGAGAGTGTCACGTGCCTTCAATGTAGATTCACCTCATCAGAATCTAAGAGTCCGTCCCGCAGTCGCAGCGTCCTATCCGTGCGCTTAGCGACCTCCTTATCATGGGTCACTAGCACTGCAGTCATCTGGAAACGGTCGTTCAGTTCTATCACCAACTCCATGATGTCGACTGCTGTCTTTGAGTCAAGGTTGCCCGTGGGCTCATCCATCAGAAGAAAGGTGGGCTCGTTCACCAAGGCCCGAGCGATAGCAACACGTTGTCGCTCACCACCACTCAGCTCGGTAGGCTTATGGTCCATTCTATCAGCAAGCCCCACTTGGGCCAGAGCCTCTCGCACTCGATCCTGCCGGATATCTCGGTCCATTCCGTCGATGGTGAGCGGCAGTTCTACATTGCCCTTGGCATCGAGACGAGGGATAAGATTGAAGAACTGAAACACGAAACCGACTCTCTTTCGCATCTCAGCTAACTCATTGTCATCCAGACCCGAGATGTCGGTCCCCTCGATAATCAGAGTTCCGTCAGTTGGTCGGTCCAGCGCGCCTATTAGATTCAAGAGTGTGGACTTTCCACTGCCAGACGGCCCGAGTATTGAGAGTAGTTCTCCTCTGTAAACCTTGAACGAAACACCTCTCAGTGCCTTCACTGGAACAGAGCCCAGCATGTAGGTCCTTGTCGCATTTTGTACATCTAGTACTTCTGTCAATTGTATCCCTCCTGTACAGTTAGTGGAGTACAATGGTCTCCAGCCAAGTGTCAGGCAGATATCATTAGTGATATCGTATATGATATTGCGTTACGGATTTGAATATAAATATTCCGCTGGGACT
>CAYYQL010000012.1:0-67344 GCA_964473825.1 uncultured archaeon
TATCGCGCGCCCTCCAGAAGAGGATCTCTTCCGATAAGTCCTTGTTGTAATTTCTAGCACTGTTATGAACAGATGAAGCACATACTAAAAGAAGCACGGGATGAAAAGGGTGCACAACTAGATAGGCCAGACTAGTCGTACACCATGCACAGCAAGATAATCCCAGTGAAGTCCAAGTCTAGACTGGGCTTCCACACTTGCCACAGAACTTGGCGTCGGCAGGAACTGTTTGTCCGCAATTTGTGCAGAACTTGCCACCCGTAGATGGTGCTCCGCCTCCGCCGCCCCCTTCAATGGGAGCACCGCAATTCGGGCACTTTGCTGCGTTTCCTGCGTTCGCACCGCAGAATGGACACTTACCCTTGCTTTGGGCTTGCGTAACATTGGCCATAACTGTTGGAATGACCTTCTTCTGTTTGAACTCGAAAACCACATTCCCGCCTGACTTCAAATCGACCACAAGGTTCTTGCCACTCTGCTGAGCGGTCGATATTGCAAGCATGGGGAGAGCAATGGACTCTGTGTTACCGTTCTCGTCTTTGTTGTAGAAGCTATCTCGGGTCCAAGAAGAAATCGCTGTGCCTACAGCGGCATAGCCAATACCTCGACCGATGCCTCTGACGGCACGACCACCTATGCCCCCCATCTGACGACCCACTCCATCAAGAATGGCCGCTCCAGCAATCGCCCCGGCAAGACCGCCGAATTTTTTCGCCTTGCCCCATCGGCTGGGCTTCTTGTACCAGACCAATCGGATCGTCGAAATTTCTAGAATCCCATCTTCACCATCGAATTTCACGTCATCTTCTCGAATCATCTTCTGCTCATGTTTCATGGTTTCTAGTCCTGAATCACCGATTGAAACATTGAGGAACACTGGTCTATCTGCCAAATGTAACACCTATGCAGGCTCATGACAGCTTGGGTAATAACTTTGTTGCACACATACTCTCCTATTCGAGCAGGACACCCGCGAATGCTACTCCGCGGGGACAGTTGCAGGAATAGTGACAACCTCTCCGGTTTGGTCTGAGGGGGTGGGCTTGGGGTAGCTGAGACCCTTTCGAATCATCAGTACCCCGAAAAGAGAGATCAGTCCACAGGAGGCCATTGTCAGTGGGAATCCGGCAAGGGGAATCAGCCATCCAAATACTGCAATCTGAGGAATGGCTATGATTGTGGCTATAGTCGGAGAGAGAGAGTATATGCTATTCCTTATCCGGTTCGGCACCACATCCAAGAGTACTCGCTGTGTGAGAATCTGTGAAAGCCCACCAAAGACTCCTGTCAGTGTGAAGGTCATCGCCATCAATGTTATCGGAAGAACAGATGAGACAGGAATCTGAAGAAGCGTAATCTGTGTGAGAGGAACTGTAAGAGCAACCAATGCGCCACCAGTAGCTGGAGGGAAGACGTACATAATAGAGGCAAAGGCCAGATAGAAGACAAAGCCTGTGCCCTGAAGCAACCTGAAACGCGGGATCCATTTCTCGGGCTCAAATCGCTTGGCCCAGACACCAGAACGTTCTTGCCAGAATATGCCAGGAATGAATAGAATAGTCCTGAAACTGGAAACCGCGACCTCAGCAATGAGATAGCTGAAGTACATCGGAAAGAGGAGTAGTTCACCCCAGACAAGGCCCACACTCATGACGATGCATCCTCCTACCATGAGATAAGTGACAAAATGGTCACTGAAGAGGAAACCAATCCCCTCTTTCAGGAGAGATGTATATTCACCAAAACTGGGTCGAGCCGCTCTTGCCTCTTCAACCTCTGGGAAGTCTCTGACTACTCGCATGACGATTAGGGCTATGCCTGCGCACATGATGGCCTGAAGCTGAAAGACCCACGCACGGCCAAAGATGACCGCTAAAATGCTGCCGGGAATCATGCACAGGATTCCTACTAGGCTGAACAGCATACCAATCTTGCCCATGAAAACACCATATTGTTTCCGATCTCCGTCTCCAGGCATCGCCACTCGGTAGTTGTTATCAAACCAAGCATTGAATGCGCCGCTAAGCTGTGAGCTGGCAAACCCAAGTAGCACGTATACGAGGATGAGCAAATATATGGGTGTCGTGGAATTCACAAATGACACCGTCAGAAAGCCAGCCGAAAATGATAGGAAGGCTGCCGTGATGATGTAGCGTTGACCAATCCAGTCCCCTATAGCGCCGGTAGGATAGTCTAGAAGGGTCTGAATAACCATTTGAATCACCACAAGGACTCCTACTACCGTCATACCTTCGATAAACGAACCATGCCCCACTGCCTCAGCCACAAATATCATGAAGAAGGTGGTTGATAGCTGGATTGTCAGAGCCACAACGGGGAACAACACTGCAAGAGTCCTTGCTAGACTCAGTATCTTCTCATTCCCGTCCGTCAGACCAAAGAACTCAACAATCCTGCTCATGATAGTCATCTCATCTTGATGTATAGCTGGTCAGTCCATATGCTGTTGGTGGGCGAAAGTGACCACTTCAATGGACACTGCCTGACCACTTGCTCCGGCATGAGTGCCAGCGGCACGCGAGGTCCCGTTGGCACTATCGGAGATGAGAGATCTGTGTTTTCAGTCAGAATGAACGGCCTTACGACCGCACCATCTTGACCTGACGCTTTGAACGTCATCCACACCACAAGTTGAAATCATATAAAGGTTTGCTATACCAACCGTTTCTTATATCTAAGTTGATTTGGCAAAATGTTTGTAGACATGAGTTTTCTTACATGAACCAATACGCGTACCGTTTTAGAGAAAACATGACTACAGACAGAAATATTATGACCCTCGTAACGGACAACATATAGTCAACCAATGAGTTGGAGGAACACACAATGGACGTAAAGAAAATCGTAGTACTGGGAGCAGGACAGATGGGCAACGGAATCGCCCATGTCTGCGCTCAGGCAGGCTATCAAGTTAAGATGAGAGATATCGAGCAGAGATTCATCGACAAGGGTCTCGAGACCATCAAGAAGAACTTGGAGAGAGGTCTGAAGAAAGACAAGATAACTCAGGAGGAGGTTGACGCCACTCTAGGAAGAATAGAGGGTGTGCTCGACCTTGAGAAAGCAGTCGAAGATGCAGACCTAGTTATTGAGGCCATTCCCGAGATAGTAAAGCTCAAGCTCGATACATGGAGAGAAGTGGAAGAATTGGCTCCGAAGGATGCAATCTTCGCATCGAACACGTCAAGCATCAGCATTACACAAATGGCAGCAGTTACGCAGAGACCTGAGAAGTTCATCGGTATGCACTTCTTCAATCCAGTACCCGTCATGGGTCTCGTAGAGATCATCAAGGGGGCTGCAACCGACGACGAAACAGTCAAGGTGATTGAAGAGATCTCTAAGAAGATTGGCAAAGAGACTGTGCTTGTTAACGAGGCTCCAGGGTTTGCCGTTAATCGACTTCTCGTTCCCGCAATAAACGAGGCAATATTTGCCATCCAAGAGGGAGTCGCCACTGTTGAAGACATGGATCTTGCAATCAAGATGGGTCTCAACTGGCCAATGGGACCGCTCACGTTGGCAGACTTTGTTGGTCTCGATACGCTCCTCTACATCTCAGACTATTTCGTGGAGGAGTTCAAGGACGGAAAGTACCGCGCACCTGCACTACTCAGAAAGATGGTCAGGGCCGGATGGATTGGTAGAAAGGCCGGTAAGGGCTTCTATGACTACACAGGCGACAAGCCCAAGCCTATGAGATTCTAGAATAATGCAGGGCCACCACTAAGGTGGTCCTTCTTCTCTATTTTTGGTTACTATTCGAGATTATTATAGAAGTGGTGATTCTCTAGAAGAGATTAATATCAGGTTTGTACAAGATATCCTGATGATAGTATGAAGTTCATAGAGAGCGAGTACACTGGCTATGATGGAACAAGGATGTTCATGGCAATGTGGCTCCCGGATGATGAACGCGTCAGAGCCCTACTCATTGCCATTCATGGACTTGGAAGTCATGGATCAACACTGAAAAACATTGGAGAGTACTTCGCAGAGAGGGGACTGGGAGTCTTTGCCCCAGATATGAGAGGCTTTGGACACTTCACCGGCCTCAAGGGACACGTGATGAACTTCGACGAGTATGTGGAAGACATGCACAACATCGTGATGCAAGTGAAAGATCGATTCATCAACAAACTCACCTTTCTCTTTGGCCACTCGCTGGGAGGACAGCATGTCATCAGGTATGTCGCAGAATATCCGCTCGAGACAGACGGCATCATGCTCTCCTCCCCCCCCGTATCAGAAACTCTGGATATCGGGATCGGGAAGAGAATCGCAGGCTCAATCTTGTCTGTCCTGAACGTGAAACGATACTTTGAGAACGAAATCGACTTCGAGGTGGCATGTCACGACCCCGAGGTCATTGCCGAACACGAGAACGATCCTCTGCGGTTCGACAAGGTCACCCCCAGATTCGGAATCGAGGGTCTCAAGGCCGCCAAGGAGGCATATCAGTTAGCACCGTTCATCCAATTGCCGGTCCTCGTCCAACAGGCTGGCGACGACAGACTAGTCGACCCCGACAAGACTCGGGAGTTCTTCGGGAACTTGGCCTCTGAGGATAAGACGTGGCTCTTCTATGAGGGGCTGTTCCACGAGCTACATAGTGAACCTCAGAAGGCTCTAGTCCTCGGAGATATGGAGACTTGGTTGGAAGGTAGACTCCCAACCTAGTCTTTCTCTTCGCGTTCCCTGAAGTAGCCGAATATCTTGTGGGGAGGAATCAACAATGCTGGCAGACAGCTCACAAAGATGATAAGCCAATCCAGCGCACTCAACGGCACCGCACCGAAGAGGGGTGTGATGAATGGCACATAGAGTACTATCAGGGTCAAGACAACTGACAGCAATACGGTGCCTGCAAGTGCCTTTGAGTTAGTGATGTTGGTCTTCCACACTGGGGCGTACTCAGTTCTGCAGTTCCAGACAAACAGGAGCTCATATACGACGATGGACACGAACACTACAGTCCGAGCATGCATGAGAGCAAAGTCCCATGGAGCAGCACTCCAATCGACCATCGGGCCAGTGATACCCGGAATCCATCCTCCGTATTCAATCAGTGAGCCAAGGAATAGGAGAGACCCAGCTATAAACTGTACAAAGCCTCCAATCAATATGAAAGCTGCAAGTCCCTTGTTCATCATCCTTGAGCCGGGCTTTCGTGGCCCTCGCTCCATCAGACCTGGTTCTGGAGGGTCGACCCCCAACGCCAGTGCAGGAAAGCCATCAGTGGCAAGATTGATCCATAGAATCTGAATTGCGGTTATGGGAAGAGGAAGCCCTATCATTATCATAGTGAAGATGAGATAGATCTCACTGAAGTTGGCAGCCAGCAGGAATCTCACGAACTTCCGAATGTTTTCGTAGATCTCGCGACCTTTCTCAACTGCGGTGACTATTGTCGCAAAGTTGTCATCGGTGAGTATTATGTCGGAGGATTCACGGGTTACATCGGAACCTCGGATGCCCATAGATACCCCCACGTTGGCATTCTTCACAGCTGGCGCATCATTGACCCCGTCTCCGGTCATGGCCACAACCTGATTCTGTTCTTTCAGAGTATTAACGATTCGAAGCTTATGCCCTGGAGCGACTCTGGCGAAAACATCTACATCATGAACAGCATCAGAGAACTCCTGATCTGTCATCTCGTCAATCTGGGCACCAGTAATGACAGTGCCCTCACCTGATATCAAGCCGACATCAATAGCGATTGCACGAGCGGTCAATCTGTGGTCCCCGGTTATCATGATGGGACGAATGCCAGCATTGACGCAGATTTTGATGGCTTCAGACACTTCATCGCGGGGAGGATCAATCATTGCTGACAGTCCAACGAATATGAGATTCTGTTCCACCATCTCTGGATCCCAATCTGGAAGAGCAGATTCCAGTGGACGGTAGGCCATGGCTAGAACGCGAAGAGCGTTACTAGCAAGCTCTGCATTCACATTGAGGATTTCATCACGCTTTGAGTCGGTGAGGGGCCGAACTTCACCATCCTCGAGCACGTGGGTACAGAGGGACAGGACAATCTCTGGTGCCCCTTTCGTGTAGGCGGCCAGATCGCCATTCTGGTCTTTGCATATCGAGGTCATACGCTTTCGAGCAGAATCGAAGGAAATCTCAGTTATCTCCTCATAGTTCTCCCAAGTCGCTTCATATCTAAACCCTCCCTTTTCAGCTGCAACCAGAAGTGCGCCCTCAGTTGGGTCACCAACAATAGCCCACTTAGCAGCACCAGAAGGATCCTCCTGGAGAAGAGAATTCGAGCATAACTGGCCTATGACCAACAGCTTCTCAAGATGAGAATCATTGGTTGGGTCGATCTCTTGGCCGTCGCGGAAGAAACTACCCTCGTCATCGTAACCTGAACCGGTCACCTTAATCCTAGAGCCGTCAACGTACAGCTCTTGCACCGTCATCTCGTTCCGAGTAATAGTGCCCGTCTTGTCTGAGCATATCACTGTGGTTGACCCCAGTGTTTCAACTGACGGGAGTCTGCGGACGATGGCGTTCTTCTCAACCATTCGTTGTACACCTATTGCGAGGGTGATGGTGACGACTGCGGGAAGTCCTTCTGGCACAGCTGATACAGCCAGAGCGATGGCCGCAAAGAGTGCCTCTATAATACTCTCAGTGATGCTTTGGTAGACCTCGGCCGCAAAGATTATGACACATAGGAAAGTGATGAGCAGACCAAGTTTCTTTCCAAGATCGGCCAAATCGTGCTGAAGGGGAGTCGTTTCCTTCTGACTCTCTTGAACGAGTCCAGCTATCTCTCCGAACTGTGTGTTCATCCCTGTTTCAGTCACGACAGCGGTACCTTTGCCTGCAGCGATAGTAGTGCCTTGAAAGACGATGTTTCTCATATCTCCTACAGTGGGATTCTCCAAGTCTATGGGTTCGCTGGTCTTCCGGACTGCTACCGACTCACCCGTGAGAATGGATTCATCAACCGAAAGGCCGACAGCCTGATTGGTGCGCCCATCCGCTGGAACTATATCACCGGGATCCAGGCCGATTATGTCTCCTGGAACCACATTCCGGGAGTCTATTTCAACCCACAATTCATCACGAAGAACTCTTGCCTTCGGGGCTGCCAGCTTCTTGAGAGCTTCAAGGGCCTTTTCGGACCGGTACTCCTGAGCAAAACCGAAGATTGAATTGAAGACGACAATCACTGAAATCATGATTGCATCAATGATTCCACCCTCTTCATGAGCACCGGGAGCCAAAGCAACCACCAGAGAGATGGCAATCGCTATGAGAAGAATGATGACCATTGGGTCAGTGAATTGCTCCAGAAACATCCGCAGAGGAGATATCTTCCCGACCTCAGTGAGCTCATTGTAACCATATTCCTGAAGTCTCTTGTCGGCCTCCTTCGATGTCAGCCCTTTAGGAGAGGTCTCGAGTTCATCAAAGACAAAGTCAACGTCATTACGGTACCATTCTTGTGTAGTCATTGCAAGTTCTCCGTTTCTTCGAAGCTTTTCTAAGGGAGGATTATGCTGAGCGCCATAAAGCACCGAAAATAAACCTGTCGGAAAGACAAGGTGGAATTGGCAAGTTCGAAAGGATTAAGAGAAATCTCAATTGAACGGAATCCGAACACTCGTTCAGGTGACATGAGATGACCGACAAGAAGAAATACAGCTTCAAGTGCCTCGAGCAGAATTGCCCTCAGCGAGTCTGTTGCACTCGACCTCATGTGAATGTGACTTTCGGCGACTTGTCCCGATGGACCACACAGAATTACTTGAACCACATCCTCCATGGAATAACTATGGATATTGAAACAGCCGAGGAAAGGGGCATCACCTTGGCCACTCTACGAAAGCCACTCTCGGAGAACTCAGAACAAACGGCATGCATCTTCTACGATGAAGAGGCCAATGCCTGCCGCATACGGTTCTCAAGACCCATATCGTGCCGCACATTTCCTTTGGAGCACAACGGAGAGAAATTCTATGTCGCGAACAAGGACTGCTGCGGCATAGGAAAGGGCGAAGTAACCAAAGAAGCATTGAAAGAAGCCAAAGAACTGGCAGAGAAAGAATACGAGGAACGTGTCAGAACGGCTACTGCGCTGCCGGCAGTCTACTCTGTCATCATGGGCCAGATGCTCAGACAGTCTGCAGAAGCCATGAAAGACCTGAGTGAAGAAGACCGCAAAAGACTTGATGAGATCATGTCTAAGCGTAGAGAGCAAGAGGACGAAACCACGAACAGCGAGAGTTCTGACTAGATGTCAATCTCGAATAGATCCTTTGGCGAGTAGGTGAGTATCTCTACTCCATCCTCGGTGACAGCAACTAAATCCTCGATGCGAATACCGAACTTGTCCTGCAGGTAGATGCCGGGTTCGATGCTGTGACACATGCCGGTCTGCAGGACACTGGAGTTGCCATTCACTAGATATGGTGGCTCGTGAACTTGGAGGCCGATACCATGTCCGAGGCGATGGGTAAAGAACTCACCATAGCCCTCTTCATCTATGACTCTCCTGGCAACACCATCAGCAGCGCTACATGTCATTCCTGCGCGGATGGTATCTAGAGCGGTCTTCTGGGATTTAAGTACAATAGAGTATACTTCTTCCTGTTGAGATGAAGGACGACCAACCACAGCCACGCGCGTCATGTCGGTGTTGTATCCAGAAATGGAACACCCACAGTCGAGTAGGACTATGTCCCCTACTCCCAGCTCCCGAGTTCCCGCCTCCGCGTGTGGTTTTGCGCTGTTCTCACCAAACTGCACTGCTGCGAAGGTGGGTCTTGCACCCTTCCGAACTATCTCATTGTGGATGATCTGTTGCATTTCAATCTCAGTCATGCCGATTTCAGCCTTTTCGAAGGCATGCATGACCGCGGAGTCAATCACCCTACCGGCTTTCTTCATGAGATTGATCTCCTCAGCAACCTTCACCAAGCGCATCTCTTGGATGAAAGGCGAAACCAAATCAGCACGTTCAGGGTCCTGAACCTTCTCTCTGAACAGCCAGAAGACTCCCAGGGGGGTGGACGTGTCAAAGAGCGCGAAAGTCTCATTCGCTTGCCCCATTTCGCGGCGGAGTAGGTCGTACGGGTCTTCGTCTTCGGCCCATGGAAGAATGGTCTTGATCCAGGTCTGGCCTTCAATGTTAGATACATCAAAAGAGGGAGCAACTATGAACGGCGCATCATCCTTACGAACCACCAGACAGACTAACCGCTCCCGCATCTCATACGAAAAACCCGTCAAGTATTCAAAGTTAGGAGAAGGGGTAAGAAAGGCATAGTCGGCATGGATATCCAATAGATAGTCACGAACTCTCTCGAGGCGCTCCCGGTGTACACTATCTGCAAGCATGGTGAGGCTCACTCTGAACACGTCATTCCTGTTCTGAGTTCTAGATAACTCATTTGGTGATGCGAGAACTACATTTAAACACCGCTCGACACTACCGCACTTCAATGGGGCGGCCACAGACAGATGATTGAGCAAGAAACCACTGAATCGAGGAGGCTTCCTCCAAAGGCATATGCAGCGGGATCACTCGTAATGTTTGCTCAAGGGCTGTACGCTCCCTTTCTCAATAGCTACATGGTCGATATAGGAGCCTCGCTCTCTGAGATAGGCGCATTCAGAAGTGTGGGCAATATGGCGCCAACAGTCATGCAGCCGGTCTGGGGCTCGGTCTCAGACAAAACAGGACATACCAAGGCCTTTGTCGCCTTTGGGACGGCATCGGGGCTGTTTGCTGTCTTTCTGTTCCTCTTTGCCGCATCACCACTTGATATGATCATTCTCTATGGAATCCAATCGATTCTGCTCAGCATCCAGATACCGACCTGGCTCTCATTAGTGGGTAGTCTCATCGATGAGGATAACAGAGGCCACGAACTGGGTAGACTCGGTGTAACCACTAACATCATGTCGCTGCTGGCGACACTCTTTGCAGGCTTCATAGCAGGATTCCCGGGTTTCGGTGCGTATCTAAGGTCAAATCTCGGATGGTTAGGCCTCATCATATTCCCATCTGTAGAGACGTGGAAGCAGATATACTACCTCCCATTCTACTTGGCTGCCATCACTGGGATCTTTGCATCTATCGTATCGATCAGAATTCAGACCACAAAGGAATCCTCGGCTCGTCCCAGAGAGTTTCCCCCAGTCCTTCGTCTTCTGTCAAGACCGGGCGATTTCAGAAGGTTCTGTTTTGTCAGCGTCTTCTTCTCATTCTCAATGTCAATGGCTTGGCCATTTTGGATTATTGTGCAGCGCCAATGGTTGGATAATACATTGTTGGAGATAGCGATTGCGTCGGCCATCATGACGCTGACTACTGTGATTTTCACAATGCCCTTTGGACGGCTCAGCGACCGAGTTGGACGCAAGCCCCTGATATTCCTAGGCCGAGTGACACTCTTCATAGTACCGATTATGTATGCATTTGCTTCAACGACCATCATCATCTATTTTGCTAATGCTATTGCAGGTTTCTGTGTCGCAGCTTCAGCGAACGCCAGCACTGCTTACATCTACGATATTGCCCCATCGGAAGAGCGAGGATCTCATCTATCCGTGTACAACACATTTACAGGCATTGTCATGCTGGTGGGCTCACTGCTCGCAGGAATCATCGGCGACTTCGTGGCGGTGGGTCTTGGAAACTATCTGGCGGTGTTTGCAATGCTTTTGGTGAGTGGAGGACTTCGATTCATCAGCTCCTTCTTCTACCTCCTACTAGATGAGCCCCGCGAGTATTCCTCAGACTTCTGGACCGAGATCAGAGGTTTCATTCTAGGGCGTCATGCTGACAGAGGCCTTTAAGAGAGAGATACTTAAGACTTCAACAACGACTTGCACTTGCGTTCCTCGCGAGGACTGTACATTGAAGAAAGGCCCTAGTTTCGAACAGAGCTGGAAGGTAGAGCTTCGCAGGGGTCTTTTGCAGTATGCAGTCCTAGCCATAGTAAGACTGCATGAGGAGGGTATCCATGGCTATGGAATTGCCCGCGAACTCGATGAGCGGACTGATGGACTCCTCGAAGTAAAGGAGGGCACTCTGTATCCAATTCTACATCGGTTACGAAAAGACAGGCTCTTGAACTCTTACACTGAGGAGTCAGATGTAGGGCCTCGAAAGAAGATGTACGTCTTGACAGGCGAAGGAGACAGAGTCTATAGAGAGCTTTCGAGAACTCTCACAGACGTATTTGAGAAACTGGAGGCATTTAGCTGATGGAGAATGAGAATGTAAGAAGACGTGTTGACGATTATATTCGGAGAGCTAGAACCGTTCTCCCGGATACCTTTGAAACCGAAGATCTTCTAGAGGATGTCAGTGCTCACATATACGAGTCATTTCAACACAAGATGGAAGAGAAACCCGAAGCAGATACTGACTTACTACTCGACGAAGTCTTCCATGAGATTGGAGAACCCGAAGATATAGCTGAAGCATTCGGGCAGGAGAGGATAGACGAAACAGAAGAGGAGTATTGGAACTGGAAGGCGTTGGCAGAGATTCTCGTCAAGATAGTTGTCGTGGTGATTGCTGCGTGGGCTGTTAGCCAAATCACCAGTGGTGCAGTGGACTTTCTTCTGGCCGTGGGAGTCTTGTTAGTCTTTGTCATTCTTGAATGGTTCATAAGAGACTGGCAAGTCCAGAGAGCGAATTAGTATGCTTTATGACTAAGGCAATTCATACGTCAAACAATGTGAACGGAGAAGAGAAGATGGATATCAAAACGCATTATTTCGATGAAGCCTCCTGGGAACTAACTGACCAGACTCTTGAGATTGTGAGAGAGTATCTCAAAAACAACACTGATGTACGAGATGTGATTGTGGCAACCACACGCGGTAACACAGGATTAGCGGCCTCCAAGGTCTTTACTGACAGAAACCTGATTGTGGTATCCCATCAAGAAGGCTTCGCCGAGGCCAATGAGAACGAACTTGATGATGAGAAGAGAGAGGAGATAGAGAGAAGCGGAGCAAAGGTTCTCACTGCCACACACGCCATGGCAGGAATAGCTCGAGGTATCAGGAAGAAACTAGGAACGTGGACACCAGCTGAACTCATGGCTGTTGCATTCCGCACTTTCTCGCAGGGAACGAAAGTCTGTGCAGAGATAGCCATGATGGCCGCAGATGCAGGGCTCGTCAGAGTTGACAAGGATGTGATATGTATCGCCGGTACAGGACGAGGAGCAGACACGGCCTGGATTGTAAGGCCAGCTTATACTAGCAGTTTCCCTGAACTGAGAATGAAAGCTTGCCTATGTAAGCCATACGAGTTCTAGTCCTCTCCGAATTGCCCTCTGAACTCCCGAAGATATTCCTTCTGGGACTTGGAGAGTTTCTTAGGGATTCCTATCTTTACCCGAACGAGCTGATCTCCTGCCCGCCCATCATCAGCGTGCACTCCCTTTCCCCTCATCCGAAAGAGGGTTCCCCCTTCAGTCCCGGGCTCGACTTTAATCATGCTTGTGCCCCACATAGTAGGAACTTCATGCTCTCCCCCTAGTACTGCAACATCAAAAGGTATCTCCTCTTCAAGGTATACATGGAGACCTCTCCTCACAAAACGTTCATGGGGTTCCACTGAGAAGACGATTATCAGATCGCCGTGAGGGCCACCTCGTGGGCCTGCATTCCCGCCCCCTCTGATGCGTTGGGCCATCCCATCTTCAACCCCGGGCGGCACAGGTATTTTGACTTCCATGCGCTCAGATTCCAGGCCAGAACCCCTGCACTTGGAGCATGGATTGTCTATGGTCTCTCCTCTACCTCCACAGGCCGGGCAGGTCTGAGCAACAGTCATGAATCCACCCATAGAACGCGCTACTTGCCCTCGGCCCCTACACGTCCGGCATGTTGTCGGAGAAGAGCCGGGTTTTGCACCACTTCCACCGCATGTCTCACATTTTACTTTCCGATTGAATGCAATCTCCTTCTCAGTTCCAAAGAACGCTTCCTCGAAGGTCAGCTGGATTGTTACCCGGAGATTATCCCCCGGGGGAGGACCAGCTCGGCTTCTACGGCCCATCCCAAATCCACCAAATCCGTTGAAGAAATCACGGAAGATATCACTGAAACCGTTCATGTTGATGCCCTGGAAGTCAGCAGTGCCATATCTGTCGTAGTTGGCTCGCTTTTCGGGATCACTGAGTACCTCATATGCCTCATTGATCGTCTTGAGTTTCTCTTCTGCTGATTTGTCACCTGGATTTCTGTCAGGATGGTGCGCCTTGGCGAGATGTCGGTAAGCCTTCTTTATCTCCGCCTCTGTGGCATTTCTGCTAACACCGAGAATGTCATAGTAATCGTCCTCTGCCAAGGAGTTTCACCTGAGTCTAGTCCAAATCCTCAAAGTCTACGTCAACAGCTTCGTCTTCACTCTTGTCCTCTGAAGAGGATGAAGCGCCGGCCATCTTGCTTGGATCGACACCCATCTGACTTGGGTCGAAGTCTGCCCCTCCGGGTCCTGCTGTACCAGGACCGGCATCTGCGTAGACCTTCTCCGATATTTTGAAGATAACCTGCTGAAGCTCCTCTGTGCCGGACTCGATCTTCTCGAAGTCCTCTGCCTCGATTGCCTTCCTGAGTTCGTCTGACTTGGCTTTGAGTTCCTTCTTCAAATCGTCTGGAATCTTGTCACCCATATCCCGCACGAGTTTCTCGCCTTGGTAGATCATTGCATCTGCATTGTTCTTAGCATCAATCTGTGCCTTCCGCTTGGCATCTTCTTCTGCATACTGCTCGGCTTCGTCCACCATTCTCTCGACGTCATTGTCTGACAGATTTGTCGTAGCCGTGATGGTAATGGATTGTTCATTCCCGGTTGCCTTGTCAGTGGCCTTCACATTCACAATGCCGTTGGCATCTATGTCGAACTCAACTTCTATCTGGGGAACGCCTCGAGGTGCAGGAGGAATACCAACAAGCTGGAATTTGCCCAGACTCATGTTGTCTTTGGCTAGCTTGCGCTCGCCTTGGACTACATGGATATCAACTGCAGTCTGGTTGTCTGCAGCAGTTGTGAAGATCTTGCTCTTCTTTGTCGGTATGGTTGTATTGCGCTCAATCAGAGGGGTGGCGATCCCGCCCTGTGTTTCTACACTCAGAGTTAGCGGTGTCACATCAAGCAATAGGATGTCAGTGTCACCAGCGATGATGCCGGCCTGAACTGCAGCACCAAGGGCAACACATTCATCCGGGTTGATTCTCTTGTCACCTTCCTTTCCGAAGATGCCCCGCACAGCCTCCTGAATCATGGGCATTCGTGTTGCCCCGCCGACCAGCAGTATACGGTCAACATCTTCCGCCTCCATCTTCGCGTCGGATAGAGCTCGACGAATCGGACCCAGTGTGGCCTGAACAAGGTCGTCAGTCATCTGTTCAAGTTTGGCGCGTGTGATCTCCATGTCAATATGTTTCGGACCACTCTGGTCAGCAGTGATATAGGGAAGGTTGATGCTGGTTTGCTTCACCGTGGAGAGCTCAATCTTGGCCTGTTCTGCAGCATCTCGAATGCGCTGCATCGCAGAAAGATCCTCACTCAGATCAATGCCTGTTTCATCCTTGAAGTTATCCACAACCCAATCAATAATCCGCTTGTCCCAGTCGTCACCACCGAGCTGCGTGTTTCCGCTAGTAGAGAGTACCTGATAGACATCCTCACCGATATCCAGTATGGATACATCGAAAGTACCGCCACCAAGGTCGTAGACGAGGATTTTTAGCTCCTCACCCTCTTCAAGGCCATATGCAAGAGTCGATGCCGTGGGCTCGTTGACTATTCGCATGACCTCGAGGCCTGCAATCTTGCCCGCATCCTTGGTCGCTTGACGCTGACTGTCATTGAAATAGGCCGGCACGGTTATCACTGCCTTCTCTACGTCTTGGCCAAGAAATGCCTCGGCATCCTTCTTTAGTTTCTGGAGAATCATCGCAGAGATCTCTTGTGGGCTGTAATCTTTGTCATCAATCTTCACTTTGTAGTCTTGCCCCATCTTCCTCTTGATTGAGCGGATTGTGCGGTCAGGCATGGAAACGGCCTGGCGCTTGGCTAGCTCTCCGACGACAATCTCTCCCTTGGGGGTTATTCCCACTACCGACGGTGTAAGCCGTTTTCCCTCTGCGTTGGGGATGATCGTGGGCTTTCCGCCCTCCATATATGCGATTGCGCTATTGGTTGTACCTAAGTCGATACCTACTACTTTTGTCATTGTCTATTCACCTTTTTCTTCAGGGGCTTCCTTATCACTGTCACCATTGTCGACAGGGTCTTCTTGTCGATTGACACAGACCAGAGCAGGACGCAAGACCTTGTCATGTATCATGTAACCCTTCTGATAGACCTCGACAACTATACCTTCAGGCTGTTCAGGATTGCAGACTTTAGCCACTGAGTGCTGATAATAGGCGTCAAAGGGCTCGTTCAAAGCATCTATAGGTCGAACATCCTCTTGTTCGAACAGCTTCTTCATCTGCTTCTCAATCGCCTCTACCCCCGTTCTAGCAGCCTCTGGATTATCCTTGAAGTTCACCTGTAGAGCCCTCTCAAGATTGTCGTATATATCAAGGACCTTCAAGAGGATACTCTCACTGGCGTACTTCGTTGCCTCACTGAACCTGTCATTCATGCGTTTCCGGTAGTTCTCAAACTCTGCCTGTACTCGCATGAGTTTCTCAAGCAGTTCATCAGCACGCTGTTCAGCCTTTGAGAGTTCAGTGGCAGTCTCCTGCTCATCAGAGTCGGGCTCTAAATCCATCTCTACTGACTCTTCTTCTTCGTCTGAGGATTCTTCTTGGTGGGACTCGTTGTGTTCCTGCATCTCTCTGCTCACTCTGACGACTTATAGATGACTATCTCTAGCTAACAAGCACAGAAACTGGCCGACGGGGTTGACCTCATGAGTAGAGGACGTATAACCCTTAGGTGACTCTAGCCGTTGTCGGAAACCACATCAGAAAAAGCTTTCGACATCTACATCTTCTTGAGCAAGCTCAATACCGAAAACAAAATCTAGCTTGCCTACTGATATTCCAGTATGTTTTCAGAGAAGGATATTGAACAGGCGAGAGAACTGATTGCCAGTGCAAAGAAAGTCTGTGCTCTCACGGGCGCGGGGATCAGTGTTGATTCTGGCATTCCAGATTTTAGATCGGAAGGGGGCCTTTGGACCAGATTTGACCCTCTCGAGTATGCTACCTACGAGAGTTTTCTTAAGAACCCAGCCAAGTTCTGGGAGATGGGTCACTATCTTGCTAGTGTGCTTCTTGATGCTGAACCGAACCAAGCACACCAAGCCCTTGCTGACTTTGAAAAGCATGGCACGATGATCGGAATAATCACTCAAAACATAGACAACCTGCATCAACGCGCTGGTAGCAGCAAGGTCATTGAGCTACATGGTAACTACCTTCGGGCATACTGTATGAAGTGCGGAAAAGAGTTTGTGGGTGAGGAACTCCATCGTAGAGTTGCTGAGGGTGAGACCCCGCCAACGTGCCGCGATTGTGGAGGAGTAATCAAGTCGGAGGCAATACTCTTTGGGGAACCACTACCTGAGGATGCCATGGAAGAGGCTCTCAGAATATGCAAGGAAGCCGACCTCATGATAGTTGCGGGTACTAGTCTTGAGATATATCCGGCCGCGTACCTTCCCCAGCTGGCCAAGAATGCGGGAGCAAAGATAGTACTTGTCAATCTGCACGGTACAAATAGAGATAACATTGCAGATGTGGTCTTGAGAGGGCGAGCTGAAGAGATACTCCCCAGAATCCTAGAGGGATAGGTCAGACAATCACGGGGAAGAAGAACCAAGAGTAGACTGCAAGTGCCCCGGGGATAAGTATCACTCCAAAGAATATAGTGATCAACCCAACCATATGCTGATAATTATCCATTAGCCAGAGACCAAGGTAGGAATAACCATACGAAACCACACATGCAGTGAACCCTAGAACAATGACCGGGCCCAGAGGAAAAGCAATGCTGAGGAAACCCCCCACCTGTGTCCATAAGAGACCGAGATTCAATATGACAAAGAAGCCTCTGACGGCGAGGTAGACAATGATCGAAACCAGAAGGCCTACTTGCGAGAAGGTCAGACGTGCAGATATGCTCATGAACATCAGCGAAAGAGAGTTGATTCAGAAGCCCTATTATGCTTTCTGTGTCACCTCAGTGCCACATCAGATGTGATAGGTGAAAGAGTGTGAAAGACCTTACCTGGAGAATCACCAGTCTTGCACAGCTCGCCATGCTCCTTGAAGTAAGTGCTCCGAAACCGGGAAATGTGAATCGATTAAGGCGCTTCTCCGACATGTCCTATCGGCATTTCTTGGCGACCATTGCATTCACAAACAGAGGTATGAAGAAGGCAGCAGAGAGAGGGGTGCTTCTCCACAGGGGCCAGATTGATCCGGGAGAGGTTGGCATCGGGGAGCTTATACTTGGCTGTGTTGATGATGCATTCTCAAGATTCAGCAAGAGCAACACGATTCTTGGTTCAATCATTTTGTACATACCCCTAGTGGTGGCCTCTACATGCACTATCCTAGATACGGGATCGTTTGAACCTCAGGCCCTGAGAGCATCAATAAGGCGCATTCTGGAACTGACCACTGTTGATGATACACTAAACTTCTATCGGGCATTGCGCCATAACCTCACTAGTGGTATTAGTGCAAGAATGGAGGAGTCTTGGACAGAGATGCATTCCCGCTATGATATTGAGAATCCAGGAGTGTATCAGAATGTTTCAGATGATGAACTGACATTGTTCAAGCTGTCGAAACTTGCAAGGGATGTCGACGCAATCAGTGAAGAGTATGCAACAGCATACTCTAGAGTCATCGAAGATATCTATCCGCATCTAAAGAAGAGAATCAAGGGGTTCGAAGACATTGAGGAGGGCATCGTTGAGACCTTTGTATGGTTTCTATCGCGACATCCTGACAAGTTGATAGCAAAGAAAGAAGGTCTAGTCAAGGCTCAACAGGTTCAGAAAAACATGCTGGACGCCATATCGCAAATGAATGGTGAAACACGTATTGACCAAGTACTAGCCATGCTGGAGAAGCATTTCGGGGTTCAGAACAATCGTCTGAATCCGGGTAGCACAGCAGACCTCTTGTCAGCAGGTCTTCTATGCAGACTATTGGCCATGGAGTTTCTCGAAGACTAGCCGAGTATTCCTGAGAAGATGACAGCGGCAAGAATGAACAGAAGAATGCCCGTTGGTACCAGCATAATCTTACCCTCAATTCTCTTCACTGCGCGAGTTTCACGATTTGGTCCCAGATAGTAACCAAGTAGTAACAGAAGACCGAGCACTACGAGCACCAGAGTCAAACCTTCATGCGCCATGGTCAGCCACTGTCACACAGGAAGGAGTGTTACTATTAACTCTAGCTGAAACAAAGGGGAAATCCCCGTGAACTGCTTTGTTCACCAAAGGATTCCATGAGTCGCCAATCAAATCAGTACCTGGCGGAAAACATGCTCGTACTTCATTCGAAGCTCTCGAGTTCTCTCTAAGTCGGCAAGATAGAGGGGTTGTCTCATGTCCTGCAAGTTTGGTATCTTGCGACAGAGCTTCTGACCCATAAGCTTCCTCAGTGCAAACGACACAGTTCTCGGGGCTAGATCAACCTTGTCAGAGATGTCTTTCGGTGTCATTGGTCCCTCATGTTGCAGCTTATCAAGTACGATTATCGCACTGCGAGGTAGTTCCAGGGACATATTCATTTTTAGCACCCGACTTGAGTGTGTTGTTCCTCGTTGCATATATTTGGCATTTACAGATATAAGAGGCCGGATTTACGCATTGTTTTGCAGCGGAGCGTATCAACCCATTGTTGATAAAGTTACTGCTTCCTGTCCGCTGTTAATTCTTAGACTGCTACCTAGGAGGCGTGAGACTAATCAGAGTTGGTTGAAATCATGTACAACGTGGAGAACAACATATGGAGAAGTCTGATTTGAAGAAGGTCTTCGTCACCCGTGAGATACCTGAAAAAGGGCTAGCTATACTGAGAGAGGAGTTCGATGTCGAAGTTTGGGAACATAGCTGGGAACCGACCAAGGAAGAAATAGCCGAGCACGCAAGAGAGTGCCATGGCCTGGTAACGCTTCTCTCAGACCCAATTGATAGAGATGTGATATCCCTACTGCCAAAGCTTGAAGTCATATCCCAATACGCCGTGGGCTACGACAATATTGACATCAAAAGTGCTACAGAACGAGGGGTCATTGTTACCAATACCCCCGGAGTTCTCACTGAAACAACCGCAGACCTGACATGGGCGCTCATCATGGCGGCATGTCGCAGGGTTGTAGAGGCCGACAGGTATGTGCGAGAAGGTGAATGGGAGGTCGGATGGGGACCGAAGCTATTGCTTGGCAAAGATGTTTTCGGCGCTACTCTGGGAATCATTGGCATGGGACGGATTGGATCAGCAGTTGCTCGGCGCTCAAGCGGATTCGCCATGAAGGTGCTGTATCATACCCGTAGTAGAAACGAGCTTGCCATGGCAATCGAGAGAGAGATTGGGGCGAAGAGCGTATCGCTGGATGAACTGCTCTCCGAATCAGACATTGTGACAGTTCACGTTCCGTTGAACAAGTCCACAGAGAGGCTGATAGGTTCAAGAGAGATCCAGATGATGAAGCAGGGGTCCATACTTGTCAACACTTCTAGGGGAGCAGTAATTGACGAAGAAGCCCTCGCTGATGCACTCAAAAGCGGACACCTCTTCGCAGTCGGGCTGGATGTATTCATACAGGAACCCGTTGATGCAGAGAATGAACTCACAAGACTGCCCAATACAGTGGTTCTGCCGCACATTGGGAGTGCAAGCTACGCAACTCGCGACAAAATGTCAGTCATGTGCGCGGAGAATGTCATAGCAGCTCTCTCAGGCCGTATACCACCTAATGTGGTGAATCCGGACAGTCTGAGAAGAAGATGAATCACCGCAATGTGACTGGCAGTTAGAAAGAAATTCGATAAACAATATGGACTAATTCTCAGATGAGAGGCTAAAAAAAAAGGGTGTAGGGGGCGATTGCCCCCTTTGAATGTCTAGAGCTACTTCTTCTTGACTAAGAAGAGTATCAACACGACAACAACACCGACACCAATACCGCCAATCAGACCAATCCACAATGGATCGATACCCACTGGGGGCTCTTCCGTGGTTGTGGTGGTCGTAGTTGTGGTGGTTGTGGTGGTCGTAGTTGTGGTGGTCGTAGTTGTTGTTGGCTCGACTCCACCTGCACTGAACACCTCAGACTCCGCAGAGTCAGTCAGTCCCATCCAGTAGTCAGCGGGGCCCACAGTTGGATTCACAGTAGGATCGTTGTCGAAGACAATGACCCGAATCTTGTAGGTGTCCCGCACGATGAACTCGGATGAATCCCAGACATAGAAGGTCTGAGTGAGGTTCACTGCTACGAGCTGGAAGGTTGTACCGCTGTCCTGAGACAGATAGAGCTCGAAGTAGAGATCATCTCCTGCGTTCAGGTCGGAGGCCGTCCACGTGATGTTCTTCGTCGTGCCAGTACCAGTGACTTCTACGTCAGAGACTACTGGTGAGAAGAAGTTCTCGAATCTCAGCTCTAAGTAGTTGACCTCGAATGCAATGTTGGTCTTGGTCGTCGCCTCAACCTGCACTGAGAAGGAACCGTTCTTGAGGAACGTGTACGTATCGTAGGTCACCTCATCGGGAGTACCAGTCGCTGATACACCAACTCGAGTGTCTACTGTCAGTGTGTACGTACCCTCTTGCAGATCGTAGTCGAAGATACCGAACATGATTGCACCAGACCGGGCTGCAACAATCGAGCCCTGCTCAGGTTTGGCACCAGTGGACATCTGGCTGCCCAGAATGTTGTTTGCGTAGGACCAAGTGCTGTTGTCGGTGTCAGCCCACCATGCCATGATGTCACAGTCGCCGTTCGTGAAGTCAGCAGTCACCTTGACTGTGTCACCCTCATTGATGCCAGCAACGTACTCCCAGGAAAACTGATCAAGATCAATCACACCTGAGAATGGATCGTAGTTGGCGTCCGGAATGACGAGCGGGCCTGTGCCCACGTGGTAGAGACCAGACAGGAACGAGATCCCGACTGAGTCAACCTCGTACTCGGGCATTGCCGGTAGGTTGAATTCTGGGTAGGAAGCATTGACCACAACATGATCGCCCACAAGGGTGTCACCGTCCGTGATAGTTGCCGGACTGGGCGAGTCATTGGACGTCCAGGTGAACTGGAGGTCCTGAGTGGTTAGCTCTTCGTACCACATCACTTCGACACTGTAGTTCGCAGGTAGGAACGTTGTACCGTTCACTGCAAGCGCGTGCATGAAGAGGTAGTAGTCACCAACTGGATCGGCTGGCAAAGCAGCAAGAATCGCAGTGGTTGTTGCAGTGCCGTCAGCACCAGCAGCAAGAGATGTTGCGTTCTCATCGCGTACGTCAACGTACATGTTGTTTCCGCCTTCCGGCCAGATAACACGTACACCGAGGTAGGTAGCGTTCTCTCCAGCCTCAGGAATGTTGAGCACGATGGTTCTGAAGTCCCAGTCGTCTGGGTCACCGCCCATGCAGCCGTACATCGGCATGTCATATGGGGTCAGTTCAGAGCCATATCCATCAACAATCGTCTGTGCTGTGTCTGCTGCAACTGCAATCTGTGCCTTGACCATGACGCTCCATGGGAGAATCAGATCTCCGTCTCCATGTTGCAGGGTTACGTAACCCTGGTGCAGACCAACGTCAAGTCCACTCGTGTCGATGGTTATGTTCACTGTATTTTCAGTGCCTCCGTCAGCGAAGGTGATGGGTGCCGGAATGGGCTCCCAGAAGATGACAGTTGCAGTGAATTCATTGCCTGGTGCTGAAGCATTGACATCATGAATCGGGTCGTGGATGACCATAGTCATGTTGCCAGCCAGTGCAGCCGCAATGCTGGTGAACGCCGGAGCGCCCCAGGACATCATGTTCGTGTTGCTCGGATCACTTGCACTGGTAAGACGGTGTAGCTCATCACCGTGGGTTCCGTTCCAGAGGTTCGGATAACCATCGTTGACATCATCGTCCTCCCAGTCGTACAAGAACATCCAAGGCTCCATGCCTGCAACTTCAGACGCATCAAAGGACACACCAATCGTGACATAGCCGTAAGCAAGCTCTGCAGCATCATATACGGCAGGAGTCAGCTCATCACGGAGGTTGAAGTAACCGTACGCAAGGTCGCCGGTCACGTTGCTGTCCGTGTACCAGTAAGTTGTACCGGTGAACTGATGGCTCTCAGCCTCTGTCCAGTAGACAGCACTTGGAGTCCAGTCGCCAAGGTTGGCAGCTGGTTCCATAGTCTGGAACGGATCACTGTAGATCTTCTGATAGATTGTTGCGGTGTCACCTGCGTAGAGGTGTCCAAAGAACAACGAACCATCCCAGAGATCAGCTGGATAATCCTCGCTCTTGTTTGCGGGAGTTCCAGTCGTACCCCACTTCTTCCATGGATTAGCCAAGAGTGCGGCTATATTGTTCCATGAGTCGATGTTGTAGGAAACCCAACCAGTGTCCACTTCTGCGAACTCACAGGCTCTTTCGGCATTGATTCGTCCAAAGCCTATTGATGCCGGCTCGTAACTGAACGGATCAGCGGTCTGCTGGAGAATAGTCTTCACCATGAACGGATGCTCGATGGTGATGCCTCGTGTGTTCATTGCCTCGTAGACAAGTGCTGCAACACCTGCTGCAACAGGAGCTGCTTGACTGGTACCTGCGAAGAGTGTGTACTCTGCTGTGCTAGCGTACCAGTAACCACCTGCGGCCATGTACTGTGCAAACCAGGGCACAGCTGCGTAGCCTCCGAGTCCTGGTGCCAGAATGTCCGGCTTATTGTAGCCAGTGTAGGTTGGACCCTTGCTTGTGAAGGATGCCAGACCCTCGTATGGCTGTGTCGGACCGTAGAGGTACTCTAGCCAATGGCTGCTTGTAGAAGCACCTACTGTGAGTACACCGTGTGCTGCGCCGGGCGGACCAATGGTCATGAAGCCTGAACCCTCGTTTCCTGCAGAGAATACGTGCAGGACACCGTTATAGCTCTCATCGAGGAAGCCTGGACTAGACAGGATGTTCCATGTCAGCGCGAGATAGTTCATCTCACTTGCTGGTTCAGTTATCCAACCCCAAGAGTTGGTCACGAGATCAGTCTCGTGGTCACCTGTGTAGTACCACTCACCACTGGTCTCATTCCAATGGAAACCACAGACCCATAGATATGCGCCGTAGGATCCACCATGAGTGATCAGTCTGACAGACTGAATCTTTGCACCGGGTGCGATACCTTCCATCGTGAAGTTGTCCTTTGTCACGAAGCCGTCTTCGGAGTACTCGTAGGTCAGAGCTCCTGCACCTGCAACATGTGATGCAGTTGCAGTACCGTGAGTTCCATCGTCGAAGTACAGTGCGAAAGCATCACGATCGCTTCTGATACCGTTGAAGAGGATCTCACTGCCAAACCAACCATGGTCGTCGTAACACCAGCCGAGTGCACCAAGGCTGAAGTCGGCAATACCATCGCCGCTGAAGTCCTTGTTGACGATCGGATTGGCAAGGTTGTATATCTCGCCCTCATCCCACTCGTCATAGAAGCTGTTATCGAATGTGGTCACAACATCATATGCGTCGTAGATGTCTGTGAGATCAACAGCCTCGTACCAGATGGCACCAGACCAGAGTTTGTTCCAGCCCAGGGTGTCCTCCCAGCCAATAATCACGTTGTTGTCGTTGCTCGTGTCATTATAGACAAGAGCCGGACCAAAGATCATTGAGAAGGGACTCCATCTCTGCTGCATGACAAAGCCAACAGAATAGTTGGTACCGGTGGCCAGTGCAGATGCGTTAGGCAGTTTGATGTCCTTCCAGACATAGTTCTCGAAGACATCTTGGACTCCCTCAACACCCCATGCATTGGAGTAGTAGTATAACCATCCAGCATGGTCATCATTACCAATCAGATATCCTGGATAGTAGTACGAATTCACCATGGGATCCCAGCCCTCGACATCGAGGTAGACGAAGCCGTCGTCATCCACGTAGGTCAGAAGGTTATAGGGGTCTGCTGTCCACTCAGTCACATTGACCGGAGTGGAGTTTGCGTGATAGAACGTTGGAACCAGCCCATCACCGCTTGGGTCGTAAGCACCGTGGTTGATTGCATCAAGGGCATGTTCAAGCTCTGGGTTGCCGAAGTCGGCTCCCGTGTCGAGATGTCCAACAACAACACCGCTACCGTCGTATTTGCTAGCGTAGTCTGTGCTGTCATCCGCCTGTACTACTTCCTTAATCTTGTACATATCAACCCCGATACCGGGGCCTTCAGTTTTTTCCAAGTTCTTGACCAGCTCATCTGGTCGTTCAAATCTATACTGATCGGCCTCGATTCCACCAACACCGTCGACTGCTCTCAGTGCCTCGAGAGCATCGACACCAGGCACGTTGACCAGAGCGGTCTTCATTGCCTTCAGGTCAACTGACCATTTTACCTCAACAACGTCGCTTATGCTTGTCATATCGACCCATGGGGCCATAAAGACAAGCGCACTCACGGCGCCGTCAGGTCTGGTCACGACCCTGTCGCTCAGCACGCCGCTCCGACTCCATTCAGCCAACACAGAGTCGACTGTGGCCCGGTAACCAGGCTGTTCGAGTGTCTTATACCACTCGTCCATCTGATCTTGGACCTCTGGAGTGAGCGCTGGCGGGCTGGCAGATTCTGTGCTGGCCATCGGGCCTACTGGCGCCATGAACAAAGACATGCTCAGGGCAGCCAGAAATAACAGAACTGCTACAGTTCGCTTATTACTCATTTTTATTCTTTCTCCTCACAATTTGATATAGAGAACGAGGCAAAGCAACGCAGAGAATGTGTCATATGGACACTCTACTTGCGACTGCTAACAAACCTCCGAAACCTGCTGCAACTCTCCTCCAGCACAGCAGGGATATCTCCTCAAATCGCGTTCTCTAAGATCGTGTGTGATTATCACAACAACTCGGCATGGGGCTATTAAGCATTGCGACTGATAGCGTTTGTCACTGCAAACCTTCCATCCTACGAGCGAGCTCAAACATCTAAAACGAACGCCTGACAATCATTTGGTTGAACGGACCAGCTTCTTGATTCCATCCACAATCTCGTGCACCATCATGACGGCTCCGATCATCTCAACACGTGTATCTGGCGCTTTCTCATCATCTGGCCGCGAGACACGTCCCATTGCCCGACCTAGTCCTTTGACCAGACTGGTCAAGGCGATCTTTGCAGATGGGTCCAGACCGCTCCCCTCGATTGTAGAGATAAGTTCAGCCAAGTCAGATATGACGCTGTCAGTTACTTCAGAGGCGGTCTCTGCGCGTCGAGCGACATCAGCCAGCGTTGCCTTTGCCGTCTTCAGCTCTGACTCCAAGGTAGAGACTTGCTCAGAATCGACCACGGCGCTTGGTTGGGATTCAACAACTAGGCGAAGGTCATCTATCTCAGATTGAAGAGACTGGATTATTTCATCCTTCTTGCCCATCTCAGCAAGAAGCTGCTGTTCGCGTTCTGCGCCGACTCCCGGTGCATCCTCAAGCTGCTTTGCCAGGCTCAGTTTCTCCGCCTCTGCGGCTTGAACTCGTGCCTTCAAAGATTCGAGTTCCGACTGGAGCTCCGAGAAGCTGTCTTCTCGCTCCGCGAACTGCTCCGTGAGCTGCTTCTTTTCAGCTTCGAGTTGTCGAACCGCTTCCTCCGCATTTTTCAGTGCCTCTTGGGTATTGCGCAAGTCGTCACGAAGGGCGACAAAGTCAGGATCTGGGGGAGCTATGACGTGGTGTGTGACAACACCCAGCACAATAACTACAAGGATAAGGTAGATCATGCTTGTCAGAACGGATCCGAACACAACATCAGTGGCGAATTGCAGTAGGCCTATGAGGAACCACCAGGAGCCAAAGATCAATTCATCGGGCCCCCACCAGACAGCCCCAAATCCTGTGTACAGCACCATGAGAAATGCTATGATGTGGAATGCAATGCCAACGAAGACGAGGATATTCCGTCGCAACTCGTCCCTTGGTAGATATCGTTGATAGAGAAGGAATATCATCCCAAGAAAGACAAGCGGCAGTACATAGGGAATAACGGCCAGTATGTCGCTCATTGGAAACTGAGTATCTACATTAACTCCAAGACCAGGAACAGAATATATACCTACCAAGGTGTTTCCTCCTCGGAGTATTAGTTGAAATCATTGAATAAATCTATTCCTGATTAACGGTCTTGGTGAGAAGATGCTCGTGACGAGTTGTTTAGGACCCTTCTCCGTGAGTCCCTATTCTCTCCAGATAAACTGTTTCTGACAGATTGAGTGACCTCATCTGTCTGAGACTTCTGTGTTCCACCCGTCCTCTGCCAGCGTCACCGCCCCCAGCATATCCGAAGACTGCTGAGTCAGCAGGGGCTCTGTCCATGTTCATCGGGATGGGATCCCTCCCACGGTCCTGGTTTCCTCCTCCTGCGCTTCTCCTGAGGCATCACTCTCAGCCACAGTGAGGCTTTCCACAGTGCTTACCACGGCGGGTTCATCATCACCCTTGTTGGCTCCGTCACCGAAGACAGCAAGGCTCGTCTGAGCAGGGTGAACAGCCGCGGACTCTCCGGGAGCTGATGCAGCCCCTTTCATGGAGAGTGAGGACCTCCGTCGAGAAATCGTGGACTTCCCTCGGGCTTTAGGCCGCGAGCTCCGCGCTATCGCACTGGCCCACTTGCCTAGTCCACTCCTCAATCTGCTGGAACCTATTTAAGCCTCTACACAACACAAGGCATCTGGAGCAGGCAAGGGGGAGATCTGACACATTTCTGACACTTGTATCTGACACTTTACCTACAAAAAGGGCATATTTGCATTGTTCCAGAGTTCAGCCTTCTGATGCTCATGGTCCTCAAACATCATCTCAAGGACTTTGAACATCCGAGACGCCTCCTCTATTGATAGCAGGAAGGACCCTTTCACATCACGGTCTTCTCCGAGAGTCAAGCGAATCCTGCCGTCATTGACCCAGCCTTCGGAGCTCTTCTCAGGTGGCTGAAGCTGGAGCTCGAGCCAAGTCCTTCGGGTCTGCCCTGTGGTTCGATCATCAAAGAAGTGCTTCAGCTGGAGTCTTCTTTCGTATAATGGTGGCTTGCTGCCCATGTGTTCCATCTCCTTATTCATATTGGGTGCTTTGACCCAAGTACTAGTCGTCGAAAAGTGTATTGGGTCTATTTCTCGGCCACACCGAGTTGATTCCGAGGAGATTCAGCCCTCAAGACAAGGCTTAATTGAAGACTCACAGAATCGAGCAAGAGCGCCCACAAAACGCAGGATGATGAACTTGAAGCGAAAGCAGATCATTGCCATGACGCTTGCCGTGCTATTCTTGAGCCCTTTCTGGGGCTTTGTGATACCAGCCGATGGCAAGACAAACTCGAACACAAGTACGAAGATTGGACCGATGCTCATGGAAGAGATGAGTGCCACCCCATCGGGCGATCTGATTCCGATTGTTGTTAGATTCCCACAGGGCACCACATCGTCGGAGATGGCGAATACAGTTATGGGGTACGTAGGGAGCGACATCGCGTTGCGACATGTGTTCAGTCTCATCCCAGTTGTTTCTGCATATGCTAATCGAGATGCTATCCGTCAGTTGGCTGATATTGCTCAAGTTGAAGCTGTTGACATTGACAGAACACTCGATTTCGAGTCGCGCCCAGACTCTCACGAGCTGAGTATGAGTAACGGCGTCAGCTACATCCATCCGGACGCGATAATGGACGTTGGAGACCTCTGGAATAAGGGATTCAATGGCACCGGTATCACAGTCGCCGTCCTAGACAGTGGTGCACAAGGAGACCATCTCGACTTGGCTGATCGACTTGTGGGTTTCCAAGATTTGGTGAACGAAGAGCATGATATGGATCCTTCTGACGGCATCACGGCTTATGATGACAACGGCCACGGAACCGCATGTGCATGGCTCATCGCAGGAACAGGAGAGGGAATGGACGAGGCATACACCGGAATGGCTCCGGGCGCTGAGCTTCTGATTATCAAGGTCCTTGATGAGACTGGTTCCGGTCAGGACTCTGTAATAGCAGAAGGTATCGAATTTGCAGTGGAACAAGGTGTGGACGCAATCAGTATGAGTCTTGGAGGCAGTTGGAGCGACTCGAACTACGTGGATCCTTCAGCACTTGCGGCTCAAGCCGCCGTACGAGAGGGGCACACGCCTGTGTTTGTTGCTGCAGGAAATGACGGGCCCGCAACGGAAACAATCAACTCTCCTGCAATAGTGGAAGAAGTCGTGGCTGTTGGAGCATCCTCAGGGGCGAGTGGCGTCGTGTCATTCAGTAGTAGAGGTCCTGTCATCAGGACGATAACCAATCCACCAGGAGTATTCACGAGGCCCGATATCTTGGCGCCAGGCTCCAATGTGGTATCAGGCCGATGGACTGGCGCAGACTCCTTCGAATACCCCCTCTACAACTTCAGCCAGTTCGGAAATCTCTACACGCAATGGTCAGGAACCTCCGTGTCTGCACCACTGGCTGCAGGGGTATCAGCGCTCCTCATGAATCAGTATACAGGGCTTACGCCCCTTGAAATAAAGAGCTACCTGATGAAGGGAGCCACAGACCTGAAACAAGATGCTATGGCTCAGGGCCACGGAATTGTCAACGCCTCAAAGTCCTCTGAGCTCATCAATAGTACATCGCGAATGATCACTGTGGCAGCCCCTCTAAGGTATCCGACATTGCCCGGCGGGAACGGTGTTCTCATTGTCGGAGACGAACGTGAGGCACAGAATGTCACAGTCATTTCAACTGTGAATCTTGGGCAGGCAGAAATCCAGATCCACGGAAATGCAAGCGATTTCATAGTGACAGAAGATGCCGTTGACATCCGTGCGGGTTATTCTTACTTCAGCATCAACCTAGAAGTCCCTCAAGACCTCTCCCTAAGTTCGACGGGCCACTATGAAGCGTGTCTGCAACTCATTGCAGAAAATGTGACAGCCTGTAGCATTGAGATCGATTTCACTATATCTACATATGGCGGCAGGTTGCTGGTAGACATGTCTCATCACTCCCTTGATGATCCGGATGACCCGACCTACTATCGTTACTTTGAAGACCACCTCCGTGGCAAGGGAGTGATAATGGACCTATTTTCGGAGCCCATTGAGGCGGCTCCGATTCGATATGGAGATCTCTCACAGTCCGATGTCTTCATGATAATGGACACCGAAACCTACTACACAGACGCCGAGGTTGAGGCCATCCACCAATTCATCCAGGATGGGGGTACTCTGCTGATTCTTTCAGAGTTCTATGACAGTGGCACCCAGAGTGCCAGCTTTGCCATTGAATCCTATAACAGGATTCTTGCACCTGTCGGCATTCAGTGCGAAGAGAACGGAATAGGCGTGGGAATGACCCAGAACACGGGCAGGTTCTACGGCGAGTCATACGATGGAGTTGTTGAAGACGATCCGCTTACCTTGGATGTTTCGGACCTGTATATTTTGATGGGCAGCACATTCAGTGTGGACCCTTCTGTTGCAGGTGCACAAGGACTATTCTGGATTGATTCTGACAAGACTCACGCGGTGCTCGCTAAGGCTGACTATGGAAACGGAAAAGTGATTGCGGTCTCAGATGGATCCATTCTCTATGATAGCACAGTATATGATGCAGTCAGGGGAGAAGCAGACAATCTTAATCTTCTCAGGAACATCGCTGAGAACGTGGTCCCGGCTAGACCGAGAATATTCGATGTGGTCCTGAACAGAGGAGAGATTGGAGAAGAGGCTAATGTCACGACGTACATCTTTGACGAAGACCTTGAAACTGTTTCAATAACAATCACCAGCCCGAGTGGTAATAATGTGACCGACAATATGGTTAAGTCCTTAGGCTACAAGTTCACATCGAGCTTCGTGATGGAAACAGGAGGTTTTTACGACATAGCAATCAGAGCCGTGGACTCAGAGGGTAATGTGAAGCTGTTCAAGAAGACCTTCCTTGTAGCTGCCGAAACGGTTGATCCCGAGTTCTCAACCCTGGTCATGGTAGGTTTCTTAGCAACCGTAGCAGTTGGAATCGTCTATGTGGCTTATCTCAAGTATGGCCGCAAGAAACGGTCTAGAAGATATGATGATAGTGAATGGGAGATTGAGGTTGAGGATAGAGGTAGGCCGCCTGAGATAGAATAGTGGGTTAGTCGATTGGGCCAAGTGTTTCCTCTAGAAGGCTCTTGATTTGGTCATGGCGAGGATCAAGCAGAGGTGCCTCACTTAACTTCAATCCCTCTTCCATCCTCGCGAGGATTTGATACCCGATCCTCGGACCCATCCTTGATGCAAGAACCTGTCCACCAACAATACGGTCGTTCATATCAGTGACCAAAGCTATCTTTGCAGCCTCGCTATCATCCTGAAGAAAAGTGACCCTTATCTCTTTACCAACTCTGCTTGCTATGTCCGAAGAGTGGCCCATGCACACGATGTCCGTGTCGAATATTCGGTCGTACTGAAATCTGAGCTTGGTCTCAGGGTAGAGGCGATTGTTTCCAGTAGCAGCAACGCCAGCTTGACGACCTGCTCGGGCAGCTACACTGCCGATAGGCATCAGCACAGGTTCGCCTGTCAAGAAGTCATGCATCTGAACACAGTCGCCTACAGCATAGACATTCTCATCAGATGTTTGCATCCTTTCATTAACCGCTACCCCACCAAGCTCACCGATATCGAGACCGAGTTCTCGTGCGAGTGTGGTGTTTGGAGTGACACCGGTCATGAATAGAACTGCTTGGGTCTCGATGGTCTTGTTGCCAACAACAAGTCCCTCAACCTGCTCATCACCGAGAACCCGCTGTGGCGCATTGCCTTGATGTATACGAATAGCTGAGGGGATTCTAGCTTGAAGATCTTCACTAAGCTCGGGTTCCAAAAGGCGCCGTACAAGCCGGGAACGCACAATGATGTGTACTTTCTTTCCTAGCTCGAAGAGTCGGTCTGCAAATTCTAGGCCGCTGAACCCCGCTCCAACTACAACCACGGTCTCGATGTTAGATAGACGCTCACCGACTCTTGACGCATCTGCAACATCTTGGATTGTGTAGACACCTTCAAGGTCGGTGCCTGGGATATCAGGAACATAGGGTTTCCCGCCCGTTGCAAGTATGAGTTTATCATAGCCCACGGTCTTCTCTTCCCCCCCTGGACCAATGACGACGATATTCTTGTCCTTCAGGTTGCCCGACACTACACGATGACCTGTCACAACCTCAATACCCTTCTTCTCAAGCGATTCGGGCGTCCAGTCGGGGATGTTGAGTCTGTCAGTCTCAGGGTATTCCAATGCTAGTGATGACCCGGGCTTTCTGTGTGCTGGAGATGTCTCCTCGGTTATGATAACAACCTCAGCATCCTGAGCGAACATATGTGCTGCATTGGCCGCGGAGACCCCTGCGGGGCCATAACCAACCACGATGATTCTCATGATGATAACTCCTTGTGAGAGGGGGAGATGATTCTTCTGATAACGACGATTATAACTATGCCTGCTCCAACAACTAGCAGCAGAGTCGTCAGCATGGAGTAATCCTGAATGACTGTAAGAGTGCCGAGCTTGTGCTCGTAACGTTGCCCGGTCCCAATCCGCGCAACTGCGTATACATCGTAGATTCCTGCAGTGAAACCCGAAGCGGATATCTCAAACCAATAGTCACCGTTCGAGCCCTGGACTGAGAAATTCAGCGCAAAACTGAACTCGCTAACAAACGAAACCTCGATCTCTTCAACCAGTTGAAAGCCGTCTAGGCTGAAGCTCCCTTGTATTACTCCAGAGAGGAAGGGACCCACCCGAATCTCATTGGTCAACAGAGTCGCATTGGAGAACTGAATGCTTATAGCTCCAGCGGATACGAGCATCACAGGTGGTAAGTAGAGCACAGAATCCGAATCACTCACATTAAGCATGAGACTGAGTGTCTCGGAGGTGTCCTCTTCGGAGTAATCACCTTCCAAGCTGATAGAGTTGGTCCCCATAACTGTGTTGGAGCGTAGTGCAGTGAAAGAACCATCACTCAAGGCCCAACCAACGCTGAGAACAGAGGCATCACTATCCCAGTCCTGAAGACTGAAGCTAGCCAAGTATTCAGAACCTGAAACTGCAAGAGAGAAATCACTAACAACCGGGCGCCATCTATACTGCAAGGATAGCCAACCTGTCCAGTCCTGCGGCCCTGACGTGTTGAGAGTTGAAACTGAGAGGTTGCGTGCTGGGTTTATCGATGGATTCTCCAAAGAAATGTACTTCGTGTTCCCGATACTCCAAGCAAGACTGGGGATGCTTGACTCTTCAAATGCCGATCCAGTCCACTCATAGACCTGACTAGTACCACCCGTCACTTCGACACGATAATCTATTCCATCATCTCCGGTGGAGGGATTGCCATCGGAGTCCCACTCGAGAAGGAGAGTATTGGTGCCGGAGAAATCAGGAGGCTGAGCAGTCTCTACGGCAAGTGAAAGAGCAGTTGTATTCAGATATCCGAGTACAGAAACGATGTCAAGCTCTCCGTCAATCCCATCTTCTGGATCGCTCAAGTATATCTCTTCGATTCCCACCCATCCTTGACTCGAAAGGCTTGGATTGGCAGATAGCGGAAGGAGATGTCGGACAGCAGATAAAGCGTCGCTGAGGCCGTATCCCCAGCGGTCATCAGGAGGGCTATGGTGAGTCTTGGTGGCGCCTGCGCCTTGAAGTAGTGAACTCAGGGCCTCCCAACCAGACTCATCCGATGAGGTCTGTTGAAGCAGAGCCACAAGACCTGCAACATGCGGTGCTGCCATGCTTGTACCACTTCTCGAAAACCAGAGGCTTGAGATGCTGTTTCTTGCAGCCAGAATGGATACTCCTGGCGCTGCAATGTCGGGTTTTGGAACGCCATCTATTCTGGGACCTCGACCGGAACTTGATGAGATCTGTTCCGTTGACTCATCATAAGCAGCCACAGTGATTCCCAAATCGGCGGTTCCAGGCGAGCTCACTGTGTGGCTGTTATCTATTTGAGAAGTGAATCTGAGATTCGAGCCAGTCCAGCTATTATCCCAAGCATAAGCGTCGACTCGAACCGGTTCCCCCGCTCTATTGATGACGGTTAGTTCCCAGACACCGCTATCCCAGTGATGTTCTTCGTCTGAAACTTGGATGATTATCTGATTTGTCCCCCGAATACTCGTATCCGGAAAGATGTACGCTCGAATCTCTGACTCTACAAGCTCGTAACTCATTCCATCTATGTCCGAGAAGCGTCCCAGGTTGATCTCTTCATCATCGGGAGTTGTGAGGACTATCTCTTCATCTCGATCAGCGCTGTGCCAGAGTATGTTGAGGAACGAGTAATCCGGCGGATTCTGTACGGAGAACTTCGCAGAACCATTCCCGCCCCCTGTCACGGTGAAGCTGGCATGCTTAGACCGTCCAGCAAGATTCCCAGCCGCTAACGTCGATATAGTTCCGTATCTTCGCAATGCCTCGTTGACTGCCAGGTCTTCCACATCGGTGCCATCCATGAAACCGAGAAAACTGGAAAACGACATGTTGATGACATCGGCATCATTCGTGAGGGCAAAGTGGATGCCATCGATGATGTCGCTGGACTGCAGTGGACTTCTTACGATGATTAGATCAGCACCTGGGGCTACACCTAACATCTGACTGTAGCCCGGTTGACCGCCTGCAATGGTGGAGGCAACGTGAGTGCCGTGGCCGTGTGAGTCTCCCACGCTAAGCGCACTAGAGGTCAGATTCACCCCTCGCTGATAGACCTCACCCGAATACTGGTCGTAGAATAGTGAAACTTTACTCTCATTCAGGAGTACTACATCTTCGGACGACAGATCGATAATGCCATCTTGATTCGAGTCTACACCGCACAGCCATCGGTCACCATCTCCGAAATCGAATACCCCGTTGTTGTCGATATCGATGTAGAGGTATTCATTCGAGGCCTCTATTGTTGAGGGGTTCTGAGCGTGGATAACTCTTACCGGCCCCTCACCAACCCCAGGCTCCCCATCGCCGTCGAGGTCGATATAGAAATCTGAACCTTGCTGAATCACTTCATACGGTCCCCCTGTTACACGCCAGAACGAGGGATGTAACCATGAGGCACCAGTATCGATTACGGCCACAAGAGTTCCATTCCCATCAATCGGCGCCCCATCTGACCTGAGATTGTTCCAGACATCAGGAGATCTTATTGTCGGAACAGATGAAGCCAAGGAGGGGTAGAACTGTTTTGAGCCCGATGAGACTCTCAGGAGCCCAAAATCGCGAGCCACTGTAAGTGATTCTAGACGGCCAATCCTCGCACGATAAAAGCCGCCCACGTGGATAAGGTCACCTCCACGATGGATGAAATCTATTCCGCCATCTTGCATTGATGCAATCTCGTAAGGGCTTAACTCATTTTCGAAGTGGAGGAGTACATCTCTGTACTCGTGGACCGTAGAGGCCCCTATTTCCTGCAGGAGGTCCAACTCCATCCGGAGCGAAGCCGACACGTAGTCATAGGAGGGTGGGTTTTGCAATCGTTCTGCAGAGCCGAAAGCTGCAGGTAACGCCATCGCAGTGAGAAGAATGATGATCATCAATGTGCGCTTCAATGTACAAGAACCTCAGGTCTTTCTTGGCACCTCTATCGTGGTATGTCTATAATTGATATGCTTTGTGTGCAGAAGAGCCAAAATATGGAGATACTGGTCCTTCATTACGATCCCCGGCACCCTTCTACTCCTTCACAACAATCGAAACATCAGCGAAGACAATCTCTGGTGCGATGATGCCCTGCAAGTAGTGAGGATCCCTGGCAACTTCATCTGTTTGTTTCAACATGTCGAATATATTGCCAGATACCATCAGCCCATGAACCTGCCCCACTCTCTTGCCGTGTTCGATAAGAATGGCTGGATTCCCGACGACGCTGAAATCCCCTGACTCAGGATTGGCACTGTGCGCCCCTTGCACATTCTGAACATAGAAACCATACTCAATCCCAGAGATTATCTCATCAATCTTTCTGACTCCGGGTTCAATGACAATGTTCGTTGGCTCAATCTCCACGAGACCTTGACGCATGTTTCTTGAGGCATTGCCTGTGGACTGGACGCCCATCTTGTTGGCCCAATAAGTGTCCCATAGGAAGGACTTCAAAACTCCGTTGTCGATGACTGTTGTCTTCTGTCGAGCCACACCTTCGGCATCCGCTATTGAAGAGCCAACCCCCTTAGGATGGGTTCCATCATCGTGGAGTGTGACTTTCTCCGATGCAATCTGCTCTCCAATCTTATCAGCAATCCGTGATTTACCTCTTGCAACATTCTCACCTTTGATAGATGGAACCAAGGTATTCTGGAGAAGCTGCAGTAGAGCTTGAGGATGGAAGATCGTTGCGTGACGACCCGACTTTCCGGTTACTTCGTTCCTGCAAATAGATAGTGTGTCGGCCACTTCATTGACAACCTTTCCCTTGTCTATGTCGAGGCCACGACCGATGTCTACTGCAAAGACCATGGGTGTTACCCCACTCTCGGTCTTGGCGATTGCAGCCAAGAATCCATAACCCATGCTTGTCTTCTCTGCATGGCGGACGCCGTTGCTATTTGCATACGCAAGAAGATATGCATTAGCTCCCGAGCTCGCCATAGCGGGAACGAGCCCCTCGTGAGATGCCCCCATCTTAACAATCTCGACAACGTCATCTACCACGCTGCCCGGGTCAACTCTCAGAACTGACTCGTTCCACAATCCCTCGATTTTTCGATAGCTGGAGGGTTTCGAAAGGGAAACGAAATCTTCGTCAGGGCTTAGAGATTGAGAGGCCTTAATGGCCAGCGATACCGTCTCAGCTACTGACTCCTTTGTCGCAATGTTTGTGAATGCAGAACCCATTCGTTTATCGAGAAATACACGGACTGCAATCTCACTACCCATGATTCGATTCACACTGCTGACCTGGCCCTGCTCCACCTCGGTCTCCAGCTCTGACTTGAACTGTGCCTGAACTTCTATTTGATCGGCGCCGTTCGCCACTCCAAAGGCAACTGCATGGTCACAAAGGGCGAGTAGTTCTTTCTCATCAATCACCATTGGTACCTCCTAGTCTTTTCCTCCAAAAGTAATGCCACCTTTCGAAAATCGAATCCGGGGACCTCCTGCAGAGATGTATGCAGTCTGGCCCTTTCCACACCTTCCAACTTCGAACGGAAAATCTTCGTCGGCAACAGCCTCAATGTTGAACAAAGCATCAGTTGCGATGCCTGAAATCGAAAGGTCTGTAACCGGTCGCCCGATTTCACCGTTGACTATCTCATAGGCCTCTTGAACGCCGACTTGAAAGCTTGCATTCATCTGTGCCTGCCCACCCCTGAAATCTGCACAGTAGTAACCAAACTCAATACCCTCAAAGATCTCGTCATATGAGTAGTCACCCCTCTCAAACATAGTATTTCGCATACGAATGATAGGTGGATACAGATAGCTCTCTGCGCGAGCGTTACCAGTGGGACGTTGATCTATCTTGGCAGCATACTCCCGATTAGTCATCAGCTCAGTGAGCACCGAGTCCTTTATGATGTCTACCCGGCTTGTGGGAGTTCCTTCATCATCGTACTTCGCAGTTCCGAGATTGCCCGGGTCCGTTCCGTCATCAACCATATTGACGCCGGGAGCCGCCACGACCTCGCCAAGCCTGTCATTGAAGGGTGTGTGTACTGTCAAGTCTGCCTCGGCAAGGTGGCCGAGAGCTTCATGTGCCAACACGCCGATAACCCTTGGGCCAATGACACAAGGGAAGCTACCACTTCTTGCTGAAACACCATCAAGCTGGAGCTTGACACGACGAGCCACCTCTCCGCCTATGAATTCGGGAGTTGCGGTCATTTTCATGAACTCCCAGCCCTGGTGAGTAGAGGCCTCCTCGTAACGAGCTGCGCTCAGCCGAGTTCCTTCTTTACCAGTCACCCACGGGTAAATCCAGACAAGGTTCACTGGCGATTCTATCCTTGTCCCTTCGGAGGTCAGAAGAAACTTCTTTCCCGAAGCGTTTTGCATCTTCAGTGTCACGGCAGTGATTCGTTCATCATAGTCGCGAATCACCCGCGTCGTATCTCGTAAGTACGTCACTTTCTCTTCGACAGAGATATCACGAGGGTCTTCTTCCACTGAGCTCTTCACCGTATCGTGAACAGATCTTGTCTCGGCGAGTTCAATAGGTTCCCTTCGGGTCGGGGCCGCAGCCTTCGCAATCGAGTATGCATCTTTTATCGCTGAATCTAGACTTTCCAAGTCGCCAGTAGTTACAAAGCCCCAGGCTCCATCAGCCAAGACTCGTACTGCAACGCCTCTCTCGATTCTCTGAGTCAGGGCGTTTATCCGTCCGTCGTCCATCTGAATGTACTCAATAAAGACATCTTCGCCACGGAGCTCGACATATGTTGCCTCCAAGCCACGGGCCGTTTCCATCGCCTGTTCCAGTAAATCAAACAAGATCAAGTTTCATCTCCGAGCATCTGTGCGTTCGGAGAGGTGTCTACCAATCTCTCACTATTAAGCTGTTGATTCGGGCGCCCAAGCATAACCAAAAGGACTGACAGATTGAACTGCCGGACAAGTTAGACTGTTGAGTCAGACAGGAAACGACACAATCGTATTCGTTGCCTAGGCTTTCCTACACGAATCTCAAGAACCCATGGCCACAAGAAGGTCGCGTGAGTCAGATATTGTTATAACGAGAGATTATTTGAATGATGACAAAAAGGGATGCCCCAGATGACCACAGTCGAGGAAGTCCAGAGAATCCTCAGGGTGGGAGAAACCAGAAACACCGAATTCAAGAGAAACCTGACAAAGGCGGATCTCAAACCTGTGAGGAAGCAAAAGCTAGTCACACGAATAAGGTACATGACATGTGAGAGCCCATTCGAAGGGCGATTCCTAGTTGGTATAGAGGATATCAATGGTGATCAGTGGAGACTCTATGGGCTCACGGAGTCTGGATTGAAGAATGCCGAGAAAATCCTCAATCGCATATGTCAAGAAGCTGAAGTGGACATAGTCGAAGAAGAATGGGTGGAGACTCCAAGGGGCTTTGTCGGGGTCTACCTTCTCAAGAGAACGGAAGCACTGGAGATCAAAGAGACCTGCTCTGTGAATGTTGCAGGCAGAGTCAATTCAGGAAAATCGACACTGATTGGAGCACTCGTCACCGGGAAACCAGACAACGGAAGTGGAAGTGCAAGGTCCTTTCTATTGAAGCACCCTCAAGAGATCACCCGAGGACAGACTGCAGATATCCATCTTGCATTCCTTGGATATGATGAAGAGGGGGCGCCGATCCATCTTGAGAATCCTCTCAACAAGGAAGAGGCTGCAAGAGTTCTTGACCGTTCTAAAAAGATACTCACATTCTTCGACGCCCCGGGACACAAGGAATACAGCAAGACCATGATTCGGAGTATCCTTGGTGCAGATGCCCAGTATGGAATGATCCTCGTTCCTGGCCCTGAGGAGGCCAATCTGATCCGAAGCGAAGAAGAAAGGACAGGCTCGAAAAGGTTGGATGATATAACACGTGAACACATGATCCTCATGGCGAATCAAGAAGCCCCCTTCATTGTGGTGATATCTAAGGGTGACAAGACAGCAGAAGATGAGATGGAACTGGTACAGGGTCTTGTTAGAAAGACTCTGAAGGAAATCGGAAAGATACCGGTTAATGTCAAAGGAAACGAGGACATTCCAGCAGTTATCAAAGAGATTGGCAACCAAGTCGTCGTACCGATACTCCAAGTCGCAGCGACGGACTATGAATCTTTGTCACTCCTCACTAGTCTACTCTCCAGACTACCTTCGTCTTCAGGTGAAAGAGACCTCTCAGAACCAGCAAGAGGTTTCGTTGACAAGGTGTACAGGGGCATCAAGGGAACCAGTGTAGTAATCACAGGAACCGTTAACCAGGGTGTCTTCAAGACAGGACAGAACCTCCTGATTGGACCTGACCCGAATGGAGATTTCATGGAGGGGCGCCTGTTCAGCATAGAGATGTTCAAGAAGAGGGTTGGGCGCGTACGTGCAGGCGACCTCTTTGGGTTCGACGTCAAAGATGTAGACAAGCACAAGGTCAGAAGAGGACAGCTGATTGCAGACACAGAGGAGCCTGTACAGAGTGCCGGAGTTTTCGAGGCAAATATAGTGGTCACGCGTCACCCAACAAGAATCTCTGAGGGTTACTGCCCGGTCATGCAGTGTCATACAATCCAGCAGACGGTCGTACTCCAACACATCTATGATAAGGAATACTTGTGTGTGGGGGATTTCGCCCGAGTCCGGCTTCAGTTTCTAATGGTCCCGGAAGCAGTACAGGCCGGGGATAGAATCGTGCTTCGCGAGGCGAACACCAGAGCCATAGGAACAATTGTTGATATCATCGACTAGAGCAGCTGCTCCATGTCACAGCCCCGGTCAAGTCAAAGAGCAGTGGCTCATTTCGCACCAGTCTGATGGCTGAATTGACTCCGATGACAGGATACAAACGAACGTGCAGTCTCATGCACTCATCCAGCAGTTGTTGTCTCCAATGCGAAACTGAGCATACGACGGCGAATGACTCAGATGACGAGTGAAACAGGGTTGCCTCAAGTGTATGTTCTCTGGAGATGTCTGCTACAGATTTTGGCTCACCCACAAGGAGATGCGTGGGTGAAATACCCAAGTGATTGAAATCAGGAACCAAGATCAGATGCCCACTATCAATCAACGACTTCATTCGCTTCGTTGAGCCAATCAATGAGTCTGACAGAATCTGCAGGCTTCCGGTCCACAGTCGCTCAAGTACTGCCTTCTCCACATTGCTTATCGTTCCACCATTGAACTCAAGCCTTCTTGAAAAGGTCAGTCCAGACGAAAGCTGTACCCCCATAGCAGCAAGAGCACGTTCAACCAGATACCTCCCACGCGACACCAACCCGCCCGGCTTAGGAAAGATATCTTCTAGATTCAGCATGTACTCCATAGCATCGATTGGCGTATCACCTTCGTCCAGAACCTGCATAGTCCTTGGAGATTGCTCATCAACATAGACGATTTCGCAGAGTGCATCGTGTTGCAAGCCACCAGTGTCAAGATTGACATGCAACTGACGGTCCAGAGACTGTGGGTTACACCAAGCTCTGGGTGCGAGATGGAAACGTTCGAGTGTGTTACGCCTTTGATTCAATGCATTGAGATCTGTCAGGTCGCCCAAGAATCTCTTGAAGACTGGAAACTCCTCGGTACCTGTGCTGAGCTCGAGCGTGTCATGAATCATCTTGAGACTCTTGGTCCATTTCGAAGTATCTCCAATGGGTGGACTCGATTTCGCCACCTCCAACAGGCGCAAGAAACCTTGCTCCTGGTAGGTGTCAAGGTGCCGAATGAAATGCCGCATCAACGGATGATAGTCCGTCTCTTTGGAGTTCTTGAGCCAGAGGTCTTGCCATTCTTCACTCATGGGACTCTTCAAGACAGCAGCAGCCACGGCATTTCCCAGACAATTCAGGTATTCTAGTCTGGTCCTCTGTGTATCCAATAGCAAGAGAAATGCCGCGCGATTTGACAGGCCTTCAAGGGGTGCACCATGCAACAGAGACTCTTGGAAGACTAGCGCATCGTCCTCAATCTTCAAGCCAAAGGACTGCGTGTGTTCGGAAAGGGATTGCTTGCTCACATAGGTCTCTGGAAATGGTGGCTCGGTCAATGCGAGGAATCTGGATACCCTCTTGATAGCTCTTGAGAGAGAGTTCCTGAGTTCCTCAGTTGCCTCCATCCTCAACTCTTCTTCGGTGGGTTCTTGTGGTTTCTCGAATTTTGCCAGGAGGCGAGATTTCTCGCGAATCTTCTTGTATATCGAAGTTTCGACATTCTCCCCCACCAGCATGACTCCTTCTCTGTTGAAGAAGTACACACGAACCCTATCAAGATTGATGACAGCAACAAGATACACTATGCCTTGGAGGCGTTTGAAGTGCTTGCGCATGGTCGAGGCTTTCACCCGCAACACATCAACCGCAACAGCGCCAGTTTCTCGGAACTGGCGTTCACCGAACGCAGCTATCTCCTTCGGAACACCTCTCAGACTTCGCGGCATGATCACAGCTCCACACTGTAGACTTCTCAAGTGGCTCAACATAAGCCTGCCTGAGAAGACGGTTCGGTGCGTAAGCCAACAAGCTTAATTGAGTCACAACAAACCTCAGATTGAGTGCAGATAATGCAGTTCGACATGGGCCTCTATATCATCTGGTGGATTATTCCATTCATGATTCTCCTCGGAAGAGCTGGGCTACAAGCCTATCGTACGAAGAAGAAGAGAGAGATGATTCGACAGCTCGAAGAGAAATCTACGCCCATGAAACGGAGTGTGTAGCTAACTCACAGCGGTAGTTGTTGCATCGTCATATGTCGGCATCAGAATCTCACGCGTCGGTGCCGTGTTCATTACAACATCTAGGATTTCATCGTCTCTCATGAGAATGCATCCCAGAAACTCGTAGGTGAACTTATCCAATCGTATATTGACACCTCGTCTGGGGACCTGTGTAAGCAACAGGACTATAGCAAAATCACCACGTGGAAGCTGATTGAGTATTCCCCGTTTCATGTCAGGTTCTAGCTCCTCCTCCAGCTGGCGGGTCATGATCCCTCGCTCAATGAAACTGTACCTGATGCGCTCGAAATCGCCAGAGGAGTTCTTCTTCGGTCTGATGAATGATATGGAATATCCGAGTCTCTTGAGGGAGTTGTAGCCAATCATTGTTCTATAGAGAGGCGGACTCAGTGGTTCAAGCTCGACTTTTCGCAACTCGACGATTTCCTCATCACGTTGTACTTTCAGATTCACGGTTCTACACTCTCTTATCGAAGTGGTCCCAAGACATCACAAATGCATCAGCACAATAAAAGGTTCTGAGAAATCTATTCGAATTATAGACCCCTCTCCTTCACGAGAACCTCTCCGACACTACTTCCCTTTGCAGCAGGTATTCAGAGCAAAGACCAAGAGGGAAGTCAGTTCAGGATGGCTCTTCTTCGTTCCCGGATTGATCCAACCACCGTCTTTATTCTGGCTCTGTATGACGAGCTCAAAGCCCTTGTCAACCACCTCCTGCTCCATCTCTGACTGGACTGTATCAACTGCAGAGAGGTCAACTATATCGTAGGTAGACCCGCTCTCAACTGAAGTCTTGAGATGATGGAATAGAGCAGCCCGAGCATTTTGGTAGACCTTGTGGTCCTTACTGACACCCATCTCTGTCAGCCCAGCAATGATATTCCCTGTCGCCAGAGGGTCAGACTCGTTCTGGTCCATAAAATCCGGCCAGTGACCATCTTCGTTTTGCGAGTACATGAGGAAATCTCGTGCCTTCCGCAGACGATGCTCCTCTTCATAACCCACACGACACAGGGCCTCTAGGGCCTTTCCAGTTAGCCAGGTGATGCTCTTACCGACAGGGTACCATTCAACTCCTCCAGCAGAGGCGTATCTGTCTTGAATCATGGGCTTTAAGTTGAGAGTCTCTGCAAACCCCCCATCTTTCTTCTGTCGAGAAATTAGGAATGTTATCATAGGTTCGATAATCTCCGAGCACTCATCATACCTCATGATGAGAGGGAGAATCTCCGCAGTCTTCTTTACCGAACTAGGATTTCCCTTCTGCAAAGCAAAGGGCACCCCGCCATCAGGGTTCACTAGGTCTTTCAGATCGGCCAATGCATCCGATAGGCGATTCTCAGGGATGTCAAGACCCGCGTTGGCCACTCTCAGAATATCAAGAACGTCGCCCTCCTTTAGAATGAAGGGAACTACATCGTAATGAAAGTCAACTTCTCTCTTTTTCAAGGGTATGCCTCCTTGGCCTCCTCGTAGCTCAGTACTGCAAGGAAGCCGTCTAGAACTAGGGCAATGGAACAGTCATCATTCGCATCGACACGATATATTCGTCTAAATACGAACTTAAAGGTTCCTTAGAGTTATTCTGATTCATCGGCATCGAAGAACTCAAGAATGGCCTTCCGACGCTCTCTTCGTTCGTCCTCAGAGACCTCTTCATTTCTCTGTGAGTCCTCCTCTACGACCACAATCTTCTCCTTTGGTGAGTGTTTGATTCTGTACTCCACAGTGTACTTGGGCGACTTGCCAATCTTCTTCTCATGCCCACACTCTCTACACTTCAAGATGGGCTTTCCATCCTTCTTCTCAGGAATCATCAAAGTACCACACTTGTCGCAGAACTCCATCTTATGTCACCCCTGAATTTGATAGCCTCGGTGTTCGCGCCACATCTCAATTTAAGTCTGACGTTCGTCGTTCCCGGAAATGATAACCTCACGTTAGTTTCCAAAGAAAGACTTATGACGTTGCCGTATTTCTGCGCCGCTATGCTGCCATTGTCTAAGAATGGATTGTCCTACTCAATGGAGGAAATGAAATGGTGAATGTCCTTCCTTTCAAGGCTTATCGATACAACGAGAAGAAAGCCGGAGACCTCGCGAATCTCTTCTCACCGCCCTACGACATAATCAAGGGAGAGATGGTGGACGAGCTCCAAGGGCTCTCAGAATACAACATCTCACGGATAATAAAGAACAAAGCAGGCAAAGAAGATACTGATGAGGAGAACCAATACACCAGAGCGGGAAGGCTTCTTGAAAAATGGGTCGAGAACGGAGTGTTGGTTCAGGATAACCGAGATGCATTCTATATCTACGGACAGAACTTCGAGGTTCACGGCGAGATGATGTTCCGTTTCGGATTCATTGGACTGATCGAGCTCGAAGAGTTCGCAACAGAAGCTCCTGAAGATGGAGAGTTCGCTGGTGTCCTTCAGCATGAAGAAACGCTTCCGAAAGACATCCAAGACAGACTGAACCTCTCTCGAGCGACAATGGCCCAGTTCGGCCAGATTTTCGTGATATATCCTGATCATGAACGAGTGGTTGACAAAATACTTGAGAAGCATATGAAAGAACGGCCAATTGCTGATGTCAAAGATAGAGAGGGAGTCCGCCATCGAATATGGAAGATAACGGATGACGAAGACAAGCAGCATATTACAGACCACATGTCTGACAAGTACGTCATCATCGCAGACGGCCATCATCGATACAAGACTGCACTTGCACTATCAAAGGAAAACCCAGAACTTGAGAGTGCCAAGTACCGTATGTTGACCTTTGTCAACATCCAGAATCCGGGGCTTGTTGTTCTACCGACTCACAGATTGGTCCAGAATCTTGAGAATTTCGATGAAACGAGAATCCTTGAGGGTATTAGAGAACATTTCGAGGTCCACGAATTCAAAGAGAAGGAACCCATGTTTCGGTTGATGGACGAACGCTTTGAGAACGGACAGCATGCATTTGGACTTTTCATGAATGATGGCAAGTACTACGCTCTGACTCTCAAGGACTCCAGCATCATGGACAAGATACTTCCCGACAAGTCAGAGGAACTAAGGAGGTTGGATGTGTCCATCCTGCATTCATTGCTTCTCGATAGAGTCTTCGGCATCGACAGGCAGAAGCTTCTCGAGGGGACCATGAGTGGAGGAGGTTATGTGGTCTACATCAAGGGCATCGGCGATGCAGTCAAAGACTCAATTCGTTCGGTCAGAAGTGAGGCACAAGCTGTTCTCTTCATGAACCCGACGCGCGTAGAAGAGGTTGAAGCTGTGGCAAACAACTTCGAATGCATGCCACAGAAGAGCACCTTTTTCTACCCGAAGGTCCACACTGGTTTCACAATCAACAAGCTCAGATGAACTGATATCCACGCAGTCATCGAGAAGGCCGGGATAGAGCACCAATGGCCTGTCCCAGTTCCTCCACTGACACGCAACCATCTGTGCGTTCACTCATCGATGTCCTTATTATGAGGGTGAACCAGTCGCGGACACGTAGTCTTGAAGGCACATAGAGTCTTCACACTAGGACTGCAGAGTGTTTAGAAAAGGAATTTGGTGTTACTCATGGTAGAACGAGTGTATAATTTCTATCCGGGCCCAGCTACTCTTCCGCTCCCTGCATTGAAGAGAGCCAAAGAAGAGCTTCTGAACTGGGAAGAAACTGGAATGTCAATACTGGAAATCTCTCACAGATCCAAACAATACGATGAACTCCACAATGAGTCCATAGCGCTTGTCCGAGATCTGATGGGAGTCCCCGATAATTACAGGATTCTGTGGCTTCAGGGAGGAGCTTCAAGCCAGTTCTTCATGATACCTCAGAATCTCCAATTGCCAGGCAGACCGATGGAATACGCGGACACAGGTCGGTGGTCTGACAAGGCGATAAAAGAGGCGAAGCTCTATGGAGATGTCAAAGTTGTTGCCTCATCCGCTCAGGACGAGTACAAATATGTCCCACGAGACGTCAAGTTCGGCTCAGAAGCTGCATTTGCACATATCACTAGCAACAACACAGTGAACGGCACTCAGTGGCACTATTGGCCCGAGGTTCCCGACGAGGTACCATTGACATGCGATATGTCTTCAGACATCCTATCTCGAAAGCTTGATGTGGAGGACTTCGGCGTTATCTATGCAGGTATCCAGAAGAACATCGGACCGGCTGGGGCGACTCTCGTCATCATTCGAGAAGACCTCCTAGATCGGGTGCCAGAGAATACTCCAACACTTCTGAAATGGAAGACAGAGGCGGCTAAGAACTCACTTTACCATACGCCGCCGGTATTTTCAATCTACATGGCCAAGCTGGTTATGGATCACTATAAGGAGATTGGCGGAGTTCCAGAACTGGAGAGAAGAGCTAAGGAGAGAGCAAAATACATCTATGACGTAATAGATGACTCCAATGGGTTCTACACGGGGCATGCGCGGAAAGATTCGCGCTCTTTGATGAATGTCACATTCAACCTTCCGACAGAAGAACTAGAGAAGAAATGTGTGGAAGAAGCCACACAGAAGGACTTCATTGGACTCAAGGGACACCGTTCAGTCGGCGGAATGAGAATCTCACTCTACAATGCTGCGAGCCTAGAGGGAACGAAGGAGCTCGCCGAATTCATGAAGGAGTTCCAAGACAAGAATCAGTAATAGGCAGTAAGAGGGGGTTAGGCCCCTTCTTCCTTTCTTCATCTCGTGAGATGTATCCATTCCGTAGTCTATGTTGCTCTTCGCTTTCTTAGGAACTCCGCAACGGCGTCCTCAAGCAAATCCTGCATGTCATCCATGAGTTCTTTGGCGATGACTCCGCGATAGGTCCGCTGCATCATAGATCCATCAACGGTTACGTCAAGATTCCGCATACCTCTGTCCTCGAAGAAAGCCTTGAGTGTGGATGCGATTGGAATCAAGACGCCGCCAGGCAGCTTGCTTGCGAGCAACTCCTCACAGCAGGAGCAATCTAGGAAGAGGATGGTATTCTCACCGTCCACATAAACCTCAACAGGAATCTTCTTGCCAGAACCAAGGACTCTATTGAGGGTTCCTCCTTCCAGTTTAAGGTCGAATGTGCCGAGTTGCTTCATTTTCAAGGACACTCACGTTTCTATCCAGTTCTTGATGGGAATAAGTCTTGCTCATATAAGAGCATCTAAGCAGTATCTGCATAAGAGGGCAGTGAGATCAGTTGATGCAAGCTAGTTCCGCCTTCTATTGTAAAGAGCTGCCAGTATTATGAGTCCCAGTATAGATGCCAACATCAGCGCCAAGATGAGGTACTCAGGATCTCCAGGGGTTGTGGTCGTTGTGCTGGTCGCTGTTGAAGTTGTGGTCGTCGTTGTGGTCGTCGTTGTGGTTTCTGACTGCACGGTATAGGAATAATCGGAAGAGACCGCCCAGTTGCCGATTGTATCCTGAGCATAGATGCGGTATATGACCTCAGTGCCTCCTGGGAGACCCGGTATGATTGCAGAGTAGTCGTTGTTCGATCCGCTCATGGTTAGATTGATCCAAGCTGTTCCATTATAATAAGAAAGGACGACCATGTTGACAGCCGTATCATCAGTAACCGTCACAGTGATGTTGACCTCTTGATAAGCAACGGGACTACCGGGGTCACCCGATGGTGTACCGATAATAGGCGGATTCTGCTCAGCCGCAACTGTTGTGTATTCAAAACTCTGGGAGGTGTTCATGTTTCCTGCTGTGTCATTGGCGGTGATGCGATACTCGACAGTTGTGGCGAGTGGCTGACCGGGTATTACACCTGAATACACACTACCGTCTAGTGCCATCAGAGTCTCCGTGAATGAAACCCATCCATCCAGTGTCCAGTTCAAAATGACTTTGTCTACACCTGATGAGCCTGTGGGTTCAATCACGTCAATAGTGATGAGAACATCATGATTCTCTGCGGGGGTTGTGGCGTTTCTCCAGTGGTCCTCAAGTTGGGGAGGAATGGAGTCCCCCACATTGAAGGTGGCAACTGTGGTTTCAACATCATTGCCTGCAGTGTCATTAGCATAGACTGAGAAACTGACACTATCCCCGTAATCAAACGAACCGATGAGTGTGCTGTAGTTACCACTCGGTTGCTGCTCCATGAGAAGAAATGTCGGATCAGACCATCCACCTACTTCATACTTGCAGAACACCGAGTCGATGGCCGCATTGTCAGTCACATTCGCTTCAATCTGCACCATCTCGCCGTAGTCAACATCAGTGGGAGAGCGGCCTACAGACAGAACTGTCGGAGATGTGGTGTCAATGAACGCGACAGCGGCGAAGACGTCAAGTTTGCCGTGGCCCCAGACATTGTTTGGTGTGTCGCCGGTGTAGCTATCATTCCGACCTGTTGATCTGATAATACTGTGCACCTGTGTCCCGAGTGAAGGGTCGAGCTGAAGCATCAATGCCGCGCAGCCAGCTACATGTGGCCCAGATGCCGAGGTGCCACTGAATAGCCTGTAGCTTCCGAACTGGCGGTCAAACGGCAGTTGCCCATACGCATTGTACCATGTAGCCCAGCTGGAGGCATTGGTGTAGTCTGAGATGATGTCGTATCCTCCAGGAGCAGCAATACCCTGTTTCGATATCTCGTCGATTCTTGGTCCTCTCGATGAGAAACTGGCAATATCACCAACTACACCGCCGCTTACGAGGTTTCTCGTCCTGTAACTTGCCACACTGAGCGCCGAGTCCGCGGTAGAAGGCCACGTGATGTGATAATCGTTGGAAATGTCACTGATCCAAACTGCGCCGCCTGTCCAAGACGTCTTATCATCAGATATGAAGCCATGAAAGGTGGTATTAGCTGGAGTAGTCACATTTAGCTGATGCCACGGAGGCGCGTTGCCGGACCCCGTTGTCGGCAGTGTCCCCTTTATCCATATGGCAAGCATCTGTGTAGATCTATCTGAAACCGACACAAAAGAATCGATACTGAAAGGGTATCCTACAACATTGTCTGTGTTCCAGCTCCAATATCCAACACCCGGGTGGAGGTAGACGATGAACTGGAGAGGACCACCCAAAGACTGTAGATTGAAGATCAAGCTGAAGTTGCAATTCTGAAAGTCAGTAGAGTTTACTGAGAGTACGGTCATGTAGACTGACTCTATCTCCTGATTCAGATACGGATCATCGCTTGGAAAGGGGATTGAGAAATCCACTTGCTTAGCAACATTGGCAGATGTGTTGAACAGACTGTGCTTGTCCTTTCCACCCAGATTCCCACTGGGAGAGATGACCGGGATTCCGTCGGCAACGATTGTGTCAATGAGAGTTTCAGAGGCCGAACTCCCATCCAAATACTCATAGGTCCAAGAACCAATCTCGGTGAGAATGGCATCAGCACCGTGATTATAGGCATATGTCAGTCCCTCTTCGACTGTCAGTGATGTGCCCTGAGAACCTAGGACTTTGATCATCATCAATTCAGCTCGGGGTGCTACGCCCACATATTTTCTGAAACCTAGCTGTCCGCCAAGAAGAATGCCTGCAACAGCCGTGCCATGGCCATCTGTATCCTCATGAGTACTCTGTCTAAGATTTACCCCCCTCTCCCAGACCTGAGTATTATCGGAACCATCCTGCTCCACGATGTACCTCGTCTTTGGAGTCGTAAGCATCAGCAGTTTTTCACCCACATCAAGCCGATCATTGTTGTTGGTGTCATTGACAACGAAAAACGGTTCTCCGATCTGGGGGACTCCATCAGCTGTCACATTGTCAACCCATGTCCAATCGGTTGTGGCATTGAAAGTGCCATCACCATCCAGATCCAGATAGTAGAGAACCTCATCAGCATCAGGAGATAAATCATTGTTCAGATCTATGTAGTCAGTCCCATTGGTTGGCTCATTATCGGAGTTGTCATCAATCCAGTCATATTCGGTTTCTCCGGGGAACCAGAGGTCTGGATGAGTCCAGTCAACTCCGGAGTCCAAATCAGCCACCAAAATGCCTTTGCCAGTAGCATTCTTACCGAGCTTATCGATGATATTCCATGCCTCGTCAGCATTGATCTCTGGGATAGAGAGATCACGGGTTGCATGAAGGTATCTACTCGGCGTCTGGGGCTTGACAGCCGTTATCACGCCCAGATTCATGACACTTTCAATACTCTCCACAGGCCCCTCTAGCAGATAGTAATCCCCGACACGGCTGGATTCAGGGCTTCCTAAACCGAAGGTCACTCCAGCCATCTCGAGCTCATAGCGTATTGTTGGGGTCAGCGGAGCTGTGAACTGTGCGATGATGGGAAGCAGCCCGCCAAACTCGTCTGCAATGCGATGGAAATCCAACGAACTCTCCTTGGGAGATGTATTGATTTGCCCACCTGCGACGGCATTACTGTCACCAAGTAACACAGGAAATGATGCCAGCAGAATCAGGAACAACATGAATGTAACGGCTCTCTTCAATCGAAGTATCTCCTTCGAAACAACTCTCTATTGTGACGGCGCGGTCACCGTATGGGCTTGGAATACCCCACGATTGCTCTTTAATCTATTCAAGATTGCGCCGAGGACATTTCGGTCCTTGTGTTTTGCCTACAAACCATGCGTACGCAATACACAATGTCTTTTAGCACAACCTTGGCTAACCTCTGACATAGGTCTGACTTCATCCACGAGGTCATGGAATTGAACAACAAAGCTCGCGAAGATGCATCATCTCCGAAATCAGAAGAGAATTCGGAGATGTCTCTTGAGGAGGTGCAGGACCGCTTGGATGAGATTTCCTCACGACTTGCTCGAGTCGAGAGGCTGATCGAGCGAATCGGACCTGGAATTGAAGAGGTCAGCGAATCAGCCAAGGTGATCCGGGAAGGATTTGAGTTCTACGATGGAATGGTCAAACTCATGTCCAAATTCACAAAGGCGGAGAGACTTGAGTCGCGATTCGGTGACCTGAAGAAGGATGATATCAGCTGGGCAATAGTCAAGACCCTAGACACCAGTCGTCCGATGAACATCAGCCAACTGACTTCATCTGTTCGAAGCGAAAGGGGTACGGCCTCAAGAAGGATTGTCAGGGAACGTGTGAATGAGCTAGTAGAACGGGGAATACTCGTCGTCGTCGAGGATGAGGACGACCGAGCTCGATATTTCACCTTATCGAAGAGATGACACATGGGAAACCTGAATCCACCATGTTGCTGACTCTGGACCAAGATGGAAACGTAAACATCAGGATTTTGGTCACTTCTGCCCACCAGCTCTATATTCAGTGACCATGCATACTTCTACGTGGTGAATGATTTGAGTAATGAAGAAACACCCAAGAAACGTAGCTCACATGTCGAAGACGCAGAAGAGATTCGCGAAATATTCGGCGCGCTGAACGAGGCAATTCCAAAACTAATTTCCGGACTGATTGGCAGCCTATACAGTCCAGAGTCTGCTGGCAACGTAGCAACAGCAATCGGACGCTTCTATTCCAAGCTCATAGAAGAGGGTATACCGAAAGAAGTGGCTCTCAAGATGACGGAGAACTACGTAAGTGCACTAGATTTCCAGAAGATCATGAGTATTGCCTCGGATGAGGCCAAAGGTGGCCGCAATATCCACATCGAAATAGACGAGGATGAAGAGGACTAGGCATGGTGGCACGTTTGATCTGGGACGCAGTATCCGGTGGTACAAAACTGTTTGTCAGGTCGTACTGGGCCATCAGGCGCGCAAGGGGTCAAGTAAAGAAGAGCAGAAAGGCCTTCGAGAAACTGCTGACTCAAGCAGGAATCCCTGAAGACGCAGCTGAGAGGCTAGCAGATACCTATGCCTCACCTGCTCTTGAGGTGTTATCCGTCAGGAAGATGATGGAACTAGCACGCGAGTTCGACTGACAGCAAGATAGATAGAGGAATGCCGAGAGCTCCTCTATCTTCCATTTCAACGTCTGTGCGAAGCTTTAACTTCTTTCTTCTTCAGTGAAAATTGACACTTCAACTCAATAGAGGAGAGAGAGTTGGCTAACGCAGACATTGTATCCTATCACGATAAAGAGAAGTATCCAAGCCACACAGGCGCGGTTCTTGCCATCCTTGTGGTGATTGGTGGTTTCATAGCCTACGGCACCTATTCGCTGCTACAGCTATGGAACCAATACGGTCAAGATATCCTTGATGCAATACAGAGTTCGGGTCTACCGGACTTTCTGACCGCTAATATCTACTCCATCGCAGGCATCTTCGGAGCATTGATTGTTCTCAGCCTTCTGATGGCGGTCGGAGCATCAGCGCTGGCTAATCGACTAGGAGGAACCCTGATCTACCTAGGAGCTGTGTTCATGAACGTGATCACATGGCTTGCCCCGATTGCCCTGTTTGTGGCATCGGGCTTCAACTTCGCAGCGCTCACCTCGGCATGGCCAGTGATGCTACCAGGACTGTTCACGTTGTTCATAACCATCCTTCTGTTCACTGTCTACAAGGACCGCGTAAGGCGAGCTGGCGAGATCATCAAACTGACGGGACGAGTCTGTCTCGATGAGAAAGGTGTTTTTGTGCCACCGCTTGTGACAATGTTCTTCACATTCATCTCGGCCCTGATGTTCGGTGCAATCATCTTCCAGTTCACACCAATGGATGTCCTCATGGGCACTTCGGAGTGGACTCTTGAAACGGCAACGCCGGTGGGCGTAGGTGTTGTGCTCTATCTGTTCACGACCATATTTTTCTACAACTTCGCTTATGGGACCTCGTCGGCTATGGTCTATATCTACATGAGAGGACGAGACCCGACCCTAGGTGACGGTGTGAAGAGCACACTTGGAGTTATCGGCGGTATCGCAGCTCTTAGCATCGCGGGCGTCATAGTCGTGATAGTGAGGTTCATACTTCAGCGGCTTGGCAGAGAGCTTGGCGGAGCAGGTGGTGCTGCCGTTGGAAGGGTTGCAGGCGGAGTGATAGGTTGGATATGGGCCCTGATCAACTTCTTCACGATTCCAGCTATGGTGGCCGAACAGACTGGAGCGAAAGATGGAATCAAGCGGAGTGCCGGCCTCGTGCGACGTAACTTCGTTGACGTCATCATCAAGGAAACAGCTGTGCGTTGGGGCTTCGGCGTTCTTGCAGCAATCTTCTTCATCGCATTCGCTGCCGGAGGAGCAGCTATAGGTTGGCTATATTCAGGTGACCTGTTGATGACTCTACTCTTTACCATCATATTCGTGGTGTTCGCAGCGATACCCAGTACTCTGGTGCTGCGCACCTTTGACATAGTATACATCACATTGCTCTATGTCTTCATCCGAAGACAGGAGGGCGAGGTCAAAGGGAAGAGCGCTATTCCAAGCTCGATGGAGAGAGAGCTCAAGTCAGCCTACAACACGGCTCAGAGAAAAGGTGGCTAGTAGACATTCAAAGGGTGGCCTCTAGCCATCCCTTGTCCTTTTCTTCATCCTGACGTAGTGGAAAGTGCTGTTGGATGGATCAGGAAATGAGGTCCACTGAAGCAGTCTGCTTCTTGGGGGTCCGTAAACCGAGTCATTATCTCCGGCCGTAACAGCCTAAAGGAAGTCTGCGGCCGAATTCCTCGGTGTGCCTGATGATTGCGACAAAAGCTGCAGCCAATGCACTAGAGTCGGTCTTAGAAGCAAGACGGGGAGAATCGATTCTGATTGTGTGCGATGACGTAAGGAGAGATATTGGATATGCATTTGCCAGCGGAGCCTTAGATTTGGACCTCTGGACGAGGTTACTCGTTCTTGAAACAGATGAGGGATTCAGGAGCGATGTTCCCCTGCACTTGATGGAGATGATCAATGCTCAGCCGCAGCCAGATATCTTCGTAAATCTGCTGAGAGGACCAGCAGAAGAAACTCCCTTCAGAATCAAGATCATCAAACTGGAGACCAGAAAGGGTAATTCGCGAGTAGGGCACTGTCCAGGAATCACAATGGAAATGCTCACCGAAGGAGCTCTTGCTTTGACCAGAGAAGAGAACGCGGAGATGCAAGAGAAGGCCAGAGACCTCCTGACGCTGCTCCAAGATGTTGAATCAGTCCATGTCACAGCACCGGCTGGGACAGACTTCACACTCAGTGTGAAAGGAAGAACATGGTTCACCGATACCGCAATCAACTGGAAGACAATGAAATGGATGAATCTGCCTACAGGTGAGGTATTAGTCGGCCCAGTTGAGACCTCCATGAATGGCGTGCTAGTCTGCGACCTTGCAGTGGGCGGAGTCGGTCCCCTAGTGAGTCCGATACGTGTTGAAGTGGAACAGGGGCGTGTCCAGAAACTAGAATCTGACGACAAGAAGGCGCTGAGAGTTGTCGAAGAAACGCAAGACACAGACAAGATGGCAAAATATGTCGGTGAGTTCGCAATGGGCCTTAATCCCAAGGCTAGAATCGTTGAGGAATTCCTCGAGTCGGAGAAAGTGGGAAATACTATCCATGTGGCGTTCGGCAATAACATGGACTATCCGGGGACGGTTGGCAATAACTCAGCAACCCATCAGGACTTTCTGGTTGACAAGCCAACTGTGACTATAGACTATACAGATGGTCGATCAAGGACAATAATGGAAGATGGAGAGGTTCGTCTCTCTTGAGAGTCTTGTGAAGACAGTGAGATGCTTCTTGCACAGAGTCCGCGCCTATTGTATCTAGCATAGAGAAATATTCCATGGAGGCCTCCCTTGACTAAGGAACAAGATTGTTTTCTTGATCACGGCTCTGTGTGAAAAGTCGATGAAAGGACAATAATTAGAACTATTCACGCCATACCGTGAACGAATCTCAAACGCGTCGTCGCTTTTTGTGACCATAATAATTCATGGTTGATGAGTTTTCACACAGCGCCCTTGATCACTAAACGATAGGTCATGCAATAGAGTTGTCCCCTGCAGGTTTCAGAGCCATTCAAACGCTTTACGCCAGGTGCTGCTTGAAAGTGCAAAGGGACTCAGGTAAACCGTTTGAAAGAATCTTTTCAGTTCTCCTTCCGATTTTGCTCTCTCAAACGTCGGCAAAACATACCGGGTTCGGCCTATGAAGTAGTTGAAGATATATGGTGCCCACAAGTTTGGTCGACCGTCGTCCCTCTTGGGCTTGACGAAGCCTAGTGATTCCTCCGCAGTTTCCCGAGAGAAGAGTCCTCTCTCTTGAACGAACCAAACCACTTCATCGAATGGCCGCTCTTTGTGATTGAGCATGATTGCTGCATTGATGCTGACCATCCGTCTAAGGGTGTATAATGCATCTATGGCCTTCTTGCTAGGATTGTCAATCACAATTCCAAGGAAGTCTTTGGCTGTATCAGCTGTGCCCTCAGAAATGACACACCGTCCAGTGTGAAGTGGTACAATACTCAGCTCAGTCAAATTGTTCTCCTTGTATGCCTTCTCACGCCAGAGATTAGATACGTGATGCTCATACTCATGGTATACAACACCCAGCAATCGGTCTCTGTTGAATGAACGGTCGATGTTGAAACAATTGATGGAACGATAGTCGCCCTGGTAATAGTTGTACCCACCCCAGGGCTCATTCTGAACTGTTTCATATCTGACTCCATTGTCAGTGACCACATCACCAATCTGCGAGAATACTCGAGTCTTGAACATATCCCCCACTTCCCGAGTCTTCTCTTGTAGCTCACCCATGATAAGATTGCCGAGCTCCTCTCCTCTGACACGGCCCTTCTCTGTGAACTGTCGCACCTTCTCCTTGAGGTCCTCTCCTGGATGATCTGCAAGAAGGTCCTGTAGAACATCAGTGGCATCACCGAGGTCCGAATCCGAGAAGCTTGCAATCTGAATACCGAAAAGTCCTTCCACTAAGTCTGCGTAAGATATGTTGTCGCCTGCGAGCCAGCTGATCAGGACCTGCATGGACTCTATCTCACCCAACATGTAATCGCGACGTAGCTCGTGGTCCAGCCCATCTCTGCAGCGGTCCAGAAGAACGCCCAGCTCGTGTACCAATTTACCAGAAGACTGACACTCATCTTGCAAGGCGGGTGCCAGTTCTTGGGGACCAAAATATGCGTCGACAATGCTATTCCCGGTGATTCGCTTTGAGTATTGCCCCACTTTCCCGCAGACTCTGACGAATTCTTCAGCCTCGTTCATAGCTACCAATATGACGGCCTGTCTAGATATTTAGAATCTACTGGTTTGAAAGAAGCATGTTGGCAAGACACCCGATTTGCAGAAAGAAAGATATCTGGCCGCGTCTAGAAGACGAGGGTGAACTTGCATGCCGAAGAAGAAGTCGAGTAAGAAGGCCATAGGAGTAGCTCTTTTCATCATCATCGTAGCTGTAGGTATTGTCGCTTGGCAAGATGGATTGATTGGTGAAGCCAGCATTGCTGATATTAATGCTGGAAACATAGACAACGGAACTGCTGTGACAATCAAGGGGAAGCTCATCTTCAGAGCGGGAAATCTCCACACGGTCAAGTCACTCAGTGGAGACAACTTCGTCATCTTCGAGTGGGCGGGAAGTTCTCCACCGCTTGATTCGATTGTTGTTGTAAGAGGCGTTGTCAGCTCCATAGGAACGCTATCGGATGTCACATCAGTGGAAGTTGTGTGGGTCTTTCAGTAGTGGACAACCGCTCAATCAGAACCGTCAACTCGGTAGACAGACGCGGTCTTCACAATGGCACGGAGCTGCTCGATACGGTCTAGGTCGGTACCCACCATACCATAGGTAGTAACGCCTAAGAATCGTTCTACTGTCAGTGGCGGCACCGCATCCCCCAAATCCTGGTAATTCGCAATTGCAATGATGTGCTTTGGGAGATTCCTGAAGTGCGCCTCAAGAATTCCTTTCGCACGGGCCACTCCGGTCTTGTTGCTCTTCAGCACAATGATTCCCACATCTGCTCTCTTGAGATAGGAGGCCCACAATTTCCTGTAGTGAGTTGATCCGGGAAGGTCATAAATGGTCAGCAACTGGTTTGCGACCATGTACCACTCGTCGGATTCGTAAGGTGTCTTCTTCTCGAGAATCTCTTGAAGTTGACCTGCATTGGGGGCAGCAACTGCTCTCACTGATGGGCGATACTCCAAAGTAATATCTCCTGAAGTGAGCATGGAGAAGAGGGAGCTCTTCCCGGACCCTGCCTCTCCAAACAAGACAAGCCTGACATAGTCGATGACTTGGTCGTTTATCCTGCGTGCAAGAAGCTTCCTTCGACTGGCCGAAATAGACTTGAGTGTTTTGCCATCAGTAGCGCTGACTACTTCTTTGGTCACTGAGAGTGCCTTATCTGTGACAGATTTTCTGCCTTCTGATTCATCGCCAACTACCATTATCACAAAGGGATTCCTTCGTGCTATCCCGAAACGCCTCAGCAACCCGTCAGGCCCCATTTGTTCGACGTAGTATACCCGAATGTTACCGGATTCGTAGTCTACGGCGGGTTCCATTGAGTGTGTCCTCTTTCCGACCTGCCGAATGGTATCCCAGTCAACAACCTGCGGTAAATACTCAAGTCTGAGTTTGATGCCGTAGTAGGTTGACATGACTAGGACTTCGACAATCATGAAACGGCCTTCTTTGGATTTGATGGTTCCTGTCTAGGTCGGCCAGCAATATAATTCATTCTGGCTTGGTCTAGACAAGCAACTCGCTCCGCCCTAAAACGCGCTCAACGCCATCTATTGCAACCAGATTGAATGTGGCATCGTTTCTCGTAAGGTCTATTCGTGTATAGACTTGAGTGGTTGCGCCGCGGATTCTTCGAGAGAGGAGAGTCCCGGTAGTATAGTGAACCATATCATTGAGGCGCCACATCCAGGGCACGTGTCGATGACCGTTGAGCACCAGAGAACACTTTGATACCTGAAGAGTTCCAAGCACATCGCCTGCGTCCTCCACAACGTTGTGTTCTCGACCGGTATGCGGAACAGGCAACAGATGGTGATGCAAAGCAAGGATCTTGATTTTCTCCTTTGCTAGGCCGAAGAAATCACGTATCTGCATATAGTATGCCCGGCCAACGTGGCCTGCGTCATTATCGGGTTCAGAGCTATCAATAGCGAACAAAGCAACCTCTTCTGTTTCATGGCGAGTGAACCGCTCGCCGAAGAGCTCCTCGAAGTGAGCTGTCCCGTAGTTCCGCTCGTCGTGGTTCCCCGGCACAATGATCATGGGAACGTCGATACCGTCGACAGCCTCATGGAATGCTTCATACTCCTCCCTGAGCCCCTCAGAGGTCAGGTCGCCAGTGATCAGTAGAAGGGGGTTGGTCATGGCCTTCGACTTCTTCTCCACACCGTCCAAGATCCTCAGAAAGTCATCAATCTTGACCCCCTGTTCACCAATGTGCACGTCACTCATGTGGAAGATTGTCATGATCAACTGGGGCATCTAGCGAAATCCTCCGCTTACACACGCAGAGTGACACGCAGAATGGCATGCGCTATGGCACACGCAAGCACTATGACATGCCGAGTGACATGCCGAGTGGCACGCATCATGAGTGACACACGCTGAATGGCAAGCGTCATGTGATACGCAGCGACTTGTACCCTCAACGATTGGCTTCAGTGGCTCGCTGATAATGTTAGCTACGCCATTCATGACCTCACCGATAGTGCTAGTGACATTGGACATAATCTGGCCGGTTGTGGCAGCTATATCACCTACCACTCGACCCGCGCCGCTGATTGCATGACCTGTAGCATCAGCAACACCTCGGAACCACTCTGGAATATCTGGGGGAGAAATTGCACCGCCCGTATCCTTGAAGATGCCACCGATTCGTGTGTCATGTCGTGGATGCATATACAACCAATACCAAGCCCAAGAATCATGATACCTTCTGTCGAAGTAATAGTCAGTCCGGCCATGGATCGTGGGGTTGGTCTCAAGCTCGTTCCAGGCCCCTTCAATCATCTCGTCATGATGCTCCTTGGTCGCCTCGAAGTCTGCATCCCATGATTTCTTCTGCACGTGTTCTCCAAGTTCGTCAATCATCTCATCGACCAGCTCTGGGTCCAACTCATTGTCCTTGATGGCCTCGAGGAACAGCTCCTCGTAGTAGGTCAGTTCCTCGAACTTGACGCCGGTCACCGAGAGCTTCAGTGGCTCAGAGGAAATTACTCGGACTGCTCCCTTCTTGACGCAGGACATGAGTATCATCGTGATAAGTTTCTGTCGGCTCGTGTTGAAGAAGAAAGCGGACTCGACAGGGTCTAGCTCTGCAACCGTCCCAGGGGTTCCATAGGTCTCAACTGCAATCTCTGGGCTCTCGTAGTCATAAGTGGTTTCATCCGCAGTCCACTTGGCCCCGTACGAGTATGTGACTTTCTTGTAGACGTAGTAGAGTATACCGAGCGCCATGATTCCTGATATACCGATGATGAGGAGGTCAGGCGGTATCAGGGGTGGGATATACTCCCTTACGTAGACGTCGACTGTAAAGGTCCCGCCGACCGAACCCTCAGAGTTTTCTCCTGTAATAAGAAAGATGACTGTTAGAACCTCAGGAATGTTATCAGCCCTGAAAGTATAGGTTAGGTATTCGCTCTGACCACCCGCAAGATTCCCAATGTATGTTTCGAGCGCTCCATAAATCAGAGTCATATTGTCAGGTAGTCCTAGAGTGACTTCAACATTGGACACTGCGCTATCACCGTAATTGAAGATAACTAGCTCGTATTCGAAATTGGTATCAGCATCCACATCTACATAGGTATCACCTACAACCCCAAGATCTCCCGGTTCTACATGGTCGGCATAGAACGACCAATTCGTGTACTGAAATACCTGCAACTTGTCATATGCATATGCGGGGTCAGCTGCTAGACTAACACTGAAGTTGCGGGGAGTTGTATCCTCGGCCGAAGGATATGCGAGAAGGTTGTTCTCATCGTATTCCCGAAGGGTTTCACCCGAGGAGAGGATGCCCTGTCGGTAGTCCTCCACGTACCCTGCATGAAGTGCACCTTCGGAAGTGATTCCACCTCCAGGTACTATCCACGCCTCATCCATCTCAATCGGATAGACTACCCGTACATTCTCATACAGCACATCGATACTCCATTGGACGGGCGCCCAGTTGAGAACACCGAAGTCGCCCGTGACAGGTTCTGAAGATCCCTCAAGAGTGTACTCTCCTGTAGTCTGTTCGATTATCCTATTCGTGCTGAAGTATCCAAAGACTACTAGGACCTGTTCACCCTCAGGAGTACGGGGCACCCAATCCAGTTTGTAGCCTTGAGAGACCTTATCCACGATAAGGGAGTATCTTGAGCCACCCCATTCTACATAGGCACGGTTTGAGTCATATACACTGCTCTCTTGGATCCCGAATAGGTCGAATCCACCAAGCCCGCCACTCGCTGCCGTAAAAGTGATGAAATAAGTCACATTGATTCTGCCGTTCTGTAGGACGACAACATCAACATAGACGCTGTTGAGTGTCGGATCTGCTGCAAGATCTGCTGAACCACTGGCCGTATTGCAGGATGCAATCATCCCCACTATGAACAGACTGAGCAGACCTGCGACGTATCTTCTCTTCATTCGTTTCTCTCCCATGTACTCTCTGCTCTAATTGACCTCTTGTGCTGTCTTCCGAAGAATTCCTTCATCCTGTGATGAATGATACGGAAGCAGTCCGAGTAGAACACCGGACTCCTCTATCTCAGGCATCAGAAGTCTCGGCCCCACTATTCGCTCCTTCTTGCCCTCATGATCTCTGCCTGAGCGTAGGTCAGATTCGACAGATCTGCCTTGGCCTGAGCCCAATCAATCAAATCTGGGAACTCCTGTATCATGCCACACCAGATAATGTGGTAGACTCGCTTCATCATAACTTGCGCATCACCCGTGGTGCCTGTGAATTCAAAGAAAGCCTTGATGATTGCAGGATTCTGCTGAGTTACATTCTGAGGAACCTCAGTTCCAAATCCTGCAAATGCCACACCGAGTTCTCGGAGAACATCCATCCTCTCACGAATTCCGGAGGCTATCACGGGCAAATCGATATCATATGCATTGAAGTGCATCTCGAGTTTCTTATCAGTTATCTTACCATATGGCAGTGTAATTTCACCGGTGGTCATTGTTAACTCTCTCCTAAGCGTTGCCTTCTAACTGACGTAAGCAAAGATAAGCGTTTCAGGTCATTGCCATCGAGAGTCAAGATACCAAGCCTTAAGTCGTCATAGTCATTCACTGGCTCATTATGCCTGTTTCAGAGTACCAGTACACCCTTGAGGACCTGAAATGGATACCCAGATTCATGGAAGAGGTAAGGGACTACTTCTTCTCTCGCCCGGAAGACAACCTTCTGATTCTGAGGCCCAACAAGGTGATGCATCTGAACAGGACAGGGATGCTCATGCTGAAGATGCTTCTTGAAGGCGAGAGTCCAGAGAGCGTTGTGGACTATTTTACGGAGAATCATGGCGCTGACAAGCAGCAGGTTCTCAATGACCTGGCTGCATTTGTGGACGATCTACAGAATATGGTGAGCGGAAACCAGAATGTCTACACTTATCGCACAGCAAAGATTGTTCCCTTCGGTACAGGCGAAATCAAGTATCCGGTACTCAGCGAGATAGCAGTGACTTACCGCTGCAATAACAAGTGCAGGTTCTGCTATGCATATTCCCCCTTTCGAGAATCAGACGAGATGACTACCGAAGAAGTCAAACGTGTCATAGACATCATAGCCGATGATGCTCATGTCCCATCTCTCTCTTTCACAGGCGGAGAGCCCACACTCAGAAACGACCTATTTGAGCTGATTAAGCACGGTAGAGAGAAGGGGCTCCGTGTCAATCTGATAACAAATGGACGGCGCTGTGCAGACAAAGCGTTCGTTGCAAGACTCGTCGAGGCAGGTCTGAACAGCTCACAAGTGTCCATAGAAGGTGCTGACGCTGAAACTCACGACTTCATCGTTGGCGTCCCAGGCGCCTTTGAACAGACGGTAGAGGGTATCAAGAACCTTCGCAAGACCGACATCTACACTCACTGCAACACAACAATCTGCAGACCTAATGTAGAGAATCTTGAGGAGCTAGTAGACTTCCACGCTGATGAGCTGGGACTGACCTATTTCAGCATGAATATGGTGATCTATACCGGGACAGCGGCGAAGCTGAGAGATGAGCTTCAAATCAAGTACACCGAGATTGGAGACATTGTCCGAAGAGTGAAGAAGAGAGCCAGCAAGAAAGGAGTTCAGTTCGTCTGGTATGCTCCTACACCTGTGTGTATCTTCAATCCCATTGCTCATGGACTGGGAGCAAAGAGCTGCGCCTGTTGTGATGGTCTTCTCTCAGTCGATGCAGAGGGGAAACTCCTGCCATGCTCCAGCTTCAGCGAGCCGGTCGGAGACCTTCTTCACGACGGGTTTGAGAAGGTCTGGTACAATCGAGCTTCCAGGTTCTGGAGAGCAAAGGACTATGCGCCTGAGGGCTGTAAGGCTTGTGAATACTTCAACTATTGCTTCGGAGGATGTCCACTCTACTGGGATGTGCACGGGTTCGAGGAGATAGAAGACTTCTGGCCGGAGAAGAGCAGGGTGGCATCCAAGATGGACGAGATCAGACTCAATCTGAGAAGACGAATAAGAGGCGATCAGCATGGAATCACCTAGTGCTTCCGACCGACAGCCTCTATAGGCCGAGCGGCTAGCTCAAAGCCATGCTAATTGACGACCTGAAGACTCCTGCCCTTCTTCTTGACAGAACTCGACTTGAGAAGAATATTGATCGAATGGCCAAGAAAGCAGAGGATAATGGTGTTCACCTCCGACCACATATTAAGACCCACAAGTGCTTGGAGATTGCAGGTCTCCAGCGCTCATCAGGGGCTTGTGGTATTACTGTGTCAACAGTGTGGGAGGCCAAAGGTTTTGCTGATTCTGGCTTCGAGGATATCACGCTTGCTGTGCCAATTGTCATGGACAAAGTAGAAAGTGTCGTGAATCTTGCCAGAGATGTCAACATGACTGTACTGGTCGATAGCCACAGACCAGTCGAGTGGCTCACAAAAGAATCCGCAGAGCAAGAAGTCCAGGTTGGAGTTCTCATCAAAGTAGACTGTGGTTATCACCGTTGTGGAGTCGACCCCGACAGCAGCGACCCAGTTAAGTTGGCTCGGAAGATAGAGGAAGCAAGATGGCTGGGCTTCAGAGGAATCCTGACGCACGCCGGCCATGTCTACGAAGCGTCCAGCGTCGAAGAGATCAGAGCAGTCGCAAGGGAGGAACAGCTTGTTATGTGCAAGGTTGCGGAGAAGCTAAGAAAGGTCAATCTTCAACCGGACGTTGTCAGCATCGGATCCACCCCTACAATGTCGCTCACACCCAACATAGAGGACTGCATTACCGAGATACGGCCGGGCAACTACGTCCTCCATGATTACGATCAGGTGGCTCTTGGTTCTTGCACGTTCAGCGATTGTGCTCTGACAGTGCTTGCAAGTGTGATAGGCAACTACGGGGATCGGATTGTGGTTGATGCAGGTGCAACAGCACTTTCCAAGGATTTGGGGCGGATACACGTTGATCCCCTAAGTGGATACGGACGAGTATTTCCCAGTGGAGATATCCAAGAACCAACGGGTGACCGCATCGTATCACTCTCACAGGAGCATGCAAAGATACAGCTGGTGGATGGTTCGCCGCTTAGAGACCTAGAGCCCGGCGAGAGGATACACATCTTGCCTAATCATTCATGTCTGACTGCGAATCTATTCGATTGGTACGCCGTCCATGACGGAACAGATAGCGTCTGTTGCAAGTGGAAGATATTGCGTGAACGCGACAGAGCGATGGTCACTGGAACCGACTAATCAACACGGTTGACAATGAAGTGACCACAGTAGGGACAGTTCTCTTCTTCGCCTGGTAGTATCGGATTCTTGAGTTTTCCACCGCAGTTAGGACACTTTGTGATGGCCTTGGGCAGTTGTTCCACAGCCTCAGCAGTATAGACAACACGGGAGTCCATGTCTACGGTACCGCGAAATCTTCCCATCTTCGACAAAACACTCATTGCCTCGATAATCTGCTCGTCCGTAGAGTTCGTCACTCTTGCAATCTGGTCGAAAGACATCCTTCTCTGGGCATGAAGAAGATGCAGCAGACTCTCTTCCAGACTAACAGCACTGGGACTTACGATTTCACTCTTTGCACGGTCAAGGTAGACCAGAGGAAGCCTACGATGAGCCAGGCGGTCTGCGGCATCAGCAACGTCCTCAGTTGAAACTCCGAGTTCTCTTGCCGCAGCGTCAACCCCAACCCGTCCCTCTCTCTGAACAAGGGGGATCAGGCTACCCGAAATATCTTTGACACGCGCCTCTCGTGACCCTCGAATAATCAGGTAGAGCCCTATCACTAGCTCGGGGAGACCCAAAATGGCCCAAGCGATGACACCAGATGCAAGAACAACCATTGGCTCTCCAGTGACCATGAGTGTACTCTGATACACTACAAGTGTCATGGCCGCGCATACGACCAGTGAAATCAAACCGATAAGCTGTGACAGACGTGGATTCAACGAAGGTCAATCTCCGGCTCGAATGTTATGTTCTTCCCTGATATAGCTTTTCTCAAGAGCGTAGCATGATCTTCACAAGGTAGATGTAATACCCAGATATTGCTCTTCCTGCATCTGAGAAGGCCCCGGTGGAGACAACAGAATGACTTATTTAGAGAGATAATCACAATCACCGACATACACCCTGAAGGACGTTGAACTAATGGTAATAGATCGCGAGGGAGCCACTTCGGCCGTTATTCTGAGATTCACAGCGGGTAAACCCGTTGAGTTTCCTGCGGAGTTTGTGAAGGAGATTGGTGAAAAGGCAGGATTGACCATACTACACCACAAGGATCGGGTGATGAAGCTCTTTCCTGTTGCTTCAGACAATATCTACCTCTTACGGATCGAGATTAGCGACCTCTCCAGGAATTTCTTGAAACAGCTCAACTATGCGTTCAATGATGCAAAGCTTAGCGACATTATCTTCACGACCGGCGTTTGCCTCAGGGGCGAGAAATGCTACTACGAGTGTTACTTCGTTCCGGATCAGCTGGTTGTTTCACTGACCGAACTTGAGGACTCGCTCAAGATGATTGACGGCGTGTCTCGAGTTGTACTGCGGAAAGTTGAGTAATCCGTTCCGCCAACCAGTTGGCTTGTCTCGTGACTCGGGTCAAAGCGTCCAGTTGTGAATAGGGTGTCCTAAGAGAGGGGTGGCTAAAGGTATGATGCCGCCTCACTAGTTGTTTCTCCAAAGACCATATCAGAATGCAATCGCAAATCACACTGTACTGGTCAGGGCTTGCCAAACAAGGGGCATACGCACATAATGAATAAATAACGCCCTCGGTAATGACACCGAAAAGGGGAAGATAATTTGTCATTGGAGAACCTCCTGAAGAGCGTTCAGAAGAATCTGAACAATGGAAATGTGAAATACGCGCTGCTTGACCTCAAGTCTGCGGAAGGAATGGCACCGAATGACTGGCGTGTCGCCTACTATTATGGACGTTGCTACCTCAGTAATGGCGATTACGAACAGGCAATTGCGAAATTCAAGAAGGCCCACTCGGTCCAACCGCTGCCAGAAGTCAGCTATTTCTTGGCTATGTCATTCATAAAGAACAAGCAGTGGCAGGATGCAATAGCTATCGCTGATGCCGCCCTGGAGAGAGATCCAGAGGACACAACTACGAAGGCCGCTCTCAACTACATCAAATCAGGGGCGAACATGGAACTGGGTAACCTTGACGAGGCCATATCTGCCGCTGAGAATGCTGTCGAACTCAGCCCAGATGATAAGGACTATCAGACCCATCTAGAACGGTTAAAGAACGCGAAAGCTTGATACTAACTTACCGTTCTCAAAGATGCCGCCATTCCTAGTCGGCGTAGAGAGTTTCTAATGGCTCAGGAATGGCTACTTCCTTTGTCATAAAGATACCAACGAACAGTTCCCGAGTGGGAGAACTGGAAGCTAACCTTTCTGAAGAGGGCTGCATCGAAATAGGAATTACAGCGAGTCTAAAGCCCTGCCCAGCCGAGTTCTTCTGATGCATTCGACAGATAGTTCGCAAGATCCACGGTTGCCCTCTCTTCTACCTGTGAGTGTAGGCGATACTCAAGCAGCCGACAGGCACAAAGTCACCCATGCCACCCAGGAGGTGACGCCACGCGACCAAGCAGCCGTCTACCTCCCCAGTAGCATCATATCTGGCACAGAGGCTGCTAGACTCGAATGAAACACAGGCCAGCTACCTGAGTTCTTAGGTGCGGAATGAAAACCAAACTTAACGCTTTACCACAGGCCGGGAGCGGGACTAAGCCGGCTTCCTTCTGATAGTACCAGTCCAGCCGTCGATTAGGCACTAGGCGATTTCTCCCCTCATTCGAAGTTCCCGATAGTGCTTCTGGTTGTCAGGGACATAGGCAGACAAGAATACATTCAGAACCTGTTCAAGGTCTCTATACACATTGTAGCTCTCGAAGTATCCGAGAAGGTTCTCCAGGTCTCGCCTGAGCACTGCCTCGATTCTCATCATGTCACAATGCTTGTCAACAGGCTCTGCCTGAGGTATGTCGATAATCCAGGGTCGATTGTCCCACCAGAGGATGTTGTACTCACTGAGGTCGCCATGAACGGAGTTCACATCCCGATACATGACTAGATAGTCGTCCAGAATTTGATCCAGTACCTGACCGGGTTTCTGCAGTTCGACGTTTCGAAGCTGAGGCGCCGGCATATCTCCATCGCCAATGAACCGCATGGTCAGATACTGGCCAACACGTCCAATCGGCGTAGGGACATGCACTCCGGCTCTGAAGCATCTCATCAGCAGGTCGAACTCCTTAACGGCCAAGTCCTCCATCATAGCCAGAACATTATGGGTTCGCTTAGCACTTGCAGCAGAGCTATAGCCATGTTTCTTGGATATCTTGTTGCATGATTGATGTATCCGATATACCTTGAGGATGATAGCATGCTCCCTCCATGTGGCGAGATAGATAGAAGCCTCTTTGCCAGCATTGATCTGATGGAGCACATCAGTCGCAAGGTCGAAACCAACCACATCTCTCTTGATGTCATCGAATGTCGGCTCTTTGATCAGAGTGCCTCGTCCTGAGTAGTTGTCTTTTGCAGCCTGAATCCGCCTAGAAGCGCTAGAATGCTTCAGAGGATTGTATTTCTCGATACGACTCACTTGCGATGGCCTCCAGCAAGCAAGCTCGTACTAGTGATAAGTTGCGTATGCAATTTGTTGTTACACCTTTAGTATAGATTGCACGCGTCGATCGTTCATTCGTCACAATCGCAGAGTGAGAAGTAGCAGACGCTTTGGCACCAGCACGTCTGGAGATCAACGATCAGACACGTGCAACAATCAGAAGACCCAGAGAAAGAATCGCATCATTAGATGCATACACAACTGGTGCAGACGGCCGCTGATACCTCAGATTCGATTCCTGGATTCATAGACTACTTGCACCTCCGTATCTAATCGATTACGGAGCCTCGATTTAGAAAGCATATATCTCTTACGTTGTCCGAGGCCCTGTGTGAAAAGTCGACGAAAGGGCAAGAATTAGAACCATTCACACTATGCCGTGCACGAATCTCAAAGGCATCATCGCTTTTTGTGACCATCATGATTCATGCTTGATGAGTTTTCACACAGAGCAGTCTACACGGAAGGGTTTATACCTGAAGCAAAGGTTTCCTTCACGGTTTCTGTCT
>CAYYQL010000013.1:0-6397 GCA_964473825.1 uncultured archaeon
TCCTTGAATGACTCCTTTGCGTTCTGGAGGATGTTCCTGCACACGTCCTCAACGAACTGCGGGTTCTCGTGCATCTGACGAGTCACGAATTTCTCATCTTCAAGCTTCAAGAGGGAGTAGGTCTTGCTGGAAAAGGACCGTTCGATGACGTCAATCATGGACCCATAAGACGGAATCTCGCTAATCTCACCCGTCAATCTCAATGTTCCAATTGCCCGCTGCATATGTGTGAGACCCTCGTTGTTTGCCAGACAATGAGGGCAGGTTGTGTTTCCCACCACTCTCACCTCGGCTGTGTGCATTACTGGTCCATCATCCTCGATGATAGTACTGGCGGTCACATCACATATCTCCCAGGTCCGTTTCTTTGATACTGGTGTCCTGCTCGTATAACCCAATTCAAAATCGAATCTGACTTCGCCCCTGCTGAAGTTGTGCTTCTCTTTGAGCGCCTCAAGGATGTGTACCTGCAGCTCCTCAACAGACTTGTATACGCTGAACTCTTCACTGATGACCTCAGTCATCGACTCAACGATGCGCGACATGTGCACACCCTTCAGATCAGCAGGAAGATCGATAACAATCTCGACCTCTGGAATCAGATGGTGGCGGAGACCACTGCGCTCTGTAATCACGAAGGTCTTCAGATTCTTCACGCCTACCTTGTCGAGGTGAATCTTGTATCGAGGTGTTTCGTTCTGTGTATCAAAGACCATAATCTGTCGCCTCGTTGGTCGTGTCTAGATGAGCGGTAGATAGAACATTGCTCATCGACCTGGTTCTGTCGTATTGCAGTTACCTTTTAGCTTTATGATGAAGCAGAACCATTCTGTTGTCCGCTGACATGACTTAGACATTCAAGTACTTGGAATTCGATAGCAACCACGACTACCGACATTCTCTTCAACGCATACGTCAACTGCCAGTCCTTGGGGGAGGTCTAGACTTCTGGCAATGTGTTCAGCAAGATACTCTGAAGTCGTAGCTCGGATTGGCAGTATCACACAATCAGACATCGGCAAGACATATGTTTTTCCAGACACAGCAATCTTGTAGGAGTCAGCCTCCTGAGTCAAGTGTATCACCTCCGAATCTCCCGGAATGAGAAAGCGATGGTCCATCTTCTGACAGATACCTATGGCATCTCGCTTCAACTCACGAAAGTCCATCACCATACCCAGATCATCTACTGGGCCCTCAATCGAAATTTCCACGAAGTAATTGTGGCCGTGCAGCCGTTCGCACCCCTCGGCCTCCAACACAAAATGCGCTGCACTGAAACTCATTTTGTCATGACTCACTCGAATGCTGTACAAGATGAATTGCCTCCTGAGACCTCATAATCGCGATGCTTGTAAAACTGCCGAATCTCTCGTCCATGTACTGCATCAGTGAGCTTCGGGTCGTTGGCTCTTGTACAGCTCCACCAAGTCAGCAACTGTGGTCGCCTGAGTGGGGGACTTGTCATCTCGCCATCGACCAGTGAATCGAGGAAACCGGATGGCAAGACCGCCCTCAGAGAGAATCCCTCTACCGGCAACATGAATGGGACTCACTGTAACTTCATCACCTAACACCTCTATGACTAGCTCAGGTTCAATCCACACATCTGCATTCAGTTCCGATTCCACACGGGGATGTCTACTCTCTCTGCTGAGACCTTCCAGATGCTGTTTAAGCTCAATAAGCATCTCATCCGTGAATCCTGTACCGATCTTACACACTGTGGGATAGGTGTCTGTTGCCTCGTCGTAGACAGCTGCAAGAATGGCACCATAGAGACCCGTTCTCTTCCCACGCCCATGAAAAGCACCCACCACTACGAGATCAACGGAGTCGGTCATTCCCTCCTTGTACGACGCCTTCAACTTAATCCAGAGCCATGAACGGGATCCTGCCTGATAGACAGACTCGTCGTGAACTGCCTTGGCGATGATTCCCTCGTGGCCAGAAACAATCGCTTCTTCAAACACCTCATCAAGACGTTCTGGCGTATCAATCAGTTCTGCCTTTGTAAGATGCACTCTAGTATGGTCTGTGACTGTGTCTAAAAGTAGTCCCCTCCGTTCAAGTAAAGGGCGGTCCATGACGTCTTCACCGTCCACATAGAGGATATCAAACAAGAACAAGGCCACAGGCACTTCCTCACTCATTTCCGATATGTCGGTCTTTCTCCTTCGTCTCATAAGCTCTTGAAAGGGGCGCATCCCATGAGTATCGGGGTCGATTGCTACTATCTCCCCCTCAACTACACAGATCTCAGGGTTAATGCTCTCAAGGACCATAGCGATGATGTCTGGATACTGAGATGTTATCCTCTCTTGTCTTCTTGAGAAGAGCACGACCGAGTTCCCATTCTTATGAATCTGTACGCGTTCTCCGTCATACTTGTACTCGACCAATCCCTGACCGCCGACCTTCTCAAGTATCTCAGCAGATGTAGACAGCTTCTTCGCGGCCATCATCCTGATAGGCCTGCCCACCTGAGCTTGGACATCTCTAATCTCACCAAGACCACCACTCAACAGGAGTCGCCCAACCCACGGGAGGTCACTGCTGACATTGTAAGCCCTCTCGATGTCAGAACGAGCTCCGCGATCCCCTGTGAAGGCTACTGAGAGTGCATCGATTATGGTCATGTCACCCATCCCTAGTCGGAGGTCACCCACAGCAGTCCGAAGAATGTACTTGGCTTCAAGAGGCTCCGAGTCAGAGAGCAATCCCACCATCTTCGAAACTTTCTCCCGGCCACTCCCGGGGCCAGCGATGTGGGAGACTTCATCCAGTGTCTGGTATACGTCAATAACCGTCAAATCCTCGGAGAAGAGTGTTGCCTGCGTGCTTTTGCTGAGTAATTGCTCTGCCACCTCGCCAACATCACCAACCTCTTGGAGAAGATCAATCACCTCCGACTCCGAAACGCCTGCGGCGGCCGCGACCATCTGAACAGCGACTTTCTCTGCGATTCCAGTTTCTGGTTTGTCCTTCCAATCAGGATGGAGCTTGCCTGTTGTAAGCGCAATCACATGTTCGATTTCATCGGCCGAAGCACGAACCAGGAGTTCTGAGAACCTCGAGGTCTTCTCCAATGTGCTGGAAGTGCGCTCGACTGCATTATAGGTTGCTGCAAGGTCTCTATAGTACATGAAGAACAACCCGTTCGGCGATAGGACCCACCATATGGTTTATAAACGCGCTCAAGGGCATCGTCAAAGACACACAGAATAGCGGTGATTTGATAGTGGGCAGCATACGACCACGCTACGTAAAGACGGCGGCAAGAAAGCTACTCCGGAACTACCCCAACGAGTTCACCACAGATTTCGAAACTAACAAGAGACTCGTGGAGCAGTATACGGATGTCAGCAGTAAGAAGGTAAGAAACCGAATTGCCGGATACGTAGTCACTCTCATCAAGAGAAAGATTGCCGAAGAAGCTCGACAGGCTGCTGAGCCAGAAGAAATCATCGACTTGGAGATGTGAGCTAGCCGCTCACACACTCTATCTTGAGTGTCAATCCCATTCTGAAATCGATAATCCCATGATTCTTGTATGACTCGAATCCCGAAAGAGGATACAGAGTCCAGCCGATAAAGAAAACACAGCTGAACTTCTACGGACTATATGACCAGTTGCTTCTTCTCCTTTGTGAGTTCTTCAGCCTCAGCCATAGCTTCATCGTATATGTCGATGGGGAACCTGTTGTGAAGAGGAGAAATCTTGGCTCCAAGCGCGATGGAACCATAGAATCTACGGGCCAGCCAGCCAATTCCTCGCATTCTCACCATATCAGACGCGCGACGAAACTCCTTCAGAGTTCGATCGTCCCAGGTCCCTGTCAGACCGCTAAAGAACGAGTAAACGAACAACGACGGTAGTGTGCCGATGAAGAACAGCAGAGCCGAAGTAAGTAGGTCATTCACTCCACCCCATATCAGCCGCGAGAGGACTTCTAGTATTCCGAAGTTGATCAGAGCGGCAAGAGCTGGTCCGATGTAGCTCTGCCAGGTGTAGAGCTTCGGTGCAGAGATCTTCCGCCTAATGAGAATCCAGGCAACAACATCTTTGATGAAAAGGCCGATACAGTATCCAACAATGATGCCAGGCATGCCCCCGAGATATATCCCGAGTACTACTGGTTCAGTAATAACGAACCAAGTCATAGCAATAGCTCGAACGCCCTGTTCAAGAATCCAGACAGATGCGGCCAGGCCAGTCCGATCTGCCCCTGCAAACATCCAGTCGCCCAGCCAGCTCCAGAAGCCCATGAGCTGGAACAGCAAGAAGAACCCTAGTAGGTGTGCTGCATACGCCCAGTTTGGACCGGCGGCACCAAGTATGGCACGGGGGCCGATAGCAGCCAGCACTGAGATGAGCCAGAATACAAAGAAGGCTCCGTATTTCAGACCCTGTGCGGTGTAGAGCTCGGTGAGCTTCTCTTTTGCATGAGAAAATGACTCAGATATTCCACCCAGCATACCCTCCATGAAGAGACCGACCACGCTGACCATTATGGCAAGATCCCAGGCGAGTTGATACTGCCCCTGCAACGCCGACCAGTTCAGGAGGTTCGTGCTTACAAGCAGCATCTGATAGAACCAGACAAGTGGGACAGCTGCTGCCCCCACAGTCCACTTCGCCCCGAATCTCAGTGCTTTCCGAACTTGTTCACTGTCGAAGTCGATTCGGAAAAGGGTACTAGGGCTGAACCCAAGGCGCCTGAACAGAAGGAGAGATACTCCGAAAGTCAGCCATTCGGTCACGTATGAACCAACTGCTTGCCCTATTGCTCCACCGAGAGCTTCCCCAAAAATCGGATTTTGACTCCCGAGCCACCTGAAGACGAGAATCATGAAGTAAGGTCCCACTATGTTAAACACTGCATAATACAGAATGTTGATGATCTGCTGCATGTCGATCCGGTTCATCCCTCGAAAGACATGGATGAAGAGCAGAGTGAAGCCAGGAAATTGGAAAAGAGAGTGTGCTATGAAGACGTATGAGAGATGAGCAAGATAGGTGTGCGGAAAGAGTATTGATCCAAAGAAGGCAACAGCCGTGATTTGGACAACCCCGGTGATGCACTGGAACCAGACGAAGATCTGGGCGTACTTCACAGCCTCCTCGGGTCTTGTAACACGATACTCAGCAAAATACTTCGCGAGTGCAACACTTGTCCCCAGATCAAACAGCGTCCAAAGTCCCATAAAGAGGTTCACACTGAATGAGAACCAACCGGCCGCCTGCGGGAAGGGCATGATGAAGCGAGGATAGATCATGATAGAGAGGACCACGCGGGGCAAGACGATGAGTAGAGTGATGAACAGCTGAATCAGGAACCCACCAAGCTGCCTATGCATGCCAATCTCCTCCCACTCGCTGACTTCCTCCTCCGCTTCGACAAGGAGCTCTGCACGCTCAATCTCAGTGAGTACCTCAGCTTCCTTACGGGATTTCTTCCTGACAGTTCGGTATGATGCCGCAGTTGAGATGCTTATGACCAGAACGATCAGACCAATGATGACCTGCTGTTCAAGATGAGGAACCGGTGAGTAGGTCCACTCCGCATAGGTATAGGCCTCTTGATCTCCAAGATATCTAGCGGACTTGTAGATGAAGTAGTTGTAGTATGGCCAAAGAGTCAGTTCGCGATTGGTCTGTGGTTGGTCCCCGGGATTACTCAGAGTCAGCCACGGAGTATAGACAAGCACGTTACCATCGCCGACTTGCCGATGAACGAGCAGAGGTTCCCCATAGGTTCCGAAACCTGTGTCATTTGCTAGTAGTATGTCAGTGGCACCGTCTAACTCAGGTAGTAGAGTGACTTTCTCCGCAGCCGGAGCAGAAGACCAGTCAAAAGAGGTGAGTGGATGATCCGCAGTCACCGTCCGCGTCACGATGTTCGCCGACTCCTGGAATTCTCCCTCTTCCAAGGAGTTGCTCGTCGTGATTCCCAGCTCAGACATCCCTGTTGAATTGAGAGTCATGGCAGGCCCCAGCAGTACCATAAGCCCACCACCGCCAGAAAGAAAACTCTGGACTTGAACAAGACTAGATGGCCCTAAGGGTGTGTCCAACAGCAAGAGTACCATTGTGGCAGAATCAGTCAATGCTTCACTCACGGTTGCATGCTCATTAACAATGACTGATTGGCTGTCGAGGCTGAGAGAAGTAAGTACCGAAGGAGCGTTCTCAGCCCCCACTACTCCCACCGTTATTGCGGTTTCCACTTGAGAAGGACTCGTAGGTGATGCAATAACGATACCGAGAATGACTCCCGGTAAGACCAGAATTCCGAGGAACATGGTGACCAAAGTGATTCTCTCTGACTCCAATGCACATGAACCTCCCAAGAGGGAAATAGGCAGTACACAATCTCGCCTTTTATCAGTGTTG
>CAYYQL010000013.1:6497-66543 GCA_964473825.1 uncultured archaeon
TGAACCTCCCAAGAGGGAAATAGGCAGTACACAATCTCGCCTTTTATCAGTGTTGGATTCTGGGGCGCTGTGTGAAAACTCATCAACCATGAAGCATTATGGTCACAAAGAGCAATGATGCCTTTGAGATTCGTGCACGGTATAGTGTGAATGGTTCTTGTCCTTTCGTCGACTTTTCACACAGAGCCGGATTCTGGAGATGGCTCAATACACTGCTATTCTGACGACCGGCGGGTGCGAAAAAGGAGAACGCTAATGCCCAACGCCCCTATCAGAACTACTCCGACGAGTGCGATCTGTGTCAAATCTGGTCCGGTGCCCGGAGTTATGTCTGTCGTGGTTGTTCCTGTTCGTTCCGGACCGAACCAGTATATGTTCCCATCGAAAGCAAGCACATAGAGCTCGTTATTTGCATCTGTTCCGAAAGACACAATCTGTAGAGTTGTGTCCAGTATCTCCTCATTTGAGGGTGTAACATTCACGTCATAGGTCAAAGCCCAGACCTTGCCGCTTCCAAAGTCAGCGTAGACATACTCTCCCAGAAGACTGGATGCCTCTGATCCGCGATACACAAAGCCGCCTGTTATCGAGTTGCCCACATCGTGAGTGTAAGTCCAAATCGGATCAATGAGGCCGGTGGTATTGCATCCGACGGAAGGAGAATAGCATTGATCGCCTTCCATGATGTTCCACCCGTAGTTTCCGCCTTTCTGGATGATGTCAATCTCTTCCACTTCATTCTGACCAACGTCAGCCAACCAGAGCCATTCGGTTTCTGGATCCCAGCTGAATCGCCAAGGATTCCTCAGGCCGTAAACGTAGATTTCGCCTCGACCTGATTCATCACTAGCAAACGGATTGTCATCAGGAACTCCGTAGTTAAGCCCTGTATCCGGGTTGTCAACATCAATTCGGAGCAGAGCCCCAAGGAGTGTGGAGGTGTCCTGGCCGTTGCCATCAGGATCACCTGCTGAGCCGCCATCCCCCATTGCTATATAGAGTAGTCCATCCGGACCGAATACAATCTGCCCTCCATTGTGGTTAGCGTATGGTTGCTCTATTTCGATTATCACCGCAGCACTCTCTGCATCCGCCTGATCCGGATTAGTGTTGCTAACGGAGTACCGCGCAATCACCGTTCTCTTGGGGTCAGACGCAGTGTAGTCAACGAAGAAGTATCCGTTTTCAGTGAAGTTAGGATGAAAAGCAAGACCAAGGAGACCTTCTTCTCCTCCCACATCATTGACTTCATCAGTGATATCCAGAAAGACCCCCGATGATTCCACTCCCGGATCGTTGTCAAAGACGTAGATGATACCGGGCTTGGTAACGATGAAGAGGCGACCTGTTCCGTCTCCTGGCGCCTGCAGGTCGACTGGTTGTGTGAAGCTCAGATTGGGGAAGGCATTGGTAAGCTGCACTTCCGTTTGGGCAGGTTGGAAGCCCTTTGCCGAACTCCATCCCGCTCCGTTGATCACTAAAAACACTAAAACCAAAAGAGAAACCCATAACGCTCTTGTCTTCATGATGTTCAAACTCTTAAGTATTGTTAACTCATTGTCCAACTCCTAATTAATCTAATCGTATGCCTACGGGGAAGACAGAGTTAGTCATGGTGGCAAGGAATCTTAAGGGCATCAGATGAGACTCAGTACATGGAACAATGGAGTAACCGCGTAGTCCAAGGCGACTGCCTTGACGCAATGAAACGGCTCCGAGAGGATCTTGAGGGTCAGATTCAGCTCATCTACATCGACCCGCCGTTCTTCACCGGCACAGACTACACCCTCAAAGAGAAATCAGAGGGAGAGCCCTCCGCAGCACCCAATCTAAGAGAAACCCCCGCCTTCAGTGACAAGTGGGATGGCGGCTTGCAGGAGTATCTGTCGTTTATGAGAGCACGTCTGGAACAGATGTATCCACTCTTGAAGGTCACCGGCAGTCTATGGGTACATGTTGATTTTCATGTTGCACACTACCTCAAGGTGATGCTTGACGAGATTTTTGGGTATGAGAATTTCATCAATCAGATTGTCTGGAAGAGAACTAACAGTCCAAAATCGCAGAGTACTGGCTTTGGAAACCAACACGATCTGATACTCCTCTATGCCAAGGACCATAGGAATTTCGCGACCAAAACGGTCTATCGTGAGCATGACGCCAAGTCTCTGAAGCCATATAGCTACGAGGATGAAACAGGACGCTTTCGACTTATTGAGATAGAGGCCCACGGAATCCAGAGAACAGAGGGAAGAAAGCAGTTTGAATGGAGAGGCAGAACAGCACCATATCTCTACTCGAAGAACACGCTTGAAGAATGGTGGGAAGAGGGCCGAATCTATACGAGTCGGAACGGACGTCATTCTAAGAAGCAGTATCTCTCGGAACGGAAAGGAGTCCCAGTGTCAGATCTCTGGCTCGACATAGCCCCGATCCAGGGGTCATCGTCTGAATACACCGGATTCACTACACAGAAGCCGCTTGCTCTACTCAGTCGAATCATCAAGTGTGCAACTGAACCGGGAGATCTCGTAGCGGATTTCTTCGTAGGATCTGGAACCACATCTCTTGCAGCTGAGAGACTCGGTAGACGTTGGTGGGTCTCGGATAGCCAACGAGTTGCCATAGATCTTCTACTCAAGAGGTTAAGAGAGACGGAAAGCGCCCAAGAGAGCGAGCACAGATATAGCGTAGTGAACATAGACAGGTAGGACACGGCGACAGAAGATGAAGCAAGACGAGGAAGGCACCGAGCGACGTTTTGAAGAGGGCGAGACTGTAGCAAAGGTCTCCATCTTAGCTATGCTCTGTTTGACGGTGCTCAAAGGATTCATTGGCTGGCACTATAACAGTGTGGCACTCTGGGCCGACGCAGTCAACTCATTTTCAGACATCTTTGGCTCAGCACTCGTCTTATCGGGGCTGCATCTCACAGGAAGAAAACCAAGCGACAGATTTCCCTATGGATATTACCGTGCAGAGAATCTGGCATCCTTCATTGTCTCCCTCATGGTGATCTTCTCTGGGGCCGAGATAATCTGGGAATCTGCTAGAACCTTGATTCAACCCGTGGAGATTGTAGGGAGTATTCTTCCACTGGCAGCAGCAGCAATTTCCGCATGTACATACTACATACTTGCTCGGTACAAGGAGTCTGTTGGTGAGAGAATCGGTAGCCAGAGCCTCGTCGCCGATAGCAAACACTCCCAAGCAGACGTATATGCGAGCATGTTGGTCTTTGCCGGCATTGGGCTTTCGATCTTGGGCATGGGCATCATCGAGGTGGCCGTTGCTCTTCTCGTTGGCATCTATGTTGTGAAGGAAGGACTCGAGATTGCTAGGGGGTCTGTGCTGACCCTGATGGATGCTTCGCCCTATCCTGACAAGAGTGAGGAGATGAAGGAGGTCGCAAAGGAGATTCCCGGTGTTCTCGATATACATGATATGCGCCTGCGGCAGGCAGGGCCGGTGATCTTTGCGGAGGCACATATCACGGTCGTCAAGAACCTCTCGATTGAAGAGGCACATGCTCTCGCTGATAGGATTGAGAAGGAACTCATGAGGGTCGTCCCGGATCTCGAAACTGTCACGATACACATGGACCCGGAAGAGAGTCACACTCTTCGGGTGGCGGTACCTGTTGAGGCGGATGAAGGGAAATATTCGAGAGTATTGAGACACTTCGGCAGAATTCCTGCATTTGGCGTCGCAGACCTAGAGGATGGGGAGATCAACAACCTACACTTAGTGCATAACCCGGGACACGAGGTGGATCGGAGGAGAGGAGTGAAGACAGTCGAAATCCTCTCTGAAGAGAATGTCGACGCGGTTGTCGTTGGCGATATCGGGCGGTCGCCATTCGACATGCTCAGAGGACGTTTCATCACCATATTTCGTCTGCCCGATGACGGGACAAATCTGGAAGCGGTTCTCAACATGGTGGCGAATGATGAGCTAGACAGAATGGTTGAGCCTCCGGAATCCAGAGGAGAAGGACACAATGACGCTCAGAAAGGTGTGAAGGGCAATGACTAGGATTCCTGGAGATCGAGGGGATCTTGTCAAGTTAGGGCTTGGAGCAAAGAATTGGCTGCTCTCGCAAATAGTGGACGATGAGGATGCAATGGCTTCGATGCCTCCCGAAGGAGGACGGTCTGCTTCCGAGATTGTAGATCACGTCGTGTGGGTTGTAAGTGTTGTTGTCTCAGCTTTAGCAGATGGGCAGGGAATTCAACTTGAAGAGCAGACAAGAATTGACGATACGGATAATCGATACGAGCGACTGAAGACCGAACTAGATGAGGCCTACAACCTCTTCATAGCGCTGGTGTCCGGACTCGAGGAAGATGACCTGGAGAAGACTGTAACATTACCACCACCATCACGAGTGAGAGAAGGTACCGTAGAGCGAGTGCTCAGAATCATGATGGGATATCACACAGTTCACCATGCAGGGCAGGTAGCGATGATTCTCAGAAGAGCAAGAGAGGACTTGGCAGGAGAGTAGAGCCAGGTCATCTATTCCTCGTGATTCTTGATCTTTCGGATGGCACCGCCAGGGGCAACGCCCTTCGGACATGCTCGAACACAGTTCATGATGAGCTCGCACAGCGGTGCACCATTTGGCTGGAGAGCATCTTTGAGATACCGTTCAGGATTAGGTGTGCGCGAATCATCATAGAACCGCCAAGCCTTAGCAAGAGCAGCAGGTCCCAAGTATTCTGAATTCTCGTGATTGATGGGACATGAGCCATAGCATAGAGCACACATGATGCAGTTCAGGTACCGCCGTATCTTATCTCGCTCATCGGGTGTCTGATTCCTTGCCTCTTCATCCTCTACGGGTTCAGCCCAGAGGCGTAGCTCCTCCAGAGCCGCATAGAACGCAGTCATGTCTACTACGAGATCATTCAGGATAGGAAGATTTGGCAAGGGCTCGACAAGTATCTCTGTTTCAGGATTCCATCCCTCAGGCGTTTTTGTGATTGGAGGGAAATCTTGGAGATTCATCGATTCTTCCATGACAGCAGCAAGTTGTGTCCTACAGGCCAGACGTGGCATTTTGTTGATTAGCATCCCACAGCTGCCGCAGACTGCACCGCGGCAAGAATAACGAAATGAAAGGGAGGGGTCCATCTTGTCTTGAATCTGGAACAGAGCATCTAGGACGCTCATTCCCTTCTCAGCCTGTACTTTGTAGAGATCATAGTGCGTTATCTTGCCGCCTTTACGACTTCTGGCAATCCTCAGAATCATCAATAACTCCGCTCCTTAACCTCGAACTGACCGAGTGTCACTGGTGAGTATGACACTTTCAGTTCATCGTCTTCTTTAGCCACAAGAGTGTGGCTCAGATAGTCATCATCATTTCTTTCGGGATAGTCCTCTCTCCAGTGAGCACCTCGGCTCTCTTGCCTGTGTAGTGCACCTAGCACAATCACCTCAGCAACATCGAGCATATTCTTGAGTTCCAAAGCGCGGATGAGTGCATAATTGAAGCGTTCATCAGTCTCTCCCAAGGCTGCCTTCTTGAACCGCTGTCTGAGATCACGTATCTCGACCAATGCCTCCTGCAAATCGTTCTCGTTCCTAAAGACACCTGCCTTCTCATCCATCAATGCATTCATCTCGATTCTCACTCTAGACATGAGTTCACCCTCCTCCCGCATCACGAGGCTCTGAAGGTCCTGTCGTATCTCAAACACCGCCTCGTCCACCTCTTCTTTAGACCTGTCGGGCTTTCCATTGAGGTATCTCGCAACACGTCTGCCAACTACCCTTCCGAAGACTAGGGTCTCTAGAAGGGAGTTCCCTCCCAGTCTATTTGCCCCGTGAACACTCATACACGATGTCTCCCCAACCGCAAAGAGTCCGGGTAGTTTAGTAACACCCTCTCCATCACAGTCTATGCCCCCCATAGAATAATGCTGTCCGGGCTGAACAGGTATTGGCTCCTCGATGGGATCCAAGCCTGCGAAATGAATGCATATCTCGCGAATCCCGGGAAGCCGCTCCTTGATTTTCTCTTCACCCAGATGTACTATATCGAGGTGGATATATTCATCCTCAATTCCTCGTCCTTCGCGTATCTCGGTGCGTATTGCCCTAGCCACAATATCTCGGGGGGCGAGCTCCATCTGGTCCGGGGCATAGTCTTCCATGAATCGCTTGCCCTCGGAATTCTTCAGATAACCGCCCTCACCTCTTGCACCTTCGGTCATCAGAATATTGGAACCAAACAGTGTTGTTGGGTGAAACTGAACGAACTCCATGTCTTTGAGCGGGACACCTGCATTTAGCGCTAGTGCACAGCCGTCCCCGGTGTTTATGATTGCATTAGTCGATTTCCCAAAGACTCGTCCGAAGCCACCAGTCGCAAGAACCACTGCACGAGAGCAGAAACCATCAACGTGTCCCGTGGAGAGATCAAACGCTGTGACTCCACAGATGCCGTCTGAACCGGTCACGAATGATGTCACAAACCACTCCAAGTACATCTTCACACCCTTTCGCATTGCCTGCTCGAATGTCGTGTGTAGGAGGTTGTGTCCGGTGCGATCAGCCGCATAACAGGTTCGTGGGAACATTGCTCCGCCAAAGGGTCTCTGAGCCAAGGCGCCGTCATCCTTTCTCGAGAAAGCAGTCCCCCACTGCTCATTCTCAATAACTGCCAAGGGGGCGTTCTTTGTCAGTATCTCAACAGCATCTTGGTCTGCGAGATAGTCAGCGCCCTTCACGGTATCGAAAGCGTGTGACTCCCAAGAGTCATCTTCGCTCAGAGAGGCATTGATTCCGCCTTGTGCAGCCACTGAGTGGGACCGCAAAGGATGTACCTTTGTGAGAATTGCAACATCATAATCATCAGAAAGCTCAATCGCGGTTCTGAGTCCTGAAAGTCCCGCTCCAACAATCAGAACCTCGTGCTCGTACACCAATCGTATAGCCTCCGGGACCGAACTCCAACTAGACTCACGGAGTGGTCATGGAAACCTAAGGGCGGAAGATACTCTTAAACCATCTTCTTCGGGTCCAGGAGATCATCGAGACCCTCGATGTCAAGAGCCATGTCTTCGACAGTCTCCCTGATAGTCTTTCCCGACTGAAATGCCTGTTTAGCAATCTCCGAGGCCTTATCATATCCCACAACAGGCGAGAGCCGCGTCACTATCATGAGACTCTCATTCAGTTGCTCTCTAATGTGTTCCACATTTGGTTCGAGGTCCTCCAATAGGTTGGCGGCAAAGGATCCTAGTCCTCCCGCCAGAATGTGGATCGAATCCAGAATGGTGACGACCATTAGCGGCTTCGTTACATTCAGGTCTAGCACACTTCCGTATGCCTCCGCCTGAGCAATGGTCGCATCATTCCCAAGAACACGAATGCAGACTTGGATTAGTGCCTCCGCCTGAGTCGGATTCACCTTACCAGGCATGATGGAAGAACCAGGTTCATTGGCAGGTATCTTCAGCTCGGAGAGACCCGCTCTTGGTCCAGTCCCCATCCAACGTATGTCATTTGCCATCTTCAACGCTGCAAGCGCAAGACTGCGCAACGCCGAGCTAAGTCCAACGATTTTACTGTGAGAGGCGATGCTCTCTGCCTTGAGTGGATTGGACCTAAGAGGAAGGCCAGTCATCTTAGACAGTTCTTTGACGACTTCCTCTGCAAAACCGTCGCGTGAGTTGAGGCCAGTACCGACAGCCGTGCCTCCGATGGGCAGCTCCATCAGTTCGTCCGCAGCCTTCTGAATCTGAATTAACGACGATTCTACCTGTCTTCTGTAGACTTTGAACTCGGTCGAAAGGGGTATTGGAACGGCATCTTGGAGATGCGTTCGGCCAACCTTCACAATGTCTTTGAAGTCCTCAATCTTCTGATCCAAGGTCTCAAGAAGCTCGTCAACCGTTGGCACAAGCTCTGATCTAATAGCCTCGATTGCCGTCAGATGCATCGCGGTCGGGATCACATCATTTGACGACTGCCCCATGTTTACATGGTCATTGGGATGTACGGGACTCTTCTTGCCCAATTTGTGGCCAAGCAGTTCGTTGGCCCTGTTTGCTAACACCTCATTCATGTTCATATTGGTCTGAGTACCAGATCCTGTCTGATAGACATCGACAGGAAACTGATTCAGATGCTTACCCTCTCGGAGAATCTCCTCTATGGCCTGCATTACGGCCTCTGACAGGTCCTCAGATAAGGCTCCAGCATCTGCATTAGCTACCAAGCAGGCCCGCTTCACCTTTGCCAAAGACACTATGAACTCTGAGGGTATCCTCTGGTTGCTAATCTGGAAGTTGTTGATAGCTCGCTGAGTGGTCGCGCCCCAGTAGGCGTCTGCCGGAACCTCGATCTTCCCTAAGGAGTCCTCCTCTGTCCGTGTTTTCTCTCTCATCTTGAGGTCCTCCTGTCCATTGATTCTCATATCAGCATATCATCGATGAGATTCTGTAGGTCTTCGGGGTCGGATTCATGGTCATACAACCCACCCGCATCCGGTAAGTAGAGGTCATCCCGCAAGGTACGTCGCTCTTCCGTGTAGAAGACGCCCATCGGAATCTTCTCCCCCCACTCGAAGGCAAGCTGAATGGCCTTCATCTTGTCAGAGGGGTCGTGTTCGTCTTTGGAAATTGCGTACACTCTTTCGTTGAAGAAATCCCACGTCCATACTTTGTTGAAGACAACGCAGGGTTGAAGTATCTCAACCACCGCGAAACCCTCGTGCCCTATCGCTTGCACCATTGTATCAGTGAGATGTTTCATATCTCCAGAAAATGATCTGGCGGCGAACGTAGCTCCACCCACGATTGCTTGAGCCAAGGGATTGACTGGTTCCATCGGAACACCTGAAGGCGCAGGGGATGTCTGGGTCACCTGACCGTGAGGCGTGGTCGGCGAATACTGACCTTTAGTCAACCCATAGATGCCGTTGTTGTGGATGAAAACAGTGAGATCGACGTTTCTCCTTGCGCCATGTAAGAGATGGCCAAGACCCTCTCCTAGAAGGTCCCCATCCCCGCCATGTATTATCACATGGAGGTTGGGGTTAGAAATCGCCGCCCCGGTTGCAATAGGGACTGCTCTTCCATGTAGAGTATGGAAGCCATTTAGATTGATGAAATGAGGCGTCTTACCCGATTGACCGATTCCAGATACTAAGAAGAAGTTGTGAGCCGGTTCCCCCAGCTCCACGACAACCTTCTTCAATGCCCGAAGAATTCCAAAATTGCCGCAGCCCGGACACCACTGGTTTTCCATAGGCGCCTGCAAGTCCTTCATCTCGACCATCAGAACCCAGCCTCCTTTAGAGTCGAACGTAGCCACTGCGGTGACATGGGTCTCCCGTCGTACTTGGTGACCCTGTGGGCCACGGACAAGCCTGTTTCCATCTGGACCAAGTTAGCAAACTGCCCAGTCGCATTCTGTTCAACTGCTATCACTGCCTCTGATTCCTCAAAAACAGACCTCAGCTCGTCAGTTCTGAGTGGATATATGTCGCTGAAGTGCAGCTGTCGATATCTCGACTCACTCTGAGTTTCTACCATCTCCCTCACCGCCCCCCAGGTACTCCCCCAGGAGAGGAGGGTAATCGGTGCGTCAGAGGGACCGAAGTAGACGGGAGGTTGCAGAGCCTCGAGGATCATTGGGAGTTTCTTGAACCGTTTCTCCACCATCTTGTTGCGGTTCTCAGGATCTTCGCTGATATGGCCGGCTTCGTCATGCGTGTTACCCGTCGACACGACAGTGATTCCCTCTTGACCCGGAAATGCTCGGGGAGAAATCCCATCATCAGTGAAAACATGGCGCTTGTAATCGTGCCCCAGAGACTCAGCCAGCTTCCCTCTATCTATGGATATCTCAGAGCCATTGAATCGTCCGACATTCTTGACGGAATCAGCCAGATGTTGATCGCCCAGAATCATGACTGGAACCTGAAACTTGTCTGCCAGATTGAATGCGCGAGCAGTGAGGTAAAAAGCCTCAGTCGGGTCCCTCGGAGCTAGTATAACCCGTGGGAATTCTCCCTGGCTCGCAAAGGTCATGAAGAGCAGATCTCCCTGCTCTGTACGGGTTGGTAGTCCAGTGCTCGGGCCGGGTCTCTGAGCGTTGTAGATGACTACGGGGGTCTCGCTCATTGCTGAGAGTCCGAGAGACTCCACCATCAAGGAGAACCCTCCTCCCGAGGTCGTGACCATAGATCTTGCCCCGACGAAAGAAGCACCAATCGCCATACATAGTCCTGCGATCTCATCCTCTGACTGCATGGCAGCCACTTTGAAACGCTTTGCATGCTTCACAATCTCAACGAAGACCGATGTAGAAGGACTCATAGGATACGAGGAAATCCACTTCAGGTTCGCAGCAAGAGCTCCAAGTGCAATGCCCTGATTCCCTGTTATGAGAAGCTTATCTTGGGATGGCCCCTTCTGGAGTTCGGCCATATTCTCCGTGCATTCTCTGTCGAAGTAGTCCTTAGTGTAGTCGTATGCTGCTCTGGCGACATCCAAATTTGACTCTACAATCTTCTCACCCTTCTTCTTGAAGATGTCCGAGATCACTTCTCCGGCTAGATGCAGGGGAGAATTGAGAAGGGATAGAAGCGCACCCAGAGCTGCGACATTCATCATCTTGTCGCTGCCGCCCACCTCTCTAGCAATCTCTTCAAGAGGGACGGAAAAATGACACTGATCCGGTTCGTCGACCCCTATCGATTTGTCAAAGATGATGACTCCGTTCTCTTTTAGATACTCCCGACGATTGACAACGGCGTCCTTGGTAAGGGCAATTACGGCATCGATCTCATCATTATGGACATGAACTGGTTTATCCGAAACTCGAATCTGAGTGAAGTTGTAGCCGCCACGGACTCGGGAGCGATAGTCCTTGATCGTAAAAGTATAGAATCCCGCCTTGACAAAGACCTGAGCCAGAAGGTCACCGATCGTGTCGATTCCCTGACCAGCCGCGCCACCTATGTTGAATGATACGTCCATTGGTTCTTTCCGACCTGAGTATGATGGTGTTTGAAAGTCTACAGCAGCCGCAGAGTCTTAACCTCTTTGGTGCCACAACTTTCCCCCGATTTTCCCGTTGGCAGACCTTCTTATAGGCAGACTCTCGGAGCCTAGCTGTCGGATTCCGACTACTTCTTTTGCTTCAAGGCCTTCAGGAGCGACGATACATGCCTCATGCTGTCTTGTGTCGTGTCGGCAATCCATGCCCGTATGTACTCGATGAGGGTCGCTTAGGTGGTCAGTCGATGAGGCGGGCGATGATGGAGGTGCACCTGAATCCAACAGTCACCCTGGGATGCTCCACGGTGGCTGCTGTGGCAATGACCCCGTTGCCATAGAACCCCCAGCCCACCCGCTCCACGAAGGAGATTGGAGCGCCGTAGGTGCTCAGTCTGCCCCTGTAGCCCGCTGGAAGGTCGATGTCCAACAGGACATGGAAGAGACCCTCAACCAACCGTGGAATGCCTCCGCCCATACTCAGTGAGCCATGGGTGGTGAGGCCGTCCTGATGGTCGGATCCTGGCGACACACCATGACTCCTAGGCCCCCCACCATGGAAGACATAGGGGGCGCATTTGGCTTCTGTCTTCACGACCACCATCGTCCACCTCTCCGACTGAGCCCGGGGCAGAACCGGGAATCCTGTAGAGGAGTGCTGTGCTGGTCGATGACTCCTGCTGCCGGGACACTCAGTCTACTCCACCTAATCCCATCTGAGCCCGGTGGCTCCAAACGACACAGAAGAAACGATGGTGAGATCCGGCAGATATTGTGAGAAACGCATATTAGGAAGTGCGCCCCAAATATCTGTGGGGTTGTTTCGTACAATGGGAGCCAAGCATTCGAGGAAGATACACGTGTTCGTTCTGTTCCTCTGGATTGCGACCGGGTTCATGGTCTTCGTCCCGGGTCAGGTAAGGGCAGAGCCGCTTGATGAGCTCATGAACAAGGTGCGGCCCATCACATGTGGCAGATTCTTCGAGGACACCACGCTGTGTATCGGTGTTGAACTTGAGAATGCTCTCTCCTCGCCGGTCTCGCTGCGGGCCAATCTCACTTTCCCCTTGAACTTCACACAACGCATCGAGAATCTCACAAGAACGTCTACACAGCCGTACTTCACCCATGGAATCCGCGGGGTCACCGGCAACTGCACATACATACCTGCAAACGCATCAGCTCGCTCGACCTTTTGCTTTCCAACCAATGGCTCCTTCCTGGAGAGTGAGTACTACAACCTGGAACTCCAGTGGAAGACCATCCACGGTCTCGACGACGAGGTCTCGCAGAGCCGTGAGTATACGCAGACCTTCAATGTCACTCCCTTCGAGTGGATAGACCAGAAGACCATGATGCCGAAGGTCGAGGAGGGAGCACTGAGAACAAGCTATTTTGATCTCCGGATAACCAATGTGCTTCTCACTGCCGCTCTCTTCTACAAGGGGGATTTCGTTTCAGCGCGAGTCACTGTCCATAACTATGGTCTCTACAGCATGAAACCCTATCTGAAGGCCCATGTCAGAGAGACCAGCGGTCTCTACATCGGATTCGACAGAGGGGTGTGGTCGCACTACGGTGATGGGGTTGACATGCAGGACTATGTGGCTCCGGGAAACACCTACACGTTCGAGTTCGGGCCAGTACTCTATGATGACACGCGGGGCATCTGGGCACTCAATGGCCGACTTGACACGGAAGACCCGAATGACTTCAACGCCAAATCAATCGTGTACAACCTGTACGAGGTCCAGCTCAGAGGTTGGTGGCTGTACACCTTCTACACCACGCACACCTTTACCTGCAGTCGGCACTTCTACGTACAGCAGTCGTTTGGAACCAAGAGGATCTTTGCCGCCGTTATCGATGATGAAACATTTCCATCCTACTTGGACCCTGCAGAGATCTACGAGCTCGTGGTGACATCCGACCTTCGCATCGGCGAGGGCGACAACCTGGGTCCCTGGACCACCTTCGAGGAGGCCTTCAGCCTAGACTTCAGGTTCTACACCGTAGGGCAATACAATTGGCATGACAGCCTGCATGGTGTGGCTGGGTCTGGAGATGCGTTACGGAACACGGCCCATGCCTTGGGAGAGGGTCTGGATCTCGGTGGCAACTGGGTCAGTGAATACACCAATCATCCCTCTGGAATGGACTACGATTACGGTTACACCCAGCGTGAGAATCATGGGTTTGACGTAGGTCTGGGATTCATGACTGCAGGATTCGAGACCAACAATGGTGAGGGAAACTCGGTCAAGAAGGGCTCTCTCGCAGTCGCCATGGGTAGCCTGACTTTTGACCAGAATCGCGTGATGGAGTGTGCGCTGCATGAGATATGCCACCTGTTTGGTGCAATCCACGGTGACGAGTACGGGGCGGATAGTTTCGGACCACAGCTAGGCGGTGATGGATACACATACGTGATGGCGGGCGGTACGGGAAACGACTTGGGCGATCCACCGGGATGGAGGATGCATACCTACACGCAGCAGAGGATAGCCGAACACAACCACCTGCAGAAGTTCGACGGAGCCCCATACCCAATGTTCCTGTCAAACTTCTGGTATGGCCAGCACTACTGCTACGTCGTGATGAATGCCAACCAGCCCAGTGAGCCCGTGTACAAACTGAAACTCGATGGCCAATACCACTGGGGATACAACAGCTATTACTATGACAGGTTCTCTGTCACGGATAGCTTCGACTCGGGAGTGGAGCCACCCGGAGGCCAGAGAGCCATCATCACAAAGCACATAGATGCAGACTGTTCGTATCCGGACCCGGGCTTCGCAGGTTTTTATGTGGCCTACAAGCTGTACTGGGAGTCCGAATACTGGCCCTCGGGATTTGATCCAGCTCAAGGAATGAAACTGAATGTGCGATACTGGTCGTGGCAGGACAGTGCGACCACGAATTCTGTGGTGGATAACGTGAGGATGCGGGTCATCTCTCATCGATCCGGTGTCCCAGCAGAGTACTACTTTGCCACCTTTGAGGCCAACAGTCCTTCAGGAGGCTGGAAGAAGTGTCACCAGCAGTGGGCGGAGCAGGACGCACTGCAAAACATTGACTTATCTGATGCAAAAGTCTATCTTTTGCTAGGCTTCTATGATGCGTGGTCGGCGGACTGGGAACAGGTGCTGAAGGTACATCCGACATTGATGAGGTTCAGATACGAGTGGAACGATTGGTGAACGAAATGAAGACAACCAAGCATATTCCAGTCATCTTTCTGATAGTCATTGCTGGTCTACTCAGTTTGCCAACATGCAAAGAATCGAGAGGCTTAGTCAGAACAAGCACACCTTACCACTCTCAGTTCAGTCTACAGAACGAAGCTGTATTCCAGAACTACACTTATGATAATACCTATACTCGGAGTCAATCATGTGTGCCTTGGGTGTTCATAGACGTTTTTGACCCCGATGGCGTGACGGTCGTTTGGTTCACCCACAGACGGTCCAACGAGAGTACCACACAGAGAGGAGATATGGCGCCATCCATCTTCGGCAGCAATGGATGGGATGGCAGCTTTCGGGTCAATGTCAGCAAGCGCGAAACCATCTTCGTCGTTCGGTTCTATGCCAACGACACCCTGGGCAACACGGCATCCTCGTCAGAGTACACTCTCTTGGTCACCTATGACCCCTATGAACCGTATCCCACAACCTCTACAACCACCACCACGACAACTACAACAACATCCCCCGATGACTCTCTCGATCCGCGCTATCTCGTCTTGCCTGCTTTGCTGATCGTTTCCCTGGCAGTCATCATCGGTGTGACCCTTCAAGAGAAGAGACCTCCGGCATTATGAAATTCCGGATAGATTCCTCATGTGGGTCGACCACCCCGTTCCCCACCCACTCCTCATCGAGTCTATCTACATCCTTCACTAGCAGGTCTTCCCTGAAGTCCATCCGTTGAGGCTGATTGAACAACACTCGAAACCGCAGGGATGCCCCCTTCGCATAGCGGTCTCCGAGACACCCTCTGTTATCGTGCAGGACTCAGCCCCGACAGCAGAGCACAACATCGATGCGATTGCCTCTGTCCGTGATGTGTCTACGCCCGCACTCCTTCCAGTGGGGGGACTTCTCGGTCCTGACGCTCCCCGTGTGTCGTATGGAGATGACTTCGTGTGCCATGCTCTGCAGTTCCGTTTCTGTTGCAATGAAAGGGGAGAAACTGTGCCGTCCTGTGCCCTGACTGTTACCCCCGTAGACATGCCCCTCAGTTTCGGCAGTGTTTCTTATTCTCATGCAAAATCGTTCATGCGAAGCATGAGCATGGATTACAGGGAACAGCACTGGAGAGGCTTACTAGCATCCGCGAGGACTATTCTACGGTGGCACTAGCCCCGTGTTTTCTGTAGTTACCACCAACGGTCTTGCGGTTCCGCATTCTGCGGGACATCCTCTTCTGCTGAGTGAGATCCCTGCCACCTATCCGTCAACTGACAGTTCACAAACTTTTTATGTTCACCGAATCCCGTCAGCTAGGACAAACCTTAAGTAGGGTTCCCCGAAGTCCATGTACAGTTTTAACACGAATCCCGCGGCATACTCCATCGTGAGATGGTCTTAAGGCCGCACAAAGAAATGAAAAAAAAGGGGAAAACAAATGGCACAGATGTCAGGACAACCGATTCTAATATTGAAAGAGGGGACTCAGCGTTCCCGCGGAAAGTCCGCACAGGAAAACAACATAATGGCGGGCATTGTAATCTCTGATGCTGTCAAATCCACCCTCGGACCCCGAGGAATGGATAAGATGCTTGTTGACTCACTCGGTGATGTTACAATCACCAATGATGGTGCGTCAATATTGAAGGAGATTGATGTTCAGCATCCAGCAGCCAAGATGCTTGTTGAAGTTGCGAAGAGCCAAGACCAGGAGACTGGTGACGGAACCACTACTTCAGTAGTACTAGCAGGAGAGCTGCTCAAGAGAGCGCAGTCATTATTAGAGAAGAAGATTCATCCTACAATTCTAGTCGGTGGATACCAGAAAGCTGCCGAAGAGGCAACAAGAATTCTCAATGAACTTTCAGTTTCCATGGAAGGCATGGATAAGACAATCTTGAAGAAGATAGCCTCAACATCAATGAACAGTAAATCGATTGTGGGCGAGAAAGCCCACTTTGCAGAGATCGCTGTTGAGGCAGTTCTGCAGATTGCAGAAGAAATCGATGGCGCGACTGAAGCAGACATTGACATGATTGAAGTCATCAAGAAACAGGGCAAGAGCCTGCATGAAACAGAGCTCGTCAATGGCATGGTCATTGACAAAGAGATAGTACATGCTTCGATGCCCAGAAAGGTCACAGATGCCAAGATTGCTCTGATCAACTCTGCCATCGAGGTAGAGAAGACCGAGTTCGACGCAGAGATCAAGATAGACAACCCTGATCAGATCCAGGCATTCCTTGATCAAGAGGAGCGAATGCTGAAGAAGATGGTTGACGATATCGTCAATATTGGAGCCAACGTTCTCATATGCCAGAAAGGCGTTGATGATGTTGCTCAGCACTTCTTGGCCAAGGCAGGCGTTCTCACTATCCGACGAGCAAAGAAGAGCACACTTGAGAAGATGGCAAAGGCCACAGGCGGTAAGATCGCCTCAAGCCTCGACGAACTTGAAGCTGATATCCTTGGCAAGGCAGGAATAGTTGAAGAGGTTAGAATTGGCGACGACAAGCTCGTCTACGTGAGAGACTGTGCAGATCCGAAAGCAGTGTCAATCGTCATTCGCGGTGGAACGGAACATGTTGTCGATGAGGCAGAGAGAGCTATTCATGATGCACTCTGTGTCGTCCGAAATGTTGTCGAGGATGCCACATATGTTGGTGGTGGCGGTTCCGTTGAGACCGAGATTGCAAGGCGTTTGGAGAAATATGCGGACAAGGTCGAAGGCCGTGAACAGCTGGCCATCGAAGCATTCGCAGAAGCTCTTCGAGTTGTACCCAAGACACTGGCAGAGAACGGCGGTCATGACCCAATCGACATCATTGCAGAACTCAACAAGGAGCACGCAAAAGAAACCGGTGTCTGGTACGGCGTCAATGTCCTCGATGGCAAGACCAAGGACATGATGAAAGAGGGCATTATCGAGCCTTCCCGTGTCAAGCAGCAGGCAATTCGTTCAGCCGCTGAGGCCGCACAGATGATTCTCAGAATCGATGATGTCATCGCAGCCAAGGCAACCTCAGGACCTCCGCCAGGTGCAGGTGGTCCAGGTGGCATGGGCGGTATGGGCGGCATGGGTGGTATGGGCGGCATGCCCGGCATGATGTAGAACCAGAACATAGACAGTGGAGCCTCTCTAGGCTCCCACTCACTTCTTTTTCCCAGAGGTATAGCGATTGGCAACAAGAATTCTGATACTGGGGATTAACACATTTGACTCAGGTAAGACCAATCTAGCCATACAGCTGTGCCAAGCGTTGAGAGGTAAGGACCGAAAAGTCGAGTATTTCAAACCGGTCAGCGGCCACAATTACTGGTACCGATATGATCATACTAAAGACTGCATCCAAAAAGGGCAGCTCGTATCTTACGACGCTGTGAGAACAAGACAGAGAATCGACTCACGCGTCCCAATACAGGTTGCTAACCCCGTCCATACCCTCTGGGTGCCATCCAAGATCGAACGACCCGGTAGGACACAGTTCAGCACGCTTGGCCTGGCTGGATGGGACGCTTTTTTTGGCATGCAACGCCTCACAAGACCTGACAATGCTGAGCTTCATTCAACCTTCGTGGTGGCCAAACAGCTCATCGAAGACCAGTCTATTTTGCTGACCTGGGGAGAAACGAAAAACCTCGTTGACGGCGACGACTATATTCCCGTCGCGAGTCTTGAGAGAGCACAAGAGATTGAAAGAGAGCTCTTCGAGGACACCGTCAATGCGTCTTTCGCGGCAATTAAGAAGATTTCGGACACAGTGGTCATCGAGTCTTTCAATGATTCAGTGTGGCCGTGGGAACGCCTGGGCCGTGTTGATAAGGTATTCGCGGTAGGACCCGGACAAATGTTCACCTATAGTCCTGAGAAGATCAGAAAGGCAGCCTTTCTCACTCACCGTGGAGATGCACCAATTCGTGAGGTCACCTTTTCGAGGATTGCCGACCTCGTCCTGCCGGAAAAGCGGTATCAACTTAAGCCCGAAGTGGGATTGTCTGACTCGGACATTGAAGAAGTATTCACTCATGACCGAAAGAAATGAGTAGAGTGGCTTAAAGATGAATAGCGCATCGGAGGACCAAGCATGACTGAAGACCTGAACTGGGATTTGATTGTTGTCGGTGGTGGACCAGCAGGGATGACATCCGCCATCTATGGAGCGAGATATGGGCTCAAGACACTGCTCCTAGAAGAGAAAGTACTCGGTGGAGCGCAGGCGACAAGTCCGGGAATTGAGAACTACCCTGGTTTCAATTTTATCACAGGAATAGAACTAGCTAATAGAATGAAGGAGCAGGTGAAGAAGTGTGGCGCCGGAATCAAAGAGATAACCGAAGTCAAGAAGATATTAGCACCTGAGGAGGTCGGAGAGGACTTCATTCTTGAAACCCGCAGAGGTGACTACCATGCGAAGGCAGTCATTATCGCCACCGGGGGAGGGCATCGGAAACTCAATATCCCTGGTGAGACCGAGCTCACAGGTAGAGGGGTATCATATTGTGCAACCTGTGATGGTCCACTCTTCCGTGAGAAGACTGTTGCAGTCATTGGCGGCGGTAACACAGCTGTGACCGAGGCAGTCTATCTGGCGGATTTGACACACAAAACCTACCTCATTCACAGACGCGATGAGCTTAGAGCTGACTCAGCCCTGCAGGAGATGATTTTCAACAGTGACGTTGAAATCCTCTGGGACACCATTGCCACCGAATTCAAGGGGGATGATGTTCTTGACACGGTTGTCCTTCAGAATGTGAAGACTGAAGAGAGACGAGAACTGCGGGTCGATGGTGCATTCGTGGCACTCGGTTCCAATCCGGAGAGCAAGCTTGCGCAGGATATTGGAGTTAAGACAAACAAGAGAGGAGAGATCCTTGTTGACGACAAGCAAGCCACAAATGTAGTGGGTGTCTTCGCCGCCGGAGACGTAATAGAGTCCATGAAGCAGATTGTTGTTGCAACTGGCACAGGGGCAATCGCAGGTGACTCGGCGTATACCTACATAAGGAGGTACTGTCTTGATGACTCTCCTCGTGGATATGCGTAGTCGTACGTTTCTTCTCTTGGGGAAACGTTAATAACCGCACCCCTGTCCGAGGCTGAAAATGTAGAGCTTTGAGTGAAGGTAGTCCACATGAAAAAGGTACGAATAGCAGGCAGTACTATAGCAATAGCTCTGGTTGTGATGGCGCTAGCAATTCAACCCGCAGCGGCCAACCCCGGAACCCGGCTGGAATCACTCTATGGATTCCTCGTTGACAGATATGACGAGAAGGGCGAACGGGGTTTCAGAAGAGTTGGCGAAACAATATCCCGGAATGAGCCAACGTACTCTGCTGCACTGGCACTAAACGAACTGAGCTACTTTGCTGCAAGACCCCCGGCATTTGACCTTGTGAGAATGAAGAACTTCACACAGAAGCTTCAGTGGATACGTGCATTGGATGAATCTGATGCTCAGTATGGAAGCATGGCAAGTTTCATTGCAGGTTCGTATGACATCCATTCGACCTTTACTGGTATTCAGACATGGTTCATCCTGAGCCAGCATGATGATATTCCAGGGATTAAGGCGGTTTCACTCAACCTGACAGCCACATTAGTCTACGTCAACAAGACCCTCAATGAAGATGGCGGCTTTGGACCAACAGAGGGTGGAGACTCAACGATGCTTGCAACTTATCACGCTCTTGCAACAATGAGAGATATTCTTGAAGCAATCAGCGAAGATTCACCGGAACAGACATGGGATGTATGGTTACCGAATGCTACAGCGACAGTGGACTGGATTCTGAGCTGCCGAGAAAGCGACGGTTTCAAGCCAACCCCAGAAAGCAGGACAAGTGGTGTTACGGCAACAGCATCAGCGCTTCTTTCTCTGGAGATCCTCAATGCGCTGTCTCAGATTTCCGACGAGATTCAGGATATTGTGAACTGGATAGGCGACCTTCAGGTAGAGACGCCTCTAAGTAATCAGTACGTTGGAGGTTTCACCGAAGGAGTCAACACCAATGATACGAATATCATGAGCACCTACTATGCATTGCTTGCCCTCGATGCTCTGGATGCAATAGACAGCCAAGTGAATAAGTCAATAGCTGTCGATTTTATACTCGATTGCCAATCAGCCGATGGGAGCTGGGGGTTCACCCCGGGACGGGAGGTCGGAAATACTGTGAACATCGGTCCAGCAATTCGATCTCTGAAGCTCCTCGGACAGAATCCCAATGTGCCGCTTGCTGTTGAAGATCCAAACAACCCAGCACCAGTCCTGATAGACTGGCGCGTCGTGCTCGTTGCGACCCTTATTATCGGGGTGCTTGTCATTGCTGTCTTGTCAGTGAAGATGGACTGAGGAGTTTTCAGAACCGTTCAGTATGTGGCCAAGATTCATATGGACAATCGCTCAAAGTGGCGTTGAGTGAGTCATTACGCCTTTGTATGACACTGAGAGGTTATTACATGACCGAGTCTGAAATCGATATGAGTATACCCAGATACAAGCGCGGTTACGAGTGGTTCTCGTACTTGGCACACGAGAAGCTTCGTGATAGACCTTGGAAGAGATTGGGGATATTTTCATTCTACGACGCACCCTATGCAGAGAGCGATCTATTGTACCTTTCACCCAAACAGGTCATGCTTACTATGGCCTCCATCGCAAAAAAGAAGGAATCAGGACTTGTTTTCGTGGTGGACTCGTTAGAAAGCGCTGAGATGGGACTCAGCACCCAAAAAGGATTCTACCAGTTCATGGATCTCTTTGACAATTCCTTTCCCGACGCTGCGAAGTTCTATTTCGGGCCGAAGGACTCAGACCGTGAATGGTTACACGGATATCAGACCTTCAGGATACCTCTTGCCTGGTTGATAAAAAGACCCAATGTGTTCGCTGAAGTGTTATCAGATGCATCCCCGGTGGGGGAAGACATAGGCCCTGCAGATGCGTCCTTTGAGAACTTTGAGGGAATGCATGAGGTTCTCGTCGAAAAACTTGGCCCTCCGTCTCTAACAGAGGAGGTCATGGGAAAGATAAGAAGCACTGAGGCCAGCGAATATGCAGGAGAGGCAGTAGGCCTCATGACTGTATTCATCAGTCCAACGACTGCCGTATCGAGAGGCGTCAAGTATCTCGGCAAGTTCATGGGCCTTCTCAAGGACCGCAGAAAGCAAGAAGTGAAGGAGGTATATGAAGAGTGGGAAGCACGGGTGCAGGAGGGCTACTCTGTTGAGAACCTGAGAAGATTCTTTGATGAGGACCCGGAATACAAATCCGGAATTCAGGATGCAGTTGAGGCCTTCAAACCTGTCTTACTGATCACAGAAACCAGAGGGACACTATATGATCTCTTCCTACCTCTGATCCTACAGCATCTTGTTGAAGAGGTAGGATATGTACCACCTCACCTCAGAAGGAGAAAAGCTCCAACAGAAGCTGAAACAGAAGAGAGAGAGGCTCGTGAATATGCTCTGAGCGACGACGATAAGATTGCCGACATCGATGCAGAGTTTGAAGAAGACCATGATCTGATGACAGAAGCAGAGATAGAAGCATCAGAAGATGAATTCGAGGGAAAGCCCGAGACCATTCTCTTTATTGATGCTGCAACACACCTCTCAAAGTTCAACCGCTCTTTCAAGTTCGCTCTGAATATTCCTGAGAAACATCCGAACATGTCAGTAGCGGCATCGTTCTATACAAATCGAGAAATAATCAGTGAGGCACTCACGCAAGGTGTTCTTGAGTATATGAGTGAAAGAGCCCTGGTATTCGACTTACACCCACATCTCTTCGACATGACCAGTTCCAATGTTCCGATAACAAGAAAGGCTTGGTTGATGGGACGCCTCCAAGAGATGGAGAGAATGAAGGATGAGGATGGCTGTGCATTTCTCGAGTATTACGAACCTGACAAGCATAAATGGAGGCTCCATACACTCAGAAAACCGGATAGAGGCGTGATAGGAGAGATAATGGGCTGGTTCAGAAGGAAGTCGTAGCCAGCCAAATCGGTTGCCCACAAGAGATATAATCATCACAGGACAATGACGTTCATCCTCAGTCTGGAGAAGGAACGAGATGACCAAGGCAGATATGACGCAAGCAAGGGTTATGAAGATAGAAAAGGGAAATGCAATTACGCTACCAGCAGATTTCGTAGAGGGGATTGGTCAACCATACGGTCTTGCCATTCTCGTCATGAAGGACAAGAACGTCAAGCTATATCCCGTTGACAGTGACAAGGTGCTGTATCTCAAACTCGAGATAGACAAACTGAGCAAGAGCTTTCTCGAGGAGCTGACACTGATTTTCGAAGGTGCTGGACTCGAGGACATCCTCTTTACGAGTGGGATATGTCAGTCAGCAAGCCAATGCTATTATGAATGCTATTTCACACCTCAACAGCTGGCGATGGATATTGAGAAGCTCAGGGAGAAGATGAAGGGGATAACGGGGGTTCAGAAAGTTGTCCTTCACGATGTGCCTGTCTCCGGATAATCCCGATTCATTTATCATCTTGTCAAAAATGTCAGTGTGCTAGCAAGGACCTATACGTTCCTTTCTATGAGGACTAGAGGACGTTACAGAGAATGGTGTGCATCACTGGGGCCTTCCCTCTCGGGCCGGATGAAGATGTCGAGATTCCGATTGGTTCCGTGGAGAGAATCCTCTCACATCGTGGACCAGCCAAGATGATGCGGGTGGATGGGCCACAGGATAGAACTGCAGTCATTGCCTTGCAAATGCTTCAAGATCACAGAGGAGAGATCAGAGAAGGCTCGAGCGAATATTGGATAGCAGATGGTTGGGACACAATGGAGGGCGACCTGAAGATTCTCAGAAGGGGGCTTGATCCATCACAGATTCATGAACGCAAAGATCAAGGGCTCTCAGTGTATCTCGCGAGCATCGGAGACCTCCTTGTACTGAAGTTTGATTCTCTCGGCCTGAACATCCTTCGGTCAAGACTGTCATTCAAGCCACTACACTATCAGCTTCAGGGTAACAATATCCTCTTCTCCACCGAACGAAAGGCCCTCTGGAGTCTCGGAGTAACCGAACCCGTGACCATTCAACCCGGCCAGCTTCTTAGCGTGACCTGGGAGGGAGGAATATCCCTTGCATGGAGAATCCCGGACCTGCAGCCACCTGTTGACCACTCAAGAGAACCAGTTGCATACAAGGGACAACTCAGAACGGAGTTAACACAATCGTTTAACAAGATTACCGGGAGTGATGTGGGAGTGCTCTTCTCCGGGGGTCTGGACAGCTCATTGGCAGCATTCTTGGCAAAGAGTAGATGCTCAAGGGTCAGTCTCTATACGGCATGTGCAGCAGAATCAAGGGATCACAATGCCGCTCAAGAAGCTGCACGAGTTCTGGGATGTCCAATCACACTCATAGAGATGAACAAAGAGCTGATCTGGAATATTCTTCCAGAGGTAGTGTATGCGACTGAAAGAGCCAACAGAGTGGATATTGAAATAGCGATACCATTTCTTCTGGCCTCAAAGCAGGCGAGAAAGGATGGACTGAAGCTTATGATTTCAGGCCAAGGCCCCGACGAGCTATTCGCAGGTTACTCAAGATATGTGAGCATCTTCAGAAGAGCAGGTGGCAAAGCCTTAGAGCAGAAGCTGTGGAAGGATGTGTCCTCGACTCATGAAAAGAATATAGAGCGCGACGAGCTCGCCGTTGCCTTTGGTGGATGTGATCTCTTCTTTCCGTATCTCAGCAGCAGCTTCGTTCAACTAGCGATGCAAATCCCTGCCTGTCACAAAGTTCATCCCGATGAATCGCCGGAGAGGAAAGTGATATTCAGGGAGTTAGCGGCCGAGATGGGGCTTGACCCTGTGCTTGCAAACAGAGCCAAGAAGGCCACACAGTACAGCTCTGGTTCGGCCAAACTCTTGATTGAATCAATAAGATGTAATGTTGCGGAGCTTGCTCATGTGACGAAAAGAGAAGCCTATCAGAGCATTGATCTTGTTCTGAGTGAGATTGCAGCGCAGATAGGAATTCCAGGGCACCCGATAGAACATGATTCCGATTTGACAATCAACTCAAAAGCAGTTGAGGACTTCAAGAAACGGTTGTAGTTCCAGTCATCTATTCGTTTATGCAGCCATTTTCATATCGACGCGATTATAATTTCGCTAATCATATATATCGGGAAACGATTTTCTCAGCTGTCGTCATGCTGCGATAAAGGGGTAATGCTTTCGGTGAAAGTCGGTCGAAATGGATTGACACACAGCAACCTTGATAAGAGGGACAACTTCCGAACGCAGTCAAGTGACGTAAATCAATTCGGCATTTACCGAATTACATGGAGCAAGTGGTCATGGTTGGCATAATTGGTTACGGAGTATACATACCACGCTACAGGATAAAGACCGAGGACATTGCAGATGTATGGGGAGATGATGGCGAAGCCATGGCCCATGGCCTGCTTGTATTCGAGAAATCAGTTCCCGGTCCCGACGAGGACGTAGTGACGATATCTACAGAGGCTGCAAGAAATGCAGTGAAGCATGCAGACATAGACCCCAAGAGAATCGGAGCGGTATATGTTGGATCGGAATCGCATCCTTATGCGGTCAAACCCACGGGCACCATCGTATCTGAGGCAATAGGGTGTTCTGCAGACATGACATGTGCTGACTTTGAATTTGCATGCAAAGCCGGTACAGCTGCAATACAGACCTGCATGGGTATGGTACAATCCGATATGATCGACGTCGGTCTGGCTATAGGTTCGGACACTGCTCAGAGTCGACCGGGTGATGCACTGGAGTATTCAGCCGCAGCTGGGGGAGTTGCGATTCTTATCGGAAAAGACAATTCTGTTGCGACCATCGAAACGACGACCTCATTCACTACAGACACACCGGACTTCTGGCGAAGAGAAGGGCAGCCCTTCCCGAGCCACGGGGCCAGATTTACAGGAGAACCAGCTTACTTCCGACACGTTGAAGCAGGTGCCAAGGCATTGATGAATAAGACTGGCACGACTATTGATGATTACGACTACTTTGTATTCCACCAGCCCAACGGGAAGTTCCCCATATCAATAGGTAAGACTCTGGGGATTCCAGCCGAGAAACTGGAAGACAGCCTTGTGGTGAAGAGAATCGGAAACACATACTCAGCCTCGGCCATGATGGGGCTCGCACGAATACTCGACATCGCAGATCCCGGTTCAAGAATCTTCATGGTGTCTTATGGTTCGGGGGCAGGTAGTGATGCCTTCTCGATTGTTGTTGAAGACGAAATTGAAAACCGTCGTGGAGAAGTCCCTACAGTCGATGACTACGTTGAGAGGAAGACCTACGTGAACTACTCAATATACGCGAAGTACAGGCGGAAAATTAAAGCACTCGGGTGAGGAGGAGAGAAGATGAGTAAAAGAGTAGCAATAGTCGGAGTAGGAATGAGTAAATTCGGTGAGCTCTGGGGTAAGAGCCTTCGCGAGATAACACTGGAAGGTGGCATGTACGCCATCTTCGATGCTGGTGTTCAGGGAAAAGAGATTGAAGCAATCGCCATTGGCAATATGAGCGCAGGGCGTTTCACCGGACAAGAACATCTTGGGGCTCTTGCTGTAGATATGGGAGGTCTTGGCAACATCCCGGCATACAGTGTTGAAGCGGCATGTGCAAGTGGTGGAGCAGCCGTCAGACAAGCATACATGTCAATCAAATCGGGCGAACATGATGTGATGCTCGTTCTGGGTTGTGAAAAGATGAGCGATGTAAGCCAGAGCGAGGCGATGAATACAATCAGTGTTGCAAGCGACATGGATTGGGAAGGAATGTTCGGAGCTACGTTCCCAGCCCTCTATGCATTCATAGCAAGACGCCATATGATGGAATACGGAACCACTGATGAACAGCTTGGGAAAGTCGCAGTAAAGAACCACTACAACGCACAATTCAATCCTTGGGCTCAGTTCCAACGAGCTCTTCCGCTCAAGGTCGTGATGAACTCTGGCATGCTAGCAGATCCCATTCGAGTACTGCATTCCTCACCAATCACAGATGGTGCAGCTGGTCTTGTGATGTGCAGTGAGGAACGAGCCAGTGAGTTTACAGATAATCCAGTCTTCGTTGATGCGTCGACACAGGCAAGTGACAGCCTAGCTCTCCATGATAGGGAGGATATCTGTACCATGGCCTCTGTTGTTCTGTCCAGTAGACGCGCTCTGGAGCAAGCAGATCTCTCTATCAAAGACATAGATCTCTTCGAGCTTCACGATAGTTTCACTATAAGCGAGATAGTCCTCACAGAAGACGTGGGATTGGCCAAGAAGGGTGAGGGCGGCAAGCTGCTCGATGAGGGGGTCACAGAACTCAAAGGCGAGTTTCCAGTGAATACGTCAGGCGGCTTGAAGGCACGAGGACATCCCATTGGCGCGACCGGAGTTGCTCAGATAGTCGAGCTCGTTCTTCAGCTCAGAGGAGATGCAGAGAAGAGACAAGTAGAGGGAGCAGAAAAAGCCATGGCTGTGAATATTGGGGGTACGGGAGCGACATCGATAGTACACATTCTTGGAAGGTGAAGGTAATGGCAGAGAAAGGAGTAGCACAAGCCTGGCGAAGATTTGAAGTGATCTACAACCTGATTGGGACACACTGCAAGACCTGTGACGCATATTACTTCCCACCAAGGCTTGTTTGCCCAGCATGCAGAAGAAAGGCGGAGCTTGAGGAGTACAAGTACAAGGGTCTCGGGAAGATTCATACTTTTTCAATCGTACGACAGGCACCGGATGACTTCAAACGCCAGGTGCCCTATGCAGTTGCACAGGTGGAGCTTGACGAAGGACCCAGGATAACAGCACAAATCGTGAACATTAATCCTGGGGATGTCGAGATCGGCATGCGCGTCCGCGTCTGCTTCCGAAAGATAACAGAATACGGCGAAGACGGAATCATTGTCTATGGCTACAAGTTCGAGCCAACCATGTCAGTGACAGGTCACGATTGAAGCCAATCACAACATGATCTCTGTAAGTCGTCCGACGGCAGGAAGGGCTACGTTCCAGACAACCGTCGGTCCAAGTAGGGCCTTGTGGACAATCGCATTATGCACGTGCCCGTGAATCACTACATCCGGACGTTCCGAACTAATCACATTGTAGAACTTGCGACTACCCAGCCAACGGAATGAACGGATCTGCTCGCCCTCGCAGGTCTCTATGCAGGGGCTGTAGTGCATGAGCAGAATGCGTATGTCTGCCTTCTCAGATACCTTTCGAAGCAGATTCTCAGCACGTTCAGCCCTTCGCTCATAGATCTGTTTTATTCGGGGGATGTTCCTCCTCTGCCAACTGGTTGGAGTGTCAAGAGAACCCTGTGTTCCAACTATTCCGATGTTTTTCTTATTCATTCGAAGTATGACAGATTTCTCGTCGAGGAAGAGTATGCGTTCGCCGACTAGTGAAAGAACTCGGTCGCGGGTTTCGGAGTACTCTTCGTTTCCAAAGCACGCGACGATCGGGAATGCTGTTCCAATTGTGTCTTCAAGGGCATCAATCACATCCGTGTATTCTTCAGCATTCCCCCGGCTAATCATATCCCCAGCCATAAGAAACAGGTCAGGGGGCTCCAGTCCTTGCAACGAGCTCCTGAATTCATTCAGAAACCGAGGAGAATGTACATCTGCAACTGCAAGGATCCTCATAACGCTGGCCCACTCTCTTGTGATGGATGGTATACCAGAGGGACAGGTATTAAAAGTTCTATCTGAGAGTGTTGATGTTGACTCGTATGGCCGGAACATGGGCGCTGAATCTATTTGACAGGATGCATCTAGGGCACCACGTGTTGGTTGACCGGCTTCAAGACATGTCTGAGCCTGTTGCTGCAGTGACAGGTGGAGAGCTTATGGGAGAAGACCTAGAGCTTGCTTCGTTGATCCAGCCACCCGAGATTAGGATAATTCGACTGAATGAATATCTCAAGTCCATTGACCTTGACGAAACTATAGGTGTCAAGTACCTGACCAGCTTCCGAGAGTTGCTTGAAATCGAGGGGCCAACAACATTCATGATGTACCAAGGCCCCTGCTGTGTCGAGCTCGAAGCAAGGGGACTGAACCTTAGGAAGGAGAAACTGGGCATCAGGGATAATCTCGAATTTCTCAAGCCCGTACGGGCTCATGATGGTGACAAGCTCTCTTCAGCGAGAATCCGTTTGGGAGAGGTAGACCGAGAGGGGCACAAGCTGAGAGGGACCTATGAACCGCCAAGGCGACTTGAATTTGATTCTAGAAGGCAGCTCAAGACTCCAAAAGGCCGGCTCTATGGGGTAACCGAAGGACCACCAGAGAAAGCAGTTGTCAGGCGAATCAAGGACGAATCACCCCCGCTTGTCATAGCTGTTGGTGACGTAACAAGCGCAACGCTGATTGATGAGGGATATCAGCCCAATGTCTGCATAGTAGACGGGGCCACCAAGCGAGGACAGTTTGAACGAGAGTTTCATTCAGACCATGAATATCTGATCTACAATCCTCGAGAAGTGATATATCCAGAGGCATGGTCCACCATTGACACGGCAATACATGACGACCGCACGACGATAATAACTGTTGATGGCGAAGAGGACTTGCTGGGATTTCCAGCCGTGCTCCTGGCACCCATCGGCGCCGTAGTGTTATACGGACAGCCCAATGAAGGAGTGGTCTGGGTACCGGTTAACTCAGAGAATCAGAGATTGGCGCGTCATCTTCTGGAAAAGATGCCAGTCATCGAATGACGTCACAGCCTCATTGCAGATGGAATCGCTTCAATGCAGTCTGTTGCCATGAGATGGTTGCCGAGTGTGCCATATACTATTTCTCCGGCTCTCCCGGAAACAAATGCTGCTGCAGCTGCCGCATTGAAGGCTCCTTTTCCCCTAGACAGGAGAGTCGCACATATCCCTGTTAACACATCACCTGTACCACCCACAGTCATTGCTGGTACGCCGGTCTTGTTCATCTTGTAGAATCCATCTGGTGACGCGATCACATCCGTGGGACCTTTCAGTAGGACTGTCGCGTTATACGCGGTTGCAGCATCAAGTGCTCGCTTTACTCGATTCTCGGAGTCGCCTGAGTCTCCGATCTTCTGGCCTAACAGAATCTGAAGCTCACCCCAATGGGGAGTGAGGATGTCGTCAAGGGGGTCAAGAGAGATATCAGAACTGGACAAGTGCTTGAGCCCATCTGCGTCAATCACCATCTTGGTTCCTTGGTCATGCAGATTCTCGACAAGCGCCCGCACCGCATCTCTAGTAGATTCATCTAGTCCCAGTCCGGGACCAATTGCAACTACATCATTGCTCTGTGCCGCCTGTAACGTCCCATGCATAGAATCCATACAGAAGACTGAGGTGCCCATCCCCATCACCATGAGATTTGGACTGTAGGAACGAATAGCACCTACGACCGGCTCCGGTGCAATGATGCTCACGAGGTCCGCCCCCGTCCGCAACGCAGCCATACCAGACAGAGCAGGGGCTCCAGAGTATACATCGCTGCCGCCGACTACCAGTATTCTTCCAAAGTCGCCTTTCTTCGACCTTGAATCTCGCCCTTGAGCAAACAGCCACAGATCACCAAATCCGCATACTGTATGAGCTTCCTGAGGTATGCCTATGGCAACAGGAATAACCTCCCCAGCATATGCTGCCGAGTTGAGAAGACCAGTCTTCGGAGCGTGAATGGTGATCGTAACGTCAGCCTTGACTGCATCTCCTAGGACTTCTCCGGTATCGCTATTGATACCCGTTGGTATGTCTACCGAGTACTTCTTCGCTGAGGTCTTGTTCATTCGTTTGACTGCAGTCAGCATTGGCTGACGCACCGGCGATGTCAGTCCGAACCCAAGCATCGCATCGATGATTATGTCAGCCTTTGACATGGCTTTGTACGCTTTGATATCGGACTCGGAGTTGAGAATTCTCAATTCAATGGTATGGAGATTCTTCAGGATAGCCCAGTTCTCCGCAGTGTCTGGACTTGAGATGCGTTGTTCGTCGCCAACAAGACAAATCTCAACTTTGGCTCCGGCCTCAGCCAGATGACGAGCAGCAACCATCCCGTCACCACCATTTCCTCCGAGTCCAGCAAGTATGAGAACTCGTTTTTCCTTTACGTCTTCACGAGTTTCAATAACACGAGCTACTTCGCGCCCTGCCTGCTGCATCAGTGTGCCAAGTTTTACCCCCAAATATTCTGCATTCAGTTCGAGCACACGCATCTGATCGGTGGTCATGGCTTTGCTTTGCATCCATATCATCCTCAGCGTAATCAGACAGACAGATGTCACTAAAGAACTCTTTTGAGCCAGAGCAGAACAAAAGAAACCAGTCAGGGTCCACTCGGCCTTCGTGGGCTGCTCAGTCCTGTTATGATCCTTCGAAGCAACTCAATCCTTTGAGAGAGCACCATTATCTACCTCTTGATTAGTACCATTGCCAGACAGATACCTGTGGATACCTCGGGCCGCCTTCTTCCCAGCTCCTATGGCACTTATGACCGTTGCACCACCTGTGACGATATCACCGCCAGCAAAGATGCCTTCACGACTAGACATACCAGTTTCTTCATCCACAACAATTGTACCCCATTCTGTGACCTCCAAGCCCGGAATACTCTCAGGAACGATCGGATTGGGAGAGTTGCCGATAGCAACAATCACGGTATCAACATCGATAACAAACTCTGAATTAGGTATGGGGATGGGGCGTCTTCGTCCCGAGGCGTCGGGCTCCCCAAGCTCCATGCGTACACAACTCATGCCGATTACATGATTCTGGTCATTCCCAAGGATTTCAGTGGGACTCAGGAGGAGTTTGAGTTGGATTCCTTCCTCCTCTGCATGATGGATCTCTTCATCACGAGCTGGCATCTGCTCCCGAGCCCGTCGGTAGACAATAGAGACCTCGCCCGCCCCCAACCTCAACGCGGTTCTAGCAGCGTCCATTGCGACATTGCCGCCTCCGATAACGGCAACCTTGTTGCCAACTCTTACAGGAGTGTCATATTCGGGAAACTTGTAGCCACGCATGAGGTTTACACGTGTGAGAATCTCATTTGCAGAGAATACATCAATGAAGTTCATTCCCTCAATCCTGAGGAAATTAGGCGCTCCTGCACCTGTCCCGATAAAGATCGCATCGAATCCGTCCTCGTCCATGAGCTGGTCTACCGTTCGAATCTTACCAACAACAAAGTTGTACCTGAACTTGACACCCATCTTCTCAAGATACTCAACCTCAGCCTCAACAGTGTCCTTGGGAAGCCTGAACTCAGGAATACCGTATATCAATACTCCACCAGGTTTGTGAAAGGCCTCAAACACATGGACATCATACCCGAACCTAACCAAGTCCCCTGCGCATGTCAGTCCAGCAGGCCCAGCTCCTACAACTGCAACCTTCCTCCCTATCTTCTTAGGTGTGTCAGGAATTGGCTCACCCTTCTCCATAGCGTAGTCGGATACAAAACGTTCGAGTCGACCAATAGCTATTGGCTCATTGCGTATTCCGTAGATACAGCTCTGTTCGCATTGAGTTTCTTGCGGGCATACTCGACCACAGACAGCTGGGAGGCTGTTGGTCTCCTTTATCTTGGCCGCCGCCTCCATGAACTTGCCCTCTGTGATCAGGTTCACAAATTCTCGAATTGAAACCTCGGCGGGACAGCCGCCCACACATCGGGGATTCCGGCACTGCAGACACTTATTGGCCTCCTCTATCGCCTGTTCAGGAGTATAGCCCAGTGCAACCTCGTTGAAGTTCTTCACTCTCTTCCCGGGGTCCTGCTCGGGCATTGGAACCTTCTTGGTGGGAGGCTTACGCTTACGTTTCTTCTTGTCGTCGGCCATTATTCTGCTCCTCCTGTTTCCTTCATCCAGCGTTCCATTGAAACAGCCTCTTCATCCAAGTAGGCATTGAGGCGTCCCATGAGCTCGTCAAAGTCCACTCCATGTCCATCAAACTCGGGCCCGTCAACACAAGTGAACTTCATCTGGCCGTCCACAGTCACACGACAGGCACCACACATCCCGGTGCCATCAACCATTATGCTGTTCAATGAAACCAGAGTCTTGATTCCTGCCGGTTTGGTGGTCCTGCTGACAAACTTCATCATAGGAACTGGTCCAACAGCAAACACCAAGTCGATCTTCCTCCCCTTCTGAATCAAATCACCTAGAACCGTGGTCACGAATCCGTGTACGCCACATGACCCATCGTCAGTTGTTTCGTAGGATTCGTCGCTGATCGCCTCCATCTCCTCTCGGAACAGGAGGAGACTCATGCTCCGTGCACCGTTGATTGTAATCAGGTAGTTCCCGGCCTCCTTGAATGCCCGTGCAACGGGATAGCAGATCGCGCTCCCACAGCCGCCCCCGATTGCCACAACCGTTCCGTAATGCTTGTCTGTGGGACTAGGTCGGCCAAGTGGACCGACAAAGTCGAGTATCTCATCTCCCGGTTCCAGAGAACCAAGCAATTTGGTTGACTTACCAACTTCCTGAAAAACTATGGTGATATCTCCCTCTTCTCTGTCAAAATCAGCGATGGTGAGCGGGAACCTCTCCCCCGTTTCGTTCACGCGCAATATGACGAATTGGCCAGGCTTGCAGACAGCAGCAATATCCGGGGCGTGGACAACCATGAGCTTTATGACGGGATTAAGAACCTGTTTGGATTTGATTTTGTAGGGCATTTTGTGACTGCCTCGTAAGATGCGTCCATGAAGAGAACCTTGTCCTCTTTCCGATGCGTCTATGTGGAAGTGATAAGAGTTTGGGTTGTAATTCACTTGCTAACAATAACCCACAGAAATGTGTTCCCCCTGTCATCCGACACCGTAGGCGGTCCTAACCTCTCGGACTACTAGTCCCACAAGGTCATCGGGAGAACTGATAGCAAAGACAGAGGCACCGGCCTTCTCCAGTTCAACTCTGACCTCATCCTGACGCCCAGTGCTACGCGCCCCGACATGGAACAAGTAGAGATGGTGCCCCTGTTTGCTTAGTGTTCGGGTCATTTCCATGAGCTTTTCCCAGTTGGCAATCTCTGCGTCAGTAATCATAAACGCCAAGACAGGATTATCAGCCTCGGCGCAGATCGACTCGATATCTTCGATAGGTGCAACAGTACCTCCGCCCTGATATGACAGGAGAACGTCTTCAGCAATTCTTCGATCACGGGTCCAAGTACAGATTCGGGTATCGTCAGAGAAGTTGATCACCGCTATCTGTTGACCTTTCCTCATGATGTAGTCAAGTGCAGCGAATGCAGCCAGCAAGGCTGAATGATAAGGCCCCGACGCCTTTTTCTTTGAGATAGACCACGTCATAGAACCACTCGAATCAACCACAATCAGCAGATCCGGCACCTTGATGGACTCCTCCATACCCTGACCCTCGGAGTGCAGCCATCTCCGCGTGGACATATTTGGAATCAGTACCGGAAAGGCCTGCAAGGACTGGACAATATCAAGCTCTTCCACAGGGTCACCAAGACGCCAGACCTGCGGAGTCAGAGGTGTCATCCCCGAGCTTCTCTTCTCAAAGACCTCAATCCTGAGACCCGTTCTAACATTCGCACGGTACCAGAATCGAAGCCACTTACGTCCCTTGGCGCCGATTCCAGCGAGTCGGAATACAATACGAAGATCATTGAGATTGCCATCCCGCTCGACTACCTCAATTGCCAGACGCTCCATCTCGTCCTCTAGCTGAAAAGCATCATCTCGGTCCATACATCTACGAGCCAGATCACCATTTCTGGCCTCGAGGGGGTTCCCCATCATGATGTCAACATCAACTGGCAGTAGTACTCCATCCTTGCTGTCCTTCTGGCCATCAGCAGGAAGACCGCATCCTGCGAATTGATCATCGTCTCGAGGCATCCATTCCGAGAGGATCTTGGCAATCTTCCCAACAGCGAAAGGCCAACGCCGCTCTCTCGGAATATATCTGTCTGTTACTCTCACGATTTCTTGTGCAGCAGTGAGAGTTCTCCCATCAATATCAACCTGTGGGGGTACTTCGAAACCCCATTTCTCTTTGTAACAGGCGATTATCAAGAGCCAGAGAGGAGAGTGCTCTGAAACTCGAACTGCGGCATGAGATATTGATTTCGTAATCCTTCGCCGCGTGAGCATAGGATATCGACGTAGTAGTGTCGAGTCCACGACCAAGTCAGCAAAGAGGTTACAGGCAAACATTGCGGTTGCATCATTCACATACTTCTTTGCCGCAGCGAACATCATGCCACTTGTTACACCATCATAAGGGCACAAGAGATAATGCTCGATTTCGTGGTGACTAAGAGACCTCAGATGCTGTGCCACAGACCCAGATTCCATCTCAGGTGGAAGCCCCGCCACATTGAGATAGACGGTCCACGTTGAGGGATCAATGTAGAAATAGCTGCTCACATCTTGGTCATGCTCAATCACTGGCTCAGGGAGTGGCGGATGATAGAAATCCGCAACTGCTTCAGCCCAAGCACCGCGGGCCAGTTCGACTAGTGTTGTGGGTGTTTCTGCCTTCTTCGAACTCACGGCATCACATCCTAGTCACCAAGTGCGTCATGAATCATCTGGCGAAGCTCTACTGCCTTTGAACCGCCCGAGACCTCGAGAAAGACTGATGAATCAGGAGAGTCTCCAGTAACATATACTACCAAGGTCAGCTGATTGGTCCTGATTACTTTCCTCCTGGGAGGACTCAGTGTTTCCTTCAGAACAGGAGTCATTTTCGGGTACTGGAGGCTAATCATCGTCCACAACTCCTGCCAATCTTCAAATGTAAGATTGAACTGCGAAAGAGTCAGGCGGTGAAGGGCATCCGATACTCTGCCGAGCAGCATACTTCTGTTGGGAAAATCTGCGTCTCTCATCAAGACCTCATGAATCTCGCTCAGGTCTTCGATGTCTTTATCATCAATGCTTTCTTCAATGCGCCGAACCATCTTAACATAGGCAGACCTTGTCAACTCCTTGGCGAATCGGACGTAGTCCAGTTTCACAAGTAAATCGCTCTTTGACATCTCCCGCAATTCATCGAGGTCTTCTTTCGAAGCCTTCCCGTGCTTGAACTTCTCAATCAATGCGAAAGCAGGCGCTCTTTTGGCAAAACGAACCGATGCGAGTTCCACAAGATGCTTTGTGAACTGGAATCGATCTCCATAGAAGGGTGGCTTTGCAATCTCCTCACGACTGAAGCTGGTCCTGTGCCAGAAGACGAGAGGTGCTATGGATTTCACAATCTCGACGTTCACCTCACTTGCTCCAAAAAGCCAAGCTGCTGCCTTTGAGTAGCGATTCAAATCTTTGGCTGCTCGAACTGAAAGAGGTATCAGTACTCTGTTGCAGACGCTCTTGGCCGTATTGAAGTGACAGCCATCACATAACCCAGAATCGATGTTGGGATCTTGGACTTGGCTCTTGTCCACACGAATGCATGCCCCGAACTCTCTCACTAAAGCCCTCATGAATTCTGATGCCTCAGAGACCACAGGCATCTTGTCCGCAAGATTCCAGATTGTCAAGAGGTCTTCAACTTCAAGGATAGCAGGAACTTGCCAGAGCTCGTCGTACCCGAAGAGCCTCTCGTCGCGGGAAGCAAGAATCAACTCCAAGTCGTCGACTGAAGGCATTGTTATGGGAACGGCGATACCGAACCTGTCCAGGAAAGGAGGTGCCAAGTCGAAAGTTCCAGAATCAGATGGATTCATGGTTGCGTACAGGCAGTACTCCTCACATCTCTTGACCTCATCATAGTACTTCAGTTCTCCCTCCGCAAGCATAGACAGCAGGATGTTCTGAGCGTGTGGTGTCAGCCGATTGATCTCATCAAGGATCTTCCAGAAGCCTGTCACAAACCTTCGCCACACAACAACCTCTTTACCCTCCTTCATGAGAGGGCCAGGTTTGAGTGTGGCCACCATTTTCTCCTCGGTGAGCTGAGGATGGCCGTGAAGAATACCATCTTCGATCTGATTTATGCTGCTTGCGGTCATCATGCGGCCCAGCAGCTTGATGAGAGTAGTCTTCCCGCCACCATGGCCACCGACAAGTAACATGGCCGACCTAGGCACCAGCGCATTCAACACGCAAGCACCAACAATCAGAGGAAGGCTAGACTTCTTGGTAGAGGTTCCTCCAGATGGATTGTACCGTATGGGCAAGTCTTCTGAGTGTACGAAAAGCCCCCTGCTCTCCACCGTTCCGATTACGTTCCAGACCTTCTCTCTGAGAAGCTCATTTCGACTGGCCATATAGTGTCACTCTCACCGTAATGAGTTTCCTCTCGCGGTTCTGCTTATTGATACTGTGGTCACACCATGAAAGAAACCTTCCGAATCATGTCTCAATAGGCGCGGAATTGTGTTAGCTCCGAAGATGTAATATGGGAATATTAGGTGAGCATAGAAGATACCAAATGGGGCATCAGAATTGGGCACAGACACTTCCTATTCCGAACTCATCGAAATAAAGAATCCAGAGGAATTGCCGACCAAACGCCACAGCCAGTACAGTGTCGTAGGACAAGCGGAATTGATGAGGACAGTCATAGACAACTACTCGATGATGACGGAACAACTAGATGCGATGGGGCTGCTCTTTGGAGGTAGAATCCTTCTGGTAGGACCCCCAGGGACAGACTTCGATGCATATGCATTCCATCTAGCAAAAGAAATCCCCCTGAAACTCGCTACTGTGTCACTCGCCTTGCTATCAGCCGACGTAGGTGAGGCAGCCCAGTCGATTAGGGCAATATTCGAGTATGCAAGACGGAATGCGCCAGTGATCCTTCATATCCGACACTTTGAGTCAGCACTCAGACGAAACGATGATGTGATATCAATACTGAGAAGTGAGCTGGAAGAGACCACATGGGATCACAATGAAACGCTTGTGGTTGCTGCCTTGACCCGCCCCAAGGAACTACCCCCCGAACTTGCACTGCAGTTTGACAGAACGATTCTGTTGGAAGAGCCCAATGCCGAAGATCGCACTAGGTTCTTCGAGCAATTCTTCAAAGACAGAGAGGACATCGACTTGGCACTCGTAACAGATGCGACCAAGGGTTGGAGCTTTGCAGACTTGAAACACCTGGCAGTAGGCTTGCTGCTCAATCCGCCCACAGAAACGGATCATATGACAGCAGAGAAGTTAGAGGACATTCTAGAGGCCATAGGCATACAACCCGTCGGTAATATCTCAGACTTGAAGCGGCTCTCGCGGACAATGGAAACTCAACCCCGACAAGAGCTTGACCGGACCCAGGGTCTGTACCCAGATGATTTCCTAGATCAGCTCTATTTGTTGGCTGTGGGAGAAGAGTATCACAAGACCCAGGGAGTCATCGAGAGTCTGAATTCAGACCTGCCTTTATCCAACGAGGATTTGGAAATCCTGAACAGATACCCGTTCCTTCTTCAGGGAGATTCGGAAGAGAGGCTTACACGATTGTTGAGGGCAAAGAAGACTCACGACCGACTAGCAAGGATAATGGGAAGATAGGAGTAGTATGTGATATTGAGTGAGGCTGAGAATCTTCTGGCTAGCGTCAGGGTAGAGAACTTCCTCTCCTTCTACAAGGGGACTGTGGAGTTCGATCCAGGTCTCACTGTTATCACAGGACCCAACGGGTCAGGAAAGACATCCATCTTTCACGCGGTGAAGTTCGCACTTGGCTCCAATCAACGAGAGAAGAGATACTCTAAGTGGAGTGATTTCATTCGTTACGGAGCCAGCTCCGCAGAGGTTGAGTTGACTGTGGTCTCTGACGGCCAGACACAGAAACTACTCAGAAAGATCGACAGAGATGGAGTACCCCGCGCCTATATTGACGGCAAGAGGGTCAAAGCGGCAGAGCACAATAATGCCGTCGAAAAACTGGGGATTGACGTTGACAACCCCCTAGTGTTCATGCCTCAAGAGAGAATCAATGCACTTCGTGACATGAATCCCATTGAGGTAAGAAAGCTCGTTGAGGAGGGAACAGGACTCGGAATTCTAAGAGACCGGATTAGCTCTCAAGAAACACAGGTCGCCCATGACACGAGGCGATTAGAATCAGCGGTCTCCGAGGCACAGGTAGTCCAGCAAGAGATTGAACTTCTTCAGAAGGATTTGAAACGTCTGTTCCGAAAGAGAGAGCTTCAAGCCACAGAGAGAGACCTCAAGTTTGAGCTGAAATGGGCAACGATAGGGGCTCTGGAGAAGAAGCTCTATGATACTCGCTCTGAGATTGAGGAGAGAGAAGAGGGTCTAGTAGAAGTCATCGCTGAGTCTGCCGAGCTCGAGGCAAAGCGATCTGAAGAGGAGGATAGATCAGAAGCCATCGAAGAGAGAATGGAGAGACTCCAACGCGAGATAGGAAACATCGATGCCAGAATCAAGGAAGAGGAGAACAGACTACTTAGGCTTGAAGATGACAGCAAGAAAGCCGGTCTCGAAGTACGAAAACTAGAACAAGAAATGAAGAACGAAGAGAGGAAGAAAGACAAAATAATAGCCGACCTGAGGAGAGGGTCAAATGCAAAAGAGGAGTATATGGAGAGCCTGAAGCGGCTCAGAACCGAACTCGAAGGGCTTGAAGGAGAACAAGACGAACTAGAAGACTCCATGGCAATCTTTTCAGAGTGGAACACAAAGAGAGCTGAGGCTTACGGCACCTACAAAGCCCTCCAAGGACAGCTAGAGAGCAAAGATGTGATGCTAAGGAGCCTCAGAGAACGTCTGCAAGTAGACGAGGCCGAATTGGAAAGTATCCAGAGTCGATGGGGAAATGTCTGGGACTCGCTGGAGAGCACCGATCAGAAAGACCTGGCCAGGAGGAAGTCGTCACTTGAAAACCTTCTAGCTACTCTCAATGAGAAGAGGTTCAGAGAGAATACTCGAGCTGCACAGCTCCAGAAACAGGTCGAAGACCTGAGGATTCAGTTGTCAGAAACCTCAGAACGGATACCCAAGAATGTGAGAGATCTCAAGGCAACCCTTCAGGTACACGGGCTCACCAATGTCTTCGGACCAGTCATAGAGATGGTAAAAGCGGATAATGCCCTCGGACCAGCAGTTGAAGCAGTCTTACGAGATGAACTGGCTTTTTCATTTATCGTGACCGATGAAGCTGAATATGCCCTCTTGGAGAGACTGAGGAACCAGATGGACGCATCCTCCCCCGTCATATTCCTCCAATCAGATGAAGATGGCCATGATGAGGTTTCCCTGAAAGAGGAAGGGGTACGGGGAGAACTCTGGAATCTCGTAGGCTTAGAGAAACCGTACGAAAGGCTGTTGTCAAGAGCCTTTGGCAGGATAATTGTCACTGAAGAGTCGCGTATGGCATCCCGACTAGCACGCAAGAAAGGAATCACTGCCGTTTCTCTGGAGGGGCATCTTGTGGTTCCAGAGAACACGAGGACAATGAGTTATCCTGCCAGAGAACCTTCGGGTCTAGTCTCTACGGCGCCGCTGCAGTCCCGGCTCGAAGAACTCGAAAAGCAGCGAAAGGAGGCCTCCAAGAGCGTCACAGAGATAATCACTGAACTTGAAAAGGTCACCGAGGAGAGAGAAGAAGTGGCCGAACTCCTGAGCCATTTCACCAGATGGGGCAGAATCTGGGAAAAGCGCAAGGAACTCATGGAAGGGATCCCAGAGTTGCAGGAGAGGGTAGTAGCCACAGATGATGAGCTTAAGGAGCTCCAACGGCAGTTTGGAATCGCTGAGAGAGAGCTAAGAGCACTGGATAACACCCAGCCACCCGAGAGAAGTAGACTCGTCGGTAAGCAACGAGCAATCAGAATGAAACAGAAGAGGTTGCAACAGGATCTCTCACAGGCAGAGGCAAATCTCAACGCTACCGAGAGAGATGAGGCTCTGAAGAGACAAGAGATGAAGAGTATTGAAGAAGATATTGCCATGCTAAGCAACCGACTTGAAGAACTACGCGAAGAAATGAAGAGCTCGAAGTCATCGGCAAGAACGATTCTGGACACAATTGAAACCTTAAAGACAGGCAGGGAAAAAGCGGAAGAAGAGCTTGAAAGTGTCCGTAGTGAGCTTCAGACCTCACGAGACGTCATCAGAGAGCTTGCTGAACAGCTCGTCGAACTCAATCTGGGTATAAAGAATAGCCAACTCCAAGTCCTACAACTCAAGAGACAAATGAGCAACATGGAGATTGAGCTAGAAGAAACTCGGAAGGCACTCGAAGGTGAGGAATGTCCGGAGGGTGTAAGGCCTCTAGAAGATGTCCGTCATGAGCTTGTACGAGTCAGAGCAATCCTAGATGATTATCAAGACGTATCAGAAGTGCTTGCACAAAATGAATCAAAGCTCAAACAGCGACTAGTAGAACTCACCATGAAGGTTGAGGAGATACGAGAAGAATTGGAGGAGGCGGAAGAGGCTGTACGGGATATCAGGACACAGTATCACAACGGGATGAACGAAACGTTGAGAGAGGTGGAGCACGAAGTAAATGATATTCTGAGTACCGTGAAATTCGCAGCAGAAGTCAGGTTTGAGCTCTCAATGAATGACGGAGAGTACGGAGTAGACTTCAAATCGAGAATAAAGAGCGAAGAATACAAGGAGATAAGTGCAGGCTCGGGAGGCGAACGTTCGTTGATTGCTATAGGGCTCATCCTGGCTCTTCAGCGTTTCAATCCTGCACCAGTCTACGCTCTAGATGAGATAGACACATTTCTCGACGCCACTAACACTGAGATGGTCAGCAGGCTACTTCATGATTCATCAAGAAGAAGTCAGTTCATCATCTTCACACCCGCAAAGAGCACACACCTGCTGAAGCATGCTGACAGACGCATTGGCGTGGTCAGTCCCAAGGGTACTGAACCCTCCGTTATAATTGAGAGCCCCAGATTCGAGGGACAATAGTAGGTTGAACGAAATGACCGAGGAAGGTGACCTGGCGAAGGAAGTCTTCGAAATGGCAGAGGCGATCCGTGCGAGGGGAGAGGATCCATTTGATTTCAAGCTTACAGAATCGTTTCAGCAACTGAGGGCGTCGGCAGCAGAAATAGGTAGTCGAATCGATATTGATGAGATGCTCAACGAGATATTGGGCCTCAAAGTCACACGGATTCAAGAACTCGCTCGAATTCTGGCTGCACCCGAAGTCTACGTCAACGCATTGAAGAGAGTGAAACCCAGAACCCTGGCAGGGATGATAGAGTACAATCACCCCGTCACTACTAATACGCTGAGTTACATTCCACTCTCAAGAGCCTTTGAGAGAGTACTGCATATGATTGAGGCGCTCTCTGAGGAGCCACCAGAGAATCCCATCCCTCAGATTACGGAGTTACCGGATGACTTCATGTTTCAGTCGGAGGACTCTGTGTTCATGAGTGACCTCGAGGATTTTCTCAAGAGTATTCCAAAAGGGAAAGAGATGTCCATCGACGACATTGTCCAACATGAGGACTTCGAGGAGTTCCTCAGAAGGTTTCTGCTCGTTGTAATCCTGATAGCAAGAGGCAGACTGGTCTATGATCCAGATAGTAAGAGAGTTCTGCGGGAATAGTCAGGAGATCTCTCGGCTAGCAGGTGAGGAATCGTTCAACGTGTCAACAACATCAGGACAAATGGCATTCATCTCGAGAAGTACATGGCTGAGATTGCTCGAGTTGATATTGGCCTGCGACTCCGGCCATTCCTAGCTGAGAGTAACTGAGAGTGAAGAGTCATCGTATGTCACCTCAGAGCTGTCTGATAGGCATAAGCCAGAGCCTCAGCAGAGTGACTCCTGATCGTTTTCTTCTTCACGGACTGAGTTCTGTGAGTGATTCCTAGAAACATGATGCTTCACAAGGAGAGTTGCTCAGAATCAGTATATAATGCAAAGCCACAATAGGGGGGCAAGAATTGAAGTCACAAGAAGTGACCAAGGCGCATAGGAAACTTGGAATCATGACGCGTGGTCACTCGGGAAAGAAGGCTTGGTAGAGCACCATGAACGAATACGCAATCTTGATACGAATGCTCACCAGAACCGGCAATCCTATTGGTGCAGGTGTGCCAGATCTTCTCGATGCATTGGCACTGCCTGAGGATGCTGGCAGACATGTATTATTCAAGAAGCTGGGTTCGCTCCAGAAACAACTGAAGCCTCTCGGTCTGGAGATAAGACATAATCCGATTGACCATGTATTCTATCTCGACACTAGTACAAGAACCCAAGACTCACTGGAAGAAACACCGCTTCCCGATAGGCTTGCATCTACTCTGCTGGTAGTCATCACGCTAGCATATCAGGAAGGGGGCTGGGTGTCCATTGATAGGGTACAGAAATTCAGAAAGAAGAGCCGAAGAGGTGTCCGGGCAGACCTAAGAGAACTTGATTCTATGGGATATACAGAGTTCTCTGATGACAACAAGAAGGTCAGGCCCGGGAAGAGAGTGGGATTCGAGATAGACTACGAGTCATTCTTCAGGAACCTCTCTCAATCAGAACAGACATGAAAAACCCTTATGGTGTATTCGCTAGTTTTATCTAGGTTCAGGTTCGAGGCGGCATGGTCAGAACAGAATGTCACATAGACGCTCACTCAGGTTTTCAAATGCAACCTGTCCAATTTGCGGAAGCAAGGAAGTGGCGCGTGACAACCAGAAAGGCGATCTCCTCTGCACGAACTGTGGACACATCATCATCCGTAAGGATACTCGTGCGGTGGGCAAATTCGAGGTGGCTCAACTCCTGAAGAGAGAGGGAATGCTCTCATTCTCCCAGCTCTCAGAAATGACAGGCTCCTCAGAGGACAGACTCTATGGAGTACTGCAGAACATGGTCAACATGGAGCTATTGAACGAGATACAGGGCCGGTACTCGTTGACGAAACGCGGATCCCGCTGGTACCGTCAACGCTTGGGACAGGAATGGGGCTACTAGGAGCCTTTCGGCTCCCAGCTCGTCAGACTTAGTCCGTATGCTTTGTTGTGATTCTCTGACCAAGACCGATCACCTGAGGCAGCTGTTTCTCTTGCGGTTTCATGTACCCGAGTAAGACGAATAGACTCAGCGAAGAAAGCACTTTCCATTTGGTAACTACTACCTTTATTATATCTATTAACGATATGCAACTGTGGCGTGCAATGGTAAGGCGACCAATGATCAAAATAGATGAGGACCTGTGTAACGGCTGTGGAAACTGCATCCCCAACTGTGAGGAAGGTGCCTTGAAACTGGTGGATGGAAAGGCTCGTGTTGTTGCCGAGAGCTTCTGTGATGGCCTAGGAGCATGCATTGGCCATTGCCCTACGGGTGCCCTCACACTTGTTGAGAGAGAAACAGTTCCTTTTGATGAGGAGGCCGCGATGGAACACATCACACAGAAAAAACCAACTGATGACGAGATAGAACAAGTCTTAGTCTACGGTACTGAACAGATAGACAAAACGGATTATGGACCTCCCCCAAGTGGGGAAACCCCTTCATATCTCAATCAATGGCCGGTAAAACTCAGACTTGTGAGCCCACAGCATCCCGCCCTAGATGGCTCAAGACTGCTTATCGTGGCAGACTGTGCAAGTCTGGCATACTCCAGCCTGCATGAAGACTTCCTCAAGGGGAGGACAGTCGTGATGTTCTGTCCCAAGTTCGAGAACTACGATAAGAACGTGCAGCATCTCTACCTTCTACTCAGCGCAAATGACATCAAGGACGTGACAGTGGTTCATATTGAAGTCCCCTGCTGCAGAGGGATACTCAAGATGGCCCAGGATGCTATCTTTCGTTCAGGAAAACGAATTCCCCTGCAGGCATTCACGGTTGGTGTTCGGGGTGAAATCCAGAGAAGTTGCCAAGGGAAGAGAGTAATTCCAGCAAATTCCACGTGAAGGCGGCTGTCCGACTACGTTATCCGGCGTGTAGTGTTATCCCAGAAAATGCGTATGTAGACCATTGCGGCTACACTAACGATAACTATGCCTGCCAGAACGATGGATATCAGTCGGGCGCCCAAGCTCAAGGATTCTAAGAGGGCGCCTTCCTGATATGGAGCATAGAGAGAAGACTCAGTCAAGTACAGTCGGCGGGAGAACAGATGGTACATCTACGATATTTGGGGAGAGAAACAATAAAGCTACCAGAGGGAAAGAATAGCGAAGACGTGAGAAGTTCTATTCGTGAATGGATGAAGACCTCGGAGGGTAGGAGATACAGAGTGAAGAATTGGTATTCGGACCGATTGGTGCTAAGCAGGTCGTGGCGTCAAAGTCCTTGCTTCACAACCTGCTTGATTGGCTTCTGGTACACGTTATGGGCAAAGGATCGAATCGAGATCACGGTACGAGTTGAAACGACCAAGGTGTATCTACTACTTGAATCGAGTGTGAAAGAGGAAGCCGAGCGAGACTTCAACTCACTGATTGAGAAGATTGACGAAAGGCTCTCTAAGCAGACCTCTCATTAGGTTGTATTCTAACGAAGATGCCTCCCACAGAAACGTACCTACTTAGTATTGATATTCATCACGTTGTTCAAATATGCATCTATCTCAATCCTTAAAATGGAATGCTCCGTAATCTCAGATACGGGTTGGTTCAGAAGAAAACCATGAAGGAGATCTAATCTCCTTCGCAATCTCCCCCCTCCTAACCACGCGAATATACCTACTTTCTCTTCTCTTCTGGGCCGGCCCAACTTATTCTTCTTGTCAATATCACACTCTTCATTCATTTCCATATTTTATCTGTGCCTGTCCGATGAGTGCGCACTTTACCAACCATCTAGATATCAGCAATGGTTTCGCATATGTTGCACTCGATAGACTTGAGTCGGAGCTGTTGAGTACGAGCGTCTATGCATATCTGATTGGAGAATACTCTGCGACTCGGGTTTGACTCGTTCCTGTTGGCCGTTATAGGCATCGGAGTCATTGCTTTCCTAACTGTCATACGCAAAATCAAGACAAGAAAGACAATTTGACTCACACTGAAGCAAGGAATAAGATGAATCGTTTCAAAAAGAGCGGCGTTACATCATGTCTGGCCCACGGGACGGAGGAATATCGCAGATGTGTCTGAGCTGGTTTACGGTCTGCACAGTTAAATACAGAAACCAGATCTACAATTGTCTTTGCAGAAGCTGGCTGCTGAGAGGTAGGAGAACGTCTATGCCAAACAGGCATGATTCCCTAAAACTGCACAATCTGTGGGTTCTTTATGAATGTTTAAATTCGCGTCATTCCGTGGATAGTATATGCTTCTCGTGGCAATCCCTAAGTCAGCCAGCACCTCTTTGCTTTCTACACTTGGCGAACTGCACGATATGGAAGCAAGGCAAATTTTCTTTCCGGAGAACAAGATTCCCAGAGGAGTGCGGGTTCTACATAGATTTCATAGCGATATTAGACATCTAACTCAGAGAGAGGTTGATCGCTTCTCAGATCCAACAACGATATACAAGCAACATATCTATCCGACTGAAGCCAACAAGCGTAGTTTGAAACAAATCAAGAAAGTGATTCTCTTGCGAAAACCGAGGGATATTTTGCTCTCATACTTTAGATCCAAGAAGACGTATGTATCTGAAGGATACCCAGGAATGGAAAAGTGCAAAAGTGAAACTGAGTGGCTAGAGAAGAGCAAGGAGATAGGTATCTATCAGGACTTGGAGTTCTTCTACGAGGAATGGATAGGATGTGACGATGCCCTCATTGTTCACTTTGAGGACTTGATAGCACAACCGAGGAGGACCATTAACAGAATTGAACACTACTGGGGCCTGGAACATACAGAACGCCAGATTGCACTACAGAAAAAGCGGTATACGAGAATTCCCCAGTCAATCGCCTACTTGAGGAAACTAGGCACACGACTGAAAGAGAAGATTCAACATAGAGAGAGAACCAACAGATTGGACCTCCTCGTTGTACGAACCACGAACCTCCTCTTCAAGACTGTGCTCTCACCAGAGTTGTGGGACACTCAACATCGCGAGTTGAGTCTTGGACAAGTGAAGCGTGGAATTCACAAGTACTCCAGGAAGACTTGGCAACCATAAGAAGTGGCGCGACGTGCCCCCTCCCGATGCGCCACTGAATACTTTCTCCTCTCCTCTAAGGCGTTTCCCGGTATAGTTGTTTTTTGTATTAATTCTTTTGGGGACCATGAAACCGCCAAGAATATCCTTTAGCATCAGACGCAAGACTGGATTGCAACCTGTAAATTAGTGAAAACTATTGTTTCAGGCGCTAACAGGAGAGATGCAAAGCCGCGGCAACATTGTCCTTGTTGTTGAGGTCGTTATATATTTGGGTAGCCTCTCTGGTTTTCTTAGCAATCAGTTCACATCCGAGTTTCTCCACCGCCGCTCTGGCAGATTCACGCACTGTCATGCGTCCGTAGTAACCCTTTCCAACGACAAGCGCATCGGGCTCGGCTTCAATGATCTTTGCGATGTCCTCAGTTTGCAACTCGTGTCCCTTCTTTCTCCACCATTCGGGGTAGACCGTATCTCCGATGATTATGATGTCGTCCGTGTAGGCTTGCCCGTCAATGACAATCCTGCCAAACTTGTACTCCTCGATATTCATGGATAGAATAGATGTTCGAGGTGTGTTAAGCCCTTTGACATGCCAGTCAGTACATGTAGAGCTGTGAGTAAGGAACACAAATCAAGAAAAGCCGAGAGGAGGGCACCCCAACGGGCGCCCCCCAGATTGAACCTATCTAGAACAGAGCTGCAAAGGCTGCGTTCAGAGCGAATATCACTGGTAGGAACAATGTTGCTGTGAGTGAGATGACCACCAACAGGGTGTTGATGGATGGTCCAGCAGTGTCCTTGAAGGGATCGCCAACCATGTCCCCCAGCACGGAGTTGTCATGAACCTCGTGATAGTCAGGATGATCCTTCGGTATCGGAGACTCAGGAGATTCAATGATCTTCTTCGCATTGTCCCAGGCGCCTCCTGAGTTAGACATCAGAAGTGCCATGATTAGCCCAACCAACACCGCACCACCAAGGTACCCTGCTAGGGCACTTAGGCCGAGTATAACACCTGTCAGAATAGTCACAGCGATTGCGATGACTGTACCAGGCAGCAACTCTCGGATGGCACCTGAAGTGGCGATGGAGATACACCTGGTATAGTCTGGTTTCGAGGTGCCTTCAAGAATCCCAGGATCATCTGCAAACTGCTTTCGTATCTCCGCAATCATCCTCTCGGAGTTTCGACCGACACCTAGGATGAGTATAGCTGAGAAAGTTGGGGGCACCAAAGACCCGATGAAGGCTCCAGCCAGAACGGATGGAATGGCCAGATCGACCGAGAGAGTGGTACCCGGTGGCAACAGTGGTATTGCAGAGGCGAGGAATGCCGAGAAAAGCGAGAGTACTGAGATAGCAGAAGCTGCAATCGCAAAACCCTTGGTGATTGCCTTGGCTGTGTTGCCACTGGCGTCCAGCTTATCACAGTCAATTATTGCTTGTTCGCCTGCGTCTGCCTGCTCAATGACACCTCGTGCATTGTCAACGATTGGACCATATGCATCTGAGCTCATGATCATCCCATTGGTTGAGAGTAGTCCAACAGCTGCAATAGAAACTGCAAAGATGCCACCCTGCTCCATTCCGAGACCCAAAGATGTTGCACTAATTCCCAGAGTATACGCACCAACAAGGGCCACAGCAATCATAATCACTGACGGAACTGCACTAAGAAGTCCATATGAATAGCCGGAGAGGATCAGATTGGCTGCACTCTTCTGAGCAGACTCAACCATCTCTGGGACGGGTTTGAACGGACCAAGGCCACGATCATTGGTGAACACATCTGATGTGAAGCCGATGACCACTCCTGTGAAAAGCCCAAGTATAGCAGCTGCTGCAAGCGTCAGATCTATGTTAAGAATCCAAAGAACTACAACAGTGAAGACTGCAAACAAGATGGTCGTGATGTAGGTTCCTCGATTGAGCACAGGGCCGGGATCCTCATCTGGACGGGGATTCACCAAGAATACTCCAATCACAGATGCTAGTGTGCCCAGTCCTGCAATCAGCAACGGAAGAAGACCAAAGGGTACGGCTGGGCTGAAAGCAGCATCAATGGCAGCACCGAGAATGGCAGCTGCGAGTATCGCTGCAACGTTGCTGTCGAATATGTCTGCTCCGGTTCCAGCGACATCGCCCACGTTATCACCCACAGCGTCAGCTATAGCAGCCGGATTACGAGGATCATCCTCAGGTATATGGCGCTCAATCTTCCCGACGATATCAGCAGCCAAGTCTGCGCTCTTTGTATAGATCCCACCGCCTGCCTTGGCGAAGAGAGCAACGGTGCTTGCCCCAAACGAGAAGCCTGTCACAATCTCCCATAGCTCAACAGTGACAGCAGCTGGGAGCAGCATTTCCCAGAATACATAGAGCAGTCCCAGACCTGCGAGAGCAATCCCTGCAATCATCAGACCCATGACTGAGCCAGCCTTGAATGCAACATTGAACGCAGGGTTCAGACCACCCGATGCGGCAGCAGCAGCAGTGCGCCTGTTCGCCTTCGTAGCTATTACAATACCCACATATCCTGCAATCATACTCGCGATGGAACCGAGAATATAGGAGATAGCAATTGGTATACCCTGTTCTCCGAAGATAAGAGCAATTATAATTGCGAGTACGGCAGTAAACGCACCTAGAATCTTGTATTGGATATTGATGAAGGAATATGCACCATCCTCGATCAACGCACTGACCTCCTTCATCCTGTCGCTTCCCTCGTCGAAAGACTGTACTTTCCTGTATGTGTAGAGGGAAACAAGGATTGCAAGAAGGCCCGCAGTGATTCCAACAGAGAGAAATAGCAGTTCGGACATTTGTTTTTGCCTCTTTGTTGCAGGCCAAAAATAGCGCTATATATCGTTTTGCATTAATCAGCCTCTTCATGCATTGAAAAGAGCAGCCCATCGAGCTGGAATTTGATGACCAGCTGTTTCACACAGCATCACCTTGATTTCCAAGCTATGAACAGTCCCTCTGCAGTGGAGCACAACCAGAAAAACCAATTAGGAATGAACAAGAAATGGTGGACCGAGCGTGATTTGAACACGCGACCTCTTGGATGCAAACCAAGCGATCTACCGAGCTAATCTATCGGCCCACGTCTGTTCAGAATCAGTTCTGGGTTGTTTTTTAACCGTTACGCTCCAAATACTCATCCCGAACCGTATCCAGCCAACCAGGAGCCCCTCTGAGTTTCGATGCCTCCTCTTCTGTCAATTCGTCATAACTGACCAACGACATATCCTCTGGAAGAATGCCGCTAATGCCTAATGGATCCTCGATAACAAGAGTGAACTTGAGATCGCCCGCGAGCGCCTTGTCAATCATGGCGATCACCTCTCTCCCTCTGGCCTTCTCCTCAGGTTTTTCCGCGAATCGAACAGCGGTCTCGACCACAGGGCGGGTCCGGGAGAGTACTCCTTCAACATTGGAAATGAAGGAATCAGCACCCGGTCCAGGTTCTATGACAATCCCGAATTCTGGCATCCTGATGGTTCCTGAACTAGAACGTACAACACGAACCCGAAGAAGCCGCTCATTGGCCACATGGAGAGTCCATCTACTCGGTGGTCTGTCCTCTGCAGAGAAGACATCGTTGTGGGTGAAATTGCATGTATTGCATTTCATCGTGAACATAGCAAGCTCGTTGAAGAAAGGAACACTGTACAACATCGAACGGACAGTGAGCCTGCCGGTGCCGCATACTGGGCAACTAATGTTCTGCTCTTCAGACATACCGGGCAGGGCTTAAGTTCTGCTTATAGCACTTAGGAACTTGACATATCCTCTTCTTGACATACGTCAGTAGAATACTCAAAAGCAGCAAAGTTGAAACAGCTGGACATGGTTGTTTCGAAGGGGACCGTATAACGAAACAAGTCCAGTGGAGAGAGTTACATGGATGCAAGGAGCCTGTACATCATCAAACGCGAAACGGGCGTCTGTATGTACCATAAAGACTTCTCCCAAGGCATCTTTGATCCGCATCTGATATCGTCGTTCATTGTGGCCATGACCTCATTCTTCGATGAGGCAACGAACTCTATCACCTCTAAGGCCAGAGCCTTTGAAGGAACCGACTACAAGATAGTCGTTGAATTCGGTGAATGGGCACTCGGAGCGCTCTCAGTCCGACATGATTCCGAAGACATTAGGGAGAAGCTCCGGAAACTCGTCAGGAAGTTTGAGGATATGTTTGGCCTACTCAGGTGGGTTGACATGGACTTGGCCGTGTATACTCGGTTTGAGAAGCACGTTATTGAAGAGTTGATTCGCGATCAGATAGATTCAGACTCAATCATCCGACCAAAACTGAACTGGGATATGATTACCCGCAACCCCGAAGTCACAGCATTCCTTAAACTTCTCCCGGATAGGATAAGCGTGAAAGAGGCGGCAGAGTTTCTTGAGATACCACTGAACATTGCCCTGGACCTGGTGGCTGAGGCCCTCTGGGAGAAGACTATCTCTCTGTCGACCCCGGTAAGGCCTGACGATATCTACCAGGCGACATCCCTGATGAAGTCTGAAAGAGGGGCAGCATCAGTTTCGCGGGAAACAGAGAGAGCCATCTCTCAGCTCGATGGAGAGACCCCACTCTCCATTGCTGCCGAGCGCGTCAAGACCGCAGATATGAGAGTCTTCTTGGATGAGATTGCCCAGCTCGCTGAACAACAGGCAATAGAAAGAGTATCTCCCGCACAGGCCAGGCTTGTCCTGTATTCATCGGTTCTCCAATCCGTCTTGAAACACTGCGCAAGGATTCTTGGCTTCGGCATAGCTAGGAAAGTCTTCTTTGATTCAAGGAAAAAACTGACAGGGCAGTATTCTTGGTTGCACTTGGTAGACCTCGAGGAGGGAGTAGATGTGGAGATAAGGAGCTCTCTGACATCAGCAACTATGAGAGACAGACTATCTCCTGGATATCTGAGTGAAGGCTTCCGAGCATTGCTCCAGTTCATCACAAAGAGGATCAGTGATTACACTGGAGTGAATCCGATCAATCAGATACTAGAACATACCAGAGATGATATAGAAAGACAATTTCCAACCCTGAACTACGAGGTGGAGTGGGAAAGACTCACAGCTCAACCGTCTTAGACCTATGAGATGATAGAGACTGAACACAAGAAACAAATTCAACCGGGTCTGCTCAGAGAGATAAGGAAGGGACGATATTGAAAAAGGAGATGGTCTATGTTGTATCTGCATTCCTCCTACTCGCGGCATCGATACTCATCATCGTCCTGACCTTGGATTCGTCAGAAGCTGTCGGTAGCCCAGTTACGTTTCTAAGCATCTCTGCTCCCGTTGCAGCTCTGGTGCCGGGAGTCCTGGGTCTTATCAGATTTGCACAAGACGACTATGGTCTCGAAGACAGATTCAACTCGATGAATCTTCTTCTGGCCTTGGGACTTATCGTCCTGACCCTTGCTGAGATTGGAACTGGAATCATATCAGGCATGCCAAGCGGTCAGGAGTTCTACTTCACAATATCCCTCCTCCTCATCCCGGGTATTCTTTTATGGGGAATAGGCACCACTAGGTACCTCATTGTCTGCCGGAGCACGATAACTGGAGTGAAACCGAAAAAGATACTGCTCGTGATAACACTCGTTTCAGTTTCAGGAGCTCTCTTGACTCAGATATTTGGTGCAATCATCTCCCCGGGTAGAACTCTGATAAATATTGCAGTCTGTATTCCCGTAGGCTTTGGTATCCTGATGATTGTAGGAGTCTTTGCGGTTCTGTTATGGACATTCAGAAGTGGACTGTTTGTTCTCCCGTTTGGCCTCTCTTTCATTGCGTCGCTTCTGTTTGTCATCCAATATTACTCATGGTGCGTCCTCTCGATTGCCCCCATATCGATTTTCTCGAGGCTCATAGCAACCGAGGTATACATCCTGATGGGTGGTTCTGTCAGTATAGCCGGAAGACTGGAGGCTGCAAACTAGTCAGGAACTAGTTACTCTTTGCCTTTTCGAGCATCTTCGAGAGCTTTTCCAATTCTCTCTTTCAGGTCAGGAGAGATTTTGCCCCCGCTTTCATGAATCTCTTCAACCAAATCTGGGGGTAACATTTCTCTCATCTCAACAATCCGTTCACCGTCGGGTCCGGCTTCACTCAACATGCTAGCCATACCTCTTTTCTGAGGGTTCATGACTCCGTGGGCGACGGGAGAGTCTTCCTTGCTACCGTATCGGGAAACCTCCTTCTCAGCGACCGTGGCAAGCTCCTCTGTCAGCTCGTCAATGCCCTGATGGGCATAGTAGCTCTGATAGAGTCTACGAAATACTCCGTCCTTGTCGAGCAGCTCCTCGTGTGTTCCCCGCTCCACAATCTCACCGTCCTCAAAGACTAGAATCTTGGATGCGTGGGCAATTGTGGTGAGTCGATGGGCTATGACCATTGTTGTCCTGTCTGAGAAGAGTATCTCTTGAGCCTCCTGCACCAGAGCCTCACTATAGGCATCAAGGCGACTGGTGGCCTCGTCCAGAATGAGAATCTTCGGGTCTGCAAGCATGGTCCGAGCGATGGTGATCATCTGGCGCTGACCAGCACTCAGGTTCTTGCCGTTCTCCATTACGAGAGTATCGTAGTCATCAGCAAGTACTTCAATGAACTCATTTGCTCCGATAAGTCCACATATCTCCTTGACCTGCTCATCTGTTGCCCCGGGGTTTCCGTAACGTATGTTTTCCATTATTGTGCCATCGAAAAGATACGGTATCTGTGGGATAAGAGAAACATTTTGATGTAGAGATTCGAGAGTCACTTTCCGAAGGTCTTGGTCACCGATGAGTATCCGACCCCCTTGCGGGTCATAGAACCTATTGATCAGTGCTGCAACTGTGGTCTTGCCGGCCCCGGTGTGTCCCACTACAGCGACAGTCTTGCCCGCTTCGATCTCAAATGTGACGTCTCTCAGCACCTCGGTTCCTTCAACATATGAGAAGGTTACATTCTCGAATCGGATTCCATCGCTCTCAGGTCTCAAGGGAACAGCGTCTGGCTCATCCATGATAGCTCGTTTTGACTCGAGAACATCAGATATTCTGTCCATGGCGGCTAAAGATGCCTGGACCTCTGTTGCCATCAGCGCAAGAGCGAGAATAGGCCACATGAACCGATTGACAAGCATCACACCCAGAAAGAGCTCACCTACAGTGAGAAGCGGTGTGGTGCCAGTGACCAGAGATCCGCCCACGAAGAGAACAGCAGCTATGCCAATCTGACCCATTGAACGCATAAGAGGCTGCATCGCGCTCATCAAGATCATGAAACGAAACCCATGATGATATGCCTCTTCGTTCAGCTCCTGCAATTCCTCCGCCAGCTCATCTTCGCGGTTGAATGCCTTTGCAATTTGAACCCCACTCAGGTCCTCAGCAATCCGTCCTGATACCGCACCATAGGCCCTCCTTGACGCAAGCATGATTCGCTTTCCGACAGTGCCAAAGAGAACTGCGATGAAAAGGACACCCGGAAGTACAACTAGAGAAGTCAGTGCGATAGTGGGGGAAGTGGTCCACAGCAAGACAAAGGTCCCAGCAATAAGCAGAATCTGGCTGCTAAAGTCTACAATTGCCTGGATGCCTATACCAAGAGCGTCGGTATCGGATGTAACCCTGGAGGTTATGTTTCCACTCTCCTCAGACTTGTGATAAGAAAGGTCTGCCTCGACAAGATGATCATATACGTCGGACTGTACTTCTTGAACTAGTCCTGCTTGCGCACTGGCAAGAATCCATGTATTGCTGCTATTGAGTATCCAGGATACGACCTTCAGTATGAGATAGAGTATCACGAGATACAATAGGACACTCATTGTCGTGGTGGCACTGAAGACCTCGTCTATTGCCCATCTCAAAACCAAGGGATCAATGACAGCGAAGAATGTGCCTATCAAGGATAGCACCGCGGCTATAGCAACCACTTTCTTGAAGTTACCCAGATATCCCACCAGTCGCCTGAGTAGAAGACCCACTGAACGACTCCGCTTGCGTTTCTCTCGCGCCCAGCTGCCAGGGCCACCCCTGGAATGAGCCATTATGAAACACCCCCCTGCACAAGAACGCCTTTGAGAAGCGCTTCAGCTCCCGGTAGCTTCTCGAATATCAACCGGTATTCTTCTGATGTCCTCAGGAGATCCTTGTGGCGACCAGCTGCAACCAACTCTCCCTTATCAAGCATGATCACCAGATCAGATTCCAAGAGGGTTCTGAGCCGTTGTGTGACGGTGATACTGGTTCGACCCTTCATAACCTCATCCAGAGCTTGCCTAAGCTTGTACTCAGTCTGTGCATCTACTGCACTCACAGAGTCGTCGAGGAGGAGAATCTGGGGATCCTGAATAATGGCCCGTGCAATCGCTAACCGCTGCCGCTGTCCTCCGCTCAATGTCATTCCTCGCTCGCCAATCATTGAATCATATTCCTTGGGAAGCTGCTCAATGAACTCGTGAGCTTGCGCTCGCTTCGCGGCCTCAACAACTTCTTCATGGGAGGCCTCAGCATTACCAAAAGCAATATTCTCCTTGACTGTCATCCGGAAAAGGAAGATGTCCTGCTCAACAAGCCCGACATGATCACGAACCGTGGAAGTCCGTACATTACGCAAATCAACCCCATCAACGAGAACACGACCGTCATCAGGGTCGTATAGTCGAAGCAGGAGCTTGAGTACTGTGCTCTTTCCGCCGCCAGGGCCGCCAATAAGAGCCACTCTTGAACCGCCGGGAATCCTAATGTTGAGATCCTTCAATGCATAATGGTCGCTGTTCCCATTTTCAGAGGTGTACTTGAAACTCACAGAATCGAAGAGGATATCATTCCCCCAATCCAAACCAGTTTCTTCTTCTGACGGTTCTTCCATCGGATCCTCCCAGTTGAGAATCTTGACAATCCTTTGGGCATTCACGTAACCACCTCGCAGCATCAGCAACATCCTAGGTAACATGAAGTTGAAACCCTGAAGAGATAACAGAAGAGCAAGAACGGCCGTGAGTGTGCCGACATCCAATACACCGACGAGCACCGCGTAACCTCCGTAGAAGAAAGCCAAAGTCGTCATCGCGATGAGAACTAGGGCAGGAATATAGAACGCAGCCAGTCTACCCTCCTGTGTCACCATTTCTTTGTATTCATTGCTGACTCTTTGAAACTTGTCCTTCTCGCTCGCCTCCTTTCCAAAAGCCCGAACTACTTCTATGCCCCGGAATACACCCTGCGACACTGAAGTGAGATTCTCCATCTGCTCGGACCGGGCTCTGCGAACCGGCTCAACGGCGTTTGCATACTTGTAGGCAGACCATAGATAAAGTGGTGAGCCAACAGCCATGATCAGCGTAAACACTGGGATAGGAATTCCGCCCAAGCTAAGGAAACCTGTCAGTCCCGGGGTTAGGTCATAGGACATCAAGAACAGAGCCGTGATTCCGAAAGACGCGATACTGTATGCCAGATTGCGGAGAGCAGGATTCAGTGAGAGTCGTACCCAGTTGATATCCTGCATCGCCACAGAGAGCAATCTTTTGCTGTCGATAACATCGTGGAAAGTCATGCTGAACTCTTGTAGAGCCTCAAAGAAATCCTGTCGTGCATCGCGTTCCCATCTCAGGGTCACAACTGCCCAAGCATATCCAACTACGAAGTACATTCCCATGTAGATGAGTGCTAGGAGAGCAATCTCTATGACAATGTTGACGAAATCTGCGGTGAAACCTGCGGTAGTCACAATGTTGACAGCCTGCCCCAGAAGCACATTTGGCAGAGCCATAATGAATGCTGAGATAACAGTGAGAATTAGGGCTCCAAGGATGACTCCAGGATTTCGAGCCAGTCCCCCAAGCATGTAGCGAAATGCAGAACTTCGTCCTTTGCTGTCTTCTTGTGTCATGGTGATACCTCGTGGTTATTGTGTGTCTTTGATAATCTTGGATAGACGTTTGTGAATCGTCCTGAGTTCTTCTCTGTGCGCCGCCTTCTCTTCCTCATCGAGGTGCGAGAACGTATCGGCCAGCCGTTCTGTTACTCCATCCAAATGATGGAGCTGGGCTTGAACCCTGTCTTCGGGATCGAGAACCGAGAGCCATAGCATAGGTCCAACAGCAGCTCGCTTGTCCAGCGTTTTCTTCTGGTCGTACAGGTTGTGTAGTGCATCCGAACCCGCATCAGACAGCCTGTAAAAGATGGTTCGACCCTCGGTTCTGGCTTCCTCAATATGACCCCGCTCTAGAAGGTCCGACAGCAAGTGATAGGTGGAGCCGGGGCTTGGTCGCCACGCACCCTTACTGCGTTCCTCAAGGATATCCGCAATGCCTGTACCAGACAGCTCTTGTGACTCTAGCAGCTTCAGAATCACGAATCTGAGCAATCCCCGCGGTACTGCATGGGGCAATCTTCCCTCAGGGCATCCACACTCTGGCGACATCGCAATCAACCGATCATCATAATATCGAATACGATAATTCTTGACGTGTTTATTATCGAACGCGATATAAAGTTGCTGTTGTGTTACCTCGATTCATAATCACGGGAATCTCTATAAGACAGGCTGAGTCGAGCAGTCTGAAAGTGGAGATAGAAGAAATGGGCGAAAAGGCGAAGGTCAAGGAAACAGTGGGACTCTACTCCAAAGTATGGCAACTCCCAACTTTCCAAGGGATTCTCCTGAGGATTCTGGGCATGATACTCATGGCAAGCCTACTAATATCGTTCTTCAGGGTCCAAGTAGTGCCAAGCAGTGTGTTCATCGATGCCTTCCTTCACAATACAGCCATCTTTGGCGTGACCGTCTTCCTGAGCTCAGGTATTCTCTATCTTCTTGTGAGAAAAGAGGGGTCGCCCCTCGATCCACGCAGGACCTTTGGTGCCACCCAGTTCGGTACCGTATTGTGGTTGGGTTTCGGCGTCATCGGAGCGTCCATCGATGCGATACTTGGCATGGACCACTATGCAATACGATTGTTGATCCTTGGCATGACACTCGGATACATGATGTTTGCATTCCTTGTCACAGGTCTGAGTGATCATCATGCACTACGCAACCTTGCCGCCGCATTAGTATTCCCTCTGACCTGGTTCTCACTTACCTTGTCTCTTCAGAGTTATACTGATGCGGTCCCAGCTCTGCCAGCATTCTGGCTCCCGGGAGTGCTTCTCATGTTCGGGGTCGCTTCGGTTTCAGTCTATTGGATATTCAAGTCTGTCAGCAGACCTTTCGAACGAGACTTGGGTATCGACGGGCCGGCCCTTTTGAGAGCCTTCGGATACGACTACCTGATAGGCAACCCTGAACCGCTAGAACGGACGCTTACCGAGATCCACACCAAACAGGATGTTCGGGTGGAGGTCATGGTTCTGAAGTCGGAGGGCGAGCTATTCGCCGTCGGAGTAGTGCTCTACATACATCCGGGCCCGTTCAGGGACATCGGCAGTAGCGGCCTTCCGAGCGAGATCATTGCCCATATCCGCGAACAACATGGAGTTCCTGCCTTTGTGATGCACGGGACTTGCACTCATCATCAAAACCTCACAACAAAAGAAGACATTCCAAGCATTCTGGCAGAAATTGATAGACTTGTGCGAGAGGTCGAAACAGTCAGAGAGATTTCAGGACCTCACTGGACAGACTTGGGTAAGTTCAAGGTCTGGACACTCTTTGTTAATGATAACGCCCTGTGCATCACCACCAGCGCTCCACAGTTCACCGATGATATCTCTCTGAGTGTAGGAATGGATGCGGCCGAAATGGTGAGAAGCAGGCTCCCGTCAATCAATCAGGTTTCTACCGTGGACGCCCATAATTGCATAGATGACGAGGCAGTTTCGGTCATGAAGGAAGATCCTGAGGCAGATGACTATGTTGGTGCAGTCTCAAGCGCAGCGTTCTCTACTTTCAACGAGCCACATCATGAGGTCAGCGCAGGGATATACAGGGTAACGCCCGACAACATAGACCTCAAAGATGGTCTGGGCCCAGGCGGAATAGTGGCCCTAGTGTTGAGAGTGGGAGAAACAGAGTCAGCTCTGTTGTTCATCGATGGTAACAATATGGAACCGGGTTACAGAGAGAGAGCAATCGGTATTATCAAGGAACAAGGATTCGATAAAGTGGAACTAACGACCACAGACACCCACGTGGTAAATGCAATCTCACTGTCAAGCAGCGGCTATCCACCCATCGGCAGACACAAACCTGACGACATCCTGGAGTCAATCATCACGGCCACCACGAAGGCACGGGAAAGGTTGAGACCCGTGGAGGTAGGAATGGCATTCGGCCAAGCGAAGAACTTGAGAGTATTCGGGGAGAAGGCATTTGATATTCTTACTCAAGACATTGTTGAGGCTGCCCGTATAGCGAAACGGGTAGGATTGGGGGCGGCAGGACTCACATTCTTGCTGTCAGCCGTCACAGTACTGCTCATCTAATCATCTTGGATCGTGCAATACAACCAATCATGAACTTTATAGACGAGTTGAGCAAGATGTTAGTTATTGCTTCAGGCTCTTCACCGTACCCAGATGAACGTCTGAAACGGAGTGTGATTACATGGCTAAGAAAAGAATCCTCGTCTGCCTGACAGGCGCAAGCGGTGCCATCTATGGCGTTAGGACAATCGATAGGCTGGTCGAGCTAGGACATGAGGTCCATCTTATCGTGAGTAGATGGGGTACGGAAACCCTGAAGCACGAAACAGGACTCACGGCCGAAGACCTGAAGAAGAGGGTTACGAAGGTATATGACCAAGACGACCTGACGGCAGGGCCTGCCAGTGGAAGCTATCATCTCGATGCGATGGTGATAGTTCCATGTACGATGAAGACTCTAGCAGGGATTGCACACGGTTACGCGGATAATCTCATATCTCGAGCAGCTGATTGTACACTCAAGGAGAGACGTACGCTCATCATTGTGCCAAGAGAGACCCCGCTCAACCTTATCCATATACAGAACATGGGAAGAGTGACCGAAGCAGGTGCCATAGTTATTCCCGCCTCTCCAGCGTTCTGGCACAAACCATCCACTATCGAACAACTTGTCGAATCAGTTGTAGAACGGATTCTATACCACGCCGGTGTACTAGAGAACCGAAGGGTTGAGTGGACTGGAGAATAAACATCCATTGAGATAGCCTGCTGATGTTGCAGTGCTTTTCGGAAAATAAGAGTGGATTTGGAAAGGCACCTTCAAGAGGCGCCATCCAGTCTCCATTTGATTTAGACTATTCAATAAGTGCCAGCGGTAGACTCGCTTTCGGTCTCGGAGGGTTCGTCGGATACTTCCGCCTCAGATTCAGTTTCTTCGCCCTCTGCCTCTTCTTCTTCCTTCTGCCGCTCAGCTACAGACTTCACTCGATCAATCATCTGTTCAATCGGGACATTTCCGAGTTGTAGTGCCATTGGTACAGCAAAGAAGAGTATGAGTGTACCGCCCAGAACGTAGAGCATCGGTGAGAGGATAGGGCCGAGGAACCAGATTGCCTCGAGGATGCCACCAATGAGGTGGATAATGATACCCAGAATCAGTCCTGGTGCAGCCATAGTCCCGGGTCGCTTCAGTGCTGTTGCGGCAGTAGCATAGCAGGTCAGTACAAACCCGCCTGTGAAGAGAAATGGTCGTACTATGCTATCATAGCTGCCGAGAATCCATACTAACATACCTATTGTTATGAGAAGAGAGTTTGGATCTTTCGTGAAACTCTCTATTGGTGAGATTTCATCGCTCATGTTATCACGGCTCTGTGTGAAAAGTCGAGAAGAGTAATACAAGGATATGTGACCAGACTGG
>CAYYQL010000014.1:0-63692 GCA_964473825.1 uncultured archaeon
TATACTCCAATCGAACAACGTCACCCTCGTGTCTTGGAATGTTCATCGAATGGATAGCCTGAGCATACTACAGTCCGGCAATATCACAATCGCCAACTCTACGCTGGACTGTGATGTGTACATTGATAGCGACGATGTCACCTTCGTAGGCAACATCTTCGAGTCTGCTGAAACCACTGAAATATTCTCCGGAAAGAGTGAGTCCCTTGTGACCATGTATATCAATGCATTTCGAACCGAATACTCATTCGGTCGAGGAGGATGGCCATATGCTGCCTTCATGCTCAACGGCACTGATTATGGCAACTACTGGCACAATCACGAAGGCGTTGACTCTGATGGTGACGGGATTGGCGACGACCCATTCTTGGTTTCTGGTTCGGGTGCTTATGACTATCTGCCCCTAGTAGTAGATCCGCATGGATACGGCGTGTCCATTGAGATTATTCTTCCTTCTGATGGAGATGCTGTTTCAGGAGTGACAACCTTCTCGATTGACGTTCTCGTCACAACTGGATTCTACGTCGAAGGGGACATCACTGTAGGCACCACGATAACCCTCAACGAGACAGAGGTCTTCAGTGGGGGAGTTGGAGAGATAGAGTTCGAGTTCGACACATCCCAGTTGAGTGATGGCTTCTATGTACTGACAGTGGTCACTACTGTGAATGCTGTCGACGAGTTCACTCAAGAGATACACATCACGATTGATAACACGCCTCCATTACTGGCCCCCTCAATCGAAGATGAAGAAGTCACTACCACCTCTGATCCGTATTGGAGCGTTGAGGCGTCAGACGCGCTCTCTGACCTGACATGGATTGCCGTATTACTAGATGGGGTGTTGGTCGATAACGAAACACAATACAGCTCGTCTGGCGTTCTGTACTTCGACCTTGTACTCACTCAGGAGAGAAGCTACGAATTATGCTTGCAGTCGATGGACAAAGCTGGAAATCTGGGAGAAACCAATCTGACCATCTACTATGATGTTACGTCGCCCGAGCTATCATCACTTGGCGATGTCAACTATGAGTACGGAACTACCGGAAACACCATTACTTGGGTGGCGAGCGATCTCACTCCCAGTCATTACAACATCACAATCGATGGTGTACCGTTCGAAGATGCTGAATGGGATGGCTCTGATATTGTCGTGAACATTGATGGCCTAGATGTTGGTGTGTACACGTTGGATATCGTAGTTCATGATCGAGCCGGAATGCAAACGGCCGACACTGTAGAGATTGAGGTGACTGAGGCCACAACAACGACCACAACAACAACCACGACTACAACAACGACGACTACAACCATAGTTGAGCCGCCGGAGACCGATCCCATGATACTCATTGCAGTAGTCGGGGCAGTTGGAGTAGTGGCTGTACTCGTGATAGTGGTTATCCTCAAGAAGCGCGGCGTCCTTTGAGATATCGTGACCGGACTGGGCTTTACAGCCGAGTCCGGCTCTTTTCGCTTGCTAGAGAATGATTGGCAACCCTTCTTGTACGAAACATGATGTGAGTTGTGCTCTTTCCCCACGAGTCCCATTCTTAAGATGCATCGACCCAGTTGTATCGAAGAGTGAGGTCAATGTCCACATCCCATACGTCGGACTTGGATGATGCATCAAACCAGACCACCCAAGTGTAGGTTTCTGGGTAGTTATAGAGGTCAATGAAATCTAGAACATCGCCTGTATGTGAGTCACTACCTACAAGGTGGTTGTTGTCGAGATCAGTCCAACTCAAGGTGTCGAAAGTCGTTTGATCTACATCGTAGACAGCAATCTGGACACTGACCATAACACTGTCCGAACCTGTATTCACATCTATCTCGAACAGCAGATCCGGCTGTATAGTTGTTTGAGTGTCTGATGAGCTCACGCTGAATTGTGACCTGTAGAATGTAGGATATAGGTCTATGTCTTGATTGGTGTAGGATGCAATCTCACGAGTTTGATAGTCGTCAGATCCGCCTGGACTTGATAATAGAATAAAGCCTACTGCTCCAACAACTATCACAATGATAACTACGGCGATAATCTTCGTGGAACAGGGACCACCGCCTGATTCCTTTTTTGGTCTTTGTTGGTCGTCACCCATCGGCATCGGTATCTCTGTCATTCGCGTCTTTCTCCTGTTAGGCACCGAGGGAGCTGTGAACCTCTTCTCCTTATTAGAGTTCATGGGATTGTTCTAGAATGACACCGGAACGGCTCCCTGTATTAGTCGTTGCGTGTCTCTATCTTGTGCTGTGACAGAACTCGGACGCGTGGACCGTATAGTTTCTGCTGCGTGACCGGGTTATTCGCCATTGGCGGGCCCTCTTCATGGTCAATTTCTGGTGCCCGAGGATGTTCTTAATTCATGTGAGAACTGTTGAGGCGTGATTGAATACCCTTAACTCACTATCTTTCTATTGGTTGCATGTGGCCGAAATTGAGCTCGATGTCGACGAGTATACAAGGAAATAGAACCATTCTAGTGGTTGTTGCTGTTGGCCTATTACTTCTCATCATCATCTCCCCAGTTCAGGTTGTGTCGCCCACAGATGATCCGCGGTTGCCATGGCCCCTTCCCGTTGTGAGTCAGGACGAATTCGAGATTACTTGGACCTCCCGCGAAACACCTCAGTCACAGCCCATCGAGGATGGCATCTCGTTGGTTGGAGATGGAATCAGGATGAATGTAACATATCTGGGTGAAGTTCAGTCCATGAATGTCACGTTCACTTCGTCAATTGACTTTTGCAGCTACGATCAGCTTGTGAAACCCGATGAGGAGTATAGCGCATTCTCAGGATCCATTGACACTACCCAGTTCGCATGGGAACGCATTGATGGCATCAAGGAGGGAGATCTTGTCAATCTCAGATGCGCATTTTCAGGTGGAAATAATGATGTCATGGCTTGGTGGGCTGACACCGAGAACTCTACGTGGACATACGAGAACAACATCCTTGGGAACTCCATGGTCACTGCGGCCAATCCTGAGACCACCTCCTTTGAGCCTGACAGGTCTCGTACGTTGATGGTGGGTATCTACAACACTCAGAAGCAGGGAGGCATCTATACTCTAAATGTAAGCTCTACGACCACTATCTTCGAAACCAATGACAACAGCATCTGGATTGACGCATCAGTGTGGGGAACAGAAACGACCACCAACATGTCTGTCGCCGCGCGCGACAACCTTGGCAGTCTGGTCAACGCTTCAAGGTATGATCTGCATGTTGAGAACTTCTTCAGGCCCGAGGTTTCCCATGTGGAGGTTTCGGGGAATGAAACGGCTAAGATGATCAGTTGGAACTTAAGTGACCGGAACACACTCGAAAGCCACCTTGCAGAGGTATACTTGTCGGCGGATCTTGGGCAGACATACCAGTTGCTAGCCTCTAGAATAGCCGAAGACCGATTCTTCATGGACTTCTCAGGTTTTACCTATCGAGAGAACTACAGGATACGAATCCGTGTCACTGACAGTCGAGGACTGAGGGATATGGGAGAGTCTGAGCCCTTTTCGGCAGGCGACTTGTCATTGTCGGTTGAATGGAATCTAACATGGAATGGTTTTTCAGATAACTTCAGTGTCGGGACACCTTTCACAATCAACTGGACTCTCGACTACTACGTTCCTACCAGCACATTCATCGCCTATTTCGAGATCTATGTGAATGGAAGCTTCGAAGCAGGATGGTCCGATGGTTATGATGGTGGCAATGGTCAGATCCCAATCTCCTATCGGTTTGAGGGAATTCCCTCGGGACGCCATAATATCACGCTCTGGACTGCACTCATGTATCCTTATGTTGAAACGTATAGCTCTACTATTGTTAGCGTGATTGACGACCCACCAACAAGCAATGGAACTCCTACTACGACAACAACGGATCGAGGAACTCCGGGAACGACAACCCCTTGGGCGATCTCTCCGCTTTCACTTGCTGTCACAGCTTTGGGCGTGGGAATCATGGTCCTCTTCGGGATTCCGTTGTATCGTGAGAGAACGCGATCAAGATGAGCCACTCCTCACATTTGGGTCAGCGCACATCCCTGAGAATGCCAAGTCCTCTACCTGAGAACTATCCATCTATTGAGATACGCTTCTGCGGCTGCTTTGGTTGACTGCTTTCTCTGAGCTGCGTCTGTGTTACCTTTATCCACAGTCTTCACTTCCCTCTGGATTTGTAGTCTACTCCAAGTGATACAACGGTGTCTTTCGCAGCACCACTTGTGATATTCGTCTTAGCTTCGGGTACATGTTTCCACATCTTCTAGCACCAAGAAGTACTATGGATGGTCACTCCTATTGGCGTTGATGAGAAGTTCTGACCAGAAAACTGACCAGTGCGTGACCAGAAACAGTCAGCTCTACAAAAGAAAGCGAAAGAACTCCGGAGAAAACACCGGAGGTTCTATTACTTGGCTATTCACTCTGCCTTGCTTCGATGGCCGCCTGAGCAGCTGCAAGTCGTGCGATTGGCAGTCTGAATGGGGAACAAGATACATAGTCCAGTCCAATCTCATAGAAGAATTTCACAGACCGTGGGTCTCCTCCATGCTCACCGCAGACCCCCAGCTCGATGTCAGGACGGGTTTCTTTTCCTCTTCTGATAGCCTCTCTGATGAGATTCCCGATACCCCTCTTGTCGATGCTCTGGAATGGATCGTTTCGAAGGATATGTCTATCAAGATACTCGGGGAGGAACGAGTCGATATCATCACGGCTGAAACCGAAGCCCATCTGCGTCAGGTCATTTGTCCCAAAGGAAAAGAACTCGGCTGTTTCTGCCATATCATTAGCTCTCATGCAGGCGCGGGGTAATTCGATCATCGTGCCGAGCATGAAGTCAATCTTCTCACCAGTATCCTCTTCGACCTCTTTGTGCACTTTGTCCACAACCATCTTCATGGTCTTGAGCTCGGCAGAGCCAATAGTGACTGGTATCATGATCTCGAGGTGAACCTTCTTTCCGTCCTTCTGAAGCTCGGTGGCGGCCTCAAGAATGGCTCTCACCTGCATCTCATAGATCTCGGGATAGGTTATCGCCAGTCGGGCACCTCGGTGACCCATCATTGGATTGCTCTCACGTAGTACTTCTCCTCGTCTCCTTACCTCTTCAAGGGTGATGTTGAGAGCATGGGCCAGTCTATCTTGGCCAATCTTGCTTTGAGGGACGAATTCATGAAGTGGTGGGTCGAGTAGTCTGATCGTTACCGGTTTGCCCTCCATCACGGCCAGTGTGGATTTTATGTCTGCCTTTACATAGGGTTCGAGGTCTTCCAGTGCAGAGAGCCTCTCTGTCCTTGTCTGACTCATAATCATCTTTCTTAGAAGGAATAGGGGTTCGTCGGATCCCTCGCCATAGAACATATGTTCAGTTCTCAAGAGGCCGATTCCCTCAGCTCCAAAGTCCAGAGCTGCCTGAGCGTCCTCAGGGTTATCTGCGTTGGCTCTGACACCCATTTCACGATACTTATCGACAACCTGCATGAAACGCTGAAGCCTAGGATTCCTGGTTGAGTCCATCATCGGTATCTCTTCATCATAGACGAGACCTTGGGTGCCATTGAGTGTGAATACATCTCCCTCGTTGTATGTCTTGCCATTAACGGTGACCTTCTTCTGGAATGGGTCGATGCGTAGCGCACCTGCACCAACGATACAACACTTGCCCCAACCTCGCGTGACCAAGGCTGCGTGGCTGGTCATACCACCGCGGGCAGTGAGCAGGCCATCTGCAGCGCGCATTCCCTCTATGTCCTCGGGTGAGGTCTCTTCTCGGATAAGAATGACCTTCTTCCCATCTTCTGCCCATTCAACTGCATCTTCAGACGTGAACACGATGTGTCCCACCGCTCCACCTGGTCCTGCCGGTAGGCCCTCTGCAATGGGCTGGACCTTTGCCTCTTCATCGGGGTCTAGAATCGGATAGAGCAGCTGCCCAAGCTGATCGGGCTTCAGACGAAGCACCATTGTGGGTTCATCGATGAGGCCCTCTTTGAGCATGTCCATTGCAATGTTGAGCGCCGCTGTAGCAGTTCGTTTCCCTACACGATGCTGGACTAAGAAGAGATCACCTTCCTGAATTGTGAACTCTAGATCCAGCATATCCTTGGAGTGCTCCTCCAATGTGTTTCGAATCTCACACAATTCCTTGTAGATTTCTGGCATCTTCTCTTCGAGGGTTGGAAGATGCTTGTTCTGCTCATTCTTCGAAGCCTCATTCATGGGGTTGGGTGTTCTGATACCAGCAACCACATCCTCTCCTTGCGCGTTGAAGAGGCACTCTCCGTAGTATATGTTCTCGCCTGTTGCCGGATTTCTCGTGAAGGCGACACCTGTTGCCGAGTTCTCTCCCATGTTACCGAACACCATTGTCTGGACTGTGCAGCCAGTTCCCCACTCATCTGGAATGTTCTCTATGCGACGATAAGATACCGCACGGGCTCCATTCCAGCTCTTGAAGACTGCGGTAATTGCACCCCAGAGTTGTTCATGAGGATCGTCAGGGAACTCTTCTCCAAGGACATCCTTGATACGTTGCTTGAACTCCACGACTAGTTCTTTCAGCATGTCAGTAGTGAGCTCGGTATCTAGCGTGATTCCCGCCTCTTCCTTCTTCTTGTTCATGAGCCATTCGAGCTGGTTTCTAATACCCTCTCCTTCATCTGGGCGTATTCCTTCTGCCTTTTCCATCACTACGTCTGCGTACATCATTATGAGGCGTCTGTATGTATCATAGGCAAACTTCTCATTGTTGGTTCGTTCTATGAGGCCCTTGATGGTTTCTGATGTGAGCCCAATATTCAAGACCGTGTCCATCATTCCTGGCATCGATACTCTGGCCCCGGACCGACAGGATACGAGCAGAGGGTTCTTTTCATCGCCGAACTTCTCGCCCATGATATCTTCGACCCACGTGAGTGCGTTTTCTACCTGCTTCTGAACATCTTTGGGAATCTTACCTGTCTTCATATAGTCCACACAGACGTTCGTTGAAATCGTGAATCCCGGTGGTACGGGAAGGCCCAGAAGCGTTGCACTAGCAAGAGACGCTCCTTTTCCTCCCAGTGTATTCTTCATGGTGCCATCGCCATCAGCGGTGCCATCGCCAAATCTGTAAACTTCTCTATCACTCATCTAATCACAGCCTATTAGTGGCCAGATACATTCTGCTTTGCGGGTGTCCGTTCATACATGACATACCCTAGTCTAGGAGCTGCGCTCTGTTGCTGTTGGAGTATTATCTCTCAACCTATTCTGATGCAGTTCTCCTCGAATGGGATTATATATCCAGCTAAAGGGGAACACTCTACTCAAAAGGGTGGCGATTTGTTTCCTCTGGCTCACACCCAATGTCGGGGCCTCGATAGAATCCTTTTTCTTGCTGACACGTTCTTCATTGCTATTAGCCCTGAGAGGTTCGATTATGATAGACTTGACAGTTCACCCTGAGCAGCTTGAGAGGACCGTTGAAAGATGTCGAGAGCGAAACATCGTGGTTCCAACATTTGAGCAGATGAAGCATCCGGAGAATACCCCTGATAGGATTAGGGACGAACTCAAAGAGATTGGACTATGGGATATTGTTCCTGAGAACCTCTTCAGAATCACTTGGAAGAACGAGCCTGTCGAGAGAGGCGGTCTCTTTCGCGATATTGCAAACTACATGGAGATTCCATCTGAGCTTACCGGAGTTGAGGCGCGGATCATTGCACTGGTTGGCAAGTGGTTTCCTACAGGTGCTCATAAGGTAGGTGCCACCTTCGGCTGTTTGGTACCACCTCTTGTAACGGGACAGTTCGATCCCACCACACACAAGGCGGTCTGGCCGTCAACGGGCAATTACTGTCGAGGCGGTGCGTATGATGCCACGCTCTTGGGCTGTGATAGCATAGCAATCCTCCCGGAGGAGATGTCTCAGGAACGATTTGACTGGCTGCAGAAGGTGGCTGGGGAGATTATTGCCACACCGGGTTCAGAGAGTAATGTCAAGGAGATCTATGACAAGGTCTGGGAGCTCCGTCGTACCCGAGAAGACATTTTTGTGTTCAATCAGTTCAGCGAGTTCGGCAACTACCTCTGGCACTATGACGTGACCGGCCACGCAATGGAGAAGGTGCTTGACAGGGAGCTCGGGAATGATAGATATCATGGTCTCTGTCTGACGACGGGGTCGGCGGGAACTCTGGGCTGTGGTGACTACATGAAGCAGGCCTTTCCTAAATCCAAGGTTGTGGCTGGCGAGGCCTTACAATGTCCGACCCTGCTTCTTAATGGCTACGGCGCCCATCGCATCGAGGGAATAGGGGATAAGCATGTGCCCTGGATTCACAACGTACGAAACACAGACATGGTCATAGCCATCGACGATAACGATACCATGAGTCTCATTCGTCTGTTCAACGAGCCTGCTGGACGAGAGTATTTGGTTGACGTGGTTGGTCTCAGGGAGGAGTTTGTGAGTCAGCTGGACCTCCTAGGTATCTCCAGTGTGGCGAACCTCTTGATGTCCATCAAGTACGCCAAGTACTACGAGCTCACTGATAGCGATGTGGTCCTGACGGTATTTACCGACTCCATGGAACTCTACCAGTCGCGACTCAAGCAGGGCAGGGAACGGTACGGTGAGTATACTCGCGAGGACGCTATCCGTGATTATCATCGGCATCTGCAGGCCTTGAAGACCGACGCCACGCAAGAGCTCACGTTCTACGAGCGGAAGCGGATACATCACCTGAAATATTTCACGTGGATAGAGCAGCAGATGTTTCCTCTGGATGAACTCAACCGTCAGTGGTATGAGTACGATGAGTACTGGCCTGCCATTCAGAACTCTGTGTCGAAAATCGATGAAAGGATTGAGGAGTTCAATGAGAGAGTGGGACTGGTTTGATGCCTGTCACTGATTGCTAGAAGCCCCCTCAGGGAGAGGGTTTCAATGCTGATTTCCTGCTGATGCGGGACGCGGCACGGCTGCCCAAATACCTGCCCTTATCCTTAGGACTAAGCTGAGTTGGCTCTCGACCGCGCATCTCTTCTCTGATAGTACTTCCATGCACGCGAGAGCGCATGGATGGCCTCGCCCATACTACGGAACACGGGCAAGTTGTGCTTGACGAAGATCTCCCAAGCCAAAGTCCGTGACTCTTGGTATGCAAAGTCTGGTATTGCCACCAAGACTGGTTTCTTCTCGTTCGTCATGACATCAGAACCGGACTGGGCCATGGCTTCCCAAAACCCATCAACCACTTCTAGAGCACCCATTATAGTTGCAACTTGATGGATGTTGTGAACATCTGCCTCGATGATGAGTGAGTCGAATCGAGGCTCGCTCCCTGCCATCTTGATAACCTCTGATATCGTTTGGTCCTGATAGTAGTCTGCAGCCATGTCAATCGGATTAGTCAGTCCCGTTCCTACATCTTTGATTAGCGGGTCAAGCTTGCGAATAGTTTCCTCCGAAGTTGGAGGAACTTGGAGACCCGCTTCTACACAGAGATCTGTATATATCACACTGGTCCCGCCACTGATGGTCACTAATCCCACTCGTGGGCTTTCTGGTCTAGGGCATTGCCCGAAGACCGCCAGTGTTGCGACTAGGTCTTCTATGGTTTCGACTGTTGGTATGTTTGCCTGGTTGAAGGCAGCCGTCCAGAGCTGATTGTTGCCGGCGAGTGCTCCTGTGTGCGATGATGCCGCCCTTGAACCCTCAACTGACCTGCCTCCCTTAAGGGCAACAACGGGTTTCTTGGACGCTAACTCGCGGAGTGATTTCAAGAGATCCCTGCCCTCCTGTGAGCCTTCTAGATACATCCCGACCACACTTGTTTCTTCATCTTCAATGAAATAATCTACTATTTCCTTGGGCTTGATGTCCATCTGATTCCCGAAGCTGAAAAGCTTGCTAAATCCGATTCCTCCCTCCGCTCCCACCGTGTACGTTGCTATGGCAATACCGCCTGATTGGGAGAGAAATCCTATGTCACCGATTGAGCGCTTCACGGTGGGCATGAACGCAAATCCGAGCCTGGGGTAGCAGAGCCCCATGCAGTTAGGTCCTAGGACTCTGATCGGTAGCGAGTCGACTAGCTGTGAGAGTTCTTCCTCTCGTTGTCTTCCCTCTTCGGTTCCTAGTTCTGAATATCCACTGGTGAAGACAGTGAATCCCTTGGCGCCCTTCTCGGTACAGTCACGTATTACTTCCGGAACGTGGGGGTAGGGAACGCGCACAATAGCGTAGTCAATTTTCTCAGGAATGTCCTGAACGCTCGGGTATATCCTGTGACCCAACGCTTCTCCACTCCTCTTGGAAACAAGCCAGATTCTTAAGTCGTGATCCCACTGAAGCATCGAGTGTGCCCAGTAGTAACCCATCTTCATAGAAGCCCCAATAATGGCCACTGACTCAATATCAAGCATCTCTCGGATTGACGGTTTCTTCACAGGACTCATTGGGTTGACTCCTAGTATTGTGTGGAGGTTTTTGTGTGCGATTTAAGCATAGCGACCTGGGAGCGTCTGGCTCTTTGAGACCTGAGTATCCTTTGACAAGGTAGAGCAGATGAGTGTTAGAACACAACCTTTAACCGAACAAGAATAGACGAACCAGTAAGTGCTGAGCTGGGCTATCGAAAGCGATTAATACAGCCCAAAATACGAAAGGCCAATTGAAGGGTCTGTCCCATCGACTCAGCAAAGACGATAACACGGAGTAACATGACAGTGCGAGTATATCTAGACGCAAATTTCTTCATATCAGGATTCAGTGAAAGACCAAAGGATGTCCACTTGATCAAACAGGCAGCTGACCAGCTGAACATGGAACTGTGGATCAGCCGGCAAGTCTTTCATGAACTGCGCTGGTACTTGAGGCGAGAGGTTGAAACCATAATACAGATTGATGAGACTCTCATGAAGGATATCAAGCGATTGATTGATGACATCAAGAGGCCCGAGAGCAGTCTTCCACAACCGAATGACATGTCTCTCATCCTTGCAGCCATGAGGGCTAAGGGTGCGAAGATTGTCACATCTGACATGAAACTACTCAACACAATCCAGGATTTGAAAATCGAAGTAGATGGGATTGTAGGTTCTGCTTTCGTGCTTGAGCTGATTGAGTCCTTGGAAGATGACGCCCTCAAGAAGAAGTTGTCCTCGATTCGTGAGAGAATCTACGCCGAAGAGGTCAGATACAGCATTTCGAGAAGGGAGGCATATGACCCTGTCACGAGGATCAGGATTATTGAAGAACATGCGTTAAGAGTCATCAAGACCGTGAAGCGTCCCGCCCACGACTTAGACCGGAAGCTTTCGAAGGGTCAACCCCTGTTCGTGTTGGACTTCTTGGAAGACATCAAGGCAGGTATTCCTGACATGTTTGATGACTTCAAGTTGGGTCGGTATGATACTCTTGCTGACGAGATAGAAGCAGTTCAGAATGAAATAGAACGTCTGTTGATCGTGTCTACTCTTACACAAAACAGCGAAACCCATCAGGCACTAGTAGAGCATGCCTCGAACCTCACGCTATTCCTCTATTATCTTCAGATGGTCTGTCAGCTGTACCGAGGAACCCGTGAAGGAGTCGATGAGGCCATTGTGATCAGCGACGAGGCGTTCAGGTTGCTGATGTTTGCCGCCGTGACCAATGACGAGCTGAAAGCACTGGTGTTCTTCGTACGAATCATACTTGGTCTCATCCGTGAAGATTACGAAGAGATAGACTACTACTATTCTCTCTATGACGGAATGCTCGACCGTGCCGGTCTGGAGCAGATGAAAGAGACCTCTGAGGGCCTCTATGTGACCATGCAGATACTACGGAAGTTCATGGGCGGTTTCTCTCTGAGAAAGACAAAGCTAGATTACGCAGAGGTGACCATTGCAATGCTCAATGACATTGCGAAATACTTCATTCAGTTTGACCAGCACCAGAATGCTTGGCAGCTCTCTGCCAATGCGTACAAGGTCGGTGTAGCCTATAATGTAGAGGAGGGAGCCAGACAGTCCTTTTTGATGCTCTATAAGGTCTCGTCTTCTGCAGACGACAAATACAACAACGGTCTTGAGAAGATAGCAGAGAACGCTCTAAAGATGTTCATCAAGAAACAGTGGAACACAAATCAGATTACTCCCATTCTCAATCAAGTTCAAGGCAATCCCAATCCCGTTGGTGACATAGGCACCGAAGGACCTGTTCCGCTTGAGGAGCTGCCAGAGGAATTGCATGGATGGATGGACGTTCTCTCTGTTCAAGCCATTGAGGGACACGAAACCCTCGTGGTATTCAGCGAGAAGATGAAAGCACGTGTTGGCGTAGACGTTTCAATGCACCCTGAACTCAGGGAGTTGAAGACGGGACACAAGATTGCCCTTGTAAGCGGCGAGTTTGATTTATCGATTGCACCGGACTATGTGGTTTCTAACTACGCAGTGATGCTCTTGGTTACTCCAAGTGAGGGTTCAGAGATATCCTACGAGGGAGAATACGGCTTTCGGTATCTCGAAGTCGCAGAGCCAGATGAGATCGAGAACTGATAGTAAGTAGTTGGTGGAAAGGGTTGGATGCTCTTACAGTTGCTCTGGTTAGCATTGGTGTAGCTGTTGCAGCTCTGATCAACTACTATCTCAATAGAGCCCACGGGTCAGACCCAGATGATTTCTCGATTGGCCCTCCCCAATTGGGCATAAGATGTGATTGCATCTTCAATATTTTGGTTTTGGGCGGAATCGTGGTTATTGCGCTGGCCGTTTCTTCCTCCATCTTCTCAACGCGATCAGAACTTTATGTCATCGGTATCTCTGCCTTTTGTGTGATCACTGCAGCAGGATACCTTGGACGGAGGCGACGATACCAGGAGTGGCAAGAAATGGCCAAAGTCTTCAAAAGGGCTCTGCCGGACTCGAGTTTTAGCTACTCTTCTGACAGGCAGCAGGCAGGTCTCTCGTTCGACGATTATGCCTACGATGATGATGATGACGAGGATGAGTCTGACTATTGGTTTGAGGATTAGCGCGTTTAGCCTACTTTGTCATTCTTCAAGTTTGGTGTCTTGATTGCAATCACTCGGAGAGGAATCTCATGATTTGCTTCGAACCAATGCCGCTCGCCCCGTTCCACAACAACCACATCTCCCCCTTTGAGCTCAATTCCCTTGCCATCAATGCCTATTATTCCTTGGTCCAATGGAATGAAGATCTCTTCAAGATGATTGTGTGCATGTGGTTTGGTCTGCCCACCAGCCTCAATGTCAACGAGTATCACTCCTGCACTTCCTATGGCTTTACTGAACAGCAGGTCTGCCACATACGTTGCAGAATAGCCCTCTTTCATCACCGAGTCTACATCCTCCATTCTATAAATCTTCACCATTCTACTATCTCCCAGAGTCCTTCAACTGGATTTTTGTTCCGGTCAGTTGGTCTTCTAATTAGAGTCTGATGGTAGCAGTATTATTCGGGTTCATCTTCGTCTACTTCCGGAATAACATCCGGAAAGTCATCGTATTTCATTTCTCTATCGTTTCTGCAACGGAACTTGTGTTTGTTGAATCTGATTCTTGACAATGGCAAGTCTTCTCCCTTTGTGGCATATACAGTACTCTGATGCAAGTTATAGATTGGATATGCTATCCACACATATTGCGTGAATATGCATCCCTTCCCGGTTGAGCTCTTCGCGAGCTTCTTCCCTTATAGCCGTTGTCGCTACAAGGTATTTATCATCCTTCGAAAAACATGGAGTAGCACCGGATTATGCGGTGAGTTATCGGTTTTGGCTTGGATGTGACTTGAATTGAAACAGATGATTGCGGTAATTGGCGGTTCGTCGGCTGGAGACAAGGCGCTTACATACGCTGAGCAACTTGGAAAGGAGATTGCATCTCGCGGGGCAGTCTTGGTTTGTGGTGGCCTCGGAGGTGTCATGGAAGCGGCTTGTAAGGGCGCGAAGAGCATGGGCGGCACCACAGTGGGGATACTGCCCACGGATACACACAACCATGCGAACCAGTTCGTTGACATTGCAATCCCCACTGGGCTGGGATACGCTCGGAATTTCCTTGTCGCCAAGAGTGGTCATGCAGTGATCGCCATCGATGGGTCGGCCGGAACTCTGAGCGAGATGGCGATTGCGTGGTTCTCCGACCGTCCAATCATAGCACTCGAGCCATCAGGCGGCTGGGCAGCTGAATTGGCCGGTAAGAAGATCGATAGTCGACGGGAAGACTGCGTCTATGCTGCTACGACCCCGAAGGACGCAGTTGATATCGCCTTTGAAGCATTGAAACGGAGCTCTTGATTGGGAAGGACCCATAAGGAACAATGAATACTCACGCTCTGTGAGTGTGAAGGCCTGCATGAAGATAGCGCGTGACTTGGTGGAGAGAGGAAATGAACCTGACCGGGATGAGGTTCGACAGCTGATTCAAGAGGTTTCAGACCAGCTGGCATCCAAACCCAACGTTGTGCGGATACCAGAAGGGAATCTGGCTATAATAGGTGACTTACATGGTGAGTATTCTTCTCTGGATGCAGTAATGAGAGAATACCTTCGAACCGATCGACATTTGGTCTTCCTAGGGGATTACGCCGACAGAGGACCGGAGCAGGTTCGAACTATCAACACGGTGATTGCTCTCTCATTGCTCTACCCGGAGCGCGTGACAATCATACGGGGCAATCATGAATCGAGAGAGATTGCTCAAGTGTACGGATTCTATAATGCTGTCAATCGAGAGTATGGGCGAGACCTGTTCAGAGAGTACTGCCGATTCTTCGAGGTAATCCCTCTTGCGGCCTACAGCAACTCCGGCATCTTCTGCTGCCACGGAGGCATTCCCGAAGGACTCAACTCTCTTGACCAACTCCAGTCGATTGACCGCTTCGATCAGAATTTCAGGAATGATACTGTTTTCCAGATGGTTTGGAACGACCCGCAAGAGGGTGACTTCATGTTCCGACCCAACAGGAGGTCCGCTAGAGCACGGATATTTGGAAAGAAGGCCTTTGACAGATTCAGTGAGAATCTGGGTGTTTCTCGTATGTTTCGGGCCCACGAGGCCTTTGCCAATGGGTACCAGACATTCTTCGACAACCGTCTCATCAGTGTTTTCTCTGCCTCGTACAGAGGAATGGCTGAACCAAAAGTCATCTTGGCGAACACTGATGGTTCTTTCGACCTCCATAGTATTGATTCAGAGTGATTCCCGACGGGACAGGTGCCAAGTAGTGCAGCTGTACAATGCCTTACATTGAGGCAAATTATTAAGGCAAGTCGTTCCGAACAGACCCGTCACGCAAGACCCACGAGAGCAGCTTGAGAGATGAATGCAATGCCCAAAGTCGCAGTGGTGAAGACCTCACCAAAGACAGTTTTCGATGATATCGCACGATTAATGGATTTGGCGGAATACGATCGGCATATGTCGAAAAATGTTATGACAACCATCAAGCTGAACCTCTCTTGGAGCAAGTTCTACCCAGCCTGTTCTACCAATCCATATATCCTCGACGGCGTGCTTCGAAAACTCATCTCTGATGGATTTGACAATCAATCGATTCAGGCTGTTGAGAATGAGACTGTTGTTACAAACATCTACGAGGGCGTCAAGAAGAACAACTGGTATCCTGTCATGCGCAAGCACAAGATTAGCTTTCTCCCACTCATCAATGCCAACTACGTTGATGTCGAACTCCCACAAGAGACCCTTGTCCTTGAGGATATCTTTGGAGAAGTCATCGCTCCTGAGGATATATTTGACACAAACATCATGCATCTTCCAACCATAAAGACACATGGCCATACTCAGATGACTGGTGCGATGAAGGACTCATTTGGTCTCTATCTCACGAAGAACCGTCATCTTGCTCATCTGAAGATACACGAAGTCCTTGTTGACCTCTTACTTCTTCAGAAGACAATTTCACACTCCGAGTTTGTTGTGACCGATGGAACGGTGATGGGTGACGGGGCGGGACCAAGAACAATGGAACCTAAGATTGGCAACATTCTCTTGGCTACACACGACATGGTTGCGGCGGATACAGTTCAGACGAGGCTCATGGGTCTCGACCAAATCCTGGTCAGAAAGCTTCAGATTGCGAAGGAACTGGGTCTTGGTGAGAATGATCCTGAAAGCATCAAGATTGTCGGAGATTTCGAGTCGTGGGAGGATCTGCCAAATTACCATCTCAAGACCGGCAAGAGCCCAGTTATAACATGGAACCGAGGATTTCTACGTTTCCCCGGGATGGAAACATTTCTATTCAGGTCTCCTCTCATGTGGCTGCCTACTCAGCTATCGGGTCTCTATCATGACGGTATCTGGCTTCCTCTATTTGGAAGGAAATGGGTCAACTGGTTCCTTGAAGAAACTGAGTGGGGCGAGCTCTGGAATTCATACTCTCAATAAAAGGTGAAATGCATGGCGTTCAGCGACTATCTAAGAATGATGCGGCCACATCAATGGTATAAGAACACTCTTGTCTTCCTAGCTATCATCTTTGGAAGGATCACGATAGATGATATTGAATATCCCACTCTATTCCTCCTCGACAAGTACTTTCCATTACTTGTAGGCTTCGTCATTCTATGTATGATTTCTGGTGCAGGCTATCTGTTGAATGATATAGCAGATTTAGAGAAGGACGCTGCTCACCCTGAAAAGAGAGAACGTCCTCTTCCCTCAGGTTCTGCCTCCCCTCGAGTTGCGGCAGTCCTGGCTTTAGGTCTGATGGCCGGCGGTCTGATTCTTTCCACATTCAACACCATGTTCTTGCTGGTCGTCATTCTCTACATCATCAACTCTCAAGCATACAATCACTTCCTGCGCAACTATGCTGTCGTTGACGTTTCTACAATAGCCATTGGCTTCATACTTCGAGCTATTGCGGGCGCGTTCCTGATACGAGTTCCCTTCACCTCTTGGTTGGTTATTGGGGTCTATTTCGTTGCGCTTGTGCTCGGATTCGGGAAGCGAAAGAATGAGTTGCAACTCATGGGCGAAGATGCTGCTGAGCATAAACCCGTGTTTACGCAATACACCGAGCAGATGCTTGATCAAGGTGTTCAGATGTCTGCAACATGGGTGGTTCTCTTCTATGCGCTCTATTGCTACGAGAACTACCGTGCGGTCATGCTGGAACAACCGGTCATGCTTACGATTCCGTTTGTTGCTGGGTTGGTACTGCGTTACCTGTATCTTCTCAACAATGGGAGTCCCGTTGGCCGTAAACCACATCTTGCAATCCGTGATAAGGGCATACTAGTGGGCAGCATCTTATTCGGGCTTGTGCTGTTCTGGACCCTCTTTTTCTGGGTTCCAGTTTTGGATTTCGTCTTGGAGTTATTTCCACCGCTCTACTATTGGTGAGCTCTATGAGTGGACGTATGTCAGCCTTTGATATGCATAGTCACAGTTTCCACTCAAAAGATGGGATGATTCATCTCAGCGACTTCTTCCCCTTGATGAAGCGCCGAGGCCTCAGGGGGATGGCGCTTACAGAGCATGAGAAACCCTCTATACTCAAACCGATACAGCACGATGGCCGCTTTCTGCTAAATGGCTGCGAGTTCAAGTCCACGGATTTTGGAGAACTCATCGGATTATTCGTTTCAGAACCTATCACGAATCGATCCTTTGGTGAGATAGCCGAAGACATCCATGACCAGAATGGCCTCACCATCCTGCCCCACCCATGCGACCCACTACGGAAACATACAGCTGTTCGTAGAGGATTGCCGAAGGAATTGATTGTCAAGCATGTTGATCTGATTGAGGGTATCAACTCTAGGTGCATCATTGACCTATTCAACAAGAAAGCTCAGAAGCTTGCAAAACAACTTGAAAAGCCTATGACTGCGGGCAGTGATGGTCATAGCTTCCTTGAGGTGGGACATGCGAGGACTTGGTTACAAGATGTTGAAGATGTGGGAGATATCTATGAGGCGCTAAAGGCAGGGAGAACACAGATCTCTGGATATTGCTCACTACCTTTATGGCACGTACCTACTGTTCTCTGGCAACGGGTAAGGAAGCTGGGAAGATGACCGAAGAATCGGAACTTGACGAAGGCAACGAGAAGCCTCTCATCAGCGTGCGCAACCTGATTCTGTTTGTATTCATTGGGATGATCATCTACTTGGTCATCCTATTCTATGGACGGATTGATGAAGTCCTGTCTGCGATAGGATCTATTCCATGGTGGTGGGCTATCCCTGCAATGATGGGGTTGTCTCTCATCAATTATGGTATTCGCTATCTGAAATGGAACTACTATCTTAGACGCATTGATGTCAATCTTTCACACATAGACTCCTTCAGTATATTCCTGGCTGGATTCACATTGACTGTGTCTCCTGGTAAGATAGGGGAGGCCATCAAAGGCTACTTCTGTAACGAGCTCGATGGAACACCTGTAGCTAAGACCTTTCCCGTGGTGATATCTGAGCGAGTGACGGACCTGTTGGCTATGGTCTTGCTGGCGATGCTGGCTTTCATCATCGGATTCGGTGGAGAGAATCAACTCGTCCTCCTTGGTCTTGTCGGAGTTGCTGTGGTGGTTGCAGCACTAGTACTTGGTAATCGAACATTCTATGAGAGGATTCTGCAGAAACTGACTTCGATTGGTCCATTGAAGCGATTTCAGGACAGCTGTGATAAGATTGAAGAGACCATGACAAGCACGCTTTCACCGGAACCCCTTGTGGTGAGCACTCTGATCAGCATCCCTGGTTGGTTTATGGAGTGCCTTGAGCTCTGGCTTCTGCTTAGTCTTATCACTGGCGGAGGGTTACCGAGCCTGGCTCCCTCATCACTTGCACTGCTTGTTCAGGCGACATTTGTGCATGCCACTGCCTCTTCGATAGGAGCAGTCCTTATTTTCCTACCCGGTGGTCTTGGAGGTTACGAGGGTGTGGCCATATCCATAATGGAGATTCTTGTCGGCATTGCAAGGAACCTCGCTGTTGCTTCAACGATAATCATCCGATTTGTGACTCTGTGGTTCAGTGTGGCGGTCGGCTTTGTCGGCCTTGGAATCGTTCAGCATAGGAAACGCTTTCGAGAAGCGGCCATGCACCAAGCTTAAAACATCGTCAAGATTTCATTCGCAATTGTGAGGCAAATGTCGGGAATCAAGGACCCACAGAATCCGTCATTCGAGATTGCGGTCAAGAATGCTGAAGAAGTCGTGACCGAGGAAGAGATTCGGACAATAGTAGAAGGAAAATCTGGATTCAACTTCTATTATGGTACTGCACCGACAGGCCCATTTCATTTTGCATATCTGATTCCGCTCAACAAACTCGTTCAGTTGTCTGACATAGGCGGCCGTGGGACGATTCTCCTGGCTGACTATCACTCCCATCTTGACTCTCAGAAGACCTCTTTTGAGCTCATGGAGCTTCGATCCAAGTACTACGAGGAATGCATCCGTGGAGTGTTAGGTGAGCATTCGAAAAAGATGGAGTTCCGGCTCGGTTCTAGCTATCAGCATAAGCGCGATTATGTTGAGGATCTTTATCGGGTTGCGGCCAAGGTCACAACAACGCGAGCAAAGAGAGCCGCTAGCGAAGTCGTCCGCATGCGAGGAGAAGCGAAGGTTTCCGAGCTTTTGTACCCTCTTCTGCAGATTCTTGATGTCAAGTACCTCAAAGCGGACATAACGGTCGGCGGCATCGATCAACGGAACATCTACATGCTGGGTCGTGAAGTCCTCGAGGATGTGGACTTCAAGAAGGGCAGCTACATCTTCATGCCATTGCTTCCATCTCTTAGAGGTGGGGGTGCAAAGATGTCCGCCAGTGACCCTCTTTCCCATATCCGGGTGACGGATGAACCTGCTGCTATTCGTCGAACAATCAAAAAGGCATACTGTCCTGCAGGTGATCTAACAGCAAACGCAATCACCTCCACAGTCCGCTACATCATCATGCCTCGCTTCGGGAAGCTTGAGATTGAGAGAAAGGAGAGGTTCGGCGGAGATGTGAGCTTCGATTCGATTGATGCATTTGAGGAAGCATATGTCAGCGAAGATATCCATCCCATGGACGTAAAGAAGGCCGTTTCCGAGGCACTGATTGATCTGCTCGAACCTGCCCGCGAGTATTTCGTGAAGCATCAGGACTTGCTCGAAGAAGTTGAGAAGACCTTTGAGACCTAAAGGGAGGACTAAGACTCCCCCATGGCCTCTAGTCTATGTCGATGCCCAGACTCTCCAGTAGCGCCTTGAGATCAGCCTTTGAGAGGTTCTTGGCCTCTTCAAGTATCGTATCTATCTCATCCGATGACATACCCTTCTTTTCGAGTTTCATCTTCAGGTCCTGAAGTTCCTCAGGTAGGTCTCCGAGAGTCGGTTCTTCTTTGGCTTCCGACTCCTCTATCCCTGCGAGTTCGTCCGCCCTTCTTGCCTCCTCTTGGACTATGACCTCTTTGATGAATCCCGTTCTCTCACTCGGCTTCATCCTTGCAAGGTCAGCTCTGAAGGCCTCAATCTCTTCGTCGCCCAGGCCAGTAATCTCAGCAAGCCTCTCGAGAAGTTCATTCACCTCAGGCACGATTGCTTGGATAGTTTCACCCTCTACTTCCTCTAGTGTCTTGGTTACGCCAGAAGGTCGTAGCTCCTCATTCGCAATCTGAAGAATCGTCTTCCTACGAGATGGAACTTCTGCAGGCTTTGGCACTCCTCCTCTAGCTAGTTTCCGAATCATCGCGTTCATTACCCGTACGAGTTTGGGAACGCTCCAGATCCTCACATACATGAAGAGAAGGGCGGCTAAAATGATGAGTCCGATGCTTCCGTAGGTTGTTAGCGCCTGAGTCAGGACTTGTGCTGCAGATGGGTCCGAACGTATCTCGAACTGAATCGATCGAGTCTCATAGAGGTCTTTTGTGAAGGCGACAGTCATCCCAAAGGTGCCTGCTTCGTTTACTTGGAGTAATAGAACATATGTACCGTTACCTAGAGATTGGAGTCTGTCTGGATAGTATGTGAGACTGCCGGTCCCGAAGCTCACATCTGGGATTACATCTTCTATTCCTACTCCGTGGTCTAAGTCCCAATAGGTGATGGTGACTTGGACTGCTGAGCCTGGTATCGTCTGGATGGTTGTATTGGATACCATCAATGTTGTCCGGATTCTTCGTATATCAAGGTCAATCGTGTGAACAGGGACAGAGTACATGGTCCCAGTGAAGATTACTTCTATGGTGTAGAGACCTATGGGGAGGTCACTGGGAACGTCCAACGCGAAGCTCCCGTTCCCCAGCTGGGTGAGTCCTGCCTGACCAATCCCCTCGAAGAAAGCCAGTCCATTCACATCTGTAATCGTTTCCTCTGTCAGGTCGTTGATAACAGTCAGAATAGCACTAGTTCCCTCACCTATCGGTATCGATAAGCTCTCCGTTCCTTCTATATGGGCGGGTGTTCTAGCCATGGCAAGAATCAACCTGATCGATGCAGTGTCGTAGTTGTCAAGAGAACCCTGAACCTGAATCTCATAGTTGCGCGGAACTGTCACATTGATGAACACAGTCACCGTATAAGTTCCATTGGCATTATCAGTAAACGTCCCTGACCCGCCATCCCAAATGACCGCCAATTCAGCACCGATTATTGGTTGATCATTGTAGGTGTCATTCAGATACAGCAAGTATGTGACATTGTAGTCATGGTATCCGGATTGTGTTGGCGTGCCTGTTTCGAACTTCGTTGGCAACGGAACAATACTTGCGAGAGATCTTAACTGGGATGTTGAATAACCAACTCTTGATGCGGTCAATCTCAGATAGAGTGTTTGTGAGCCTATCAGAGTGGTGTTTATCGTTGCCCTGTAGCTGCCGTCAGGTTGCTCACTAAGTGCACCTGAGAGAGTGCCTAGGGTGTATGTAAGGTTCGCGCCAAGTATCTTCTGATTGTTGTTCTCGTTTATGTAGTCCACAGATATGACTATTGAGCTACCGTAGTAGACTGTGAGATGGGTGATGTCTTCATCGATCTGTAACCTAGTCGGAACTGGCACGATATTAACATCGACGGAGGTCTCCAAGAATGCGAAGTTTGTTTCTATTGCCCGAACTATCAACTCGTATTCTCCCAGTGCAAACCCTGACGTATTTAGACTGACGGTGTAGAACCCTGGTGTGCCGTTACTGGGAATCACGTAGTCCGTTGCGTTCCACTCGATTGATACCTCGTCTGCAATGACAGGCTCGTTTCGACCAGTATCATTGAGATAGATCCAGAAAACAAGGTCGGTGTCCGTGACCACATTGAATATTGATTGCTCAAGCACTATCTGGCCAGTTCCTCTCGACACTGACAGTGTGAATGTTCTCTGTCGCGTCTGATAGAACTCCCGTGATACTGTAATCTGGGGCTGATAGGTGCCGTAGTCGTTATCACGCGTGTTCAGGTACAGCTCGTAGGTACCGTCTTCGTTGTCTGTGAAGGTATATTCTGTATCGTTCCAGACAAGTATCGCATCCATGCCCGGAACCAGCGTGCCGTAATAGGGTTCTTCCACTTCAATGACAATATGGACCATACTACCCCAATCGGCATAATATGTCGTTCTCTCCATTACTATCTCAACTGTGAGTGCGGCCGGCTGGATGGTAACAGATACAATACCTGTCGAGTAGTTCTCAAGCTGAGCTTGAATCTCGAACGGGTATTTCTGCGCTATCAGGCCCGAAGTATTGATTGCAATCTGATAGATGCCCTCAGCAGTTTCTGTTATGACTACGTCAGTCCCATAGAGCGCTTCCCAGTTTGTCGTTACAAGTGCATCGCTCACGACACCGCCATGGTCGGCATCAGTGAATGTTACATTGACTCGGTGAATGTCACCTAACGGTTGTGATCCTAATGGGGGCGCTTCTGCAGTAAGCGTAGTCTGTATCAGCCTGATTGTTGCTGGAACATCGCTTGTGGTTCTATTCGAGTAGAACGGTATTCCGGTCTTTCCCATCGTGATATTGAAGAATATGACCCCTGCACCTCCAAACTGGGAGGTGGGAATTCGAATCCTGTAGATTCCTTCACCTATCTCTTCCAAGTAGTAGGTTGCCGAAGTCAGGTTTGTGAAGGAGACTGTTGCAGAGGCGTTTTCTATACCCACCTCTGAGAGATAGTCCACAAATTCGAATTCAACAGTGATATTATCCAATAGAGGAGTATCTTCGACCAATGGAAACAGTATTTGTGTAGGCCGTTCGGTTGTGGTTGCCTGGGTTGTCTTCTCGCGACTAGCATAGTATGGTTCGACGCCGGACTTGTTGACCAGAAGGCGAATCTCGTGAGCAGTTACCAAGTTCTCTGAATCAAGAACCGTGGACAAGAGGCTTATCTGATATATATCGCCTGTCATATCTAGGCTGTATTCGTCTGAAGCGATTGGTGTACTAGTCGGTCCGTGAACGAGAGTAATGTGTGTCTTATTGATACTGATGACTTGACCTGTCAGGTAATCAGTGAAACGAAACGAGAATGTCACGTTTTCCTCGAACGGCGTTTCGCCAGGTGTTTCAGTCATTAGTATTTGGGTTGGCCGCTCCACAACTCTCGCGTTAATGAACCTGCCCGAGGTCGCGTAGTAAGGCTCTCCACTCCATGACAGGGTCACATTTAGTGAATAAGTCGCAAGCCCGCCGAGAGCTTGAGTGTCAACGAGTATCAGGTAGTCACCATTTCCGACATCAGTGAACCAGTAGTTGTCGCCTAGCAGCAGCGAATCAGTTGAATCATCACAAGAAACAAGCACCGCTGCTCCGTTGATCTGGGTTCCAGTAGTGTCATCAGAATAGGAAACTGTGAAACTCACGTTAGTGCCATAGGGTGCGGGGTCCGGGCTGTCATAGCCAAGCTGTGTGACTCTATTCAATATGGAGAGACTGAATGTTTCTGTAGCATCAGCGGCGAAGTTGGTGCCGTTGTAGACTATGGTGGCGTTGATCATGAAGATGCCAGTTGTGGAGAAGGAGGTATTGAGTTTCACCAGATAGTGGCCGTTTCCTAGCCCCGTAACTTCATACCAACCTTCTAGACTGGTGTTTAGCACCAAGTTACCAGTCATGCCGGAGCTACTGCCTGTAATCAGATCTGTATACACAAACTCGATTGATACGTCGTTCCCCCACTGTGGAGGAGTGAACGAGAGATGTGTTAGCTGAGTGCTGCGTAGGGTCACCGTGATGCTAAATGACTTGCTACTGATCGACGTGTAGTACGGCTCTCCCACCCACGATAGGTTCAGGTGTAGTGTAAAAGTACCCGTGCCACCAAGCGTTGCTGTGTCTATGGCCATCGCGAATGTTCTTGTTCCCGAATCATAGCCCAGTGAGTAACTAACGCCACCCTCATTCAGAGATATGGAGAGGGAACTGGAATTCTCGATTTTCACACTCGTCAGGGAGTCTATGTAGCTAAACTGGAAGTATGCATCTTCTCCGTATGGAGTGATATCGGCAGATGAGTAGTCAACATAAGTTGGTCTCTCTAATATGATTAGACTCACCGTCAGAGTCTTGTTCTCATAGAGTGGACTCACGCCCTCGCTCCATTCGAAATCTATTTGGAACTTGAAGGTTCCCAGAAGCCCAAAGCGCGATGAATCGAGGGAGAACTTGTAGGTTCCGGGGTTCGCCACGAGCTCCGTTACTTCGAAATCGTTTTGCGTCACAGGGTGTCCGGAGGTTATTGCTGATATTCTAAGCCATACATCCCCTGTGGATGCATTTGAGATGCGGGTTCCATTCACAGTGTCATAGTAGACGACTGTGAACGTGAAGTTATTCAAGTAATAGGTTGCTGTTGGCGCCTGTTCGAGAAAGAGGTCGGTTGCCGTCCCAAGGACTCTGACTTCTGTTGATATGGTCTGATTGTAGTACTTCTCGACGGCTCCTACCCACCTCGCTTCTATAATCAGATCCTTCCAACCGATGGTCCCCCATTGGTCGCTTGCGATCGTGATGTTATAGTGTCCCTCACCCAAGCTGGATTCGGAGACTGAGTATAGCAAATCGGGTGCTCCTGAGGAGCTGACCGATATCTGAACGTTCCCGGAAACGTTGTTTATTCCCGTTCCTAGATCTGTGTCACGATACTCAACGAGGACAGTTATGTTCTGTCCGTAGGGTGTCTGCTCCACAGGGCTATCAAGAACGAACAGTGTGTTATGGCTTCGCACCTGTACACCAATGCTGAAGGTGTGGTTCTGATAGTTTTGTCGTCTGACATTGAACACTACATCGTAGAAGTCATCTGTGCCTGTTATTTCGTCATCATCCTCAGTGAAGATTGTTATCTCATATACTCCGTCGTCTATCTCGACTACAGTGTAGTTCTGTTCACCGCTCTCGTGGAATGGAGTCCAATTGCAGGTTATGTAAGATTCGCCACCTGTGATTGGAACGTCGAGCTCGCTGTCAAACCATGTCAACGTGAACGAATCCGATTCTCCTACAGGAATCGACAATCGGTTTGCGGAATGCGAAACACGGTTGTAAATCTCTCGTACCTCCACATACATGATCATATCAGCAGTTTCAACGAAAGGTGCCTTTGCTTGAACCGAAACAGGATATTCATCCAGAGGTACTCCTGAGCTATCGAGGTCGATCGTATAGACCCCCAATCCCTGTTCGGTCACGTTGTAAGACTGGCTCCAGTTACATGTGACAAGTGCTCCCTGTATGCCGGTTCCGTTCACATTTTTGAAGGACACGTTGAAGCTTTGGTCGCTCCCTATTGCTCCAGATATTCCCGGGTATTGCGGTGATTCAAGCGTTGAAGCGTAGTTCACATTAAGTGTGATAGTGGCTTGAGACGAATCATAACTACTCTTGGACCAAGTGAGGTCCACATCATACTGCCCCTTTCCGGGGAGTACAGATGTGTCCAGTACCTTGGTGTACTCGCCGTTGCCGCTGTCATCAAATGAATCTGTACCGTCATACCATGTATATTGTAGATTGCCACCAGGAACCAAGATGTCGCTATCGGTGTCATTGGCCTCTACGATAAGAAGAACAAGGTCTCCGAAGGTTACGTTGGTGGTCCATGTGCCCACTGCATCATCTGGATAGCTGATTACTAGCTCAGAAGAGTGGGTCACTGTGAAGGCTCTTCTGAAGAATCCAGTGTTCTGCCATTCCCCGTTAGCGGCAAAGTCATTAGTAGATGCCTGAACCATCCAGCTTCCTGCTGAAGAGTTGCTGCCTGCTAGGTTGAAGAAGGGTGTGGCTGCATAACCTGATCCATCTGCAGTTGCATTGACAGAGTACATCTTGACTCCATCAGCGTCATAGACTGTGATATTGACAATGGCATCTTGGAATGTGCTTCCAACGTATGCACGGACACGTGTGCTATTGCCAGCCCTCAAGTCTGTTGTACGTTTCCACGTCGTGTCATTGGGGTCATATACCTCCAAGTCCTGAATCATGTTGGGAGCAGACGAGCGAATTCTCCAATAACCATAGCGACCTGCCTCTGTAGCTACATCGTAAGCTGACACATTGAGATAGCCGTCTCCGGGGTGACCGCCTGACCATCCAGAAGTGAGGTTCGTCGATGGCGCTAGAGGTTTTGCGACAGAGAACACATCTCGATTCAGAGGAATGGTCTGATTGAAGTAGTACCTGTTGACGTAGCCTGTTGGGATGGTGGCATAGAAATACGTCGTATAGTTCACTTCAGTTGCGTTTCGCACGACATACCTCTGCCCGTAAGAAGTGGGACTTATCTCATATACTGTGGGTATATCAAGGCGTCTTGCGAACATGTTGGTTTCGACATCGAACTCAACGATTATCTTGCGATTCGGATCCGGGTTGGTTGGTGTTGGGCTCCATGTGAAGTTGAGCACCACAGGATCATCGACCCAAGGAGAATCAGCCACCTCGGTCACATAACCTGAACCATACCCCGGGTCAGAGCTGACGCTGATACCGTTCATTGCGAGATTAACATCGGACGGTGCTGCTCTTGTCTTGACATAGAGTTCGAAATTGTCAACTTTGGCTCTTGGCCCAATCTCAGGGTCATAACCAACGGATGCCTTGCTCCAGAGTCCTATCTCGACAGTAACATCTTGGTCTCCGGGCAGACCGAATATGTCTGGCGAAACATAGGTGAGTCCCGAGTCATACCAGGTTTCTTCAGCATCTATGTCGGTGAAGACCATTTGCCAGACCTGTGAAGCTTCTATGTTCAGATAAATGGCAAATGAGCCGGTCATTCCATAGTGGGTATCATCTTGGGTATCGGCCCAGTAGTCCGTTCTAAATGCAGCCCATACAACGTCACCTCTAGGAATGGACATAGACTGGGTCGCATAGGCACGGTCGCCCTGATCATAGTAGAATGGCGCACTTGTTGAACCCGAATCTATCTCGAAGTCGAAGGTGCCATCTCCCACCCCATGGCCCGATGAATTGTACGATGATACTGGAGTGCTGTACGAGCCGACGTCCGTGAAGCCGCCCGTCCAATCCGAGCTGGTCGGGGTGCTGTTGAAGTCCCAGTTCCTGACCCAAGATCTGTTTTCGGTCAACTGGGATATCTGCGCATCAACGCGGTACCCTTCCCACCCGCTTCCTGTAGGAACACTGACGTTTGTCCCTGTTGTAGTATTGGACGCCAGATACATCATTAGATTGCCTTGGAAGTGGTCTGTTGCATTTCCGAACTCACCACTGATCAGAGGATCTGCAGTACCTATCCATTCCAGATTGCCTTGTTCACTGACAACGAACTTGTGAAGCAATTCTCCTGGTTCCACCTCAACCGTCTGTCCATTACCGACATCAATGGGGATTCCCCTTGTGAGGTCAGGCTTAGTAGCTGCTAAGTTATTCAGATTTGAGAGTATTGGGACAAGGAACAGGAATACAACTGCGCATGTTGGGAGTAGCCTGCGTCTATTCATTCTGCATCCCCTCCTAGCTGGTCAAGGAGAGCATCTATCTCCGCTTTCGAGAGGTTCCTCGCCTGTTCTATCATCAATTCGGCTTCTGCACCGTCGATACCCATCTCAACGAGTCTTTCGCGTAGATGATCCAGTTCTTCCTCGGTGAGTTTCCTCTCTAGTTCTATTGTTTCCTTGTCTGGTTCGGCAAGTTTCTCTGCCTCCACAATGTCCTTAGCACGTCGCGCACGTTCTTGTTTCAGGACTTCGCTGATGAAACCTGCACGTTCACTGGGCCTCATTTTCTCAAGATCCCCTCTTAGCGTGTCTACATCTTCAGGTGCCAATCCGACGACAACTGCGAGTTCTTTCAAGAGCTCTTCGATATCAAGAGTTGATATGTCAACTGTCGAGGGCGCAACGTCAGCTGACCCCTTCATGATTCTCAGCGGCCGCAAATCCTCGTTCATCGTATCGATGATTACCTGTTTTCTGTTACGGACAGGAGCTGGCTCAGGGATTTTCCCTCTGGATAGCTGTCGGACCATCGCCCTGATTCTCCTAAGCATTTTGGGAACTGACCAAACTCGGATGTAGGCTGCTGCAAAAGCGACAAGGCCAAGGATGGCAAGCGCCAGATAGCCGAAGCTTGTATAGAGGGCCTGTTGCTCAGGGCTGAGTGTGACGTAGACGATGCCAGAATAGGTGCTGGACTCGTAGTTGGTTTTGTTCAGTTGAATCCTGTACTCGTAACCCTGCACGTTAGTTCCCATGAAAGCGAATACATAGGTGCCATTTCCAAAGTCGATAGATGATTCTGGCAGCACCTGAAGTGATGTGCCTGACGTTGAGTTCACAGCCATGGGAATCCCTGTCTCATGGTCGATATCCCAATATGTTACCCTCACGAATACTGTCTGACCTGAGAATACGGTTCCTGGCGGGGGCGTGACTAGTAGCTCAGTTCTGATCTGTCTGATAGTCATTTCCACGATGATTTCTGCCCTGCTGTAATTCCCCCGAGTGAATGTAACTCGTATTATGTATGGGTTTTCGCGAACGTCGAGTGATTGAATACCTGATTCAACGGGCCCAAATCGGTATGATCCATTTCCTAGGTTTGTTAGGGGATCAGTACCGAATTCCCAGATCGCAGTTGCCGTAGCATCTGTAATCAGAACGTGGTTCAAGGTATCATTGAGTTTGAACAACTGTGTGTAGTCATCGCTTACAGGGATGTCTACCTCAAGTGTTCCTATCACCTCTGTTGGAATGGGCAAGACTCGCAGTTTCACTGAGCTGTACCCGAACTCATAGCGGGCCTTCTGGAATGAAACAGATATGTCGTATGGAATGATGCCTGCTTGAACCAATGAAGTATCCAGCGTGAACGAATATGTGCCATTTTCTTCCTGAAGAAGCATCCCCGTGTATTCGCCGATGGTGAATGATGTTGTTGCATCATCAACACCCATCGAATTTGTTTCATCCCAGAATGAGAATGAGAAAGTAGTCAACTGTCCGTAATAGACATCTTGAGAAGCATCAGTGAGTATCTCAACTGTCGTCCGAATCCTTGTGACTGTTAGTGTGAATTGGATTGACGCAGAAGCATACCCGTCTTTAGTGCTTGACACTCTCAAGATGTACTCCTGGATGGCTAATTCGGTGGTGTTCAAAAGAGCGTAATACCACCCATTTTCGATCTCGGAGAGATTGCCGGAGGTGCCTGATATACTGTAGATTAGGTTAGCACCTGTCACCCCGGTGCCGAGGTCCGTATTGTTCAGATGGACAGTGACATTAGCGAGAGTTCCTGCAACGGCGCTTAGCACTGTCCGTCCGTCGACGGGTGTGATTTCTGTGTTTATCTCCCGAACCTCAATCGTGAGCTGGATACTGACACTCTTGTAGTTTGTAGAGCTTGCTTGGACCTGAATCTGATAGTTGCGTATACTAGCTCCTTCGACTGTGAAATGCCCGACGTATCGTGAGAGGGTAGAGTTCCAAATCAAGGTGCCAGAGCCGCCTGTCCAAGCGAACGAAAGCGTCCCGTCTAGGATGATAGTGTCATTAGCTTGGACTAAGTATTGTGCTTCAATAGTGACATTCTGCCCATTCACCACTACCAATTCGTCCAGACTCCCGACAAGACGGGCGGGAACCTTGGATATTCGTATTTGGAATTCCCTCTGTCTAGATTCGTAATTGGCCAAAGCGAAGGTTATGGAGAGCGTGTATTCTCCTGCGTTATAGGCCAACGTCGATAAATTCAGCGAGTAGGCACCGTTTTCTATCTCCACCATTGCAAATGTATCTGATAGAATCGTTAGGTTGACGTTTCCGCCCACAACGCCAGTACCATTTCTTGCGTTCGTGATGTTTACGTTGATTGTGACAACTGTTCCCCACTCTGGACTCTCAGGTTGGGCATCTAAGTCGATGTCAACAGGGAGGGCTGCCAGAACTATGTCTGCTATTATCGTCCTGTTGAAATGGAGATATAATGAAGCATATACTTCGAAGGTGTATTCTCCCGAATCGAGAGGGCGTGTGTCAATCGTGAGATAGTATACTCCGCCAGCGCCTTCTAGTATTGTAGCAGTAGAGCCGTAGAGTGACTGCCAGTTTGTAGTGACATTTGCTCCTTCGATGCCGAGACCTGTGTTTATGCTTGTGAACGTAACGTTCGCCTCTAGAGTATCGCCAAGATAGTATGTAACACCTGTTGGAACAACAAGAGCGAGCTCTGTTGACACGGGATTCAGGGTGATACTGAATGACAACTGTGTCTTGTTCTGATAGAAGGGAGTCCCTATCCAGGTGAAATTCGCAGAAAAGCGATACTTGCCGATGGTTGAAAACCCGGTAGTGTTTATTCTGACTTCATATGATCCGTCTTCACCGACAAGGACCCAGTACTCGATGACTGATACATTGGAGCAAGATACTGTGACTTCGGCTTCCGATATCCCGTTTCCTGTGAGATAGTCCGTGTATCTTAAGATGGCCGTTGCATTATAGAATATGTCTGCAGGGGGACTCGAGAGAACACTGGCCTGAGTGAGTCTCTGGGTGATAGTTGCCTCTGTAGAGGTGCTGGAGTTTGCATAGAATGGTATTGAGTCTCCCCAGAAGAACTTTACAGATATTGGATGTTTGCTTACCAGTTCGGAAGCCAGCAGTGTGGACTGGATTGAAATCGAGTACACGCCGTTGGTGCCGGACAGAGAGTACTGGCTGCTGTTGAGCGTTTCCCCTGCTCCATGGCCAAGAAGGAGTTCCAGTTTGCTCACAGATATTCCTGAGCCGTCTAGATCATCCGTGACTGTTATTTCGAATGTGACGTTCGAAAGATATGGGGCGTTGAGTGGCGATTTTGATATGGTAATCGTCGCAGGTCGGCGAGATACCTCTACTTCAGCGATTCTGGTTCTATTCTGGTAGTAGGGACTTCCAGTATAGCTAGCCTCGATTACTATTGAATACGTACCGAATCCTCCAAGAGCCTCAGTAGAGATTCTGATTCGGTATTGACCATTTCCAAGATAATCGACGAAGTAGTTCACTCCTAGTTCTAGGGGTTCTGAGGACGAATTGCATGCGGCAAGAATTGTTGCGTTCGAGATACCTCTATCGGTATTATCATCTGAGTAGGTTACCGTAATGTTTGCCTGTGTGAGATACGGTGCCAAATCAGGCAGGTCACTCGTTAGTTGTGCCCTTCTTACTACGACATTGAGATAGAAGTAATCGGTTGCGTCCTGACAGTATCTAGTTCCGCCGTAGATGATCGTCGCGTTTATTGTGAAGGTGCCCAAGGTTTCCAGTACACTTGTGTTCAGGATGACCGTGTAGGTTCCGTCAAGGTTGTCGTATACTGTGTAATTGCCCTCGAGTGAGGCATCTAGTGTGAGAGTGCCTCCCTGCATGCCTGTACTGGTGTAGTCATCAAGATCTGTGTATGTGACCAATAGGGTGAGATTGTTTGCGAACTGTACGGGCCCATACGCTCCGTGAGTGAGCTCAGTGAATCGTTCTCTCACCGTGATAGGAATCTCTACTGATGTTCTGTTTTGGTAAAAAGGCTCGCCAGCCCATGTGAAGTTCAAGTGGAATGAGTGACTTCCGGGTATCCAAGAAGAGGTATTAAGCTCTATGAAGAATGTTCCAGTTTCATCTCCTTCGTAGTAGATGGTGTATCCTATTGCCTCTTGAATCGAAAGGTAGAGCGTCGATGCATTTAGAATTGCCTCTCCTGATAGAACATCCCTGTAGACTACAGTCAGGTTCACGAGCTCATCATATGGCACTGTAGGAAGTGGTGTCCAGTCAACACTGGTCTGCCGCTGCGTTGTATAGACTGTGATTATGATGGTCTGATTCTCGTACAGCGGGAGTTGACCTTTCGTCCAGTTGAATTGAATACGCAAATCACAGGAAATGAGTCCACTGAGATAGGAAGTATCGAACTCAATCTGGTATTCTCCGGGGTTATTGATAGGATCGAGCTCGGTTATGACCATGAGGTCTTGAAACAGGGCTTGGCCAGCTGTCAACACATCGATGTATAGGTGAACATTGAATGGATATGACCCAGTTGCATTCACTATCCCTGTGTCGTTTCCGACATCATAGTATATCACGCTGAAGGTGAGATTCTCTCCGTATGGTGTCATGACCGGACTCTGTCCGATGAAGATGTCAGTCGGGGTACTCGTGATTCTGACACTTGTTGTCACGGTTTCATTGGAGAACTTGACTGTAGGTCCAGTCCAGTTAGCGTAGATAATCAGGTCTTTTGTTCCAGTGGAACCCCACTGGTTTGCAGGTAGTGATATGATATATTCCCCTGACTGGGTCCCGTTTACCACGTCATAGATGATTGATGGGAGCCCCGGGCTCTCAATGTATATCAAGGCGTTAGAGCCAACTATTCCCGTATCGGCATCCACATCATAGTAGACAACAGATATGATAACATCTGCTGTGTACGGGGTCGGATCGATTGGGTTTGTCAGATAGAATGATGTGAGATGGGTTTTGAGCTGCACCTTCACATTGAACGTATGATTCTGGGCGCCGTATCTCTTAACATTGAACTCCACTGTATAGGTGTCAAGAACATCATCATCCAGCGAGTATAGGTCGACACGGTAGACTCCGGGTGTGGCTGTTTCTGTGACATTGTAATCTTCGAAGCTATAGCCGTGCAGCTCTGACCAGTTGCAGGTTATGGCATCCGCCGAGTCTGTGATTGGCTGGTCATGATCCGTGTCAGTATAGGTTATGGTGAATGAGGTTGTGTATCCCACTGGAAGCGACAGCTGGCTTGTTGAGGGAATAGCCGATGTAAACAACTCGCGCACTTCCAAGGAGAGCACAATCGTCCGTGATTCGTAGTAGTCCTTTGTGGCAGTGATGGCAACGTCATAGTCACCGATGCTGACTCCGTCAGTGCCCAGTGCCAGAGTGTAATAGCCTGGGTTTCCTGTCAGAGGTGCTACCGAGTAGCTGTCATATGTCCAATCCGTGGTAATCTGTGCATCAGTTATGGGGTCCCCTTTTTGGTCCTTGAACTGCACTGTCATCTCGGCGTCGTAACTCATGGGAACGTCTACTCCTGGAGCATCAGGAGAGAGAAGATCCGTAGTGTAGATGGCGTTGATGGTGAAGTTTCTCGACAATGAGTCATAGAAGTCCTTGTTCCACTCAAGAGAAACACTGAACGCACCGTTTGATGCAAGCTCTCCGGTGTCCAGTGTTATGCTATACTCTCCCGTTCCCAGATCATTCATCGTTCCCGACCCGGCAGCCCAAGAATAGGTCATGACACCACCGGCAAGCAGATCTGTGTTATCGATATCTTGAACTCTTAGCTGCAGAAGAATCAGGTCACCATGAGTCACATTCTTCGTCCACGTCGCTTCAGAGCCCACTGGATATTGCACGCTCATGTCAGTGGAGTGCGTTACGCTGAACTTCCTTCTAAAGAAGCCGACATTGTGAATTGCAGATTGCGAGACCTGGTCCGTAACAAATGCTTGGACCTCCCAGTTTCCAACTGATGCATTATAGGGGTTAAGATTGACGAACTCCGTGACAGCATATCCAGAGCTGTTCACGGTAGCTTGAAGTGATGTCCAGAGCGTTCCGTTCGGCAAGTATATCGAGAAATGAACAATATCTGATGCATAGTCTGGCGAGAGTGAAACCATGAAACGTGTGTCATCATACGCTCTGAAGTCATTTGTTCTAAGCCATGATCCGGTATCATCATGCCAGACCTTCAAGGTATCGATTATGTTGGGAGAAGCCCCCTTGAGGTACCAGAAGCCGTTCTGAGCACTGGTGGTTACGTCATAGACAGAAACGTTCAGAGCACCGTCACCAGGTTCTCCCAGACTCCAACCAGATGTGAGATTGTCCAAGCGGTAACTCGGCTCTCCCACATGATCTATATCTCGGTTGCTTGGTAGTGAAACATTGAAGAAGAAGCGGTTTTCATAGCCGCCGGGCACAGCAACGTAGTGGTTTGTGTCCCACCTTATATCGGTGCCATTTTGGGCGAGGTAGTTGTCACCATTTGTGAACGTCTCAGTGTCGGAGACCGTCTGCACACCGTATCTTCTTGCAAAGGCAGTTACGAGAACATCAATCTCAACTGTTATCTCTTCATCAGGGTCTGGAGGATTGGGAGTGGGGGTCCATGAGAAGTTAGCATATGCACTGCCATCTGTCCATGGCGTTGTCGGCTGATATGAAACAGTTCCGAGTCCGAGAACGGGCGTTGCTCCCTCAAGTACGTTTGACACGTCTTTCCCATTCATCTGTAAATTGATTGACTCTGGAGTCGCCTTGGCCTTGATATAAACTGCAATGTCGTCGAAACGTCCCTCGGGCTTGATATCATCTGTTCTGTACCATTCAGCATCAGTCACCCGCAGGCCAACCATGATTGAAACATTAGGGAGCGTGAGATAAGCGGGGTCTGTCGGAATCAAACCTGTTGAGTACCAGGTATTGTCATTAGCAATTCCATCAAACGCCATATTCCAGAGATAGTCTCCTCCTTCGTCTGGGTCACCGACAGTCACGAACAGCTCAAAGAATCCTGTTGGATTGTAGTTATCCCAATATCTCCCACGGTTATCAGCATAGTAGTCAAGTGAGACTCCGGCCCATGTGATCTCTCCTCGGTCTATCGTTATGTCTTGTTGGACAAATGCCTTATCACCCGGATTATACCAAAAACCATAGAGGCCTCCCTCATTCCTGTGATAGTATCCATCTATCATCGTTGTTGCTGCAGCGTCACCATCCCCTCCATCCGCCATCCGTCTGGCTATCTTGCGGGTGGTGCCGCTTCTCTCAGATGTGTATACATAGTTAGATCCGTTAAGGGCTATCCCGTAGTTGAATCTGAACTGACCGTTGCCACTTCCGTCAGTGCCCCACTGACCCTGATATGAACCAGTTGAGGAGAAGTACTGCACTCTGTCGTTCCCGACATCTGCGACGTAAATGATGCCACCTGAGCTGACTGCGACCCCTACTGGAGTCCTGAAGTATCCGTTCCCTCCTCCGCCATAGAACGAGTTCTGGCTACCGACCAGACTCTGGTAGCTACCCGTTGAGCTGAACCTCTGCACTCTACAGTTGCTAGTGTCTGACACAATAACCTCGTCGTTGTTTTGATTGATTGCGATGCCCGTTGGGCGACGGAGCTGCCCAGTACTCGTCCCGGTTCCTCCAAATTGCCCCTGATAGATCCCGTGCATATTGAAGTACTGCACTCTGTCATTGCCCATGTCTGCGACGTAGACGTATCCATTTGAGTTCCGGATTGCAACTCCCATCGGGCTGTGGAATTCGGATGCTACTTCCCCTGTGCTTCCCCACTGGCTGACGTATGCGCCTTGAGAATCAAACAGCTGGATTCTATCATTCCCAGAATCAGCAATATACACAAATCCAGTGGAGTTAATCGCAATCCCCGTGGGGTAACTGAACTCGCCATCGCCCGTGCCTGTACTTCCCCATTGAAACTGAAATACACCCGTGGTATCGAAGACCTGTATTCGATTGTTGTAGCTGTCAACAACGTAGACATAGCCAGAGCTGTTAATAGCTATCCCCCAGGGATCCGTGAAGTTGCCATTTTCAGTACCCCTTGATCCCCACTGATTTTGATAGTTACCATTCGAAGTGAAGAACTGGACTCTGTTGTTTCCGTTGAAAGCCCCCTCAAGTTGCGAGCTTCCATACACCCATGCCCCTGATTCCTCGAAGTCGTTGTTAACTAACCAAGTCCGGTTTTCAGTGATATCTGTTACATTGCCGAAGACCTCATAGCCCTCCCAGTTGTCCCCTAGTGGCACGGACAGGTTTGCAGTAGTGGTTGTCCCTGAAGGATGATAGACCATCTGTTCACTTGAGAACGAATCGGTGCGTGCACCGTATTCTGATGCGATGAGTGGATCTCCAATGCCCGTTACTTGATTTGGAGCAGAAGCTATCTCATACTTCATGAGTACTTCATCAGGACCCACATGTATCTTGGTTCCGTCATCAAGCGTTACCGTTTCTCCTTCCGGCAGGTTCCATTCAAGTCCCAAGTCGGGGAACAGATTAGTAGAACCAAACAGCAAGATAATAATCGCCACGAATACTAGTATCGTTTTTCGCTTCTGCATAGGACTTTCACCGGCAATTCTCGCTTGACGAATCTCGGACAACAGCTAGCTAGCTAGCGTTGTCTTCTCTTCTCAATGATGCACTGTAATCTAGAGAGTCTTTTTAATAATACCCTCATCTTGTCGTTCTATAAAATGAGATGTTGTTCGTTTTTTCGCCATTACCATGAAACCTGGGCCTGAGCCCCACGCTTCTTGAACCAGATCACAACAAGGACTACCAAGACCAATGAGAATGGAATTGTGAACATCATAATATACGGGGTGTATGTTCCGTTCGAAGTATCAGATGTCGGTTCGACAAGGGTCAACCAGTCGGTCGTTGCAAGATTCAGTCCTCTATCATAGGCCTGCATCGTCACTTGGACTCCATGTTCTGGTTGGAATGCGCCAATTGTGAGATCGGCTGTCCAGAGGCTTCCGTTGTGGGTGCACATAAACGCAAGAGTCGTTTCATTGAGCCTCACTAGGGCAGTTACATTCTTGACTCCTGCAATATCATCCGATACGTCTGCCCAGACGGAGAGGTCTCCGCCAGCGAAGTCGTCGGGCTCATATCCCCAGTTCCATATTGTGGGCGCATTGGTGTCTGTTATCGAGAACATCATGTCGTGTTTTTTCTGCTTAGCCTGTTGCAGAGCATCATGGCAGCCCTGCCAATCCATAGACTCGTATTTCTCGCGCGCCAAGTCATAGTATTCCATTACACTGTTCTTAATCTGGAGAGTTTCAGGCCCTGCCCGATCCCTAATGGCGTCCCACGCGTCCAAAAAGTCCTGATAATAATCATACTCCATCTGATCAAGATATGTTCCCTGGACCCAGTTCTTGTCAAAACTAGACGTTCCATTATGCATACCAAAGTATCCCATGGGAGAGGATGAAAAGTCCCCGACATAATGACGATAGTCCCACGTGTGCCCCATTCCAATTGCATGCATCGTTTCATGAAGCTGGACGCCCGACACACCCTCCCTCTTGGTTGTTTCGTTGTCGCGGTAATATCGCTCCCAGGATTTCAACACGCAAGTCTGACCTCCACCACCAAGCCCAGTGAATGATCCCATGGGCGTGTACATTGTCATATTCTGTTTGATAAAGACTACTCCGAAGACATTGATGTTTTCATCAAAGATATCTACATAGCGCCATCTGACATTCTGATAGATGTCTTCGAACAGCGCATATCCATCGACCCATGTGTGCCCTTTTTCAACATAGGAGTGCTCATCAAACAAATCCATTATGTCGGGAAGATGGACGTGGTCTCTGAATTGCACAGTCACATTCCATGGTATGAAAGGTAAGAGTTCTGAGAGAAAACCTTCCAGTAGATCTTCACGTGTAACCCAAGTAAGGCTGCTTAGTGGGATTCCGCTGTCTGTGTCCATTGCAATGACAAGCGTGGTCAGGCTCCCAGTGTCAACAAATGCGGTGGGTTGGTGTTGGACTGGGAAGAAGACGTATCTAACAATATCACTCAGATAATTCCCAAGGTACGCGCTCAACTCCCATTGCCCTTCAGAGCTTGAAAGGTTCAGTCCCGCCACAACATCCTCCAGGTCTTCGGTGCAGTGTCTGGGGTATTGATCATAGGGAGCTGTCCCCCACCAGATTCGAGCCCACCTCAGATACCATTGGTCTGCGGACAGGTCGAGGACAAACACATTGTCCTTTCCACCGAAACCTGCGTACTGCAGTTTCACATCACGATTTAGCTCGTTGTCCCACTCGAGCCGCCACCAGTCAATCTCTTCACCACTGTCAGGATCCACAGGGTTGTAGTCGTACCAATGCTCAAGCTCATGGTCTGGTGAATCGAACTCGGAGAAGTTGAACAGATAGAGATTGTAATGCAAACCACTCGAGACTACCAGCGGGTTTTCTATGAGCCATTCCTCTATCGGGTCTGCTTCTATGGACATCCCGGCACGAGGATAGAAGATTCGCTGAGGTTCTTCTGGATTGGCCTTCTGGTATTCCAGGGCCTCCTCGTCCAGAGTAGTTCCTGTGGTGCTACCATTGATGTGGTTCTCAAGGATGAGATTTCTGATTGACTCGATGTAGCTCGAGTCAGCGTGGAAGACCTTGTATTGTATGCTGTAGCTTATGTCGCAGATTTCCGCGATATGTTCTCTCTGCGTCGGTAAGCATTCGTAGAGAGCAGTGTCTTGTATGACGTCAGAATTGTAATTCACGAGGATGATATTCACAGTCCAGTCACGTTCTATCTCTTGCATGGATACTGGGTCTTCCGAATGGGTCGTAGGCGAAAGTCCCACTAATGGCCGACCTGCTACAGCAGATGCAAGAAGAATGGCTAGTACTGCCGACGCGACCACAGACCGCATGTGTCACTTATCTCGTTGCCGAATATTAACGAAGCGGTACGGTTTCGTTAGAAGAAGCAAACCTTAAACCATATGCATAACTATATTAGGAGATAATGAAAGTGCATAGTAAGCGTCGGCACTTGAGCATCGATTGACATGGACCAGTGAACACCTCTTAGGCAATTCGATTTCACATCAACAGCACCGAAAGCATTGACTTCGCTGACGCATCTCATCTTTCCACACCTTAGCTTATTCTCTTCAGTGGTGCCAAGAATGGGTGTGGTGGATGTATGACCGTTGGACGACCTGGAACTGACAGTGAACATTGGTGTACCCTATTCCTCCGAGTCCCATGCCTCATTGGACATCCGCGAAACCCTTTTGACTCGTTACTGAACGCTGAGTGCTTTGGTTTATGCCATGCTACGAGGTCGAAGACGAGATCTGACAAAGGTAATCGTCTTCGTATCTCTTGCAATACTATCCATAGTGCTCACCATCGGTGCGGCCGGGATAGTATCTCTATCGTATGTTACAAGAGTGGGTGTTCATTCGCTTCTTGCATTCTGGGCATCTATCCCTGCCGCCGTTATCATCCTTGAGCTACAGCAAAGATACTCCCTCTCCAAGATGCTATTTGGAACATCATTCATCTTCACCATGCTGATCCATGTCGCCAGTGCACTTCGAAATCTGCTTCAGTTTGGTGCTGAATCAATCGAGGTCACGACTGTGGACTCTGTTTCGACACTGATCGAGCTGGCTACGATTGGGACACTGTTTGTTCTCTCTCTCCTATTTCGATACTTGCATGATGGCGAGTTTACCCGGCAGAGGCGGTGGGCTTCAGCAATTGTCATCATCGGAAGTCCTGTTATCTTCTATATTCTGTGTTCCAACCTGATACTTCCCTTCTTCTCCCCTGAAATGCTCGTTGCTGGGGGAATTACCGCCTGCCTCATAGCGACACTCACCTTTGTCATTGTTCCGTTCATTGGATATCGTAGGCCTGAGAAGAGCATCCCGCTTGATCTGGGCTATATCACATCCGCATCGATACTCATGATTCTCTCTGCAGTTCTTGTTCTCAGCGCTCTGATAGAGAACTCTGACATTTGGGTCTATGCGGAGAACACTCAGATCGCAGGTCTTCTGCTCTTTGGTTTCGCAACGGCAATACCCTTTCTGAAGAGTTCTGGTTTCTCCCGAGCGAGTCGGTATGGGGTTGTATCGGTCTTGGCGCTATCGACATATCTTCCCCTTCTTGTAACAACGATTATCGAGACTCTCTCAATCGATGTGCTGTTTGAAAACACACTGGCCTTTGGTATCATACACATTGGTACTTGTTGCCTTGCAGCGATGATGGCTGCCCTACTTTATGCATACTCTCGAATTCGTCCCTCTGGAATCCAATATCCACTGATCCTGCTGTTTACTCTCTGGGCTGGTGTCTTCTTTGCTTCGATTCTACCTATGTTCTGGCCTGAATACGGCGAGCAACTCTCACCTTATCTTGCCGGGAGCATAATTACTCTCATCCTGTTGAGAGATGTCGAGAAATGGTCATCGTCTGCTCTTGCCGAGAGGGCCATTCCCTCCACACGGACAATCCTCGTTCGTGTGCTGCTCATCCTGACAGTTATATCCGTGGTTGAAATTCTGAATCTTCAAGTCCTTCTGAGGTTCGGGGAATTCGAGTGGACAGTCATCGGAAACTCTGTCTTGCTTGCATCGACTTCGATTTTGATGCTTGGATTCGCATATATGATATTTCTCCTTGCTCGCCGAGGACATGGTTCGCTATCCTTTGAGACCTATGTTGTTGCGTTTCTCTCTTTGTGGATTGTCCCGGTGACATTGAAGAGCTTCTATTTGCAGTGGAGTGCAGGTTGGTGGCTTTCAGAGATTCTCCTCTTCATAGGTATGCTCATTGGGCCTGCGGTTCTCGGATTCCTGTACATCAGGGTGATGAGAGAGGCTGACAGATCTTATACCCGAGCTCGGCTCTTTGCTGGTCTTCTTATGCATGATATCACCAACTACAATCAAGTAACACTCACAACACTGGAGCTATTGGGCTCAGGGGAGCTGCCGCAGGGAAGAATTGAGAGTCTAGTTGCTGACGCCAAGAGAGCGGTCTCTATGGCAGAGGGTCTGGTTGAGAACGTTCGCCTACTGAGTAGTGGTGACAGTCTATCAACTGATGTGTTGAAGAAAGTCGACCTGGTATCCATGACCGTTCAAGCAATGGATAGTGTCGCCAGAAATGAGGATGGGGTGGTGCCGGTAATGAACTTTCAACCTGCAGCAGAGCACGCATTCGTAACGGGAAACAGCCTCTTGTTGGGGGCCTTGGTCAATCTGGTCTATGCGGCGCTGGAATTATCTTCAATCGGTGATGAAATACTCCTGAAGTTGGATTACAACCGGGGCTTGGGTCAGTCGTGGTGGGAAATTGAGATTGTGGTTCCAACAGCACTTGACTCCTTAGGAGATGCGGTCTTGCAGGATTCGGACATGCTTCCCGGAGAGACGAGAGTGAATCTGAGATTTCAGGTGGCTGAGATGGTGGCTGAACAGCTTGGAGGATTCAGCTCTATGAAGATAAAGCGCGGAGACTCATTAGACAGGGGAGTTCGTTTCACGTTGGCTCTACCTGCTTGGGATGAGTAGATCTGGATCTCATAGGTAGTTCAATAACGAACCTCGTCCCCTTTGTATGATCTCCATTCACCCTGTCTTCAATCCAGATGCGACCTGAGTATCTGTCGATGATTCGTTTGACAAGTGTAAGACCTATCCCGTGACGAGCTCCCTTCCTGTCACCTATAGAGACCAAGATATCTTCCTTCTCCTTATCGGGTATTCCCTGCCCGGAGTCCTCTATGGCGATGCTTAGAGTTTCTGCTCCTCTTGGCTTTGCTCTTGCCTCTATTCTCACAGTTGCTTCAGGATCAAAACGAACAGCATTATGAAGCAGATTATAGAATACATCCTCAAGAAATCTATCTGCTATAACGATATACTCTCCCGGCTTAAAGTCGGCCACGACTTCAAGTTGTTTATTGGGGAAAGACTCGCTGGCGGTTTCAGCGGCTCGTGTGAGCATCTTATGTGGACATACGGGGTGAAGAGTGACCGTGGCGCCTCTGAGCTGGGCCAGTCGCTTCACATTTGTGGTCAACAGGATTCCTCTCCTTGTAAGCAGAAATGCTGTGTCAACCAGCTGTCTAACATCGTCAGGAACGTTGCGTAGCTTCATGAGCTCAAGGCTTGCTATGATGCCCTGTTGTATATTTGCTAGATCATGCGCCAAGATGTCATTGTAGAATTCGGCGGTTCTCTTGGCCATCTGAAGCTCATTTTCCGTGTTCTTTCTCCTGGTTATGTCTCTGGCAACGCCTACTACTGCTGTAGGCCTATCTTTCTCATCACGGATGAAGGTTCGTGTGACTTCTATCCATATCAGGGAACCATCATGGCGTTCCGCCTCCAGTTCGAGTGGGGGCGCATCATAACCCTTCCTTCCGACCTCCTCATTGATGACCCGCATCTTTCGTATCTCTTTGGCAATGATGCCCGTTGACTCTGGTGTCATGAATGTTGATATTGGGTTATTGAGTACCTCTTCTGGTGTGTAGCCGAATACCTCTTCGACAGACGGACTGACATAGTCCAGCTTCATATCAAGACTTAGGATCCATATGACATCTTTGATGTTATCTGCGAGCAGCCTGTATCGTCTCTCGCTATCCCGAAGTGCCTGGATGTAGAGTCTGCGTTCGGTAGTATCAATGAAAGTTCCTAGTACTGCAGGGCCCCCCTCATAATGTATCCGCGTCGCAGCTAATTCCCACCACCGAATTTCGCCGTTTCTTGTTATGACTCTTACAGTTGATCTACTTGGCCCGATTTCTCCTGTGAGGTGTTGCTCGAATCGTGAGAAGTACCATTCTCTGTCATCAGGATGGACGGTGTTTCTAATGCCTTCATCCCTCAGTGACAATAACTCATCTCTCGAGTAGCCAATCATTGAACAGAGCGCTGGATTGGCATAGACGAATCTCAGAGGGGTTCCCTTTGCAATGGCAATCCCCTGAATAGAGTTCTCAACGAGCATTCGGCATTTCTCTTCGCTCTTCCTTAGTGCCCTGAGGCTTTGCTGATGCTCAATGAGGGCTCCGAACGCTTGCGCTATCGATTCAAATAGCCGTTTGCCCTCTGTTTCCAGCGGTTTCTTAGTATGGCTAGCAAGATTAACAACTCCTAGGAGTTTGCCATTGCCCCCTTTGATGGGCCAGAACACTAGCGTTCTTATCTTGAGTTCTCGAATAATCTCCAGACGTGACTCCGGCAGGTCCTCTGCTGGCGCATCAAGCACGAAGATAGGTTCACCAGTGCGCGCGACAGAGGCTCCAAGATTCTCTGGATCATCAAGCGGGAGTTCTGGTATAAGTCTGTCCTCGGGCACCCCTCTGGCAGCAACCAGTCTGAGAACGTTGTTCTCTTCGTCTATTATTTGCAGTGTGCCAATGTCCAGATCCAAGGTGCTCAGAAGCCCTGCAAGCATTCTTGAGTAAACGTCCGGGGTTAACTCGTTCTGAAGTACGAATTCTGTGATGAGCTTGAGTACGTCTACTTCTTGCTGAAGCCTGGTTTCTTCTTCCACGTCCGAAGTTCTCTCCCTCGTTTTTTGTATCTCTGCGTCTGTTTGCCGTTTCTCTCGTCATTACTGTAATTATGTCTATGGGTTTCTAACGAAAAACAGTCGTACGCGAATGGCTTACACTTTGCATTAAGTTGCTTTGAGACAATTAGTTGCCTACTTGGAAACTGGTCCTGAAGACAATGAACAGACTCGCCGTAACGATCAATTCCCCTTTCGATTCAGCCCGTTTATCCATGGAGAGTCTAAATGCGCCGTTTCACAGTGGGCATAGTCGCGCCACAATAAGGGCATTTTACTGTCAACGGTCCGGCCCACTCCACATTCTCAAGACTGATACTTGCACCACAGCTCTTACAGAGGCTTGGTGGCTCATGAATGTAAGACGAGGCATCAGCTCCATTATGCTTACGCAATGAGCCAAGGAACCCAGTGGGACCACCATCCATTGATTTGACGATGAGCGGCACTCCTATGATTATCCCAATAATGGGCACGACGAATATCCAGAAGAGAATCATGCCGATTCCTGTGTCCCCCGCTCGAAGTCCTCTAATCATCATGATGAAGCCGCTTACGAAAAATATCATGATGATTCCAATACCGGCCCAGAGTTTGTTGATGTCGGTCATCTCCTTCAGCTCCTGGGAGTCGACTGAGGCAAAGAAAGCTCGTTCTTATAGACTCTTTCCTGTTCGTCCTGAAGTATAGTGTGGTTTGCTCAACATATCCCTTGGTTCCGCTTTTCGCAGGAGTCTGACTTTCATAGATGCAAAACTGGAACGGTGAAGAAGCCAAGAATGGCGGCCAAGTGAGTAACCGCAGAGAAGAGGAGAATCTTAGTTGTATCCAAGGCGCTTGGAATCTGATCCCGATTCCGAACACTGGAGAGGCGACAAATGGGTATCATCAGTCTCTCAAAGAGTTTCACAGAGTTACAATATGTAATCAAAGACCAGAGCATCGTTAAGAAAATAACACTTAAATCTCACATTTCGTTCACGGATGGAAAAAGGAGGAAGCACGATTTCAGCGACGGTTTTCGAACCAACAGTGATAGCATTTCTCTGTAATTGGTGCAGCTATGCTGGCGCAGACTTGACAGGAACTTCCAGAATCCAATATGCGCCTAATATCCACTCCGTCAGAGTGAATTGCTCCAGCCGCATCGATCCGACTTTTCCTATCAAAGCTCTACTCTTGGGAGCTGATGGCGTTTTCATAGGAGGCTGTCATCCAGGAGATTGTCATTATAGCACCGGAAATCTCCTCACAAGAAGAAGGGTGATGATGCTGAAGCCACTGCTGGAAACAGTGGGAATAGACCCACAGAGGTTGAGACTGGAGTGGGTGTCCGCTTCGGAATCTACAAAGTTCGCTGAAGTGGTTGATGACTTCGTGGACCAGCTGAAGAAGCTGGGGCCAAATCCATTGAGGAGGTTATCCTTTGCTCACGTATGAGCCTACAATCTGTCCTTACTGCAGTTGTGGGTGCGGAATCTTTCTTGTCATAGAAAACGGAAAGGTGATTGGCCAAGAACCTTGGAACGAGCATCCAATCAATGAGGGGGGCAACTGTCCGAAAGGGCGAAACTCGTATCAATTTTTGTACGCTGAAGACCGGCTCAAAAAACCTCTTATCAAGAGGAATGGCAAGTTTGTCGAGAGCACTTGGGATGAGGCGCTTACCTTCATCACTGAGAAACTGAAGAAGGCCTCGCCTGATGAGTTCGGAATGCTTGCGTCAGGGAAGAATACGAATGAAGATGCCTATGTCATCCAGAAATTCACACGAGTTGTGATGGGTACCAACAACGTGGAGTACTGCGGCCGTCTGTGTCACTCCTCTACTGCAGCCGGTCTTGGGCCAACAGTGGGTTCTGGTGTGATGCCTATCTCTCAACTCGATATTGACAAGGCAGACTGCTTTCTCTTAGTAGGCATCAATCCCAAGGAAACCTTCCCGATGATGGCAAAGAGAATCATGAGAGCCAAAGAGAAGGGGGCGAAGGTGATTCTAGTTGATCCTCGTAGGACAGTCACTGCGCGAGAACTGGCAGATATTCATCTTCAACTCAAACTTGGGACAGATGTGTCACTCATCAACTCAATGATGAAGATTGTCCTTGATGAAGGACTTGAGAACAAGGAGTTCATTGAGAAACGTACAACGGGTATCGATGCCCTGCGGGAGCATCTCGAATCATTGGACCTTGACGAAATGGCCGAAGTTTCGGAAGTGTCTGTTGATAAGGTCAAGATGGCAGCCGAGTGCTTCGCAAGAGCAAAGACGGCTTGTGTTCTCTATAACCAAGGGCTCAATCAGCACACCACTGGCGCTGACGGTATTAAGGCATTGGCGACTCTTGCACTGCTCACGGGTCAGTATGGCCGCCCCGCGACTGGTCTGTCCCCCACGCGTGGACAGATTAACGGGGAGGGAACCGGAGATATGGGCTGTCTCAATGTGTTCTATCCCGGATTCAAGAAGGTGGGAACTGGAGCTGAGAAGATATTCGAAGAGCTATGGAATGTTGAAAGCCTGCCGTCAGCACCTGGACTACCGTATACGAAGATGATAGAACAGACCAAGTATCTCTGGGTAATTGGAACGAATCCCATGATGGCTGCACCAGATACAGACAATGTGAAGAAGGCTCTAGAGGAAAAGGAGCTATTGGTGGTCCAAGACATTTTCCCCACAGAGACCGCAGAGCTTGCGGACGTGGTGCTTCCCGTCTGCACATGGATTGAGCGGACGGGGGTCCATGCATATGTTGATCGGAGAGTTCAGAAAATCACAAAGCTGGTTGAGTGTCCAGGTGAGGCTAGACCAGACTGGTGGATTGTAACCGAGGTAGCTCAACGAATGGGTCAGAAGGAACAATTTGACTTCTCCTCCTCGGAAGACGTATTCGATGAGATTCGCAGATGTGTTCCCCCTTACAAGGGTATCACCTACGAGAGGCTTGAGCAGACTCCTGGGGGAATCCAGTGGCCATGTCCTTCAGAAGAACACCCGGGCACTCCAACATTCTTCACGGAGAAATTCAACACACCCGATGGTCTAGGTCATCTCCAGGTTGTTGATTTCAAGCCGCCGGCTGAAATACCGGATGAAGAGTACCCTTACTACTTGACCACGGGGAGAAGCATCTTTCATTACCATACTGGAACCATGACCCGTCGAACGCCAAAATTGGACGATGAGATACCAAGTGCCTACTGTCAGATTAACCCAAATGACGCAGTGGCGGAGAGAATTACAGCAGGAAGCAGGATAGTGCTGAGGACACGCAGAGGAAGCATAGAGGCAGAGGCGCACGTGACTGATGATGTCCCAGAGGGACTGATTTTCCTGCCGTTCCACTTCAGTGAGTCGAGCGCCAACAAGATAACGAATCCAGTGCTTGACCCGGCCTGTGGAATGCCGGAGTACAAGGTATGTGCTGTTAAGCTTGAGGTGATTGAATGAGTGATGATTTCTACATTGGACGTTCACTAGACGAAGATCTGCTTGACAGAGCTGAATCTGGCGGGGTGGTGACTTCTCTACTGAGGTGCGCTCTGGAGGAATCAATCGTCGATGGAGTTGTCACAGTAAGATCGTTGAATGGAAATAGATTCACAGCTGTTCCCGTCCTGATCAGGGACCCAGAGGAACTGGCTGATACGGCCGGTTCGCTCCACTGCGCTGCTCCTAACATCGCTCGTTTTGTCAAAGAGTATCTCTCCGGTGCCTCGAAGATGAGACTTGTTGTCGTTGGCAAACCTTGTGATATCAGAGCGATAATCGAGCTGCAGAAGCGGAGCCAGATTGACAAAGACAACGTGGTCCTAGTCGGGCTGAATTGTACAGGTACTCTTGCACCATCAAAGGCCAAGAGAATGCTCATTGAGCAGTTTGAGGTTGACCCCAAGGATGTTGTAGGGGAAGACATCGATGATGGGAAATTGACAATATATCTAGAAGATGGATCTTCCAAATCGCTGGATTTGTTAGAGCTAGAGAAGAATGGATACGGCCGCAGAGACAATTGCAGAAGATGTGAAATCAAGATCCCGGTGTTTGCAGACATAGCATGTGGGAAATGGGGCACAGAGGACGAGGAGAAGAAGAGTACATTCATCCAACTCTGTTCCGATAAGGGCCGATCTCTCTTTGATAAGGCACTCAAGAATGGATACATTGAAGCTCAGGCCGCAGGCGAAGAAGCACTGATAGTACGAGAGAAGAAGGTTGAGCAAGAGCGAGCAAGAGCACTCGAAGCAAGGGAGCTGGATTTCGCACCAATCGACGAAATGAGCTTAGATGAGAGACAGGAGTACTGGCTAGAGGAGTTCAACAAATGCATCAAGTGTTATGGGTGCAGAGACTCTTGTCCAATCTGCTATTGCGAACACTGTCTGCTAGAGGCAAGTAGGGATTTCGTGAAACCTGGTGTGATACCACCGAGTTCTGTCTTCCCATTAACCAGGCTAGCTCATGTTGCTGACTCTTGTGTGAACTGCGGACAATGTCAGGATGCTTGTCCGATGGAGCTTCCTTTGTCAAAGCTCTTCAGTTTCCTGAACTCGAAGCTCAGGGATGTCTTTGAGTACGTTCCCGGAGTTGATGCTGAGCAGGCTCCACCATTGGCGAAGGCAATGGACATTGAGATGCAGATAGATGACACCTTCCTCGATATTGCATCTATATTGGAGAAGGAGAAAGCGAAATAGAATTGGTTGAATCTTCTTCATCATGTGTTGTCTTCTTTTGACACATTGCTGAAGGAATGTCCACGTGAAGCATCACATCGAAACACTTCCTGTGTCTACGATATATTGCTACATCAAGATGAGCCGCAGCGGGTCGACTCTCTCTCGTAGCGTCTTCAACTCCTCTTCGGTTGGTGGAGGCTCTACCTGAGACCTAGAGGTATCGATCTCGAAACCTGTGCAGGTCTGTATTTCTTCCGGATTTGTATACTCGAAATGATTCTGCACATACATTCTCTTCGTGGTGCTCTCAAATGCCATAACCCCCAGAGTTGTGATAACGGCCTCAGGACCCCCTTGAGGAAGACCCGCGAGTCTTCTGGAGTCATATCCATCAAGCCAGCCAGGGCTTGTCAGATAGTCGAGCTTGTCCACAAATCGCCTTGGCTCGTGTTTCATGAAAATCATTGTTCTACCCACAGAGCATGCTACATCGCACGCCCCACCGCTACCGGGCAGACGGACGGTAGGCTTCCTATACTCGCCTATGACCGTGCTGTTCAGATTCCCATGGGGGTCTATCTGAGCTCCTGACAGAACGCCCAGAACATCTGCACCGCTGAACTTGTTCTGCATGTACGCGAAGGCATCAGCAAGCCCTCCGTGATGCGAGGCACGGTACATGACTCTTGAGTCCGCGACGGTCATGGGAATCTCAACTAGCTCTGGGTCAATGGAGCCTGTCTCGAAGAAAACGATGCAGTTCGGGGCATGTGTGCACTTCGCAGTCATCACGGCAAGCATTGGCAGTCCAGTGCCGCAGAAGACCACATCATTATCGTTGATCCTTCTTGAACATGCAATAGCCATCATCTCGAGATGGTTGTACTTCATCTTCTCTGACACCTCCTTGCATATCCGAAGGATTGGTCCGCCTCAAGACTCTTCAGTCGTTCTCTCCCGATTACATCGAGATACTCGTCAAATGACTGAGGCTCAAAGACATACTTCGTCAGATACTCTCCATATAGGCTGTCATCCCCCGCGAGTTTCCTATACTCCAGAAGATGTTCTGCATCGTAATCGTAGCAACCGAAGCATGCAGTAGGATGTGCACCGAATGGCTGGTGAACCACTGCATCAACTAGTGTATGAGGTAGGCTGTTCGTCCAAGGTCTTTCTCTCATCACATCTGACGGATAAAGCTCTTCAGTGGAAACGACAACATGCTTTGATGCACGTGCCTGTTCAATATCTGCGAATGTCAGTCCCTCTATGCTGATCGTTCCGTCTTCAGCGGCTTTCTGTACATGTAGTAGTGTAACATCTGGATTGACGGCAGGGACCAGCACCAAAGGCCTCTGTTCACTGCTGAAAGGGTCATGGGATTCAATGAGTTTCCTCTCAGGTAGGCTATCGCAAAGGGCTCTTAGCTCGGGGTCAAGACCCCACTTCATCAAGATGTCTGAACCAAGTGCAGATGTGGTCGGCAGAAATGGAACTCCCATTGCGCCAGCCATGAATCTCAGAGTCATGTGGTAATTGGTGTAGTCCTCGACCAAGATTGATGAGCCTTCCACTGCTTTTCTGAAGCGGACGCAGGTGGACGCGAATCTACCGTTTGCTCCATAGGCTAACTCGACAATTCGAACAAGCCCAGCTCCTACAAGTAGATCGAGTGCTTGCCCACCTGAGTGCATGACAATGTGCATATCACGTAGGTCCTGTCTGATCACTTCGTGGACTAAGCTCATTGGATTTCGACTGACGGTGAAGCCTCCTAGCGACATGCAGTTGCCGCTATGCACATATCGGCGTATGGCCTCTTCAGCACTCATTAGTTTGCCAGACGAGTTCGCTTTCATCTCTGTCATGCTAGCAGCATCCACGCTACTCGCTACGATATACCACTCTTTTTTAGATACTGATTCAAAGAGGGGTTCACCGGTGCATGAGATGGTTCGAGACGATTTACCTAACATGAAGACAGCAGTTCCTGGAGAGCGATCTTCTGAGCTGATGAAGACCGCAGAGAAATACATCCCTAAGGCAGTATACACAGTGACTCCTCTATTTGTTTCCAAGGCAGAGGGAAGCGTCATTGAAGATGTGGATGGTAACCGGTTCATAGATTTTGCAACAGGAATAGCATCTGTGAATATGGGACATAGACATCCTAAGATAATGGGGGCGGTTTCCCAACAATTGGAGGAGTATCTCCACGTGTGCTACCATGTGACTCCGTATGAACCTTACGTTCGTCTGGCGGAGAAGGTCGCAACATTGGCTCCTGGCGAGTTCGACAAGAAGGTTGTGCTGCTAAACAGTGGTGCCGAGGCAGTTGAGAATGCTATCAAGATTGCCATGAAGCACACGGGCAGGCCAAAAGTCATTGCTTTTGAGAATGCCTTCCATGGACGGACCCGAGCTGCGCTGGGACTCACAGGCAATGTCAAACCGTATAAACACGGCTTCTTCCCGCTTGAGACGGGAGTACATCGAGTACCCTATGCCTACTGCTATCGTTGTGCCTTTGGACAGAGCTATCCCGATTGCGGTATGAGATGTTTGCAGCACCTTAGAGAAAGATTAGACGTGAGCATCTCGCCCGATTCTGTGGCTGCAATCATTGTAGAACCTGTCATCGGGGAGGGTGGATTCATTGCTCCGCCCAAAGAGTTCCTGACTGGCCTTCGGGAGATATGCGATCAGCATGGGGTTCTGTTTGTTGCCGATGAGATACAGAGCGGGATGGGTAGAACGGGGCGGTTCTTCGCAGTCGAGCATTATGATGTAGTTCCAGATCTCATTACTCTGGCAAAGTCTCTTGGAGGTGGACTGCCCATCTCTGCTGTTGTCGGTCGAAGCGAGATCCTAGATTCAGTTCATATCGGCGGACTGGGAGGGACATTCATCGGTAACCCTTTGAGTTGTGCTGCTGGGGTAGCTGCGGTAGATGTCATAGACGATTGCATGGAGCACGGCAGGAAGCTTGCAGAGATTCTCTCTGGTAGAATGGACGAGTGGTATGAGCAATATGAGATCGTTGGAGATGTAAGAGGGTTGGGGCTCATGCGAGCTGTTGAACTGGTGAAGGACCGGGACACAAAGGAACCTGCGAAGAACGAAACAGCTGAGATTCTGAAGAGGTGTCGTGAGGCTGGGCTGATCCTACTGAGTACAGGCCCCTACAAGAATGTCATCAGATTTCTCCCTGCCATAAATATGGACGAGGAGCTCTTTGAGAAGGCACTTCAGATATTTGAATCATGCATGAGAGATGTATAATCGGCTGGTGCACCAGAGCGTTTCTCATGCGGATAGAGATTGCCATCCACGTTTCGTTGTGTATTGGGTGAGTACGGTGACCTGTACTCACTCTGGTATTCTGAAACACACGCAAGGAATGCAACGACTTGGGAAGGACCTTTATGTTCACCTTGGGAGAGGCCACATGTTGGTCTAGTTCCTGTTTGCAGCAGTAGGTCTTTGGCCGCTTTCTGAGCCCAGTCCCTCTGACTGTATTGCTACTCCTCACCGACTCTTCTTCAGAACAACCAGTACTACAACAGAGAAGGCCCCTATGATAATCCATACCATGCCTATAGGTGGACTGAAGAGCCCCGGGGGCGCTGCAAAGACTCCTGTTGTCTGAGCTGTGGTTGTGGTAGTTGCCGTGATGCTCCAGGTGGCGGCGCGAGCTAACTCCCCTCCCTCCGTCACCTCGTAGGCAGTTAGAATAAGGGCGGTATACCCTGCCACAACCAATCCGTATCTCATAGCCAGCCCTATGATTTCATTTTCGAGTTCTTCCGTGGAAGCTTCAAGGCTTGTTTGTCTGAGCAGACAGGATATCCTCTGATGAGCCCATAATCTTTCAATGTGCGGCTTGTCAGTATCGCCGATTCCATGCGAGTTTGCGTATTGTTCAGGTCCTGTCGAATAGTTGATTGACGTGCTTATACTGATCGACTCTTCATATCGGCCCGTTACCACAACTTCTGTCCCATTGAAGAATGGGCTATCTCCCAGTGGCTGAAGAGAATCTACCTCTGAGGCACCAGTGAAATGGATTTCGTACGAGTCAGCAATCGGGGTTGAGAAGAGTCTATAGAAGTCCATGAGTCTTGTCGCCGCATCATCAAACGGCTCGATGAATGTGAAGAAGCCGTCATTCTGGGCGGCAAGGTTTGCCATCAGCCCCTCATCGGCACCTGCCCCAAATGCCACAGTTGAAATAGAAACGCTAAGATCGTTCGCCTCGGCGGCTGCACTAAGAATCACTTCCGGTTGTGTGCTAACGCCAGAAGTTGGTTGTCCATCGGAGAGAACCAGCATGACCTTCGTGGTGTCGTCAGAGCTGAACATGTTCAGCCCATCAACAACCGCCCCATAGAAGTTGGTAGAGCCCCCTGCAACGAGGCCGTTTATCCATGACTTGGCTTCAGTCTTCGATGAATCACTTGCCTGATGTGGTTCAAGCCAGAGAGATCGTACCTCAGTATTGAACTCGATAACATTGAACAGGTCGTCCTTTTTCATGTCGTCCACCATAGCACTGAATGCAATCTTTGCCTGCTCAATCGGAGTGCCAGTCATCGAGCCAGACGTATCGACAACGAACACGAACTGTCTGCGTGTGGCATCCTCAACTTCCGTGATTGTTGGGGCAAGAAGATATACGAAGAAGTTCTCTGTACCATTGTTGTAGGTGAGTAGCTGGCTACCCCCTGTCTGGCGTTCCGTTGCGTATTGGATAGCAAGTCCGCTAGGGATCACCATATTGGCATCTTCATATTCGACTCTGAGACCATCTGCAATCGGTGTGGCCAGAAAACCTGATATCCCCTCTACCGAGTAGCCGATGATTTCTCCATAATGCGACACAATTGACATCTCAAGGCTGAAAGCTGACTCGATGGGTGCATCTTTGGATATTGGCAGATCCAAGAGATATCGACCTGAGCTGCGCGTTAGAAGTCCCTCGATGAAGACTGTGAGAATCGCCTCAGTGTTGTTCTCTACGTTGAGACTCACTTCGTAACCGTTCCAATGCCGCGTAACCAGCACCGCAGTCTTGTTCAGTGTCACGCTCTCGTTATATGTTTCAATTGCCTGTTGTTCTATTTCGACCTTGCCCCAATAGATGAGGTCTTTGAGGGTTACACACATGTTGCTGAGTCGAAGACCAGACTGTAATCCGAACAGCCAAGAGATCTCTCTATCAGTGTCAGACTCAGTATTGTCGTACACCATAGTATAGCTGAGGTTGGCATAGTTGTCGACGATAGATCCTTCAACCGATACACTGCTTGGTCCTAAGGTGTCTTGGGATACCAGCCTGGTGACTCCTGGTGTTTCACCTACTCTCAGACTTACCGCTGTGGTGGCTGTTGTACCGAGCAACAACAATATCACCATACACAGGGGTGCGATTAGTTTCCTCCTTCTCATGATTCCTAGCCTCGTAGTTTCATTGCATAAGATCCTGCTTATCTCCTCTGGTGCCTATGGGCACACATTGGATGACAAAACCCCCAAGATAGACCTTACAATATACTAGGACTAGCCTAGATATTGCTCTAATTATTGAACAATCTGTTCAGGATTTAGAACCGTCCTTCTGGTAAGCAGAGTTTCAACTGGATGATTGTTTGTCACTTTGACGGTAAATGAACGAGAGCGGGAGGTTGCTAGCTCCCTTATTTACAGCTAGGCTGATGTAATCTAATGTGAAGCATACCGGAATTTATGGCCCTGCAAACATACTGGCGACTATCATAATTCCAAATATCGCCAAGAAAGCTAGGCAACATATCAGTCGACAACCACAACCGCTGCCTTTGAAGAATATCCTGTCAACCACTATGGCTGAGGCCACGGCGTGCTTCCAGTCCATGTAGTCTCCTACCTCGACTCGGAATTGGTCTCGAACTGCGATTATCTTCTTGTCGAGTTTGAAGGCAAAGTGCCCTGATCGGCTCGTAGCCTCGAAACCCCAGGCCATGATACCCCCTTGTGCATGAATCTCGTCATCGCGATAGTGCATCGTGAATTTTTTCCTGAACATAATCCACGGGCGGGTAATCTTCGCAATCTTATTGCCAGATGGGTCCAACAGGTGGAATGTCTTGTCGAAGAATCCACCTTTCGCGGTTAGAATCTTGTTCCCCGCTGGGTCTTCAAAGTGGACCGTCGAGCGTAGGAAGCTAAGCCATGTTTGTCTGGCAACACCGACTTTTTCTCCGGTTTCTTCATCGTAGATTTCGTAGACTGGTCTTGCTGCGACCAGCTTCTGCTGTACTTTGTAGAAATGACGTCCTTCTTTCTTTGGTTCGACTTCCAATTCAATCTCCCTCTCAACCCCTAACCTCTATTCCTTTTAAGAGCTTCTTCGACACGCTGCTATCCTACTTGATCGATAGTCCTGTGTCAGTGACTTGAAACCACCGGCCGCATTGTGGACAGTTGATGCCACCTGAGCTGTCGAGTCGTGAAGGCCCAACCACAGACTGAGCTCCACAATGGGGACATGTCACATGCCTGTCATGGATTGATGCCAGTTCCTCTGACTCGCCAGATTCTTCAGGAAACTCGACTGCGACGTTTCGTCCGATATACCCCCCGGCAAGAGCTAAGATGAAGAATGCCACCACAAATGAACCTAAGCCAAGAAGCATTGTAGCTGCAAAGGCAATAATGACTAAATCAAGAACGGGGATTATCAGGAATTGTATGAATGTGAAGAGTATGCCCTGTCCAAGTACGCTGGTGATGCTCCTCCTCACTCTCGTTTTCCAGACCAGCTCCGTTACGAATGTGTTTACTCCACCGATTGTGACAAGATACCCGATGGTCACGAGGAGCAACAAGGTGAGCATCTCGGTAAAGTTGCTCATCAGCATCATCAGCAAGAAAAAGTCAAGCAAGTAGACAACCAGAAGTGATAGAATTGCAAACGGAATCCCATGAATGAAGTACCTGACCAAGTTGTCGACGTTTCGGTTCTCGTGATTACTCGTCTGTCCAATCTCCCACCGTTCGTTCTCATTCATGGTGGTTGTGTATGGACTTCCCGCATAAAAGCATGACCTCTTCTTGTCACTCAGTCACAGAATTAGCCTTCCCCCCACTGGCCAAACATACGCCCATTCCACCTTCTTGGTTGCTAGCTCCGAGGAAGACACCGAATGTTTTAAATGCGAATTATGAGGAGATAATAGTAGCTCATAGCACGCTTCATGACTGGGTAACCTTGTCGGTCACGAACCAGTAGCTTTAACTACACGCGAGTCCCCGGTTAATTCCGGGCACACGAGGACGATGGGTCGACTGAGTACTTTGGCGTGCGGTGCCAGTCTTGCATAGGTTCTCAAAATAGGCCTGTGGAGTGCAACGTGCAATTACTATTAGGTGGTGGCGCGGCAAGCGTTGCATTGCCCGGACTTGTGTGCCCACCTTATTCTTCTGATATCCTACTATTAGCACAATTACGGATCATGACTATGGCGTCCACCTTTGTGTGTGGATGGTCACGGACGAAACGGACCATGTCTAGGACTCGAGCTGCTTCATGCGTCAATGGCAGAGATAAATAGGATTGGGACACAATCTCCAGCCGAATAACATGAAGGGCAAGAAGTCGATTCGTGCTGGGATGCCATTCCTGATGATTACACTTCTCATAGTTATAGGTGTATTGCCCTTCACAAGAGAAATGCCTCTTGATGTTGACACTGCCTACTCACTAAACAAGCTATCGCAAGACACGATCCGTCCGGAAATCAGCAGTTGGGGAATTGAAGGGAGACCCTCTGCGGGAGAGAGCTTCTTGGCATGGGCCAACGTGACCGACTATCAATCAGGTGTCAGGAATGTGTCACTGATACTGAACTCTGATAACGGAACTGTGAGAACGGTACAGAACTATCCTATGTTCGACAACGGAACACTATACGTGAGGCAGATTCCCGGTCTTCCTGTAAACCGAACATACCTACTTCGTGTGCTTGCGTTTGATCTGGTCAACAATTCTGCCATTAGCTACTCAAGGACTATCAATAGGTATCCGAGTCCTGACCCGCCGATAGACCCCAATATCACCATGCCGGTTGTTGTGACCAGCAGTTTCGTTTTGTTCGCGATTGTCTTGCTGCTTGCTTATGTGTACGACAGGCGACAACACAGTAGCCAGAGCATTGCCCCACCCCGTGAACCCTGACTGTATGTATCATACACTCTCCTTATAATCGAAAACACAGGGTCTTGCTGCAGGCTGTGGACGAAGATGCTGAGATATGCCTTCAAGCGGGTAATCCGTGGGTACCGACTGTTTGCCGCACTGACTGTAGGCGTACTCATCGCGACGACGTTCTTCGCCAGTATGATTATTTCAGCAGACGTTCTATCACGGGAGGCTCTTACTAGCGCCCTAGCTGAAATAGACTATGATGTACGTATCAATGCTAACAACATGACTTGGACTAACACTCAGGCACAAGAACTGAATGAACTGCTTGAGGCGCTTCCTGAGGTATCAACTGCTCACCGCTATGGTCGCCTGCCATTTACATTCAATGAGACATTAGGACAGTCATTCGATCTGATAGGACTTGAGAGCGACTCCACAGTGTGGCATACGCTAGAGCATGTGAATGGTAGTACTAGCCTTGGTGCGAACGAGACCTTGGTAGTTTCCAGTTCTGTGAATGCCTCGGTCTTTGATGTTGGCGATATAGTGGAGGTCCCGATTAGATATAGGACGACCGAATTCCCATTCATTGAAACAGTCACACTGAATCTTACAATAGCAGGATTTGTCGATATTCCTGAGCGGACTGCTCGCCTCTTGAACCCCCCAAGGGCCATTGACCTAGGTTTTATCTCGATTGAGATCGGTAACTGGCGTGACTATAGCATACTTGTGGCTGACTGGACACTCACCTTCGAACCCGTAATCGAATGGTTTGGAACGCAGGAGAATGCAACCCAACTGGGCCTGGCTCAAGGTTTTTTGTGTCAATTGAACCGAGAGCTGGTCATTAATCCCTATGACTTGTCAGCCTCTTCGGCAAATGTAGGAAATGCCATCGCAAAGATCGAAGACCGCACTGTCGCCTACAATACGCAGGTAACGAACCTTGTTGGGAGAACTCTTTCTCTATTGTCTTTGACATCAGGAATCCTTGTTCTTGCCTTTGTAAGCCTGGCTGCACCCGTGATATTCATGAGCTGGTACTCTTCGACGATGTTGAGTGATGTCAGCTACAATCTCAGACGACGTGAGTTTGGACTTCTCCAGACCAAGGGCTTTCAGCCGAAGGTCATCAAGCGTATGCTCGTCTTTGAGGGTCTCATAATCGGGCTCATCGGAGGTATAGCAGGTCTCTCGCTGGGAACCATCCTTGCACATGTGATTGTGGATGTGGCGGTGGGCAATTTCCTTCTCGCCATGACAGGCAACTGGGTTAATGTCTTTGCTGTCATAGGTTTCGGACTATTCATCGCGTACTGGTCCGTACGCGGTCCGGCAGACAGAGCCTCGAAGCTCGAGCCTTTGGACACTCTCAAGCAGTATGTCTACGTTGAGGAGCAGAGGCAATACAAGCGACTACTGCCCACAATCGCGCTGGTACTCGGGACCTACAAGATTGTTGCTTGGATTCTGGGAATCAATATGCAGACTCTCCTTGGAGCCGCTGCAGGTTCTGGTCTGATTGTTATAATCGCCATAGCACTGTGGACTCCGGTAGACGCCTTTCTGAACTTCGCGGGCCCAATCATGTTTCTCTACGGTTTAACGAAGACTCTTCTAAGAGGATCTCAGAAGTTCCAGGAGTACGTGGTGCAGGCAGGCAGAAGATTCTTCGGAGCTTTTGGAAACCTGGCCACGAGAAATGTCAGACGAAATCCCGTGAGAAACGCGGCTCTCGTGTTTGTGGTTTCACTGATTGTGTCGTATGGCCTATTCAGTGTGGGGAGCCTGTTCTCAGAGCAGGACAGACTCAATCGGACGAATCTCTATGAGGTTGGCTCAGATGTCGCTGCCGTATTCAGCGCAGGAACCGATTTCTCTGAAAGCATCAACGCCATCAAGACGATTGATGGTGTTCAAGCAACTACTGTCGAGTATCATGTTTCCATGAGTTCAACCCGTGGAACAGTAACGACGCGGGGAATATCGGCAGACAACTGGACAGAGGCAGCATTCTATGAAGAAAACTGGTTTTCAGGGGACACCATAGAAGGTATGTTGCAGGATTTCGCGGGGGCGAAAATCATCCTGTCTGTTGCAGTGGCAAGGCAGCTTGAACTCCGAATCGGAAATCAGATTGCGCTACGTGCTCCAGACACCGGGACCTACCATCAGATGGAGATAGTCGGGCTGGTCGGTTACGTGAGTCCCATTGAAGACGTTCTCGGGCAATTTGCGTTCAGTGGCTCTTATCCTTCATACATGCCGGCAGGATTCCTCAAAGATATCGGCTTGTTGCAGTATGCAGAGAGTCACGTACTCCTGAAGACGCAAACGAGCGTGAACGGGACACACATCGAACAGCGAATCCGCGAGATTGCCCCGGCTGTTTCTTCTACTGATTCGATGACCTCACGAACCACTGACGCTTCGAATAATCTGTTCCAGCTGGGGGGTACACGGGCACGATGGGTTGGCGTGGCATTTGGTGCAGTCCTTGCTATACTCGGAACGGGACTTGTCGTGGGACTGACCTTGAAAGAGAAAGAATACGAAATCACTCTCCTAGCGGTCCGCGGCTTCACAAAACGACAGGTGCTCAAGGTCTTGACTGCTGAGGTCATGGTGATGGTGCTCTTCTCCCTGATCTTAGGGATAGGTACTGGGTTTGTTCAGCTCTTCGGGGACATCGCGAATACTACTCAGAACGCACAGACGCTTGTCGTACCCCGAGTGGTCCTGACTCCTGTGTCAGTACTGAGTATGCTTGCCATAGGATTGGCAGTTGTGGTCTCGGCCACTGTTCCGGTGGTCTGGGCGGCACGATTCAATGAACAAAAGGTGGACGTTCTAAGAGAGTAGATGAATATGGTATCTTACATTGAAACGAAGGACTTGGTTAAGGTCTATCGGCTTGGTGAAGTGGAAGTTCAGGCCTTGAGAGGTCTCTCCATGAAGATTGAGCAGGGTGAGATGGTTTCGATTGTCGGACCAAGCGGTTCAGGCAAGACCACTCTCCTCAACATCATAGGCGGGTTGACTGGAGCCACGGCGGGGCAAACTTGGGTGGCAGGTCGGGAGATCACAAATGCCAGTCCTGCCCAGCTCGGAATCATGCGCCAGAAGGTAGTCGGCCACATATTCCAGACGCTCAACCTCATCCCGACACTTACTGCCTATGAGAATGTGGAACTTCCCATGCTTGCGGTCAAGGCCCCTACTAGCGAACGAAAGACTCGAGTGAAGGAGCTTCTTGAGACCGTGGGTCTAGGTCTGCGGATGAACCACAAACCGGACGAGCTCAGCGGTGGCGAGAAACAACGGGTAGCTATTGCCGCAGCTCTGGCCAACGACCCTCCAATCCTCATCTGTGACGAGCCCACTGGAGACCTCGACACAGATACTGGTGCCATGATAATCGAGTTTCTGCATAGAGTGAACAAGGAGATGGGTAAGACTATCATAATCGTAACTCACGATCCCGCTCAGGCCAGACAGACCGAGAGAATCTATCGAATCATGGATGGTCGTATCATATCGGTCCAGAAGCCCAGCGAATCAGAAGAGGCAAACGCTGCGATGAGGGCGCAGATGTACAAAGACAGACTGGCTGAAACCAAGGCAGAACTCACAGACCTCAACTTGATGTTTCGTGAACAGAAGATATCTCCTGAGAATTTCGCAGAGCGTTACCAGAATCTCACTCAGACGAAACAGTTCTTGGAGCAAGAGCTCCACAGAATGGGTTTCTAGCAAGGCAATAAGTCCACCATGAGGAAACGTGCGGGGTTGGGTAAACATCGAACAAGAATCTCGTCCACAGATGAAGCAAAGATGATCTGATTGAACAGCAGTTTTCATGAGATGCGATGAAATGACCCTTAGTTCTCTTTGCGTGACAGCGCGACGCTTCTCACAAACACGATGCCGGTTGAGTGTTCGGTGAGAATGCAGACGTGGTTCTTCAGCGACTACCACACCATCGGGGTATAGCCCTTCTTGATTAGGTCTGCTATCTTAGCACCTACGTAGTCGACTTCGATTCCCATGCTCTCAATCGACTCTGTTAAGCCGTCTCTGTCTGCCAGGAACTTGCAGGCAAGAGGCTCCATATCATCAGCAAGACCTGCAGACTCTGCGGCGACTTCCGAATCATCCACAAGAAGTCTTTCTGCGGGCCCAAAGAATATCACTTTCACATCATCCAGCCACTCATACTTCTTGGTATTCCTCGCATACATTAGAGCGGTAAGGACTTTTTCTCGCTCAGCAGATGATATGATGACAAGGATTCTGTTCTTCGACATGGCAATCACTAGAGACCCCATTCAGACACAGATAAACCTCCTGATTGGGGTGTTCTATAGAGACAAGAGGAATATCATGGCAAGCGTATGGAGACGCGTACAAAGGTCCACTTGACTCAATACCTGCATCTACTGCAAACTCGATATCCTTTTCTTGAAACGAGCACCACGAGGTCTAAGTGGTTGACTATGCCAGTTCCCATAATTGTTGTCCATGGCGGAGCAACTGAGTTTGAAGAAGAGAACCATGAGGCAATCATTGCCGCAGTCGAAAAGGCCGCTCGAGTTGGATACTGTACTATGGGCAACGGTGGGTCAGCGCTGGACGCTGTTGAAGCTGCAATCTGGCAACTGGAAGAGACCACTTTGTTCACCGCGGGCCGTGGTGCTAGACCCAACACTGAGGGTGAGATCGAGCTTGATGCCATGATAATGGACGGCAACCGCCTGCAGAGCGGAGCCGTTATGGCAATCAAGGGTATCGTTCATCCAATATCTCTTGCTCGGTACATCTTGGAACGAACGAACAATTCACAATTTGCATCGGAAGGTGCAAAGCGTATCTATGACAAGATGGTTCATGAAAGATACCGGCAACAGAGTGATGTTGATTCTACTCTTCCTCCAGTGGTTTCTCAGGGTTGTGATACAGTTGGTGCGGTGGCCGTAGACACGTCAGGCCGGGTTGTGGGAGGTTCATCAACTAGCGGCTGGACCGGAAAGCTTCCTGGGCGGATAGGTGATTCACCTATTATCGGAGCGGGTGTGTACGCCAATGATGTGGCTGCGGCCAGTTGTACAGGTAGAGGAGAGCAGATACTTCGAATAGTGATGGCTCGCATGGCTGTCTACCACGTTGAATCGGGCAAAACTATCCAGCAAGCAGTTAACACAGTCATGAGGGAACTCAGGGAGAAGACCAGCGGCGAGGCCGGTCTGATCATGGCTGACCAGAACGGAGAGGTAGGCCTTGGATTCGATACCGCACACATGCCTGTGGCAATCAACGGTGGGAACAAACTTCGGCCATATTCGTCTATGCAGCCCGAATGGTCATAGCAGAGACCAGCGGCTGGTAACTCGTGCACCAGAGGACTTTTGAGGGTAACTTCACATACGCAAGTAGTTTCAGAAAGGGAAGTTAAACCATTGAGTCCAAGAGATCGCGAAGCGGTTGAAGATTGTCCTGTATTCGAAACATCGCAAATCCTCGGTAAGAAATGGGCTATACTAGTTCTCCAGACGCTCATGACGCCCGAGGCTGACGATGGTTTGAGATTCAACGAGATACAGAAGGAGCTCAGCTGGGTGAGTCCCAAGGTCTTGACACAACGGCTCCGGGAGTTTGAAGACGAGGCGATTCTTTTGAGAAACGTAGATGCCTCGGAGGTTCCTCTCAAAGTATCATATTCACTTACTGCAAAAGGGCGAGATCTTCTTCCAGTTATTGAAGCAATGCAGAAATGGGGTCTGAAGCATGGCAAGACAGAGACTTCCCGATGTCTCGGGAACGGTCTCAGAAGCTGTTATGGTTGCCGTACATCGGCTCAAGAATAGGCCCTACTTCTCGCTGTCCTTGATAATCCTCAGAATCTCCTCTTCGACTGTTGGGGTCATTTTGGGTCTAGTCTTTATCCTTCCTACTTCTTCTCCCGATTTCTTGAATACGATTATCGTCGGACTGCTAGTGATCTCGAATACATCCACCTCTTTAGGACTAGGTGGGACTGCCCAGTACTTGTCTGAACCGCGTGGAGGCTTCTGCATACCTCCGAGTGCCCGAACTTCTATGTCGATCTCTTTCTCAAGGAGAGAGAGCACGGGAATGGCTCGTCGAGCATCTCCACACCAATCAGCAAACACAGCCACGATGACATAGTCATCGGCATACTTCTTCAGTTCTTCAACAACCTCGTTCTTCAGCTCATAGCTCTGGGCAAAACGCACAAACCCTCCTCTGTACACTGGGGTCATCTCTTCGATGTACTCCTCACATCTGGGGCATTCGTCTGTAACGTCGTTTAGTGTCGGCATATTACTCACCTTCGCTTGCTATGTTCAGTATCATGGTCACTGTCCATAGAGTGTTTGTGTAGGGTATATTTCAGTGTCGCTGCTTCAGTCTGGAGGACACACGATATCTGTTCCCTTCTCGCCTTTCTTCGACTGAAGAGGAAGCTGCTTCACCAATGCGATCACTCTCTCCAGATTCCTCTCATGATTCTTTTCGTCCTCTGCGAGGTGCTCCAAGAGGAACTTGCCTATGGGGTCATCCATTTGTTTGGCTGCCTTAGCAGAAAGTTTTGCCATGGCAGTTTCTTTGCTCATGACCGAACGCATCTTCCTCTCCATCTTCACACGGTCAACGTATCGTTGGACCTTGGCACTCCATTCGTCACACGGAGTTGTTGTTAGAGCTTCGATTACACCCTCGAGAAACTTGACGTGCTTCCAGGTGTCTAGCCTAAGGTCCAGATAGACCAGTTTCACTGCAGTTTCTCCTGCCTGATTCTCAAGCTCTGCAAGCTCCTCTAGTGCTTTGTTCTCTATCTCTATCTGATTCCTTAGTGTATTGATGAGGATAGTAGTATCACTTACCATTCCGTTAATCTCCTGATCATAAGCCTGTTTCTTTATTGTTAAGTAACTATATTTAAGTTTATGGTAGGTCAGGGCTCTGTAAAATAACTCTCATATTGTTCACGAAATGAATTCTGTGAACAACGAAATGGGTCTCTTCTGATAGTTTTGAGTTGCTCCATACAAGTTTTCCTTTATCTAAGCCATGTGAACTCGATTTATTTTACAGGGCCGTAGGTCAGAATACGTAAACGGTACGTCTATCATGAAACAGGGTTTTCGAAGTAT
>CAYYQL010000015.1:0-57948 GCA_964473825.1 uncultured archaeon
TAGTCGAGAAGAGGGACCTTCTCCGACAGCAGACCAGGTATCTCACATCCAGAGTGACCCTGATGCGGAATAACTGGGAGAAGAAGCACGGTGAGGACCATCCACGACCCGGGCATCTGAGGAAGAAGGAGCGTCGTCTTGCAGCCATCTGGCGCAAGGTACGCAGGCTGGACAGGGAGATTGCCAGACAGATTGCATCAGAGGCCGTGTGGTTCTGTGAGCGCCACGGCGTCAAGACCCTGTATCTGGAGAACCTGAAGAACTACCAGCCGCCCAGGGGCTATGGCACTCACTCGTGGAGATTATCGAGCAATCTCTGGTCCAAGGTACTTGACACTATCCGGTACATGCGGCAGACCCTCGGGCACCGCTACGGCGGGATCTGGACGGTAAGCCCGGCGTGGACTTCTCAGACCTGCCATGTCTGTGGGGAGCGGGGAGTCCGGGTAGAGAATCCGGACTCGATACTGGAGTACCGAGGTGGTGAGTACTTCTACTGTGGGAGGTGCGATGAGCACTTCCATGCCGATGTGAATGCGGCACGAAACATCATTCACGTGCACAATCACCAGTCCAGTGCCATTGCTGGACGGACAGCTTGATATCCAGGTTTGTCCAACTAACAATCAACGGTACAATGCCTTCTTCGCCCAGATTGGCAGGGAATTGCAGGAAGAAATCATAGCAAGAACGGAGCACAGCATCTGATGACACTTGGAGGCTATATCACCAATATTCAGAGATGCTCTACAGAGGACGGGCCAGGTATTAGAACTACGCTGTTCCTCAAAGGATGTCCACTTCACTGCATCTGGTGCCACAACATAGAAACGATTGACAACACCCCTCAAGTGGTATGGAATGCAACCAAGTGCATCGGGGATCGAGCCTGCATCGAAGCATGCACACAGAAGGCATTGGAGCTTACGGACGAAGGGATGCTTATAGATCACAGGGCCTGCAACCTCTGCGGAAACTGTGAAGAAGTCTGCCCCACAGGTGCAATAGAAGTCATGGGCAAGCTTCGCAATGTCGAAGACCTTGTCGATGAACTTGCTCGAGACGCCCCCTTCTTTGAAACATCTGAGGGAGGAGTTACAATATCTGGAGGAGAACCGCTGCTGCAGCATGATTTCACTGTGGCCATCGCAAGCGGATTGAAGCAGCGCGGGATACATGTGGCACTTGATACGACAGGCTATGCCAGCGAAGCTGTATGGAAGGAGACTGTCAGTATAACAGATCTGGTTCTCTTAGACATCAAGCTAATGGATGAATCTAGACACAGACAGTACACAGGTGTCGGACTGGAAACGATACTCCGAAATGCAAAGATGCTCGCAGATTTGGACATACCAACATGGATTCGTACCCCCGTCATTCCGGGTCATACTGACAATGTCGAGAACATCCGAGCAATTGCCGGCTTCGTTGCAAAAAACATGCCCAACGTTCTCAGATACGACTTATTGGCATTCAACAAGATGTGTCAGGACAAATACAAGCTATTCGGACTGGAATATCCTCTGAAAGATCTTCCATTGATGAAGAAGCAAACAATGCTTAGACTTGTGCAGACAGCGGAGAGAGAGGGGATCAAGCAGGTAACTTGGTCAGGCATGACGGCTCGTGAAGCATCTGATATTCAAGAAGTGAAAACAGAAAGGAGGACGGCCCACTGTGGATGAGATACTCAGCACTGAACTCGAAGAAGCACTTGGCGTGTTTGAAACTCCGAAGTTCATGATAACAAAGAACGAAGAGGAAGAACCAAACTCTGCCTTGGTCATGACCTGGACTGTATACGAAGGAAATCAGCTAGTCTACGGCGATTTCATGGGTCACAAAACAAGAAAGAACTTGGAGGCAGGCAATGAACAGATTGGGCTGTTGGTTCTCAAGATGAACCTTGATTACTGGAACATTGGTGCCAGATTCGATTCCTACCACGTTGCTGACGACATCTATGAGTTCATGGCGATGACTCCTCTATTCCGATACAATCAGTATACGAACGTTCGTGGAGCAGGGCTTGCTGAAGCTGTCTGGGCAAGTGAGAAGAGGCACATCTCTAAGCTCTCAGTCTTGAAGACGTACCTCAAGTCTAGGCTTGGAAAGAGGAAGGTGGGTGACTTCTCCAGCGGTAAAGAGAAGATGCCCCCACCGGTCTTAGACCGGTTTGATACGATGACCTCTGTGAAGACTCTTGCATATGTCGATGAGTCTGGATTCCCTGGGGCGATTCCTGCTTTTGGCATTCTCCCCGTTTCTGAAAACCTCCTTGTCGTAGATAGGAGTGAAGAGAGGAATCGTAGGATAAACCTAGCTGACGGTCAGAGAGTTGCCGTTTCTCTGGTGACCCAAGAACCTGCGGCTTTCCAAGTGAAGGGCGAGTTCAAGCCAATAGACAACAGCACAGCCTGCATTGTTGTAGACCGAGTCTATACCTGTTCTCTTCCTCGACCGGGATTGCGCATCGATACGCCACTCCTAAATCGTGAGAAGCTATAGATCTCTTCCCATAAATGAAAGGCTTTGGTGACATCAATGAGGCAGAAGTAAGCTCAAGGGCACAACAGGTCCCGCGTACTCCGATACGGTTTTATAGTGCCTGATTTTATGCGAATTCGTTGAGAGATCATCCTAGTGAGGATTCACTTATGGCAGAAACAATGTCAACCATGAAGTCTGCACTCACCCAGGAAACAGCCGAGGGGCAAAGCTTTGAGCCCGTGAGCACTAAGGCATCTCTGGGTGGGTTCTTAGGAGTAATAGCTGCTCTCTTGGGTCTTGTGGCTTTCTTGGCCACTGATTTGCTTCCTCTTGGTTCTGCTTTGCAGCTACCATTCCAAGGAGTACAGCTCATGAACAACCCGCTGTCTTATGCGCTTTCGACAGCATTCGTCGCTCTCCTGGCAGTCAGTGTGCTTATCCAGACACGAGGCATAAGAGAACTGGGGACAAGACTTGAGTCTGCCCTCCCCAATCTGATGTATCTTGCCATTGTTGGCACTGCGTTTGCTGTGTATACGTACGGCGCAGGATTCAGTGTCAATCCTGAATCAGCATCTCAGGTCAGAATCTACGCTGCCGGCTTTGCTATTGCCGGACCGATTTTTGTGATCACATGGCAGTTGGCCAGCTCGGTCTACATGGACTCAACCAAGTCCTACCTAGGCATACTAGCCGGCCTAGGCAATGGACTCTTTCTACCTGTTATGGCGATATCTTTCGCTCTTCCGGGTTTTTACGGTGTAGGCATTGTCCTGGCATTTGTTTTTCTACTACTTGGACAGATAGGGGTGATATTGTTCTGGAGAGCACCCTTTGGCCATGTTAGAGAGTTCGCTAGAAGCAGTGATGCCGGCAAGTTTGCCTTTGGCCTCACAGGGCTTCTCACATTTCTCATTGGGAGTGTTGCGGTCTTCTTCGGCCCTATCGGCTCGATGGAAGGAACAGCAGTGTGGTACCCATGGAATACTTCGGTGGTCGACACACTCGCTAAGACGCTGATTCTGGATACTCCACCTTGGGCTGTGCAGGCTCTGCTGTCTATGATGATCATCTGGGTAATGCTGGGTCCAAGACTCGGTTCCAAAGAACTCAAGGATACCGTGGTACGAGAAGATATCGTAGCTGGTGGCGAGAAGTACTTCATGCTGTTTCTTGCCATTTTCGGCGTCTGGGCGGCCTCACAGGCTAGCACCCTCACAAGCGGTGCGGCAGGATATACCATCTTCCTCACTATCTGTCCAGCCGCAATTGTCATCCTCATGGGAGCAGTCTATATGGGGGCTAACGATGTCATCACCGGTCTGCCAATGGTAATCACTGGTGTTTTTCTGGTCCTTACACCACACTCTCTGGCATTCATGGTGACCATACCCTGGATCCTTGTGATTATCACACAGACAGCCCTTACGATTGAAACCAAGGTTCGGGGACAGACTGCCTTCTCGCAAACACTTCTCACTGTTTTGGTCACGATAGGAGCATCACTGGCTTTCGTCCTGTTCATGCTGGGAGGCTTCGGCAGTGGGCCACCTGCCATCTGGCCCGCAAATCGTTGGTTCAATGTAACACTGTTCCAAGGAGTATCGATTGCAGCACAGGCACCCACCATCATGGCAATTGTTGTTCTCACCCTCTTGGTGAGGAACTTTGCGGTTGCCGGTTATAGTTACGGGCAGCAATCTTCGAGCTCAGGAGTAATCAGAGGAATCACTGCCCTCTTCGCGCTCTTGTTGGTCATTATTGCCGGGAATTTTGATGTGACCCATCAAGCACTGACGGCAGCAGCAATCACTTTCGCACTCTACACGATAAGCTTCGTATTGGTAATATCGCTTAACCTGAATCTGGGCAACCGGATCTTGCAGGAAGGCCATGAACTCGAAGGCAACTTCATCAGGGTATCTGCCAGTGCTGGTCTTGTATTTGGCGCAGCCGTTGCCCTTGTGTCGTTTATCATATTCTCAGGATTCCCACCGGCGTCAGTTGTTGCCAGCGTCATCACAATACTGGTCACATTGATTGTTGGTCTTGAGATATGCCTTATGTTGGCCTGGTTCTCCGCAGGCATCAGACTGGGAATGATAAAAGGCGGTTTCAAGTACACAAAGCCAACTGATTTGGTGGAGTAGCATCCTCACAAAGAGGCGGCGAAAAAAGCGTGGTTCCCTCGGGCTTTGAAAGAAGACCGAAGGGAGCCCGCACTGCTTTTCTTCTCATTCATGGCTTTGGCGCACACGTAGACGAACTTGAAACATTGGGAGAATTTCTGGAGCAAAACAGCATTGCCTCTTTCTCCGTGAGCATTGCAGGACATGGCACCAGCCCTGAGGACTTAGCCGAGACAAACCGGCATGACTGGTATCATTCAGCAAAGGAAGGACTTGAGTATGTTCTAAGTTGGAAGAATGAAGTCACCTTTGTCTCAGGACTCTCTATGGGAGGACTTCTCACCCTTGCATTGGCAGCCAGAGAAGAAGGAATAGATGGTATCATTCCTATCTCGCCTGCAATCCTGTTCGGAGGTTTCTTGTCAAGATTAGTACCGATTGTCAAACACTTCATGCCGTATCGAAAAGTGGATCTCAACAAGATGCCCGAGATGTATGATGTTATGAGGTTCAAGTATGATCGAGACCCCTTGGTTTCGATCGAAGAGCTTCTCGCCCTTGCCAAAGAAGTAAGAGAGGAACTGAATGAAATTGACTGTCCGGCTCTGATTCTGCAGTCAGGAGAAGACAAGACAGTAGACCCACGTGGAGCCGAACTCGTATTCAACAGAGTATCATCAGAACACAAGCAACTCAGACTTGTCGCTGGGGCTGAACATGTGCTTACCTGCCATCCAACTAGACAACAAGCATACCCAATGATTCTCGATTTTGTCAGAGAAGTCGCTGGACAGATTAAACCCTCTTAGTTAGAAACTGCTTCCGAGACTTAATCCCCAGGTCGGGGTAATCAGTAATCAGCCCATCGACATCCATTTCCCACAATCCAAGCATCATCTCAGGATCATTGACTGTCCACGGGAAAACCAGCAGACCCTCGCCGTGGGCCTCATCGATAAGATCTTGCTCAAGTATAAGGAACAGAGGGTGAAGACAGTTGGCTCCGAGCTCATTGGCATAAGATGCTACGTCATCCAGAGGTTCATTGAACAGCACCCCTGTTCGCGTAGTGTCGTCAATCTCACGAAAACTTGCCAAGGTCTCGTGAAGAAACGAAGAAACGACAACATGTGAAGACATGCCAGAATCATCCAGTAGAACAGCGACCTCCGATTCTATCTCCGGGACCTTAATCTCAATGTTCACTTTAGCCTTACCTTTCATCGCATTCAGCACATCTCGTAGCAGCGGTATTTGTTGTCCGTTTCCAAGATCGAAGGAAACAAGATCATCGTACTGCATCTCCGAAATGAGACCTTCACACTTGCAGAGTCGCGTCAAGTCGTAATCGTGGACGCACACTAACTGCCCGTCGGCCGTTCTCTGAACATCAAGCTCGACCATGTCAGCACCCATGTTTATTGCCGTCTGAAAGGAGAGAAGCGTATTCTCGGGAGCGTATGCTGCTGCCCCTCGGTGTCCAATGACCAGTTTCTTGTCCCACACCATACCCTCACCAACTTTCTTGTCCTGCCCTGCCTCCCTTTCTGGTCATCAAGCGACCTCAGTCATCGGGTCGAGCCAAACCTGTACCGCCACATCTCGGACAGGTCTGATATCCATCAGGGCCTTCAATCCTACCCATTCCATTACAGTAGTAGCAGTCCTCTTCTGGTTGTTCAAGAGTGCTATCAAACTCCTTGACCATCGCGCCTCCGATTCCAATCAACACGACAGCGATAAACATGGTAATCAGAGCTTGGAGATATAGGCCGGGTACGGGGAGGACAAATAAGACTGAGAGTGAAAGAACGAACACGCCTGCTGTTAACAGTATCAAACCCTTGCTTCTACGCTCCAATCTTATGCACTCCCTTGATAGCGGATATCCATTGACACCCCTGTCTCCTTTATACATTGTGGACTGTACTCATTAATGACAAGGTTCAGGATGGAATCAATCCTTCAGACCTACCACCCTAAGAGATAATAGAAACAGAAAACATCAGACCAAGGTAGGCGAATTCCATGTCAAGGTCTGATTTGTTCTCAAAGTATACGGAGATCTATCGGAAGGCCCAAGCAAAAGAGATTGTACCAGAAGGTCAATTTGTCCGTCAATTCACCGATATTCCAGACGTGGGTCTGGACATCGGAGTCTTCTTCAAGTCTCGCACGGAGAAGGACCCGAAGCAAGTGCATATCGGTGACGCTATTATGCCTGAGATATCGAAACATGAAGGTCTACTTGAGGCACAGCAGAAGACCTATCTCAGCCGTACAATCATCTCGAACATCAAAGGTCTCCAGTACCTTAGAGTTGTCATCTCGGCAGGCGAACTATGCGAAACGGCCGAGGAGCGAACGAGATTCATGAAGAAAGCACAGAGGATTCTCGATGTTTTCATCAGGAAAGCGCGCAATGCAGTTCATTTTGGAGACTTCTCCGCTTTCAGATTTGACAAGAGAATCACCACGCTTAACGACTTTCTAAGCAAGACTCTCAAGATGGACGAAGTCTCAATTGAAGCCGCATCGATACCTTTCCTTATGGCAGAACCTGAATATGTTGTCCTCACCGGCGGAAACCTCCTAATCATAGGAGAAGAACCGCGGGTTCAGCATGGTGTATTTCATCTCACTGGCGGCATCGGTTACACATTTGACAAGAAGATTGGAGCTGTAAGTGAGGAGAGGCTGTTCAAGGTAGGTGTCAACATGGAGAGCCTCGGAATCGATGAAACATTCATGGATGGAATGATGTCGCGTATAGGTGAAGACTTTCAGAATAGAGTCCATTCAGTTATGTTCTCAGATATCTGGAAACGCAGTGACGCAAAGCCGCTTGCTATCAATGTAGGAAACGACCTTTTGATTAAGATTGCGCCTGGCAGCGAGACCTGGTCCGGAGTGTTTGAGGTCTACGTAAGACCGCCTACATAATCCGAAATGAATCGATGGCAAAGACTACCGCTCGGAACGCGTATATTCTGAATGTGTATGTCACTGATTGCTCGCCTACGTCAAGAATTGCATCCCTGAGATCTGCCACTGAATCACCGCCCTCGTTCCTCATAAGTGACTCAAGCGAACTGATGGCTACAGCGCTATTCACGTTGCTGGAACATATCACCACATCCTGAGCGATAGCCTCAACTGTTTGATACACAGGATTGACACGGTCGTGGATGTCCAAGACTTGCCCGACAATCCCTAGCCTACAGCCACATCCTATTCCAAAGTCTGCAAGAGCTCTTGCGCTTCTTGAGTACGAGTGTACTAGATACTCACCAACATCCCCATCCATCTCCAGTGAGAACTTGCTCCTCATAATATCGATCTCAAGAAAGTCTACATCTCTGAGAATGGAGGGAGTAACTCCATTGGTCAGCATCAAGGTTGCATCGTTATCCGCAAAATCATCAATCACAAAGGAATCCACAAGAAGACCAAATGACAGATCAGCGTGAGAGAATACTTCTTTAAGACCCAAGAAGGAAACCTCAAGAGCACTCTGGTTAATGACGCTTATCGCATCTTCTGCCATGTGGCTGAATCCTCCGAGATTCAAAGACCGCATCGGAGCAAGTAGTGTTGCCCACTCTATTCCTGACATGCGCACATCAGCCAGAACCTGAACCGATGAGTTCGCTATTCCAAGAGTCGAGATAGTTTCAAGAATTGTCTGTGCGCCCTGTTTCAAATCGGAGTATACCTGAGTGTGTGTATTCTGATCGCCAAGACTGTTGTTATCGAGAAGATACGACGATCGGTTGCTGTGTAAAGACACCCTTAGAGGTATAGTATTGTTGCTTGCCTCGATTAACCATGCTGTTGCTTGTTGAAGCGAATCGTTGTTACCAATAAGGTACTGAATATCGATTCCAAATCCTGTATCGTGCAATGCTTGCAGCAAGTTCCCACTCGGGAGAACGGTTTCGGATGTGTACTCAATAGAGGCCGTTGGCACGGTCAGATATACTTCGGGCATCTGGTCCAAGGATGCAATGGCAATCGGTGTCTGGCCCATGATATACACCGAAGCGGGAAATACCAATCCGATAAGATTGAGTATAACGATATAACCCACAGTTCTCTTTCCCAGTGAACGGATGCTTCCCTGAGGTCTTAGGCGTCCATCTATCAAGACAACCAGAATGGCAATCATGTTCAGTGCTGACATCAAATAGAACATAGACTGGATGGGCGCAATCAGTAGGAATATGGCCCCTGCAATGGTGAAGATAACAAGAGGTACAATCCCGTTACGAGAATCATAGTATGCTTTCAGCATAGAAGGGAGGAACACGAGTAACGGCAAAGCATAGAATGCGAGGGGGAGTGAGTCTATCAATGATAATCCGAGGCTTGTGGCTCTGTACGTAACAGCCAGAAGAGCATAGACCATGAGAACTATGTCAATGAACATGACTAAGCAGACAAGAATCTTGAGAAGAGCAGAGAGGTTGGGTTTTCCCCTTATGACCTTCTGTAGACCCGCACGCTTTCTGCCATAGCGGGTAATCGATGTCTGAAGGCTTGCGACAATGGCCTCTGGTTCGTCGTCTTCTTGCAGGTCCTCTTTCATAATCTCACAGCGTCCATTGGTTGCTTAATGGCTTTTGCGTGTCGGTTCTGCGTTTGAACCGATAAGAACAAGTTGACAAGATGACCGACCCACAGGTGTACTATGATTCATGATTGTGCTGTCATCGGAGCTGGACCAGCAGGCTCAACCTGTGCCCGCTATCTTGCTAAGAAGGGATTCTCAGTCATACTCCTGGATCGTTACGAATTCCCCCGCGACAAACCTTGTGGGGGCGGATTCGCGTACAAGCTTCTCGATGAGTTCCCTTACCTGAGAAAGCACGAACCAGAACTCATTGAGGGTATCTGCAAGGTGGGTGTGGTCCACTCACCAAATCGGAGGGTCATACTTCGTGGTCGGGTCGAGATGGCTGTTACACGCCGTAGTGTCTTCGATAATACTCTTGTACAAGAGGCGATAGATGCGGGGGCTGAACCTGCATTTGGAAAGCAGGCCAAAGATGTGGTCATCAAGCATGATGGTGTAACTATCGAGTTGTCTTCAGGGAATACAGTCAGGTCCAGAGTCGTGGTTGGTGCAGACGGAGTCAACAGCGTGACTGCAAGAACCACTGGATTACACAGGAGATGGGCACACAATAGCGTGACACCCTGTCGCGTAGCCGAGGTGCCCATGGCAACAGATGAAATCGACAGAATCTATGGGATCGAGAGAGAATATCATTTTTTCGCGAACCTGGAAGGGCGACCGGGGTATGCTTGGATTTTTCCAAAGAGGAGTACCGTGAATCTTGGACTAGGTGTTGTCGCCACACACGCTTCAGGCCTTCCTTCGCAGTTCAATCGTTTTGTTGGATATCTAACGAGTCGAGGGATGTTAGACAAAGCCTTCAATCCGTCTGCTGCAAAGGGGGCACTTGTGCCAACTGGCGGCACTCTCGATAGAACATACACAGATAGATGCATCCTCATAGGGGACTCAGCAGGTTTTGTCAATCCTCTAACTGGTGGGGGAATCTCCTATGCAATGCACGCAGCAAGATATGCTGCTCATGTGATTGGCAATGCTCTTGAGTCAAGTGATGTTTCAGCGGACAGGTTATCAGAATATCAAGACCTGTGGTGGGAGGACTTCGGAGGATTGCTGAATCAAATGGTCAAGGTTCAGAAGATTCTGACAAGCCCGTATACAGACCTTTTCTTTGAGATAGGTAAGCGAGACGAGAAGATCCAAGAGATAGTCACATTATCCATGGCCGAATCCACAGAATCACGGACTGACACCAAACGCCTAGTTGCACGGACTCTCTGGGTCTGCCTACGAGAAGCACTAACGTGATGGTGTCTGTCAGGTTCACGCATAGGGGGTGTTCTGACGTCTAATTCAGGACACTCTGATCCTGAGATATGTTTCCATTACTCTCATCCAAAAGGAATAAAACAACCTGCAACCAATACGTGGCTATTAAGGTATAGAACCTCTAGGATGAGGAGAGAAGCAAAGTGGAAGAAAGACCATGGCACAAACACTACGTTGGAGGAACTCCAGCGGAGATTGAGATTGATGACAGACCACTCTGGTGTCAGCTTGATGACGCAGTAAGAGATTTTCCAGACAATGTGGCGCTGTATTTTGAAGGACTCGAGATGACCTATCGCGAAATAGGTGAACTCGTGGATAGAGCCGCGAATGGCTTCACCAAACTTGGTGTCAAGAAAGGAGATGTTGTGGCAATCATGCTCCCAAACTGCCCCCAGTTCGTCATTGCGTACTTCGGTGCCCTGAAAACAGGGGCAACTGTGACGCCGGTGAACCCTTTGAGTATGCCCAAGGAGCTTAGGATATACCTCCAGGATACGGCAGCTAAGACGATTGTCACGTTCAACTACTTTTACAAGATTGTCAATGCTGTAAGAGAAGAGAGCAATCTGGACAATGTCATAGTCACCGCCGCATGGGATCACATGAGTCCTATCAAGAGATTTCTAGCAGCAAAGCTAGTATATCGAAAGCAAATGAAGGACGTACCACCCCTTGTTGAAGGGGATGTTGAGTGGCTTGATTTCCTTGAGGACACAGAGCCTGTTTCGCCAAAAGTTGAAATTGACTCGTCCAAGCATATTGCAGTCTATCAGTTCACGGGAGGTACAACAGGAATTCCAAAGGCTGCAATGCTGACGCATGATAATTTGAAAGCGAACTGCGCGCAGTGTGGAGCATGGATGGATTGGATGGCGGAGCGAGGAAAGGAAGTGTTTGTTGCGGCTCTGCCGCTTCAGCACATCTTCGGACAGACCGTTTCCATGAATCTGGCCATGTCCTGGGGTTGCGGGATGATTCTTGTACCCGACCCGCGCGATATCAAACACCTGCTGGAGCTTATTGACAAGCTAAAACCCACCTTCTTCCCCATCGTTGCGACACTTGCTATCGCAATCTACTCTAGCGAGCATGTGGAGAAGTACGATATCACATCGTTGAAGCTTTCAATTGCCGGGGCTATGGCCCTTCCTGCAGAGGTAACGCGGAAATTCGAGGCGGCGACAAATTCAATTATTGTTGAGGGATATGGACTATCCGAAGCCTCACCAGTTACACACGCCAATCCGCTAGACAAGGACCTGAGAAAGATAGGTTCTATCGGGTTGCCATTTCCGAGCACAGACAGCAGGATTGTTGACCTCGATGATCGAAGCAAGGTTCTCCCACCCGGGGAGGTAGGCGAGCTTTCGGTCAAGGGTCCACAAGTCATGCAGGGATATCACAACCGTCCTGATGAAACGGCTGATGTTCTGACTGACGATGGATGGCTGTTCACAGGTGACATCGCGAAGATGGATGAGGACGGCTGGACATACATAGTCGATCGGAAAAAGGATCTGATCAATGCGAGCGGTTACAAGGTCTGGCCAAGAGATGTCGAAGAAGTGCTCTTCGAACATCCGAAGATCAGAGAAGCCGCTGTCGTTGGCGTTCCTGATGAAGTGAGAGGAGAAACCGTCAAGGCGTTTGTAGTTCTCGAAGAGGAACAAGACTTGACCCTTGAGGATCTCAGAACCTTCTGCAAAGAGAAGATGGCGGTCTACAAGGTTCCCACGGATCTGGAGATAGTTGATACGCTACCCAAGACTGCTGTTGGAAAAGTGCTGAGAAGAGAACTCAGAGAACAGGAAGACTAGGTCAGTATAAGAGCGGCCAATGAATCACAAATTTGATTCACAAGGTGAACGATGGGTATCTCCTGTCAAATGGAGGTACCCATTCCAGTCTTCTTTCTTCTGTCGTCATTCAACACGTCAACGACAGTAAGAGGCTGCAATCATCCCGTCAACTGTATTGCGGCAGGCAAATAATCACACCCGAGTCATTCGGTATTTTCTATGCTATCCATTCCATTCTCCAGGCAGCGATAGAGAGGCAAGCCGTTTCTTGACCATAAAAGCTACAAGGCCCATAATCGCTACACCACTCATGACCGGTATTGTAGATGCATCCATTGGAATTCTAAAGGAGGGCGAGTTCACAACCACAACAAACGCCCTGCTGATATTATAGAGAACCGGTAGCCCCTGCAACGTGATATTCAGGATGTGCTGACTTTCCGACTCAAACTGATACCAAAGGTCGAGTGTTGAAGATGAGCCCACTCGAGCAGTCCATTCTTTCAACCATCCTCCATCTGGGCCATACAGGGTCACTTTGAGGGTTCCCTTCCAACCGGGTGATGTACCTTCGACAAGAGTAACTACTTCTCCACTCCAATTGTATCCAACATCAGGAGAATCGGTGTTCTGCAGAGCCATGGTGACAATGGGGTCTATTACAATGGTTCCTTTGAACTGGACGGGAGAGTTGCGGTCAGAGCCGCCGTAAAGAATCTCCACAGAGTAGTTTCCTGCAGGCAGAAGTTCTATGAGAACCTGTATCTGCCCTCTCCTGTTGGTCTCGAACGAACTGCTCCTGACTAGTGTGCTATCGCACAGGAACCTGACTGTCACCAGTTCGTTGGCTACGTCCTTCAGTCCTGCACTCACGTGAACAGAAATAGTCCCTGCCTGTGTGTATGTTACACGTTGTGGCATAGCAACATCTAGGGAGCTTTCATGACGTACAAGCAAGTCACAAGAGAGTAATGCTCCACTTACAAGCTTCTCTCCTTCGTATTCCACCTGAATGGAGTAGTTTCCGACTGAGCGAGGCGTGAATGATAGGATGGCCTGACCATCGTTCAGCTCGATCCGTGTCCTTGTGCTCATGAAACCACCATAGACCTCATCACCATCTGGGTCGTACACGCTGACCCAGACAGATCCATTGATTGCTTTATGCATCGTGTCTTCCAAGCGGATCCTGAGCGTCTGCAGGTTGTTCACAATTCCATTTGCATCTGTATCAATAAGTTGTAGGAGCGATTTCGAAGTGACTGTAAAGGTCAGTGAAGCGCTGTTCCCAACTCGAGTCAAAGAGTTGTGGACAACCACGCTCAATGTGTAGTTCCCAACGGGAAGCCCTTGGAGAGCAATAAGGAATGAACCGTTAAGGGATAGAAGATCCTGCAGGCTCAATTCTCCATCTGGCCCAATCAGTTCTATGCTAGTATCGAAAACTGAGACATTGAGCTCATGGCCCACCTCGTCCACAATCGTAATGGAGATGTTCTCATTCTCGGCACGGTCCATCGTCTGCGGTGCTTCGCAATGAGGAATGGCCTGACCTAGGACAAACAGGTCATCTATTCCGGTACTACTCGGATGATAGTGTTCTGTTCCTTCGAAGCGAAAAATGATCGTGTAGAGTCCCATTCTCTCAGGCAAGATAATTATGGTTTCAGCTTCAACTGAATGCTGAATCGCAGACCCCGAGTCCACCATGCCACTGGTCACATGGTATACCTCGTATCGAATAGTACGTCCCTCAAGCGGGTTGCCGCCAGAGTCGGAGAGAAGGACAGATACATTCAATGGAACGAGACCTGCTACAACCTCTGCCCCGTCCCACGTTACGGTAATCTCAGTACCGTAACGGACATTCACATTGACCTCGGCGTCCGAGGAAAGATATACTCCGAGTCCGTCAAAACTGGCATCGAGCGTCCAGACTCCCTGGCTGGTTAACTGCTTGCTCCACGTAACATGCCCAGTCTCGTTTGTCGTGAGCACGACCAAGAAGCTCTTTTCCAACCCGCGTAATTCGGCGTCCACCTCTTTCCCCACGAGTGGATGTCCAGCATAGTCAACGAGCTGGAGGGTTGTGTCAAAGACATCGCCTACTTCAAGCTCTGCTGAGTATTCAACTACGGTCAGTTGCGTCGCAGCGTAGATGATCAGGTCTCTGTCCTCGTTGAATGCATAGATGGTGCTGGAACCTTCATATGAAACCCCTATCTCATGGAGACCAGCGTGCTGCGGACTGAAAACAAAGGTGCCTCTTCCCTCACTTATTGGCACCGAAATCCAGTTGTAATAAGACCCCAACTTCAGCAATACTCCGTAGGGATCTGTAACTGTGACCCTTACGCTGATATCAGAGACTGGCAACCCGAGCTCGTTCTCAATAGATATGGTCATGTTGACTTCGCTCGTCACAATCGGGGGTGGGCTTACAGTATCAACGGATAGACTACACTCTGTCACCACAGCGATGTTGGATTGGCTTGCTCCGCCAAGCATGAAATCGTCAGAGGGTGTAGCCCGAACCGTGAAGAAACCATGATTCTCTTGAGCCGTATACGACACTTCAGCATAGCCCGTAGTATTTGTCATTGCATTCTCCGACCAGACGGGCACAAGGTCTGTACCCAGGACTTCGAAAGTGATACTGATACCCTCTGGAGCCTGAGCAGAAAGGATGTAGAACAGTGTGATGGTGTCGAAGATATCCATCGTCGATGCTGATGTGCCAAGAGAACCTGATACGGTCTCCATCACTGATATACTAGAACTGGTGGAGTTGTAGAGGTAGTAGACATCGCCTGTGTGAGTGAGTGTGACGGTCGCACTGCCTCTGGCATCAGGAGTCCAAGATAAGGTCAACAGCCCATCGCTTGAAACTCGACCGGCCTGAAAGACAACCTCTCCGGCCACTGAGATACTGATTGCCAAGTCCCTCCCGGCGATATAAGACCCAGAGGGATCTAGAAGACCGACATGGATAGCAAAGGCTTCTCCGAGATGGGCTGTTGTGTCATGTAGTAGTAGAACGTCTGGAGTAACACGTACACGCTGAACGTTGGTAACCGCATCTGCTGCATTCAGTCCCTCTCCGGCATAGCAGGCGCCGACAAGATAGTCGCCCACCGATTCGAAGGTATGGGCAATGCTGCAAGTGCCACCACTACCTGTGGTTCTTGTGGTGTTCCTAACGACTGTCCCGTTGGGATGGGTAACAGTGAATCGGACTGTTGCACCCAAGATGGGCTGACCGTTCCAGTCGAGCAGGGTTGCCTGAATGCCGAGACTCGAACATTGCGTTATCGGCGTCGGACTCGTGGCAAGAGTGAGGTCTGTCTGTCCCAGAACCGTGTCGTGCTCTTCGTGACTGAAACCAAGCAAGAATCCTTGATCATCAACAATAACAGCTATGGAGATATCACCGACATTGTCTAGCACAATGTCAAATGCTACCTGTCCATTGATGTCTGTCGTGTTCGTGCTGTCAAGGATGGTATTCGATGCAAGGTTGATAATAATCTGGAACTGGACGGTAGGTACTCCAGTGTTGCTGGTGTCAGATATCGTCACAGTGAGAAGGTTGGGGGCTATCGCAAGCAAGCCAGACGCCCAACTCAGCGTCAGGGCGGTCTGTTCGAACACGCCGATAATTTCTGAAACCTCTGCAGCTTCGTATACATCCTGTCGAGAGCTATTGACATGAATCTGATACTGCCCATGTGACAGAGGTGCCCAAAGCAATGAGAAAGTGCCGTTCTCTGTGATGTCTTCCACTACTAATTCTGGAGACCCTAGGGGGTCATAGAAGACGATGTGTATTGCGAGTCCCGATATCGGTTGGCTCTGATAGTCGACCGCGGTCACGGTCACAGTGCTCGACTCCCCAACTTCCGCATACGGTACATCAACCGCCAAACTCACAGACATGTAAGCATCTGTCGAAGTCACGTTGTAAGACGGAGCAAGGCTCTGCGTTCCGACGTACTCAGCCGATACTTCGTAGGTTCCTGGCGAAGGTGGTGACCAATACCACGATACCTGACCACTGGTATCGGTCACCAGAGTCTCCTCCAGCAGTGTGGTCGATGGTAACAAGACGATTCGCAGGACGACGTCTTCTCCCTGTATTGGAGCCCCAATGGAGTCGCACAGAAGCAGATCGATCTGCATGGGTTCCTCCACAAGACTCGCTGAGGGTATACCATCCAGAGAGAGGCGTGTGAGGCTGAAAGAGATGACCTCTGTCAGGGCAGAGGTGGACCGCAGAAGGGGTGAACCTGGGAACAACGCATAGAGCGTATAATTTCCATTGAGATCAAGGTTCAAGTGAACCTCTGCGTGCCCAGTGGCGTTTGTGGTCAGCATGATGTCCATGACTCGACTCCCAAGCGGGTCATCGACTGTGAGATCTAGATCCATCTCTATGAGAGGTTCCCCGTTGTCAGTGGTGAGAAGGAGAATGAGAGTAGCAGTTTCGTACTGAGTGTGGGTGTCGGAACCGATCCAGTAGAGCTCCGTGGCCTGTTCGACACGGATCTCACCTTGTGCTGAAGAGGACATCAGAGTACCGTTTCTCTTGAAGCTTAGCACATAAGAGTAGTTGCCCCGTTCATCAGGTGTCCACAAGAACTGCTCCGTTCCAGAAGCAGTGGTAAGACCGTCTGTGTGGACAACTCCGTCCTCTGAGTCGGTAATCTCGATGGTAACCATCTGGCCTACAATCTCAGTGTCATTGGAAGAGAAACGTAGGTCAAATGAGATAGAGATCTGTGTGCCAACCTCGCCGGTCTTGTGGTCAGAATGCTCGATGTAGGTCTCGATACCCTCTGCAACTGAAACGACCCTCTGAAACACAAGTTCAGCACAGAACTCTCTTCTCACGGTCACTGTGAGGTTGTGATTGCCAGCGCCGATGCCTGTGGTGGGAATCGAGAAGTCCATGGGGCTCACGCGCGTGTAAGTCCACTGCTCGTAGACAGGTGGATCTCCAAGCCTGATTATTACATCACACTGGCCAGCATCATCACCGGTAACCAATGTCCACGAAACGGTTCCATTGATTGAGTCGCCAACTAGGTAGTCCGTTTCCGGTAAGGTCAACTGCCCCGACAGAGAACTCGTGACATTCACTGCTAGCCGAGCAAAATCGCGTGTAACAAATTGATCCCACAGAGTCAGTGAGATATTCCAGATGCCGAGTGAACTAGCTTCAGACGGCACATTGATAGACAGGGTATCGATATCTTCCACAACATACTGATTCATGCTACCGAAGGCATCAACAATGACTGTGTGGTCAGATGCTGTTGGCGAGATGGACACGGTGATCTCTAGATGATCCCCCAACTCGACTGTTGAAGGACAAGAAACGCTCAAAGAACCCCCAACGGGTTGCAGCCAACGGCTCCTAAGACCGAGTATGCTCACCATCTCCAGAACGTCTGCAGTAAATGCCGGTTGCCATTCAGTTGTACCATTCAACCATCCGCTTTCGAAGTTCGACGAGAGGGCTCCCAGCACCAGACCAGTGTCAAACACACTCAGGTCGGAGAAAGAGAGGAAACCAGATGTGACTAGGAGAGAAACACTTGCGACATCCCTGCTGAGAGCCCAGAGGTCCTCGTACTGTACTCGAGCACTAATGGTAGAATGAATCTCGGAAGCCATGGCCTCATCAACGAGCTGTAGTCGGAGTGCGGCTCGAATTGATAGATAATCGATAGCCTCCTGTTGCATCGCGAAAGGACGAAGACTCCATCCTGTTGTTGACCATGAGCCGGATTCGTATTCATCCATGATGGCATTTTCGAGGGCCGCGAGATATGTGACAGAATCAAGTGCGCCAATGATATGCAAAGCCTCAACTGCGGCAACAGAGTGCTCCATATGTGCCGTTCCTGAGAAGCTTGTCGGCCGAAAGTGACCTGAGAAGTGCTGGCAGTTCACAATGTAGTTCGCAATCTCCGACTTCTCGGAACCTGAAAGTGGATAGCCGATGGCCTGTGCCGTTCCAGCCTTGAAGTAGTGGGTCCAGACACTCTGTTGGCGATATTGATAGAAATCATACTCGGGTGATGAGATGGCTGTGATGTTGTTCCAACCAGGATATATCTGCCCTGAGAGCAGCGATAGGTAGTCGTATAGTGCTGAGATGTTTGACATCCCCGAGTCAATATGCATAAGACCACGGCTCGACCAATAAGACCACATACTGCTTGGAACGCGATCGAGGAGTTCGAATCCGTTTTCAGTTTCAATGGTCCCCAGATAGCCAGCGATTCGTGATGCTTTGTCAGAAGTTTCTTCTTCAAGCTGGTACAGACAGCTGGCTACCATAGCGGTTTCAGCGGACTTTCCGATGATGTCGGTAGAGGCATCAGAGATTCCAAAACCACCACAATCCAGTTGATTGGTAGCTATCCAGTCAAGACCTTCGGTCTTGTTCTCAGTATCGAGTGTATTCAGGATTGCCATCGCCGTCAGGGCAGAGGTAGTTCCCTTCAGTAGTTCGACGTCACCGCCGACCACATTACTATACGACCCATCACCTCGACTCATTCGGGTCTGAATCCAGTAAGTGAGTTTTACAGGATCATCATGAACCTCACCGAAGCAAGCCAATGAAAGGAGGTAAGCTCTTGCATATTCAGTCTTGGGAACAGCGCTATCGGGGTTCAGCGCGACCCCTCCCCAATAGTCAGGATTGGATGTGTCAGAGCCTGATACCACACAGGCACGGAGCCATGTCTCGAGTGTCACAGTATTGATGCTAGATAAGTGGCCAGACCAGTTCAATGCTTCCACTGCAAGATGCGTCTTGAGCACACTATCTTGGAATCCTCCACCAGCATCCTGTCTACTGGTTATGTATGTCAAAATCTCAGGTATGTCGAATTGTGCCTCGATACCCATGGTTGAGATGACCCACAGTGCCATGCTAGTTGCACTGAGGGAAACCGCCTTATCGTACGAGTCGCAGAAACCCGTTTCAAGGTCATAGCTCTGTCTGAAGCGCTCCAGAATAGCACTCACCTTAGCTGCTCTCTCTGACGCCCAAACTCCAAAAGTGGTGTTTAATCTGAATGCGGATCTCACAGCATAGTAAACACCAGAAACGGTGGGCTCGTGAGGATACCAGAGACCTCCAGTGACAGGTTCGTTGAGAACCTGCGTGGATGCCAAAGCCGAGGCTACTTCAGACTCTCCTAAGGAGAGAGCATAGGCAATAGTGTTAACCAGTAAACCAAAACCATCCTCTGTCCAGTGGTCAGGGTTCTCAGGGCCGAACAGGAACAGGTCTAAGGGGAATGACTCGTATCGAAGCGGGGCAATGCCGGAGCTAGTCCCTGCAGTAAGATTAACCACACGTCCTTGTGCTGCTTGCACATCAGGAACCGGAAGGGCCACGCTCTCCCAAGTCAAAATCGCTCCAATAGAAAGCGAGTCAGGGCTTGATAGGAAGACCGCGCTGCCATGATCGAAAGATGCCTCTAGAGTCGTATGGAGTGGTGCTGTCGCAGATGCATCTTCGGACTCTCTGATACGGGAATGAAGCCAAGCGGCTCTTCCAAGGGTTATACAAGGAACATGGAGCCTGCGAAGAAGGGTGATGAATGTGCCCGTAACCAGTGTTCCGTTCTCTGAACCGAGAGAACCGTCAAGAATGACAAGGGATCCGGTGAGAAGGGACGGGTCAGCAACGATGTCAGAGACTGTAGATTCAGCCACAATCATGCCCCGTTCTCTGAGTAGCTCCGTAACCTCACTACCATGATTCGATATTGCACCATCGTTTAGAGATACCACCAAGATGAGTCCTGATCCCTCACCACTCTCCGATAGGGCCGGTTCTCTGAACCGAGGAGAGGAGCCCACTTCACTCAACCCTTCATCTGGGTTGGAAAATGGAATCAAGAACAGCAGAAGAACAAGGCAGAGTACTATGCGTTTCACACAATCACCCCAAATACCTGTGTGTAGAGTATGACAAGGACACTCACAACAACAATGAGTTCTACAGCGCCTGAACGGGGATGCCGCTTAAGCGATGCTACTACTATGGAGATATCCCCACTTCGGACACTAGTATTGAACAAGATGCTCACAGCCACATACCAGCAGATGATGACAAGCGGGGGTTCTGAGATTAGATACACAACGGGAATTGTGATGAGTGCCATTGCTGTGAAGACGCTGGCAACGATGGTCATGTACAGGGCAGTTAGCACAAGACCAACTCGTGGTGGCTTCTCAATCCGGAGAAAGAGATCCAACTCACCATAGGTCGCGGATCCACTAACATCCTCGACATCGATCCCTCCAATCTTAGCGATGATGTATCTGAGTGTCACAAACACAATGCTGCCTGGCAAGAATACTATACTCAAGATAGTAAGCAAAGGATTTCGGGTCCAATCCTCGAATTCCCGTTTCTGTCCGGTCAGAAGCACCACACCTCGCAATATGCCGACTATCAGGACTACGGTGGGAGTAATCATAACCGAGAATAGGAGATTGCCAACGATGAGCGATGTTAGGTCATCCATTTGTTGTTCGCCATCCTCACACCTATGTTGGTGTACGGTATGAGTAGAGCTGCAAAATAGATAAGATATCGGTCAGACATCAATCAAGCATTTGACGCCTTCTCTGGTCAGTATGGAGATTTAGAAGACGTTATGGTAACTGTTAAGCCATCAAACATTCCTACGATGGACAATGACCATTATCAACACCCCTTATGATCACGGATTGGACAAATGTATATACAAGAAGGGCGATTAAGACGGGTGTGAGAGAATGGATCTTACAAGAGTGCGCTGGACCGAGAATATGCGGAGAGAGATTCCCGACTACAGAGTAGTTGCTCAGCTTGCCGAGCGTACCGACCCATCATTTACCTACGAGAGGTTTGAAGCCTCAGCAGGATTGGACCCCCTCTCAGATGAACCTGTAGACTGGGATACTATAGTAGGAGACCTTGGACAGACCGAGGAGTACGAGAGAGTCCTTACAGCACCAAATCTATGGCTTCAGATGTGTGGCATTCTTCCTCTGGACCGGTTCGTCTTGGATCCACTCCTCGTAGAATCGCGGCTACTCTATGCGGATAGGACCTTGAGAGAGGCAAAGGAGAGCTTCTTGCCAACAGTTCATATGTACCTCCAGTCCATTGATTCAGCCGCGTCAATCTCGGACGACGAGGAATCACTCGTCTTGGATGAGACCAGACTCAGAAGGTCTCTCTGCTACACAATGGCAAGAACTGTCATGGGCCTACCCCACCACGTTCAGAAGATAATCGATGCAAAAGGTCTTGATCCGTTGACCCGCTCATTGATCAACGTTGTACTCATGGCCCGTGCGACTGGTAGGCGCATTAGCTGGAGTTCGCTGTTAACATCCGCGAGGAATGCTAATAGCTGGGCCGCAAGAGACCCTGTAGCCTTCTATCCTGTGTCGGGATTGATCGACTGGGAGAATGACTTTGTGGTGGGCATTGCCTCACGCTCGTTGAAGGGACTTCTGATGCAGGGACTTGCCAAGTTCTGCGCATATGTCAATAGACTCGGGGGGATTGTCAACCTGACCACTGGCCTGGTAGAAGAAGCCCTTGACCAGAGCCGTACTATGGCACATCGAAAGTTGCGAGAAATGGAAACCTTCATCTCCGAGACCTTCATGCTGAACCTACAAACACTCGGACTCAGATATCGTGTCGTGTTCTCGGAGGCAGCACGACCAATCATATGGAACACGGGACTTGCTGAACTCATCGAGCTTGCTGACAGTGACTACCTCATTGCACAGCTCTATCTGGAAACTATGGACTGTGACCCGCCCGACCTGCCTGACAATACCTTCACTGTTGCTGCTCGGGGTGAAACATGTTCCATGCACATGGGCATGTTCAAGCCCCAGACCTCAGAGGGAAAAGAAGGCGGCGCCTGGGATTTCACCCCTTGGGAACCTGAAGGTGCAATCTCAAGCCCACTCTGGATCCGTAGGAGGACTCCACAGAAGCCTCCGGGTCGCACGCCGTCTCAGACTGACCTGACCCTCCTCGGACTCCTTGTCGGACACAATGGCTGTTCGCGGAGTAGATACGAACTGATGAATCGTTCGGGAATGCCCAATAGCACCATCTATCAGTCACTGAGGAACATAGAAGAATATCAGTACGTAACCCAGTTTCTGCACCCCGCCCCTGAATCCTGCTATCTTGGAGATCGAATCATGCTCGCAGTTCGCTGTAATTCAGCGAGCAGCCTTGAAAACCTGAACTCATGGCTTCTCAGCATCATGCCCTTCGCCCGCATAGTGGCGGACGATAACAATTCATGCCTCCTTGCTCGAGTAAATGTGCCGCTCTATCGTGGTCCTCTATCGGCCGCCTTGATATCAGAACGCTTGAGTGATGAATTCCATCCGGACGACTTCGCTATAGGAACTGTGAGATCCGAAAGATCGTACTGGTTCAGTGTCCTCAAGTCGCTCTATGGTGATGACAGGATTCCCTCTAGTCCATGGAACTAAGTATTCATCATTTTCAGAATCAGCATTCCAAGCGGAGTGGAAGCAAGGTCATGGACTATTAGAAGGGGACCTCATTGCAGGTCTATCATCGAACAAAGCTCTCAAGCGTGGATTGGGTGTTTCCAAAGTCCTTCCAGGACCAAACGAGGTCTCGTGTTATCTTCTCGGCCCTATCCTCATTCATTGTCAGACTGAGCATCTTCACCAGACGAGATGGTAGTGGCGGAGACAGAGTGAAATTGGTATTCCCGACATGAATTGATATCTCGCCCTCATCAAAGACCTCTCTTGCGCGCATCAACCCATCCCTCTCTTCGAAAGAAACACCAAGATGTCTTAGAACCGATTGTAGGTCACCATGCCTGCGCAACAAGACTGTACCCTTCCTCGGACCGATACCTTTCACTCCAGAGTGGAAATCACATCCAGATAGGACTGCAAGGTCACGCAACTGTGAGGGGGTCAGGGTTGTTTCACTGATCAATGATGCCAGTGTGGTGCTCTCGATACGACCCTGTGTGAGTTCCAAAGCTCTGGTTGCATGAGGCGAACCAAAAAGGATCGTATCGGCGTCGTTGCTGACCACCGTGCCCACCTTTCTCTCACGGCATAACACGGCAGCGAAAAGCTCTGCCTCTGATGGCGCAGTGATCCCAGGAATGCCACAAAGACTGCATAAGTCCTTGACATGTTCAGCAGCAAAGTAGAGTCGAAGGGCAGGGCTGGTACGTAGATCATAGGCAATATCTTCATCGTACGCAGTCCCATTGCCACAGAATCGCCGATACAAACGATGTGCGTTCAAGACAAGCTCAGGGTTGGCACGGCGCTTCAAGGCCTCAGGTGGCCCGTCAAATACGAATACGGGAAAAACATTGGCTCGAAGCGAGGCACGCACGATGCCAACAAGGATAGACACATGCTCTGTGGGAATCCGCTCTGGATTCCTCGGGTTTGAAAACACACTGAGCCTCCTTGACATGTAATTCGGAAAGTCGATAGCAAGTATCGGTACGCTAATGTCCTCCAAGGACTGCCAGCTCCAGTGCAACAGACCCTTCCAGTTACGCACGCCCATTCACGTTTCGCTCCTTATCGACCTAATACCCCCCGGACCGAGTCGTATGATCACTGCATCATAATCGACCTCGGATGGTGCACGTTCAATATGCACCTTGACATATTCGTTCATCTCTTCGCCCGCAACACTTGCAATATATACCACGCTATCTACTGCATGGGCCAAAATGTTCCCGCCTGCAGGTCGACGAGTCCCATCACTCCACCTTTTAGTCGAATGATCAGTGAACACTACGGTCGAATCGTTGTCATTTACAAAGCAGCGCAGGGCGTCAAGTGCTGCGAAGAATCTCCGGTTTGACTCCTTGCTATAAGGGCCACCACTAAGATTCAGGGCTCCGGTGAGACTGTCAATAATCACAAGTCTCGGTCCGAGAACAGCCATATCATCGATGAGGTCTACCAATGATTCCAACCCGAGAATCCTAGCAACATGGATTCTCGCCAGCACTTCCAGTTCCGACCCCGAGGAGAGTGCCCGAACTGAAGCAGAGGAGTAGTTAGTCCCCGAGTCTATGAAGGCTACTTCTGTATCAGACTTGGCGGCTGAAACTGCCAAGAGATGAGCAAACCATGTTAGAGGGGCTCGCTCACCGCTGTATACTACTGACATGAGCCGAGGCTGAAACGAGGACCCTAGCACTGTATGCAGTACGTCAGGCTGTAACTGAATCTCTACGCCTGAATAGCCATTCTGCAAAGGGACTTCTCTAGGCAAGATTATCACCTGTTACCAGCTCATGGCAGACCAGTGCACGGTATGCTTGACCAGAAGAGAGTGGTTCAGTAGGTATTCCAGGCACTATGCTGCGAGGAACGAGAACTGAAACTCCCTCTGGAGAGGGGAAAAGCATCATGCGTACAGGCCATCTCTCGATAACTCTTTCTTTCGATGATGGAACGAGACTCACATAGTCTTTAGGCCGAACGCTGTCACTCAGCGGAAGGGCCAGCACAATGGACTCGAGCAGCATGTCCATTCGACTATATCGGAGACCATACTCATCTAGCACGCGACAAACACTCTCCAACTGACGAATTGGAAAAATTATAGTGTCAAGGTCTTGAAGTATCCAGATACTGACTCGAAGGACGCTTCTTTCATCCAGCATTCGAAGAACGGATTCACGCTGACCCTTTTCAAGCTCGAAGACCCGGAGATTCAAGGTAGAGATATCGTGTTGAAATACCGAGGAATAGGGCATTGACAGGACCATGGATATTTTCTTGGGATCCCGGACTAAAGCCATCAGAACGCAGACACCTCCTACCGAGCCAAGCAGCATTACTATCCCGGAAGGCAGCACGATGAAGAAGATTGCCAGACAGAGCATTCCCCCGAGAACAAGAGACATCGCATCAAGTATCGTCTTTGCGAGGTTCAACTTCTGACCCTCTTCTGACTTCACTGACTTCACCTGTCCGGACTTGTAGATCATCCCAAACGTCAAGACAGCCAACAAGATTAGGGGGGTTATGTTTCCCAGTCTAACCATAACGACAATAGAAGTTATCAAGGCCAACAATTCGGCCCCTATTGCCAAGACTACAGCTGCTGCAACAACATGCTTGGCAATGCGAAGTATGCCTATCACAGAACTACGCCCTCCTCCTCAAAGCTCAGCCTGTTGTTCGCGACTCTGAATCTCCAACATCGATCCCTTTCATTATCGTGGAGAGAGAAGGCGTCTGGGGAACCATCAGTATTAAGCTGCAGGTCAATATCAGCCCATTTCTTAATCGCCGCATGATGTACTGGCAACTGGTTTCCATCCAGTTCTCGAATTTGATTGGTGGCAACAATCGTAATACCCCTTGACAGCGACAAAGACACAATTGTAGGTAGCACCTCCTCGATGAGCTCTCGTCCCCAAGGGGAACCATCTCGCCGGCCCATATGAAGCACTCTCGTGATAGGATCAATGACAATGGTTTTCGTGTCATCACGCAGTCTCTCCCGTAGTGTCAGGAGAGTCTGAATTGCGTCAGCCGGGTCTTGCGTGACGAGTATAGTTAGATTGTCCTTGAAACCTCCGTATGCGTCAAACATATTCCTCAGAGTCTTCATGAAGACGTATTTCCCGTCAAGGCATAACCATAGGACATGCCCCTCACGAGAACGTTTTGCGGCAATTGCGGAGCAAAGGAGTGTCTTCCCGGACCCTCCAATTCCCCAGATGTGCACGAGGCCGTTCAGGATACCAACGTCTGACACCAATTAGTCCTCCGTCTTCTTTAGGGCGGCACTCGTTGTTGACCCGTCCTCGTGGTTGATCCGTTCGTCCACAAGGCTATTCCTACGACCCACGATTTCAAGGCCCGTGAGAATCGGCTCGTGTGTAGCACAATCATCCGCGTCTGGCGCGATATCGGAGCCGGCACGTCTTGGCTCTTCTTGATCGGAGACGTCGGTCACCGAGCAAGCCGGGTCTTTGACCACTATCTCCTCATCGGAAATCGCATCATGTACGCCCGCCTCCTCACCGCTCTTGTTAATGTCAGAGACCAGTTTGTCCTCTTCGGTTCTCCCAGTTAGTTCGGAGTCTGTATTATGGAGTTCTTCGTCAAATGTCTGAGCAGCCTTACCCAGACAATGATAGTTGATTGTGTCATCGACTATGCTCTTGGCCTCTGAACGCAGAAGTCCAGCTTGGAACAGAACGTCATTGAGAAGCGTGATATGCTTGATGAACTCCTCTTCTGAGAGAGGATTCGTTACATGTCCGGTCAGTGCAGCATATGAGAGGGCAATGCCTTCTTTCTGCTTTTCAATGCCTGGAACTCCCAGTCCTTCGAATAGGCCGATGAACTTGGCAAGACCCTTATCTCCAGAATAGTCATTGTCAACAGAACTAGATCTGAGAATGCACTCGCTGAAGACTTGGTCACAACGCTCCACAGCACTATCCAGGTCGTCCTCAGCGAGGGAGCGCGCGGCAAGAGATAACATTGGAGAAATGACGAAATTCAGTTCGGCCATTTTCTCAATATCTTGCTTATTCTCGTCCAAGCTTCTCTTGAACCGTGACATATCGCCGATGCTCTTCGTAGCCTCCCGTTCAACCTGGCATACGGAACGAAAGTCATTCACAGCTTTCCGTGTCACCACAAGAAAGCACATCATGAAGAGGATGTCACCCAAGAGCAGAAGCAGAGGGATGAGAGATGCTACGGAGAGCAGAGCTAGAATGTTCGCAGCTGCAAAGATCAGTGCCGCGACCATATACCAACCTCTCACTCCCTTTTTCAGATGGTCCCATTTCTTCGAGTCTATACTCTTGGACAGCTCGGTGACACGCATCCGTCGGTCGCTACTAACGGAGATTGAGAACTCATCCAAGCCTATGATTTGGTTCTCATCGGTGAACCAACCCAGGTCGGATGAAGGGCGAGCACCATCAACAATAACGTACGCAGATCTCGACTCGAAGACCTCTGACCCGTTATCGTCATTCTCAGGTAGCAGCACAGGGATTTCAAGGGTCCCGCAGATAGTAGGAACTCTTCGTAGCTGCAGACGCTCACCAGAGTTCACGATGTTCAACAACCGTTCCAATGGCTGAGTTGCAATCTCCAAGACCTCACTCTTGATGGCAAGGGGACTTCTCCCAAAGCTACTATTTCGAAGGTCGAGAACAATCAATGTATCAACCAAGACCGAGTTTGTACCTTTGATTCCAATGTAGTTAGTACCAGCCAAGAGTCCATTCGCAAACTGGTGAGTGGTGTAGCCCATCTTATGCAATATACGCGCTATGTCACTCTCAGTTTCTGTAGGAGTTTCCTTAGACTCGGTCTCAGGATGTTCTTCAGTCGTTTCCTCTATCACTCTCTTCTCTGTCGCTTCCATCATACTTTCCTCCTCGTCGTTCCTCAATTCGCCGGTAGACATCCCATGCCATCTCTGCGACTCGCTTCATGTTTCCAGCCTCAGCAATAGCCGCGATGCCATAGAGCAGCCAAATAGTTAAGTCCAGTAGAGCATGGATATCCCCGATATTCAAGTCACATCTTTCAGCTATCTCCTCTACGGACATAGAAGTGGAAACTATTGTGCCCACGATGAATTCCAGATCAATGCCTGCTTGCCCACCCTCACACCTTACGGCTATCTTCAATAGGTCTAGCAGGTCGATACTGCTTTCTGTAAGCGGCAGCAACGGCAACATCTCTCGCACTGTTCCCGGACTCAAGTAGAGCCTTGAGACTATCTTCCCAAGATGTGTTGCTCGTAAACCATCTCGCCCACCCTCGACCAGTCCCATCCGAACAAGCATCCGAACAGGACTTGACTCACTCAGTGACAAGGGAATGACATAGTCGGCAATCTCCTGATGCGTCCGGGCAGCATATACACCGAGATTCACAAGATGTGGGCACAGTACTCCCGATTCGCCAAGAGGCCGTCCACAACTACACATCGCACCCTCAGACATACCGCTTTGGTCTCGTCTGATTGAGAACCGGCAGGATGCATTAGTACCACCATCTGATATAAGAGCACCAACAACTGAATCAGAAATCTCTCGTAAGTCCACGGTGCCCAACACATTTTGCCTAGCCGCTCGAACAGTGCCGCTAAGCGCGTGCTTTTCGATTGCAGCGTCTGCTGAGACCTCTTCGAAGATGAAGCTCCTCATGGGGGCCATAGTGTCACGGACAGCCACAAACTGCAGGTAACTATCTGCAAAATAGTCATGTTCAATGGTCTCCAGATTGGCCCCTCCAAGAAAGTCAACGGCGACTAAGAGCTGCTCGGTTAGGGCTGCAGAGTTATTTAGTGAGCTGTCTATCCGTAAGAACTTCGGCTCGAGACTACCAGCTCCCTCAAGGAAGTATCTAGACTTCACCATCTCCGCCTCTCCACGGCTCTCAGTTATCACCACACCGAAACCTTTCGCGTCCTTTCCTGGCCGTCCAGCACGTCCGAGCATTTGATGTAGTCTGTTTGTATCGATGTAGTCTGTATGATTACCGGGACTTCGCACGCTGCTTACGATAACGGTACGAGCAGGGAGATCCATACCAGAGCCGAGGGTTGTGGTAGAACAAACCAACCTCACCATACCCTTCTGAAACATTGTTTCCACAAGACGCCTTGTTGGGGCGTCGAGCCCAGCGTGATGGTAGGCAACACCAGACTCGAGAAGGGTCTGAAGTGTTAATGGAACGGTGGTTCCGTAATGCTCAATGCTCTGGCGTTCAGACACTATTGCGTCCCTCTCCCGTGAGGTGAGCTGCCTAGTCACACTAGGTGCTAGTCTTTCGGCGATGGACTCTGTTGATGCCCTTGTCCTCAAGAATACAAGCACCTGCCCATTGCTTCTCACCGTTGACATCACCACCCTCTTGATGGTCTCTCGACGATCATCGGTTTCCAGAACCGCACATTGGAGCGGCACAGGGCGTTCGTTCGACTCTACAAGCCTGCATCCAAGCCACTCAGCCAATTCGTCAGGTGCACCCACGGTGGCGGAGAGCGCAATAATCTGCAGGTTTTCAGGAATACTCCGTCGCATACGCATGATCACAGTTTCGAGGCGAGGTCCGCGGTTCAAGTCGCCCAAGTTCTGTATCTCATCGATGACCAATGTTCCGATGTCATTAATCCAACCTGTGCGGTGGCGCAAGAGAGAATCAGCACGTTCGTAAGTCGTTACGATGATGTCATTCTCACTTAGCTCGTCTCCCACATGCTGGTAGTCACCAGTACTGAGACCCACCGACAGGCCCGTCAGATTCTGGTATCGTCCTCGCAGAGTGGTTGCGACCTGTCGAGCGAGAGCACGCAGAGGAACGATGTAGAGCCCCTTACGACCCTCAAAGACTGCCCGCAGCAGAGCCATCTCTCCTATCAGTGTCTTCCCCGACCCCGTTGGAGAAGAAACCATGATACTTGTTCCTTCCAAGAGACCGTTCTCAATCGCATCAATCTGAACACCCTTCGGCTTCAATCCCACGCGTGTCAAGAGAGCCTGCACATCGGTACGTACACTATTCTCCGAGGAAGTCGTTGATGTCAGGACACATCACCTCCTTGGGGTTCACTCTGTTTCAGAGCCATCCGCCCCTTCATAGTCAGCCTGAAGTTCTTGTACGATACTCCCGCGTGTTGTTCGTGTCCTGGGAGAATCATATTGGCTTCTTCAAGACGCATCAACACAGCCTTGACATCTACATTCTCCTCATCTTGTGCCGAGATAAACTTCGAAATTGCCTCCTCTGTAAGGGGCTCATACTGGTCCAAGAGTTCAAGCACTCTCATGTTGATACCAGCGTCATCTTCGATTTGGTCCACCAACCTCTTAGAATGGAAAGTATGAGATCCTCTCGACTTGGTGAGAGACCTGCTCCGTTCCCTCAGAGATCGTAAATCCTCTACGATGAGGTCGGGCTCTTCGAAGAGACGCATGGGTCGGCAGGTCTCAGAGCCGTTAACTATGAGCACAGTGTCATCATCCATCACTCGTAAGAACGAGCTCTCTCTAGCAGACCACCGTGCCTTGCTATGCATGCCAGTCTCAATCACCTTCAACCCAAGGAGTTCTGACACAACTGCTACGTTGTCCCCACCCTTTGTCCGCCCGGCAATAACAGTCTCAATGCTGTTGGTGATACGCGCGGGGATCTCGTTCGGGTGCTCAACTGAAAGCACCACCCCGAAACGTTGGAGTAGTTCTCGAACCAGTCGTTGGGCAAAGAGACTTCGCTTCCGGTACTTCATGTTATCAACAAGGAAATTCTCGGCGTCATCAAAGAATACAACCAGATTCTCATCTTCTAGTGTGAGAAGCTTCAGTGCCAGCAGGTCAAGTGCAAAGATGTCCAGAGGTTCCGAACCGAGTCCGACTTTTACGATGGTCAGTTCATGCTCGCCCAGAGCAGACATGGGTACGGTCTGATGTCCATAGAAGGCCCGAGCGGCGCTGCCCTCTAGGAGTGTCTGGATAGCAGCCATCCCGGCCCGTGAAGCATCATTCTGCTCCCTGTCTTCACGGCTGCTGACTGAGGGATCTCCACCCATGGGGTCATCGCTCTGAATCCGCACATCTGCAATGGTCGTATCATTGAGAGCTACAGCTCGTGAAAGCGCGCCTTCGAACATCGGAGCATTACTCAAGTCTTTTCCTGCAACAATCTCAAGAGCTGTGATGAGTCTGGGCAAGTATGTGGTACGGTCTATTCCGTCTGAGTCGACCGGGTTAAGTATCAGATCCGAACCGAGGCGTAGAATAACTCCACTGTCGCTGAGAGCGACCAGCTCATCAGCTAGGGGATTTGTGCTTACCAGAATTATCCGCTTCCCATCTCCGAGAAGGGCCTGTATCGTCAAGGCCTCTATGCGCCTGCGCAGGGCATAATCACTTCCGCAGATGATCGTCCCGGTCCGGATGTTATCGTAAGTCGGCCCTGTTCGAGGACCTAACTCCAAGGTGTCAGGATTGAGTATTCTACCAAGATAGTATTGGTCGGGTTGTTCTCTGATAGGTGCAACAAACTGCCCTGGTACCGACTCACCTACTTCAGCTGCAAGCTCGGTCCTCATCTGGACAAGCCATTCACTTAGTTCGATTCCCAGAGCATAAAACGCATCACTACTGAGTGCCAATCGTCGCACCTCGAGCCTCTTCTTCTGAACCCATGTCAGATCCTTCCAGTTTCGCGATGGAATCGCACCCTTGACTGAGTTACGACATCTGGCAAGCGTTGATAGCTCGCTAGATTGCAGAATTACCTGCACTGAACTCTGCCAGAGCCCCCCACGTTTCTGGAAATAACCATACAAAGCGTCGTGTTCCAGATGATCCAGATATGCTTCGTGAGCACCGGAGATCGTGTTGTCGTTTACAATGGCACGTAGCTTAGCTGGGGCCATTCGTACACTTACAAATAGTGCGGCGGATGTTGGAACGCCTCTGACGAGCCGACTCATGTCGCCACTAAGGATAGCACCTGGAGCATCTAATCTTAGTCCAGTCAAGTACACTGAGGGATTGCTGCTGGTCTTGCGAAGATATCCGAGAGAACCATTACCTGTACCAGGTCTGGAGAGATCTAGATTGCGCTCCTTAACCCTCATGAGTCCAGTCCGCTCTAACATCCTGATAGGCCTGAAATAGTAGAAGTACACAAGGAACAAGAAGAGTACTCCTGACCCTCCAATAACCCAATACGGTGCAACCATGCTTGTCACGAGTGAAGCCAAGCTGCAGAGGGCCACGACTTCCCACGGTCTACTCACGCTACGGTCTACCCACTTGATGTCTACGCTTTCTTGTACTGCGTATCTTGCACCCTTGACTTCTTCGAGGGGGTCCTTCGTAGGCTTTGAACCGAGAACATGACTCATGGCGACACACCACGCTTAGTGTGCATTCGCTCCGCTGATAGTGAGCTCATAGCACGAAGAAGTCCTCTCACTCGTTCAATGGTGCGGGTTTCGTCCTGTTGGATGAGAACGCGGTCATGCATCAGAGCCACAGGCGGGTAGATCTTGGAATGTCCCACTGCATTGAGTGGGTCATTCAGCAACACAGTCCATGAATAGGACAGCCCTTTCATGGCGTCCATCACATCTCCCGAATTGACTCCAGCAGGAATCTCAATGGTCTCAAACTGCTTCAATCTCTTCAATGCCTCCTGAATCCGCTAGAACGGAGTCGGCCAAGTTACCCATGGCAATAGCAACATGAGGGTAAGCTGCATTCATGGCAGCACGCAGGATATGAGCATCTTCGATTACCCGGTCCCTCAATCGCTCGAAGGTGTCAATAAACGGAATGCGAAGTCCCTGTCGAATCACTTTGAAACCAAGTCGAGTCCGCGAGTTTCCCAACGGCCGCGCGAGGATGAATGTGACCTCTCCCCCTCTCGAATGATGATAATGATCATGCATTGCCAGTAAAACACGCTTGGCTGAGTGAGACAGGGTGATTCCGATTGGAATCCTATCAAACAGAACCAGACTTGATACTTCCACCGTAAAGGGTCGCGTATCCACAAGTACGTTGTTCTCCCCATCCCAGTATCGTGAATGGTTGGGTGAATGCAACAGCAGAACGATGCCTATCACTACGATACCCAATCCACTGAGTGACAGAAGCACTGAGTGCAACGATTTATCGAAGGCCAAACGCAACACCCAGCCTAAGGCCAGTGCAATGGGTATACCGATAGTAGCCAACCAGCTTAGTTGCTCTCTCAAGTAGCATTCCTCCAGAACATCTCGATTGCCTCGATAAGCTCGTCCTCAGTGGAATAGGGCCAAGTATCAGCAGCTGCACGGGAGCCCAGCATGGTAACATGCCGCAGGAACCTGTTGTCAAGCAATACCACCACACCACGGTCTGCAGGAGAACGCCTCAGACGCCCCACTAGTTGAACCACCCTTCGAAGGGCGGGCATCACCGCTGCGTAATAGTAACCTCGACCCTCTCCGAGTCGTCGGTCGTACCATGATTGTAACGCAAGCTGATACGAAGTGGGCGGGGCGAACGGAATTCCAACACCAACAACAAGGTCCAAGAGACTCGCACCCCTATCTACTAGGTCGACTCCTTCCGAGAACTTGCCACCATAGACAGAGTACAGCACAGAAGGCTCTTCCAGAAGCATCTCCCGTATATCGTCAACTCGTGCATTGCGCTCTTCCACTACTCGCCTGCGAAAACCGTCCTCAACGCCATAGCTCAGGACATCATTCATGATGGCATAGCTAGAGAAAGCAACAACCGCACTCTTGTTTGCAGGACTATGCGTGAGCACCAGTGAGAGATTCTGAGCAAGAGCCCCATACAGCGAGGCAGAACGATTCTTGTAGGCGGTATTCAGCTTCTTGTCTATCAGTACGAGTCGCGAGCCGACCGGATAGGGACTGGCTATGTCACAAACTTCAGCGTCCCGTACGCCAAGGATTGTTGCATAGTGGCTGGTTGGCCGAAGCGTACCACTCATCAGGACAGCAGACCGCGTACTGTGTACGAGATAGGAGCATAATCCTGCAGTATTCAGGGGGCGGATACAGAGCCTCGTATGGGAAAGGCGAGGATTCTCGTCCCACGTTCTGCCAGTCTCAAAGGTGATGTGCCAGTCATCCTGGTCACTCGACTCCGAAGCTAAGGTCGCCGCGTACAAGAAATCCAAGAGGCGGTCAGCAGGTGTTTCGGCCCCGATTACATCATCGCCTCTCTGCACATATCCAGTCTTGGTAAGCAGCAACGATATGTCGGCCTCAACTGCAAACCTCGGAAGTACCTCCCAGATGTTGAGCTCTCGTTCGCCGCCATTATGCAGCCGACCTGTGTTCAAGGTGAATGTGTCCCAAAGGAATTCTATGACATCTTCTAACCATTCGTAGCCGGTCTCTCGCGAGAGGTCTTTTTTATGCTCCCTCAACCACTGGATATCTTGCCCGCTGATTGACGCCGACTCAGATTCAGCCATCTGTTCGGGAAGGTTATGGGCCTCATCTACTAACAGGTCAATCTCATCGATTGAGAGATCCAATGATGAGAGGAATGCCTGTTGCACACGACTCTTCAACAAGTAGGCGTAGGGTCCTATGATCACTTGGCTTCTCTTCGCACACCACCGCAGGAGTTCGTAGGGGCATATCCCCCAATCCCTCGAAACGGCCTCTGCTGTGCTGCGGTCAACAACTGACTGTGCGACTGCTTCCTCTATTGCAGCACGGGCGTTCTCCCGCACTTGGCCTCTATCACCTCGTGCATCGTAGAAACTATGATAGTATGGGCACTTCCCAGTCCTGACAAGATATGCACAACCCCGAATAAAGCCGAAATCGCTCATCTTGTTAATCTCTCCGACATTGGGGCAGACATGAACTCTACTTACCATGCTTGTGGCGATGATCGGGAATCGGTCAGCAAGGGTAAGACACTCTTCCTCAAACACGCTCGATTGACTATGAGTCCGGGTGAGCACAACTAGTCGAGTCTTCTCATGGTTCGACCTTGCCCCCACAAAGGCACTGAGAACTGCTATTGTCTTTCCCACTCCGCAGTCTGCGGAGAGTAACCCTATCTTACCACTCCTGAAAATGTCTGCAGCGTACTCTATGGCGGTCTCCTGCCCATCCCGTAATCTGTACGGAAACACATCGTGGACCGGGTCGAGGTACGTTCCTGAACTCATCTTATCGCTCCCACCTGAGCTTTGACTCGGATTTCTGAACCATGAACTTCACGGAGAAGTATGCATGCAGCAACTCCTCGAATTGCTTCAGCTGAAATGGAGAAGTAAAGCCCTGTTCCTTGCGGCCCATTCGTTCGACGATGCGTCGGCTGAACCCCCGTTGTCTTGCGGCCTTCCAGAAGTAAGCGACCACTTCATCCACAGTCTCATAGAAAAACTGGGCAGTGTCCTGCATGAGCCTCACCAGAAAACTAATGCTCCTGCCCCGGTCTTCCGGAATATCCGAGAGGCGAACACCTGTGGGGATATGAACCATGACGCCCTCCAGTGACTCCAAGTTTACCTCTGTGGGCACTGCGTTAGAACCACGAGCACTCTCGATGATAGCAAGAAGTCTGGGAAGATAAGGCAGTATCGGGGATTCGAAATCTTCAGAGCGCCAGGTCACCCGAGTAATGAGATAAATCTCAGGGTCGAGTTCTACATATCCTGGAAGCCTGATCAGCGCAAGTCGTTCCTTACCATTGCGGCGTGAGAAGTTCACGAGGCGGATTAGGTTCTGTGCAGGAGAAGTATCTGAAACAGCTGTCATAGCAAAGTGACCTCCTTTCCTACCAGACGAATCCGTTCTATGGCCTCTAACCGATTCAGGAAATGCCAAGCGCGTTCTGTGGAAATATCTGCATCACTGCACTCGTTGAGCACGTCTGAAACTTGTACGGGTCGGCCCCGATTTCCATCGACCAGACATTCAACGATGTCCAACACACGTGCCTGCACACCTCGCCCGCGACTGATGCTTCGGGTTGGGCGCACTCTCTCTTGTGACATCGATGCCATGATGACCCTCGCCTGCTCTATGGTGTCTACTGACTGGTAATTCCCTATTTCTTGACCACAGACACTACAAGTCAGAGTGTCACTAACGTCTTCGATTTTCTGAAACCCAAGCTGGTGACAGCCGTCACAGCGATACATGTAGAAGACCGTCACTCCTTCCCGTCCTCCTGCCCTCCGTCCTCCACCACTGTTCCGTCAGGCATCAGACGAGCATTCCAGCCCTGCTTCTTGATGAACTTGTCAATCTTCTTCTTCGCGGCCGTCTTCATATCTTTGTCCTCATAGAAGCCACCCCAGCCAAGCTCAACCTTGGCCTCGAACTCAGGAATTCCAGCATTGTCCTTGAGCTGAATTCTCCGTTCGGTACCCTTTGCTGGTCTTGTGTAGAAACGATAGTCACAGCCATGGGCCAGAATGTGCCCGCCAATGGGAGCAGTGCCGCTGTAGTAGGAGCCAATGTTTGTTAGTACCTGATTTGTATAGAGGAAGATTGTTCCGGTTGCTACACCGGTACGGCGCATCGAGTTCAGAAGGGAGTTCATGTCCTTCTGTCGCACACTGAGGTTGTTCAGGGCAGTGTATTCTGCTCTGAACAGACCACTGAAGGAGTCGATAACCACAAGCTTGTAGTTCTCCTCCGCACAGAGTCGGGGTATAGTTTCGAAGGTGTCAATAATCTGACTTGAGAGGATCATCTGCGATATCCCTATGTTCCCTAAGACCACCTCAGGGTCAAGACCGAATCGGATGGCTGTGGCACGAATCACCCATGGCTTGAAACTGCTCTCACTGTCCATCCACAAGACTCTCCCACCTAGTCCACCCTCGTCCACTGGGAGCTGTGCTCTCACTGCCAAGTGGCAAGACCACTGTGTCTTTCCGCCCCGAGCAGCACCATAAATCTCCACAATGGAGGATTCCTCGATGCCACCAAGGAGCTGATCATCGATGTCGGGAATGCCGAAGGTGAGACGATTCTTTGCGGCCATCTTCTTCTCAAACTCAAGGCCACTCTGGAACCCGTGCATGCCGATCATCTGGCGGGCGTTCCGTACAATTTTCGCAGCGGTTCCCTCGCCTAATTTCGTCTTCTCCTGCAGTTCGACAGGGTTCTGTACAGCCAGTAGTTCAGCTGTGGTCACAAATATTCCATTCAGTTTTTTTGCTGTTCCAGGGCCTACGCCCGGGACTGCCTCTAATTCTGTCATGTTGATTCCTCCATAATCAGTCGTAGACTCTCGGAGGACTCGTAGACGGTCCTCCAGAGTTCAATGTCTCTTGCTTCATCCGATTCGTCGTAGAATCCCCCGTAGCCCATGTACGCCGATACGTCGCGTATCGAGTCGTTCCCCACTCCTCCCTTCTTGACAGTGATGCGGTACTCGTTACGCCTCCTCTTTCGCATGCTCAGCACGGTAGTGGATAGAGAGTTGACAACGAACTCGGCATCCGGCTCGTATTGATCGTGGCAGTACAAACCCCCGATGCTCTCATGGACGCCATTCGTGAATACAACACAGAGATCGTGGGCCAACGCTATTTCGAGGAGGCGGCGAAGAAAGCGACCAAGGTCACGCTTCGCAGCCAGACTGTAAGTGAGCCCGAGGTACTCCGTCTGGAATATGCTGGACAGCGAGTCTATGACCAGGAGTGCGTACTCTCGCTCGCTATCAGAGAGGAGGGAGTACATCTGCTGGACAATCTCTTCAAGATCGAACTGTGTGATGGCCAAAGCGTGGTCGATCATGTCCAGAACTGAGTCAGGATTCCATCCGCATCTTGTGGCAATGGTTCTCGTAAGATAGGGCTTGAATGTGGCCCCGCTGTCTATCCAGAGGACTCGTCCATGGGCACTTGCCCGCACCGCCAGCTGACAACACAGCGTTGTCTTCCCAGATGACGATTTCCCATGGATATGCGTCACCGTCCCCGTACGAACCCCTCCCACTAGGACCTTGTCAAGACCCCTAACAGCAGTTCGAATGTGACGACCTGAATCAAATTCTTGAGAAGGCATTAGCTCAGATGGGAAGATGAGCCTACGAGCATGCCGCTGAAGCTCCTCAAACCTCTCAGATCCAAGCTCATCTAAGACAGGGAGTGTTTCGATCATGGCAAGATGCTCCGCGCTATGTATTCCAGCATTCTTGAGGCGCTTGGCCGTGGCCGGCCCGATATCTCTGACCTTCTCAAGTGCCGTCACGCCGTGACACCCCCTGCGGTCTGATGCGCCTGGTATGCCTGTTCTGTGTGCAGGAAATTGACCACTGAAGATAGCAGGGGGTCTCGAAGACGCTCCCGACTGAAAGCAGAACATAGCATAGTATCAGCAGTCTTCACTAGAATCCGTAGTGCAGTAGACCGATGTGTATTCGTCGACCAACCGTCTGATCCCGAGATCAAGCCCGAGGCAGAGGAGAGAAAAGACATCCATCGCCTGCGCGTGACTTCGGGAAGCAAGTCCTCTGACTCCTTCAAGAGGCAGTCGTAGAATAGCTCACAATGGCGGTCCCACATGGCAAGAACCTGTGATGCAGTGCGCAAGGTGTGTATGGGGCTTCTATCATCAAAGCTCATGTAGACCTTAGTGGTGTCGTTTCGCACGATTGCTCCACCCTGTATTCCTGGTTGAGTTATGGCAACAAGAGCAGGTACTAGTGCAGGTACATCACAAAGGAAGAAGCGCCGCGGCTGTTGAACGAACGGGCTGAGAATAGTGCTCCGCAACCCCCAGAGCATAGTAAGAAAGGACCTGTGGCTCAGTGAACTCACGAGTACTCTGTCTGCGGTATTGAACCTGCTTATGGACTTCCGCAGGTCAACAGTCTGACTCGAGCACATCTCTGGAAGAAGACTAAGTAACATCCATTTTCACCTATGGAGATATTCTAACCAGAGAAGTATTCAGTCTTCGCTAGCATGTCGATACGGATTATGCTTTCCGTATAGGTATCTTTAGGCCGTTCATAATGCCTCCTTATTACTATTATATCATCATAAGCGTTTTTCGTAGTTTCGGGGGCAGCATAATACCTATCCATTCTCCTCTTTGGACAGATGTATACAAACAAGTGACAGAATGTGAGATTCAGAGGATGCCACAGCTTGTACTAGTGAGATGTCAGTGACCAGAGAAACACATGACTGGAGGTTCTTGAGACTGACAAAGGCAACCGATATCCACAAAGATAGGCAGGTCAGGCAGTCTAATTCTTTTGCGTCTGGCTGCTACTCGGAGAATGACCGAATCTGTGAGAGTAACCCGCTAATATCGCTATTCCACCCAGTCTCATGGTCATATATCCGCTTATGGAGAGAACGGGTCTGGTTCCACCTACTCAAAAACTCAAATAGTCGCAAATCTATCTCCCGACTGTAGGCAACCTTCTGGAGCTCACCTCCAAGGAAGAGCTTGTCCTGATTACGAACCCGTATCACTGCAAAGACCTCGCATAGACTCCTCTCTGGATGTGACACGTAGACTGTACCATAGTATGCATATTGTATCAATGCGTCTATCACTGAGAGTATGTTTTCCGCATCGCCGCCCATGGTCACATTACTCATCCACAGTAGGACTACCGAGCCCGCCCTGTGGTTCGGCCCATATGAGAGATGGAGGATCTCTCTCTCAATCAAACTCGCTCCAATCTGCTCAATCTCCGCTCTTGTGATATCGGAGGGGAAGATACCACGCTCAAGGCTATTACCACTACTAGACGTGAGTAGATCCAATACTTCCAGTTCCTTCTCAGACAGGGTATAGACCTCGTCGTTATGGGGCCCGTATTTTTTCCGCAAATCCGATAGAGATGTTTTCTCGGTGATTGTCTCACCTATGAACTCGATGCTGGCCTTCTCACGCAGGTTGGTGAATCGGTAGCTCCAGTCAACCACTCTTGCAGACCGTTTCAGGACATGCGTCAGTTGCTCGCATGATCTAAGTGGCATCAGCAACAGGTTTAACCTAGGTTCTCGAATTGCTGGGGATGTGAATCCCTCGCGACTCACGTCTTTCATCTCCGCGCTCCATACAAGGTGACGATGCGGCCAGCCATGAGCTCGACCGATGTGTACTACCTTTCGCAGCCCTATCTTCGGATGGTGTATTCCTCCACGAACGGCTACAACATCGAGACAGAGCATCTCACCCCGAAGACCCCACATCTTTGAGTCACTAAGGGCGTCTTCAGGAGTGATCGGCATACACGTGTACACCCTACGGGACTTGTTCATTCTCTCATACAGGTCGAGTAGTTCTGGCGAGTTGGGGGATTCTAGCAGGCGTGCATATGGCATGTAGCTTCTTCCCATCTCCGAAGATATGAGGCTAGGATTGCCCTTTCCCTCATGAAGAAGACGTACGTAATCTGGAGTCGTTCGTCCAAGTGCTTTTCGCACAAGGTGCTCAATCTCATATCTGCAGTAGAGCGGTGCAGCACTGTATCGATTTGCATAGTATTCCAGTGGCTCAATTCTGGGAATCTCCAGAGACTCCATATTAGCAAAGAACGCCATGAGTTCTTCTCGCCATTGCTCCGGAATGTGTTTAGGAACAATCTGATTGATAGTTTCGCGTGCTGTCTTACCCATCTGAAAATCTGTGACTGGATGACCTCGTGTCAACTGAAATAGTGTCCTGAAGCTCGGCGATTCTCCATCAAGCACCGCAAGCAAATGTTGACGAACTCTTTCGTCTTCTGGCCCTCTCTCGCGGTATGGGGTCGCTTCTGCCACTAGACGTTCGTATTCCATCAGTCGAAAAGCCTCCAGCTCGTAGGGCTTGATGGTGTGCATGTGAAGCACTTCTCCATTCTGGATGATGGTTAGAAGTGAGTCCTCACCAGCGGTCTTCTGAAAGATGTAGGTGGCCAAAGATCTGCCCTCCAGCAAGCGACAGAACCAGGGGTACTTTGATGGCGGGTAAAAGCGGCTGGTGACTCCAGTCATGTCACCTGGGTCATATGCCTCAGTGAATACCTCTTCTGCCCTGTTGACTATCAGCCTCTTATTGAGACGTTCCTCACAGAATTCACCGCCCATGGTTCTGAATATCGCTATATCAAGACTGTAGCTGTGGTAGTCGGCCGGAAGTCCTTTTCCTGAATTGGGATCCTTGAGATCGATTCCCACATCTGATACGGTCAGGATAGCGTCTACTGCGTCATCAGAGCTATAGGCGACGACTTCTTTCTCAAACATGTCGGAATCATCTGACTTCACATCTTCGTCAGGCGGATTTGACTGTTTTGTGTATACTTTTGTCCAATGTCAATGATTACGAGGCTTTATGGTCCTATTTCAGTTGCTTTACGTACTTTTAATGTTATTATAGTTATAACATAGCGTTATGGCGGCTTTTCCAGCCTAAAGAGACCTCAAGGCGACTCTGGAGTGTTCTAGGTACAACTTATGATAGTTCTAGCGACCCATACCTACGGGTTGGAATCTGAGTTCCAACCATTGGAGTTGAAAAGAGTTGACGATTCTGACTAAGCTCGTCTCGGCCATGGCATCACGCAAGGTGAGGAAGCTGAACAATATCATTTCTCATCCTGTTGAGTCCACAGAGGCGTTGCTGGATGACATAATCAGACTCCACCGTGATACAGTATTCGGTAAGGAGTTTGAGATTGGAACACTGAACACACCTGAGGAGTTTGCAGAGGAGGTCCCCCTCATGGACTATCACTCATACAGGCCCTATCTTGAGCGGGTATACGAGAATCCCGAGGGGAAGATCCTGAGTCCTGATCCTGTGGTCTGGTACGTCCAGACATCGGGGTCAACAGGCCATCCGAAAGTGCTGCCGATTACAAAACGAGGCATGAGCAGCTGGATGGCGGGCTCGACTGCGACACAGATGACGTTCATCGATGCACACAAGGACAATGCGTCCATCTTCGACGGATCCATAATCATGTTCGGAGCCCCTGCAGAGCTGAAGAAGCACCACGGCCTGCCGCTGGGCTACATGACTGGAATAGCCCCAAAACTCGGGGCAAATTTTCTGTTCAGACGCATGATAAAGCCTGGGCCCGATATATTCAATGAGACTGACCTAGAGCGTAAGATGCGGATGTACGCACGTGTAGCTGTCGAGCAGGACATCTCGGTCTTTGCAGGCATCACTACCCTGAGCTTGGCGTTCTTCAGACGGATGCAGAACGAGTATGGTCCGTGGCTTCTTGAAGAGTACAGAGGAACCAAGTATGAGCAGCGAGTACGTGAGGCCCTCAATGATGATGGCACGCTAGACATCTCGGTGCTCTGGCCTAAGCTCAGGCAGCTGGTTGTAACGGGAATCGACACCGACCCTTACCGGGAGTGGATTCGTAAGACGCTACCGAACACCTGGATGTGGGAAGCCTATGCCGGCTCTGAGGGATACTATGGCTGTCAATTTTGGCCCGAGGAAGGGGTCGTCTTGCTACCGCATACTAACTACTTAGAATTCATCCCCGAAGCCGAAATAGACAAAGAGCAACCAGAGGTTGTACCGCTGGCCGAGTTGAGGAAGAACCACAGATACGAAGTGGTCATCACAAACACCATGGGTTATGTACGGTATCGCATCGGGGACTTGGTCACAGTCACTACCACTGACCCATACATGGTGAGCTCCATCGGTCGCAAAGGTCGCGTAGTGAGTCTTGCGGGTGAGAAGATCAGCGACAAGCATGTTTCAAAGGCCATGGGTTATGCGTGTAAGGTTACAGGCGCAGAGGTACAGGACTACACTGTTGTTGGTGTAATAGAAGATGGGATAGCATCGTACAAAGTAGCCGCGATGTTCAATCACGACGAAGTTGAGAGTGTGGACTTCATTCGTGCGTTCGAGCACTCTCTCTGCGAGCAGAACTACGAGTTCGAGTATGTGCGGACCGTGGGTGCTCTCAATCCCACAACTTTGCTAAAGATGCAGAGCTCCTATCATCAGCGAACAGCTAAGCATATCCAAGCCAAACCAGTGACCCTGACAACAGACACTTCGGTGTTTGGCATTTGCACAGAGGTCTAGGTCTCATTACGCCAGGTCGTGAAGGAACAGTATAGCTCAGTCGCTTTCGGGCTCTACATGAAGAACACGAAGCAGACACGAGAGTTCACCAGACACCTGTGACGATAGCTTGCGCCAAGATCTCCAGTGCGACTCCCTGAGGATAGGTGACCACGGTGACCTCGTGTCTCTTATTCTTGAAGGTAATGGTGACATTCTCCGCTCTGCCAAGAATCAGTGCGTCCATCACGGCCGCCTCAGACCAAGCTTCTACGTCCAACATGCCCGGTCTCAGAAAATCAGCTAGCAGACTTCTGAAGGACTCATGCTCGATTTCTAAGTGATGTGCAAGCTGTCGGAGTATCTCCACCTTCTGTGACCTGTCGGCCTCATTCCACCCCTGTTTTGGCACGCCGCTCATAGTTCAAGAAAAGTATCTTTATCGCAATAAGCTTTCTTCCGTTTATCTGATTTTGCCGGATGATGGTCAATATGCAGTACAGATATGCTTGTCTCTCATACGGCTTGCAGGAGGGCTACATGGGACACCTATAACCGCTCAATTACTCAATTAACGACCAACACTAATCGCCAATCATCCGATGAAGCGGATGCGGTATGTGGACTCAGCTAATCCTCCGCTTGGTTCAATCGACAGGGTTCAGAATATCGGCCTGCAGATTACGGATCAACTCAAATACCTCTGGGCGGCCTAGTAGCTTCAGCCTTGTCTCAGAGAGATTGTTGATTACACATGAAATGCCGACGACTGTAGCTCCGAGCTTCTCCTCAAGAAGCTTCGTGACTGCCAATACGGTTGTGCCTTGAACCAGCCAATCATCAACAATTGCGACTCTATCGCCTTCATCGATCGACTCGGATACGAGGGCAAGTCTTCGATCGGCAAACATACTCGAGGGGAGAAATTCAACCGGTCGTTTGTAGTCGTCAGGCACATATGCAATTGAACGCGCGGGCACGATGCCGCAACCCAGGTAGTATGCAATTGCGCTTCCAAGTGCGAGGCCTCTCTGTTCGATTCCCAGAACCTTGTTAGGTTGGAGCTCAAGAAGTGGCCTTGCTAAAGCCACCACAGCTTCATGGAAGACTGTCGGGTGCTCAAGAAGTCGACTGATGTCACAGACAGCCTTACCTGGTTCAGGCCAATCGGTAATCACGTCAACATAGTCGCGGAAATCTGTTTCTTCGTCGGTCATGGTCTTTTCCCAGAACAAATCAGAGTGTGTATCAGACATATCTCTTTCTATCTAGAGCATCTACATGAGAAAAACTGGGCTTCGGCACACAACTCTGCGAAACAGTTAAGACTTTGGTGAGGGAATCTCACCACAGAACTCGTTGTGGAGTAGCTGACACATGATAATCCCTGGGACAACAGTTTCGGTCACTCTTCTCTCGACATACGTTGAGCTCAGGGATAAAGGGATTATCAAGAAGAAAATCAAGATCAAGAATAGGTCGTTCGAAGATGTCTTGGATGACTTGAATCTCTACTTTAGAGCTCGCGGCAAGCTGATTGCACACCGCATTCTTCGGGATACCTTAGAGAAAATAGGCGTTCCCGTAGCCAAGTCGATAATGGTGGAAGAAGAAATCGAACCGACTTCGGACCAAGAGGCGAGAGAGGAACAAGAAGAGCAGATGGCTTCTTCTTTCATCCAAAGCAAGAGTGTCAAGGTAAAGACCGAACCATCTGCAGATGAAACCAGGATCGAGGAAGAGGTCGCGGCAAGATTTGTAGCTAAGGAAGAAGCAGAACCTAATCGAAGCAAGTTGCAGGAGAATTATGACGGGATAACAGAAGCACTCACAGCTGTAGAGCGTATGTCTGATACCTTCATGTCGCCTCGTGGACGCGCGAAGGAGGAGAAGAGTCCGAGAATCAGGATAGATCTTGCCGGGGAAATGGAGATCAGGGCTTCAGCAAGAACCAGAGCGTCTGAAACCTTAGTATCAGAGGTGGTAGAACACACAACAGCCACTCCTCTTGAAACCACTGAGCCGGAGCTCGATGAAGGAGATGAACCGGTTTCAGGAGTGTCACGACATCAAATCAAACCATTATCCGAGGCCAAGGTACTCATTCTTGGTGAGAAGTCTGTTGGCAAAAGATCCCTAATGGCCAAGGCCAACCTCTGCCCTCAGTGCATGGACGACGATACGGATGAAGTATCGAAGTACATCTATGAGCGTGTCTTCGATACGGCAAATCATAGGGTAAGCATCCACGTCTGGTGTTTCGACTATGCGGTTGAATCTAGAATAGATCGAAAGACCTACTACTTAAGTCCTGATGTCCTGCTCATTGTCTATTCAGCGTCCGATAGATGGAGCTTCGAAAGCGTTGACTTCTGGATTCGTGAGGTCACTATGACATCTGAGAAGATCCCCCCAATCGTACTTGTCGCAAACAAGATAGATGAACGATCGGGGCTTGATGAAGAATGGGAGGAACCACCAGTCTCTTACGAAGAAGGTTTCAAGGCAGCCGAAGCAATCGCAGAGCGCCTAGGGGATGAAGATAGTCTTCATCCTGTGGCGTTCATTGAAACCTCATGTCTTACCAATCAGGGCGTAGAAGACGCATTTCAGACTGCTGCAGACCTCTACGATGTCAAAATCTCAAACACATAACACATTAGCTTATTTGGATGATATGTCCTAATCCAACCACGAGAGTCAAATAGTCGAATGCATTGATACTGCAATGACAACAACCCCTTTGGTCTTGGACGTCAACACGGGTGATAAGGATACCTGAGCGTTGCGAAAGCTGTGGCAAAGAGATGGAACCATATGCCCCAGCGAAGACGCTCGAACAGACTTTTATCAATGACGAACGTAAGAGAACTGGCATCTGTCAGGAATGCTTTGAAAAACGCTTCAAGGTTGAAACCAAGAGACGATCCGGATATGGCGGGACAATCTACGAGCTCGTAGAGAAACCTCCACCAAGATTCGGCTTGGGAAGCAAGAAATTCACATGCCTGAAATGCAACTGGTACGCATGGACCGAAGAGGGGCTTAGGGTCCACATGAAAAAGCGGCATAGCGATTAGCTCTCAATGCTCTCTTGTTTTGTCACCATGCCTTCGCGGACTATCTCGTGGCCGACAACACGAAGATTCTCAATCCTTGAGGCAGCGCTTTCGAGCATTCCCATCCGATATGTCGCTGTGCGCGGTCCAAGCCCGTGCAGCCACTCGAGAGAAACCATATTGAGCCGGTCGTGCTCCTGAAAGTAGATCCGCAGGTCGTGAGCAATCCTCTTCTGTCGGTCGAACATAGCGGCAGCAAAACCCGCGCTGGGCGCTCCGAATCCTGCAAGTATCCAGATAGGAATGAGAGGATCGGAACCGAAGTACTGATAGAAGAGTATGAAGCCCGAGAACATGGGTTGGATGAGAGCGAGTATTACAAGAAAGAGCGATATGCTCTGAGGTAAGTCGTCGCTCCCAAGGCCAGCCAATCCGATGACATCCTGATTCGGAGGGATGAGGTATACGAGAACTGCTCCCGAGGAGAATCCCACAACGATTGCAGATATGAGTATGAAACTACCGAAGCGTACAGGCTCATTGAACCAAATCGATGGAAAGGATATGAGCGACTGTAAAGCGAGGAGTGCCGAGATTGTTACAGCTCCAACCATAAACCCCTTCACGCTGAAGAACTCATATCTCATTTCTGGGGTGTCGTCCATGGCTGCCCACCAACTCTCTCTTTGCCTTGTAGGGATAGCAGGAGTTTCTTTTGATAAAGCTTCGTCTTCATAGCGAAAAACGCGGGATGTATTGCTGAGGAGCAAGCGCTTATCTTATTAGAACATGATTAAGTGTATTCAGCAAGTCTGGAGTGGGAACCCCTGAACGATAACTATCTCATCTCGGTTGATGAAGTTTCCAGAGTGTACAGAGTTGGCAAAGTGAGTGTCGAAGCCCTTCGGGGCGTTTCCCTCAACGTGGAGAAGGGGGAAGCAATAGCTATCATGGGTCCTTCGGGATCAGGGAAGACTACACTTTTGAATCTCATAGGAGCCCTTGATAGACCATCTTCTGGTACTGTCAGAATTGATGGGATGGATATAACTCAGATGAGTGAGAGGGATTTAACAGCCATCCGAAGAGACAAAATCTCATTTGTCTTTCAATTCTTCAATCTATTGCCGGTTCTTTCAGCATATGAGAACATTGAGTTGCCCCTTCTCATCGGGGGAGTCGAGGAAGATGAACGGAAAGAGCGAGTTGACCATCTCTTGGAGCTTGTTGGTCTCACAGAGAGAGCTGAGCATCGCCCTGATGAGCTATCAGGAGGAGAACAACAACGGGTTGCGATTGCCAGAGCTCTGGCCAAGCCTCAAGGTGCGTCTAGATCGGTAATAGTACTTGCAGACGAACCGACCGGGGATCTGGACACGAGAACTGGCGAGGAGATAATGCAGGTGCTACAGAACCTCACCAAGAAAGAGGGTGGCACCCTTGTCGTTGTCACACATGACCCTGAAGTTGGTCAAGAGATGGAGAAGCTGTACACTATGAGAGATGGAAGAATCATAGATACGTCTTAGAAGGTTGTGTGGATGACTGCCTTGCAAGTAGGATACGGTGCATCGGGTAGCTCGCGGAGAAGGGCTGTCACATTTATTTGCCTGATGCTCTCGGCCTCTCTTGCAACGGCAATCACAGTCTACGTAGACTCCTATTCTGTGCACAAGTGGGAAGAGCTCCTTAGTATCGGTCCAGTCGCGATGGAAGTCGGCGGAGTGGGTGTTCAAGATATTCAGGACGAAATCTCTCAAATCCCGGGAGTCTTGAAGACTGCCACGTTTGTGATAGCTCATGGGGCTCTTTCTCCTGTTTCATGGAGTCAGTATGAGGGTAGTTTCGGGGGAGGTATCATAGAGTACAATCATGCACTGGTTGATGCATTCAGTGAGTTATTCATCTTGGAATCTGGCTCGTTTCCCGAGGAGGTTGATGAGATAGTCCTCAGTGTCGAAGTAGCAGACAATATCGATGTTGGCATAGGTGACCTTGTCAACTACACACAGGAAGTCCATGGAGACACTGGTTCGTACATTATGAAGGTTGTAGGCCTCTGGAATCCGCAGGGTTCAAACGTAGATTACTCCAACTACGGATGGTCAATCGCAATCGTAATGCCTCCAATGATAGGGCTGACCAGTGCTGATGTCTATGTCTGGGTCGACGTAGACAGATCGCACATCTCGCCATTCAACGTCCAAGCAAGTCTTGACTACTTAACCCGAATTGAAGAGTCAATCAGGCAGTTGGACCCCACATACAATCCACAATATGGCGGAGGCAGATACTGGATTAGTGATGGACTCTTCTATGGGATCACACGTTACGCTATGTGGCAGCAGTATAAACGGATGACTCAGCTACTAAGAGCAGGGGGCGCAATCATACTAGTGATTTTGACTCTCTTCCTTGCCGTGAGACACAATATGAACGAGAGAAGGTACGAGTCAAACATCCTCATCTCACGAGGTGCTGACAAGAACACTGTCTATAACATGGTCTACAAGGAGATTATGGTCATTGCGGTTCTCTCGACGATAGTTGGCCTGGGGCTCGGCACTGTTCTAAGCCGAGTGGGGATTATATCAACTGACTACTTCGCACTGGACTGGCCTAGATTCTTTAGTGAACCTCTGCTGATAAGCCTCGAGTCACTGATCATGTCTGCTCTCATTGGGGCTTTCGTTCCCGTGGGAGCAATAGTCGCCTACGATATTGTCTACAAGACCAAACGTGCAGCTGATGAAAGCACAGGCAAGCTGGCGAAACTCACTCGTGGTCTAGTATTCATAAAGTGGGATGTGCTCCTCGTATCGTTGACAGGTGCAGCAATAATCGCCATGTTGAGTTTAGGATCCTCCATGCAGCTCAACCTCTTCTTGAGATTCTTCTCGAACATCATACTTAGCTTTGCACCCTTCGCGCTGTTTCTGGGAGCGGCAAGTCTATTCATCAAAGCACTTAGAGCGGGAGCTAGTAAAGTTTCTTCTAGACTCAAGGGGGTCTTTGGCGTCATTCCTTCATCCGTCGGGATTAGGCGCATTGGAAAGGCAGCCTCTTCTGCCGGCCCAGTTGCCATGGTCTTTGTTCTCACAATCAGCCTCGCTTGGAGCAACGCAGTTGTGAGTGATTCACTACCTCTTACAAAGACCAACCAAGCCAAATTCGCGTTCGGAGCAGACATTCGTTTCGATTTGGATTCCCTTCAGAGTTTCGCTTCTGTGAACCGAACTGGGTTCATCGAGAACTGCACCCAGCATGGAGCCTACGTAGCTGGAGCAGAGCTGTCTATTGCTGAATTGATGCTATCTACCGGACAGTACGACTCTGCAGATTTGGTGGCCATGAATCCAGCCGACTTCTTGGACGTTGGATATGACTACACAGGTCAACCACTCAATGAGTCGCCTCTCAGGAGCATGCTATTAGACCTGGATAAGAACCCTATTGGAGCCCTAGTTTCTCAGGACATTGCCCAGGACTACGAACTGTCAGTGGGCGACTCGCTGCGTTCGTATGGAACCGAAATGGGCAATATCTCGGTTTTCACATTCACAATTATCGGTATCTATCAATCTCTGACCAATGCACTCCCATTTGATACCCAGTCAGCCGGATACTATAGCCGGGCATTTGGCCAGCGCACTGTGTGGGTCAATCGGGGATACCTGTCACAGTTCATGAACTTCACCATGGAATCTCGTAATATGTACGCGATGAGGGTTGACGACCACAGAAACACAACTGAAGTAGCTCTGGATCTTCTTGATGCTGCAGGATATGAGCCACCCGACCCAAGTGGCCCTATCAGTGCCCGTGACTATGTCGATGTTGACTCCGAGGTCCGGGCATTTGTCGAGACTACTGAGTACACCATGGACCGAGCAGTAGACACAATGCTGACAGTTGCTAGCACCCTTGTCATTTTCGGGGCCATAGCCATCTATGCTGCTGAGGGGTTGAGTGCGCGAAGAAGAGAGATTGCCTTGATGAGAGCAATGGGGGCTGACAAGAAGATCATTGTAAAGACGCAGGCAGCGGAACTCATCGTCATAGTGGGGGCCAGCGTACTTCTACTACTTGTCTTCGCACCACTGTTCAGCATAATTACAATGCTAGCTCAGCACACTAGCTACATGATCTATCCCATCAGAGTCTTCTTCTCAATTCCATATCTGACCCTTGCTCTTGTGTTGAGCTTCTTCCTCGGCGTGGTAACGCTCTTCATTATCGGGGTCTCCACGCTTGCGGCAAGGATTCAACTTGCACAATCATTGAATGCATCATGGTCCGAAGGCGGACCAATGGGAGGGGATGTCTAGTGTTCTTGTTCGCAAGACTGATGTCTCGTGTACCTCAAGTGCTTGTGACCCTTGTGGTATTCTCGCTTTCTTCAGGAGTACTTGGAGGCGTTTTGCTGTACATGGATGCTGTCGGACCCGAAGTCCTCGAAGATTTCACAGAGGATGTTCCGGTTGACATGAAGGTCCAAGTTCAAAGAATCTTTCAGTACCAGAATGAAACAACACTGGCCGATATCATCGAAACGATAGAGAATCAAACCCATGTACTCAGAACCGAATCGGTTACCTATGTTGAGTCATACGACTGGAATCAAGCAGACCACCGATATTTCGAGAATACGTATCTTGGTGTAGATTCCACGTTCCTCCAGACTTTTCCAGATGCCCTGCAAAACACCGAGGAAAACCTCCAATTCAATGACACGACCTGCTGGCTTGAGGCTGAAACGATGGATCATCTCGATCTGGCACTGGGGGATAACTATACGGTAAAGATACGGAGATACGATGACTATGGACAAGAAACAGTAGAGAAAGAGAACTTCACAATTGTAGGAACCTTCACGTCAAGGCTGTTCATGAGGAGCTACTACTGGGAAGGACAGGATACGTTTACCTCCCTGAGGATGGTGACCACTAAGGGAGGGCTAATCGACAGGATATCTCCACTCTTTCCAAGCAATGAAGTTAGATACGGAATCTGGACAAAGATTGACCGTGGACTCGTGGTATTTTCAGACCCCGCACAGACCATCGACGAACTCGATAATATCCGCCGACGAATTGAGCAGCGGCTCTTGCCATATGCGGCAGTACCCTATGACGGGTTTGATCTTCGCGATGCCGTGTCAGAGTACGTAAGCTGGGTATTTGTCATTCGGGCGATTAGCGTTGCATTCTGTCTCCCCACAATACTCATGGGAATCTTGCTTGTGTACTACAACTCCAATCTGCTTGCAGATGAGCAGCGGCGTGATGTTGGCACCCTCAAGACACGGGGTGCATCGGGCAGACAGGCATTTAGATGGATAATGGGCTCAGCGATGTTCACGGCCATAATAGGAAGTCTTGGGGCTATCGGAACAGGAATTGTAGGTGCCATCGTGTCAAGCACGGTAAGAACTTTCATGGACTTCAATCTTGACCAGTTAGGTCAGTTCTCGTTCTTCTTCACGCATCAATCTTTTGTCTTCATCTTTGCTTTTTCTTTCGCAGTAGGAGCCTTGTTTGCGCTCCCTGCTGCAATGAAGGCGCTCACTATCACGGCCACAGAGGCACACAGCATCGTGCAGCGTGAAAACCTGCTCGAGAGAGAAGACATCGGCAATCCTTTCTTCGACATAATCGGATTCGCGTTCTCAGCCTACTTGCTCGTGCCTTTACTGATGATTCTCGGATATGGATTCAATCTCATCGCAGTTGCATCCATAATGTTGCTGGTGACTCCATTACTAGCCATTACACTATTCACATTCATCCGCGGTACAGCACGAATGAGTCCATCATTCAAATCAGCCATTCTTGAACGAATAAAGAAACCACAACTGGCTGCGGCTTCGAGGGTGTTTTCACGGGCTTCTACTGTTTTCAAGAAGAGTGAAGTCATCGGAACTATGTTCATCGCATTGGTTTTTACCGCAGGAGTCTTCTCGTCGGTTTCAGCAACAAGTGGATACACACACATGGAGCACCTATTCTGGTTTGAGAACGGAGCAGACATCAAGGTTGAGCTGAATCCTGTATTTGGCAATATGACTGCAGCGTTTGTGAACAACTTGACTGCCATCGAGGGGGTGTCATCAGCATCTGCGATTCTTGAGGCAAAGGGTCACGCCACGTATCGCACCTTGGACATCCAAGGAATACCGCATGACAATAATGTCTCTATTGACATCATAGGTGTACAACCAGAGGAGTACGAAAGCACGGGGTTCTGGCTGCCATATTTCGCCTACAAATCCACACCACAACAGGCTCTGCAAGCAATGCAGCTAGCCAACTCGAATGTCTTGAGTTCCTTTAGACCCCTTAGTCACTTCACAGGCCAGTATCCTAACCGTAGACCAGTCTATGCTGATGAATTCAGACTGGAGCTCAGCGGACCAGATGAAAAACACTATCTTGACTGTCACATCATTGATACCCTCACACAAGGAGAGGCAGGTGGGACCACATACCTTCCTGGCTTCAACACGAATAGTTTCGTTCTCGTGAATCTTGACTACGTTCAAATGGCACTTAACACCAGTAGAGTTAGTCGCTATTTTGTGAGTATCGAGAAACAAGCTAACTACACACAAATCGTTCGGGATATCTATGAGTTTGCACCAAACAACATTGTCTCAATTGAGAGCTCACATCAACGCCTCGATCAGGCCCTCGATGCGAAGGCTGGACAATCAGTGTTCGGCATTTATACCCTGAACGTGGTCTTCGCATTGGTCTATCTAACAGCGGGAATGACTGTGGTGTCGGTTATTCGTGTTCGGAAACTGCGTCGAGAATTCTCAATCATGCGGGCGCTAGGAAGCGAAACCAGAGATATCATGTTGGTAGCAGGAGTTGATGTGATTGCCAGTGTTCTATTAGCTACCGCCATTGGTAGTCTTTTTGGGATAGTCTTAGCCAGCCTGGTCAGTCAGATTCCACTCGTCTTTATGGATAGTTCAGCAGTATACCTATGGAGCCGTCTTCCGGTCATGATTGCCATTCCTGTGGAGTTGTTGATTGGAATCATTATCACAGCCTTTGCCTTCTCACTAGTTGCGGCGCTCATGGTAACGTGGAGATGCCTACAAGCAAACATCGCGGAGGAGATTCAGTATGCGGAGTGATTGTCATGAATGAGAATCTGGAAGAAATCGCACAGAAGTACAAGCTCGTAGTACGTGACCTCATGAAAGTCTACAAGAGAGGAATGAAGGAGGTCATCGCTCTAAGAGGCATCGACTTTGAAGTGTCTGAGGGAGAGTTCATCACCATAGTCGGCCCATCAGGTAGCGGTAAGTCGACTCTACTGAAGCTACTGGGGGCCTTGGACAGACCTACAGCTGGAAGTGTTCTTTTTGATGGCCATAGTGTTACCCTGCTTGATGACTATCGGGCGATGATGTATCGAAGAAGGAAGGTTGGCTTTGTATGGCAAAGTGGAAACCTTGTTCCTGGACTCAGCGCCCTGAAGAACGTAATGCTGCCTATGAAGCTCGCAGGGGCTCCAAAGGACAAGTCAAGAGAGAGAGCCGAAATGCTACTCACAACGCTTGGCCTCTCCAAGAGAATCGAGCACAAACCTAACCAGCTCTCAGGCGGTGAGAACCAACGGGTGGCAATCTGTGTAGCACTTGCAAACAACCCAGAACTGCTGCTTGCGGATGAGATCACTGGAGAGCTGGATACAGAAACAACAGATATGGTCATGCAGTCGATCAAGAAGATTAACTCTGAGTTCGGCACAACAGTTGTCAATGTCACTCACAATCCCCGCGTCGCAGAGAAGGCAGATAGAGTACTCCGGATCAGAGACGGCCTCATCGAAGGGCAAAAGCACATGGTCTACGGAGAGATGACCGAGGTTGACGCTAAAGGAAGAGTTGTCATTCCCGAGAGCGTCAGGAAACTTGCAAATATCGGAAAAAGAGTAGTCCTTGAGGTCACAGACAAGGGTCTCCTCATGCGGCCGCTTGACACAAGTCTAGAAGATGATGAGAGTTCAGAGAACAAGAACTGATTTCTTCAGCCAGTCACTTCAAGACTTCTTTCTGTGCCATATGCCAACTAGCTAATCCTTCGCGAGTCTATTCTCGGATCACAAGGCATCTCCGCCGCAGATTACTATCTACGTGAAATGAGTCTATCAACGTCGAATCAGCACTGATGACTGCTCGATCAAAACAACGGCAGTATTACCTTGAGCAAATCACTACACCGAAAAACGAGGAAGCGATGAGAGTCACTCACCGCTGCATTAGACTTGGCAACCACCTGTGTGATACAGGAATGCACCACTCAAGTATTCAGTCTAGACTCGCCAATGGGATTACGGGTAGACTCTCGTTACAGTTCTGGGGAAGGGAACGCAGTCGCGTATGTGTTCGAGTTTCAGCATCCATGTTATGAGTCTATCCAAGCCAACTCCGAATCCAGAATGCTCAACACTCCCATAGCGGCGAATGTCGAGGTACCACTCGTATTTCTTGGGATCGTCGCCTATCCGGTTCAGATTCTCAATTATCCTTTCAACATCATCTTCTCGTTGGCTTCCCCCTATGATTTCTCCAAAACCCTCAGGAGCCAAGACATCGTTGTTGAGATAGGTCCGAGGATCGTCAGGGTTATGCTTCATGTAGAAGCTCTTGATCTCCTTCGGATAACACTCGATTACTAGGAAGTCCTCGCGATTCTTCGTAAGAATCTCTTCGGCCTCTGTTCGAATGTCCTCGCCCCAGGAGGTATCAAGACCTTCCAACTGGCACTGTTCGATGGCCCTGGTATAGGTCATGCGCTCAAAGGGTGGCTCGATTCTTAGAAGACGGTCAGGACTAATCTCTAGTTCTCTGAGTGCAGACACACAGTTGTTGGCCACGCCTCTACAAATGTGAGAGATGAGCTCTTCCTGCCTCTTGATGTTGCATTCATGGTTACACCAAGCCTCTTCGGCCTCCAAGTGCCAGAATTCAGTCAGGTGCTTACGTGTCCTAGATTTCTCTCCGCGGAACGATGGTGCTAAAGTGAAGACACGCTCCAAGGCGAATAGTTGTGGTTCCAAATGCATCTGGGAAGTCTGAGTCAAGTACATCTTCTTGCCAAAGTACTCGACTGTGAACAGCTCAGCACCTTCTTCGCCCATTGTGCCAACAAACATGGGAGAGGTGGTTTCATAGAATCCATTCTCTCGAAGGTATTCTCTTGCAGAACGGAAGACCTCATCGCGAACTTTCAGAACATTGGTCATGGCCCGAGAACGCATCCACAGATGGCGGTTGTCATTGAGAAACTCGACACTCTGGTCCTCAGTAATCGGGAACTCTTCTGCGAAATGTAAGACCTCGAGCTCCTCCACTTGGACCTCATATCCCCCCTCAGCGCGTTCATCAGATTTCACTGTTCCTTTCACAGACACCAAGGATTCGATGAGCATCCTTTCCGCATCAGCATACTCATCAGCACTGACAATCTTCTCCTTGATAACAGTCTGGACAACCCCTGACGGATCACGCAGCAGCGCAAAAACCATCTTTTTCTGTTTCCGGATGCGATGCACCCAGCCGCGTACCTTGATTGTCTTGCCTTCGTGTTTGCCTTCTAGTATTTCGCCAATAGGAACATATGACATCGAGTTCACTCTCAGATGAACGGTCTGAAGTCTGGACGATAGACCAGTCTTCGCCTGAGCCGGGGAGAATAAAAGGATGACGGCCTTTGGCCCAGGGGAATATCATCAACGACGTCTTAGGTACCATACCACGAAGTAGATGACAACTGCAAGGGCAATCATTCCGCCAAACAATGACACAACAATGAACATTGCGGGAGGTGACACGACAACCTTTACAGCGGCTGAGGCACTGTTGCCGCCTATGTCATACACGGTCAAAACAAGCCAGTGCTCGCCTTGAGCCAGACCCGAAAAGTCAAACTCGATGGATTCAGTTGTCCAACCATCTTGTTCCACAACGAAGCCATTGACTTCGATAGTGTAGTAGTCCTTGTATTCGTCTCTTGCTGTCCAATTTCGGATTACCCTCAAGTCACCTTGATAGTAATAGATGGTCTCCGGATTGAATATTATCCGGGGAGGAACGGTATCAGATTCAACAGTTACAAGCACTTCATCAGTGGCTTCGTTACCGCTTGTGTCATTGACCCTGAGCACATAGATATGAAGACCTATGCTGAGACCATCCAGAGATACTTCGACGAATGGCTGTAAGGGATCGACCTCACCAGTTTCAATTTCTGTTCCGTTTCGTTCGATGACATACATGGAGGGGTTCTCTTCTGTGATATTCCAGCGAAGAGAGTAGCCCGTATCTGTGAAGAAGAATTCGAGATCATCAGGTCCCGATATTGAGGGAGTGACATTCTCGTAAATCCGAAGAGTGATCACATCTTCAATGCTATTCTCATTCTGATCAGTAGCAACGAGACGAAGCTCATACGTCCCGAGCTCAAAGCCCGTAACATTGTACGTGTACACGTACGAGGTGTTTGTCCAATCAACTTCCTCGTCTAAATCGCTGTCGAGATACAGAGCAATCTCTGATGGATACTCGTCCTCAAGATGCCAACTTATTGTGATGTTTTCAGAGCCAACAAGGAACTCCTGGTCGCCGGGTGAAACTAGGTACGGCGCCCTTACGTCAGTATCAGGCGTTGTTAGATTCTTGAAGTAAGTTCCGGCCCCCAAGAATTCTCCCTCATGCGTGACAGTCCAGTTCACGAAGGCAATGGGTAAGTCAAGAAACTGCACGGTTCCGTTCGAACCTGTGGTCTTTGAATCGATTTCTGTTCCATTCTTGAATGTCACATTGACAAGAGCCCCCGAGAAGGGAGCTTTGGTTGTTTCGTAGTATACGTAGACTTCTAGGTCGTAATAGTCCGGGTCCCCAGCAAAAGGTCCGATGAACTGATGCACCTTTATGGACGTGCCGTCAGCAGTGAAATTGCTCTGTTCGAGGATAGAACCAGCATATTCATACTGAGCTACAATCAGCTGCCAGGTGTAGTTACCCACCGGGATGTTGGTGACGTTGACAACGCCATCAGTACCGAGCAACGTCTGATAGTAGATAGAAACGTTTTCGGCGAAGAGTATTGTGAAGTTGAGTCCCTCAGCAGGATCTCCTTCTATGTCAGTAATCGTAGCGTAAAGGTCATCGTCATCATTCTGGCCATCGAGATTGCCAATTTCGAGCTCAACAAAAGCCTCGGGGCCATCAGAAACAACAATGCCGGATTCTGACACATCTGGTGCAGCATCCCAAGTAACCTCCCAAACATAGGTTCCCTGTGGAACGTCCTCGAAGATAGCATAGCCAAGCCCATCTGTGAGAGAGGAATCATAGAGAGAACCGTTTCCGGAGAAATAGAGACTGACATTTGCCAAGTCAACAGGAGATGAGTAGTTTAGGACCCTGAACTCGAAGTCATCGTCATTGAACTTCTTTCCTAGGTTCAGAGTTATGTTGGTGATTGTCAAATCAGAGTCACTCGGAGTGAAACCGTCAAACATGACAATCTGCGCACCATCATGTCCAACGAACATAGAGGGAGCTATCATACTCACAAGTACTGTAGCCAATAGAATCGATGCAATCCCACGTCTGAATTCAATCATCCATTGTCACTCTCTAATGATGCAAGATATACTAGGCCGTCGCTTGGCTAGAGGGCTCGGAACTTCGAGAGGCATAAAAGGGTTTTGACTGCTACGGCTCTGTAGAAAAAGTCAACGGGACTAGGGTCGCGATGACCATGATCATCATCAGTTTGCTAGCATAATGTTCACATCCGGACATTCTGGAACGAGGACAGGACTCGCTCCCACACCTGATGTGAATTATTCTACAGAGCCGACTGCTACGCTCCTGTACTAAGTCCTGCCTGAAGGGAACGTGGAATCTGTCTAG
>CAYYQL010000016.1:0-57059 GCA_964473825.1 uncultured archaeon
GTGACGATGTAACCTCTCCATGCGCCATCATGTCTTAAATACTGCAATTCTGATGGTCCCGTTCCAGCAGGCACGGTGAATCAAGTTGTGTGAATGGTGCTTCAAACACGGTGAAGGCGGTAAGTGGTACAACAACGCCCGCCTCTATTCTGATGAATTGGCTGACGAGTACAACATGCGGGAGTACTTGGAAGAGCAATGGAAAAACATGGAAACGCTGTTCATCCGGAAGATCATGGGTTTCAGCTCGGTTGGTCTTGGCTACAAGATGCAGATGCCAATCATCGGACGCGTTGTGCGCGCAGCGGCTGAACGCCAGATACACAGTGAGAGCCACGCCCGGGTTCCAAAGAGGGCCGACGGGCACTTTGGGCAGGTCCTTCCTCTTGAGGATGCGCAACATATACTCGGTAACCTTGCTGCTGAACCGATTATCAAGAACTATTGCATCTGCCGATGGATGCAGCGAGGCGTAAAGGACGCAGTATGTATCAACTTCGGTCAGCTATCTGGCGTCATTGAGAAGCTCCCACGGTATATTCCTGAGAATACCAAGTACCGTCTCGACCGCGAAGAGGCGATAGAAGCACTCGAACGGCAGAACAAGAAGGGATACGTTGCATCCGTCTGGTTTCAGCCCGTGCCATATATCAATGCCATCTGTTCGTGTGAGAGTCCCGAGTGTGGCGGTCTCAGGCTCCGAAATGACTTCGGTCTGAAGACCGTGTACAAGGGAGAGTATGTCATCAATGTCAACCAGGACAACTGTCAGGGTTGCCAGCAATGTGTCAGTATGTGCCAGTTCAATGCCCTGAGGTACCTACCATCAGTTGGCAGAGTCATTGTTGATATGGACAAGTGCTTCGGTTGTGGGGTCTGCAGGCATGCATGCAATCATGATGCCCTCGAATTGGTTCCGCGTGAGGAGGTTCCAGGTCAGGCTGGAAACTATTAGGAGGCATGAAGGTGAAGAAGACTAAGATTACGGTTGATTACTCGAAATGTGGCCCGGGAGCCCCTCAGGACCCTCGTGAGTGCAGGAAGTGCCTGTATGTCTGCGATCCAGCGGTTTTTCTCATGCATCCGACATTGGAGGAACACCCCGACCCATGGAATCCGGAGAGATGGAAGATTACACCGGTCTGGCCCTCCATGTGTATGGGCTGCATGAAGTGTGTCGATGCCTGTCCGGAAGACGCAATCGCTGTCGAGCCCGGTCAGTCACTGCACATGCTCAGAGCCTCATAATCGACCCTCTCTACAATTTCGGTCAGCTCTGAAGCATTGATTGCTACACAAGTCATTGCTTGCTATACGATATCGAATGGAATGCCAGAGAATCAAGAGGGATATCGCAGGGACTGAGTTCGCTCGGAGTAGCTCTCGTGGACCTGTTCGTTCCCCGGTTGAATTCTGTGTTTGGTGTTCTCAACGATATCGTGGTGCGGTCATTGTCACCGTCCGCCTTAAGCCTGAATGCAGTCTACCCGAGACCCATGCAACACCCTCAGCTTGCTCTGAAACGTGCGAGTCAAGAATGGCCCGGGAGATTGCTGCATGATGTTCTACTCATCAAGACCCTCACAATCTGCATCAACATGTTCTAGGACCTGCTTTGGAGCGTGGTGATTGGTCGTGCCTGAAGAAGAATGATGCCGTTGTCATCTAAACACCACTCTATGTCTTGTGGTTTCCCCATCTTCTTCTCAACCTCCAATCCAGTCCTTGCAACTTGCAGGACCTGTTCATCGTCGAGCGAGAGTTCTGCTCTCTTCTTAGTTGATGTTTCAGCGACCGCGAAGCCGTCCAGATCAGATCCTGTACTGGGCGTCGCGGTGAACTTCTTCGACCCCAACCTTCTCTGCAGGATATGAAGTGGGTCTTTCTGCACAACGAAGCTGTCCGGCGTAATCTTTCCTGCTACAATCATTTCTCCAAGCCCCCAGCTCGAGTCTATCAATATTCTGTCGGGCCTTGACTCAACGATATCTTCAGTGAACATAACCCCTGACACATCTGCCGCTGCCATCTCCTGCACAACAACTCCCATGCGCACATCTTCAATCCGGATTTTTCTCGCCTTCAGATAGAGCAGCCCCTCAAGCGAAAGGAGAGAAAACCAAGTCTCTCTTACCGAGGTCAAGACGGATTCGAGATCATGAACACAGAGGGATGTAGTCGCCTGTCCCGCGAAAGAAACGGTATTTGTGTCTTCAATGTTCGCTGACGATCTCACCGCGTAACCGTGAGCTCCAAGACATTCACTTTCAAGTCTCTTGAAAGCCTCTACGATCTCTCTCTGTAGATATTCAGGAAGCGTGTAGTCATGTAGCGCATCTCTGATTTGTGCCGATGCATGAAGAATCTCTTCCGGTTCGGTAGACGCATTAATGTTGCTTAGAGCTTGCCCAATCATGGGCCTCAGTGTGAGCAGGTCCTGAAAACAGACGCATGGAATAGCAAATCCCTTAGGCACCCGAAAGCCGTGTCTGGTCAACCTTGCAAGACCCGAGGCCTTCCCGCCGTATCTTTCTGATTCATACGGGTCTATTTGATCTAAGAAGTTCAGATTTCGACTCTCCGTCATACTGACCTATTCCCACCTCTAATCGTTGAGCAATAGGAGTCCGGCGCCGTTATCGTCTGGGCGGATAGTGACAAGTCTTCTATCCAGGTTCTCAGCGGTCTCAAGAGTGGTTCCCATCAGTGCAGGTATCTCAAATTCCCGTGTAACTATGGCTAGGTGTGAGCCGAGGGCGCCAGAGCTGCAGACGACTCCTGCAAGCTTGGGCATGATGGGGCCCAGTGTTGTAGTTCCCGCATCTTCGACCAAGGCAATCTTTCCCTCAGCCCCTTCTTTCCAGAGACTAATCACGTCCTGGATCGACTCGATTACTCTGAGTTCCCCAGTGGCTTCCAACTTCAATGTGATTAGTCCCTTTCCAATTCTCTTCAACATGGGAACGCTCTCAGATGGTTTTCACTACGAATCATCATGAATCTTAAAAGAATGCTGAACATCAGTTCGGTGTTTGTCGTTGATTGCCCAATAGTATTCACGGATATCAGAAGATGCCGAATCGTCGTTTCACTTCTCCTGATATACTTAATACGTGCCCAGCATTGGACAGATTTCTCAAGAGAGGAGCAGAATCCACTTGAAAACCAGAGAGATCAACAAACTCATTGCACACCTATCCGGTGTATTCTCCGACATTCTTGTTGAACGGGGACTGCTTGAATCGGAGCTCTTTCCGGTCAATGAATACATCTGTGTCGGTTTCTATCAGACCTATGAACGACTCTATGATGTCATGAGTCAGGTCTGGGAGCGGATATCACCTGAGGAGCTTGCGCAGCAGAGCAAGACGCTGCTATCAGAGGTACATGGCCTATCCATCAGCTACCTCTGGTTATACTATGCTTTGGCGAGGATGGGAGTTATCTTCAATAAACTGGATGGTGACCCGCCACAAGAGCCAGCTGAGCGTCAAGAGCAATGGAAGTACATGTTGGAGAACTGGTATAGTCTGGCAACGAATTACTTCAACTCGGGCGAGCCGACCATAGCAGCATCGGGGGCAGTCAACCGTGCAATGGACAACGAAACCGTTGACTGGCTAATGAGCATAATAGAGCCCGTTTCAGAAGACCAAGTCAAGAAGACGCGTCGCATGATGGGTTCTGTTGATCTGTACGCATTCCTGGACGAGTGTGAGGCACGGGCGAAAATCATCGATCATGGGCCCTACTCTGTGAATGACAAAGAGATTCTGGTCTTCTCAGAATACACGAACCTGCATGACGGTCGGGGCGATCTCTGGATGCCTTGGTCAGATACTGAGGCAAAGCTGCCCACCTCGAGCCTTGGAGTTGCAATGACTATCAAGGGCGTGGATGTACGATTCAATGACATAGGAACGATGACTATTGAGCCAGGTGACTACTCCAAGTATGTTACGGGAATCGGTGCGTACACGAAAAAGGGCGATAAGGTGGTACGTCTTGGACTTGACGAGCTCCCAGGGTATGCTGAGGCAGCTGATGCGGCCCAGGCTGAGCTATACATGAAGTTCGCTGAGTGGGATAAACGGAGACTGATGATTGCTGGTGCTGAGGTCTACTGGCGCGGATTCAAGCGATTCACCGATAGAGCGGGTATCACCAACAAAGTAGATTGGAAACTCTCAACGGATGTGATTGAAGAACATGTGCCGTTCTTCATGGAGGAAGAGGCCGACCCTGCCTTCATTCGACTGTTCAGGCTCGACGATGAGATGGAGTCTGATCCGACATTCTATTTGCTGCCTGAATGAACAATCAACATGGGGGAACTCCAAAGATGACTGAACTCGATTCAACTGCAGAATACTTGCACGAGGTTGGAGAGCGACCAGACTGGCGAGAGAGTTATTACTTCAATTGGGTGGACTCTGATTCTGAGGTATCTGGATTCGCAACCATCGGACTGCTACCCAACGTGAACAAACGAGAGTTCGTATTTGCTCTATTCTATGATGACAGGCGAGAAGTATATTTCATGGAGCCCGAGGGTTCTGTTCCCGGGGATATGGGAGCGGCATTGGACGATGGGGCCCTGTCCTTCAAGATGAACCAACCCTTGAGCGACTGGACCATCCACTTCACGGGTCCCACGCTGGAGGCAGACATTCGATGGAAGGGCCGTTTCCAACCCTTCGAATTCGGACGAGGGAGTGGCACTTCATGGGCCGGCCATTTCGAGCAATCGGGGCAGGTCAAGGGGAGTATCACCATCGAAGACGGACGAACCCTTCAACTGAATGGATTGGGGCAGCGTGACAAGAGCTGGGGATCTCGTGATTGGCACATAGATAGTTGGTATGCGTTTCATGCTCAGTTTCCCGATTTCTCTATCGGTCTTCGTCGTGACGTTGTAAACGGAGAGGCACACCCGTCTGGAGGACTCTCAACCAAGGACGGGTACGTTCCGGTCAAATCCGTGGATGTCGAGACTCAATTCGTAGATGAGCCAATCAGAATGCCCATTGGGGCTCTCACCACAGTAATCACTGAGACCGATGATGAGTACAGATTCAGATCCAAGGTCATCTCTCCGACTTCTTTCGTCCGATTCGAGCGGAAGTTCGGACAAGGTCGTACTGAGCTCTTTGAAGAGATGGCAATGCACGAACTACTCGGTAGCGACGAAGAGGGTACAGGTCTCATAGAATGGCTCTTTACCAAGACGTAATACGGCCGAGAATCGAGCATCGATTACCTCGCCTCAGGCTCTAATCTTGTAGCCAATCATCGGGCTTCTTGTTTGAACATAGCATTACAGGAATCATAACTGAACGCGGCTCAGACTCTCGCTCTTAGTCTTCATCTCCAGCCAGCCATTCGCGAACTCAATGACCTGCCGGATTAGTTCCTCTGCTTTCTTTCTTGGAATGCTTGAAGACACAGTCTTCGGGTCAATCTTGGTCGCATGCAGTGCCTCGTTCCGTATGATACTCCCGACGCCTCCGAATATGTCTTGGTCGAGCAGCACATCCGCGATAACCCGGTTATCGCTGCCCATCGCGTTGAGGGCTCGTTTTCTATCGAAATCTTCGGACAGCACATCGCGATTGGGCTGATTGTGTTCTCTGTATTCATCGCTGTCTGGATCCAATAAATTGACGTTGTCGATGGAAAGACTGAATGTGTCTCTTGAACAGCTGATGACCAGTTCCTCTGGGTCTATCTGGTTCTTGTTGATACTGTAGCTCCCGTCCATATTGAAGTCAGCTACCATGGAGGGGCCAGTTGTATCAATGAAGAGACGATTTCCAACGGCTTGTACCCTTTCAATTTCCTCCCCTTGTAGGCGAACAAGAGACCTAGGGGTATTCCCGTGGAATTCTTGGATAGTCTGCCCCTCAAGCACACTGAGTTGTCTTGCTGCGAGATGAACTGAAGGTCCTTCCATTTTGAGCACTTCAGTTTCTGCTTCAATCACATATCAAAGTCATTTGTGTTACCGGCACTCTTCAGGGCTTCTCTCAGGCAGGACTGGAATTCGTACCGATTTCAGCATCGGCTCAAACCCGTCCGAACCACGTGATTGAAACCTAGTGATGGGCGTTCTTTGGTGATTCTTGCATTGGTTTCATTTGCTAGTTACATACCTCTTATAACTCTCTTCCGAGCGCACACCTTCATAGCGTGACCTGATAATGAACGAAACGCAATCGCTTGCGGGGCCTGAGATTCATCGCCCAGCATCGATGAGACCATTTGCTACCATGTGGGTGGGACAGGCGTTTTCGCTTTTCGGCAGTCGTCTGGTACGTTTCGTTATCGTCTGGTGGCTTACTCTGGAGACAGGGTCTGCAACGGTTCTTGCAATAGCATCAATAGCAGCCATCGCTCCACAGGTTGCTATCACTCCCTTTGCTGGCTCTCTGGTCGACAGATGGGATCGTAGGGGTGTCATGATTGTGGCAGACTCGCTTACTGCAGTTCTCACCGGGGCTTTGGCACTCCTATTCTATCTGAATTCCTTCGTTCTACCCGGCATTGTTCAGATATGGCATATGTATGCTGTCATCCTGTTCGGGTCAGTATTGGGTTCCTTTCATTGGCCAGCGATGCAAGCATCGACAACAATGCTTGTTCCCGAGGAGCAGCTTCCACGTGTTGGCGGCATGAATCAGGCTCTGAATGGCCTCGCCAACGTGCTGGCCCCGCCTGTCGCAGCTCTCCTATTTGTCATCCTGCCCATTTATCAGCTACTGCTAGTTGATGTTCTAACTGCAGCGGCTGCTGTGTCGTCCTTGGCTTTCATTCGCATCCCAAAACCCCCGCGGGAAACGATGGAGGCAGGGAGTAATCCGTTGAAGGACATGGTCGAAGGCTTCAGATTTCTACGGGGTTGGCCAGGGGCAATTCTGATTCTGGCTCTCGCTATGGTACTGAACTTGGTATCGACTCCAGCATTCTCTCTTATACCGATTCTTAGTACCGTTCATTTCGGAGGTGATGAAGTCACTCTTGCTCTTCTCCAGTCAGCCAGTTCCTTGGGAATGGTTCTCGGAGGAGTACTCCTGACGATTTGGGGCGGTCCAAGTCGGAAGATGCGAGTAGCACTCTTTGCCCTCGTAATCGAAGGAGTCGGGACTGTGCTTGTGGGCCTCACGCCACCTGCTTACCTCCATTTTGCTGCATTGATGCTCTTCTTAGTCGGATTCATGATCCCCATATTCAATGGACTGATTTTTGCCCTCCTCCAGATTGCTATCCCTGCTGACATGCAGGGACGGGTCTTTGCTCTTATTGTCAGCGGTGCCTCCGCCATGTCGCCTATCGGTCTTGCAGTAGCCGGACCCTTTGCTGATTCTTTCGGTGTTCCGCTGTGGTTCCTCATCTCTGGCGTAGTCACCGCTGTCCTCAGTGCAGCCGTCATGTTTGTACCGGCTACCCAAAAATTGGAGGCTCGCGCAAACGAGAGAACAACTCCCAAAGACGAGGTTCTTGAAAGGGAGTCCCAAGTTGCAGCAGTTGTGTGAGCTACTCTAGAAACTCCTTTTTCTGCTCCTGCAACCGGGTTTGTTGGAACATGTGTTCCAAGACAAATCAGTTCCCCTGGGGTGTTCTATTTCAAAAGCATGAAACGGAAGGCTCAGCTTCGGATACATGTCATGGCCCCACCCGATGTGGTTCAACACATTGAATGACGCACGGTCCGACAAACACAGCCTCTAAGTTCTCATACACTGGCTAGAGGATGTCTTTGTAGCAGTCGGATGGATAGACGTTGCTTTCTCCCCTTGAGTGATTGGGGTACCAGACCTGCGCGAAGAATGGATTCTTTTCAGCAATCTTGTCGTAGTCCCAAGGTGGAGGAGCACACTGGGGGCACCAGTGTCCTGTCTTCAAGACGAGGTAGGGGCTTGCCATGAACTCGTGCCCGAACGCACATCTCCATTCCAGCTTCTCATACATATCTCCACTCCACTCTACCGACAGCAATGTTCCCCCACGAAACTTGGCAGCATCCTCAAGGTCTAGGATTTCCAATATTTCCTTCGACTCATTGTATCCATGATGCAACCAATGCCATTCCGGCTTCAGATCTGGCATATCTGGGTCGCCCCAGTCACCAATCTCCTCGTACGCCTCGATTGAACCATAGAACGCAGTCATTCTCTGGGTCATGCTGTTTTCGTACCAGTAGCGTGTTCCGTCCCTTCGTGAAACCATGTCTTCCATTATTCTTCGGGCCGCCCACTTGATAATCACACGGAGCCCCGGCATTCTTATCATGATTCGAGCCACTCTGATGGGCAGAGGGAGGTTATCGAGAACCTGTTGATAGTAGTCCTGAAGCGAGTCGCCCCAGTTGTGGATATATTCATTCAGCACATGACTGTCTTCAAAGTAGTGACAGTGGAAGTTCCTCAGTGCAAACCAGCGTCTCTCCAGTATCTCCCTGAAATCTCCAAGTCCCAGGAGATCGAACATGTCCTTGAGGTAGTCGTAGTAGACAATTCTGCAGGATGGTCCGCCACCCATATTGTAGACCCGTCGCCAGAAGTCCGAGTCTTCGGGCACATCGAGGCAGTTCACGAGGCCTCGGCCTGCGTCTCTGCTGGTGTTGAGCTCGATACACGTGTCTATCGGCTGGTGAAACATAATGGGGTCCATGAGACTCATGGGATCAGGAATCGCGATGTAGGTCTGACGCAATGATGCCCAATACCTCAACCCTGATTCAATGACTGCTCGTTCTCCTGCAGTCTTGCATGTTGCATAGAAATCGAAGATACTCGGCTTCAGGGGATCTCCGACTCGCCCCATATGTATCTCTTGAAGCCTGTCACCCGTCTGGGCTACCGATCCGATGTAGATGAGTTTGACATGATCCTGCCCTCCATGTTCATAGATTGCATCGATGATATATCGGATTGCAGTGGTGTTCACTGCCTCCGAGGTCTCTGGGTCATGATCTGCAGCAGGAGAGATGAATGCCATCGGGCAAAGTATCCAATCAACATCACGGACAGACTCAAGCATATCTGAGTATACTGTAGCGTCGCCCCAGACTATGCGAAGCCCTCCTCCCTCAACACATCCTGTACCGCTGATGCTCTCGATGCCACATTCTTCTTCAAACGGTGCAAAGAGCTTCTTGTTCTTCTTGGACGGACGAAGTAAGAGAACTATCTTGTAGCGAAGTCCTCTGTCCTCCTCCCTTCTTGCCCAGAGCTCTCTGAATGCCTCAAATCCCATTGATCCCGATGCGCCAAGTAGAAGAACAGTTTCGCTGGTCATACTCATTCCGGCCAACTATCATGGGTATTGCGCTGCCGCATATTTCTATGTTGGTGCTAGAGTGTTGGACAACGGATACTACTTGGAACGAAGTAATGACTCGATGAAGAACTCAATAGAGAATCTACCCTTGGTCGCCTCGAGGTACCATGGCGGCTCATACCCCATCTCTGCGATTATTTCTGAAACTGACTTGCCCTGATCTCTGAGGTCCATCACTCGACCACGTGCGGACCTAAGATGGTCGATTCGTTTCTGTATATGTTCATGTGGCGATATTATCGGTCCCAAATGTCCGTCGAAGAGAACTTCGATATTCATCCTCTGAATTTGCTCCATGGTTGTGATCATTTGGAGGATATCCTCTTCTGGCATAGCTATATACTTCCTCGACGGTAGAGGTACAGCATCCGCCGAAAAGAGCCACTTCTCTGTGCGCTCTAACAAACCGATCATATTGCTGTGGTGGCCCGATAGATCTACTACCTCCAATGTATACTCTCCTACAGATATCCTCTCCGGGATTGGCCGAACCTCATGAACAGGTTCTGGTTGCCCCCATACAAACTCGAAGAACTCATCCAGTTTGGGTGGATTCAGAAGCCTGTCAATTGCCGAAAGATGTGCATACACAATTGTGTCATCGCCCAAGACAGATAGACCTCCACAATGGTCTTCGTGTGGATGAGTGACAAGAGCTATTCTGATGGTGGTCTGTGAAAGATATTCTTCAAGCTCATGAGATGCATTTGCACACCCTGCATCAATCAAGACATCCCCCATCTGGTATGCATAAGCCCACATGATAGGTTCATTCCCCTGCCCTGTGGCCGTCTTGAGACTGAGTATGTCATCGTTGAAGGGCACACATTCGAACATGATGGTCAACATGGAGTCTTACTGAATTCACTCTTTCGGAAGAATCTGCTGTGGTCCCTAAGCGAGCCGTGATTCTCTTCTCATCGTATCAGCGTGCTATTCTGAAACGATTTGCCTCGGTTCGCTCAACGAGGCCGTCCTCAGTCAATCTCGTGACAATGGCTCTCACTCGTTCGGCACTCGTATCGCTGCAGCCTTGGTGGGCGACTAGGTCTTCAAGGGAGAGTTCTTCACAATGCGCGAGAATCCGGACGATGTCCCCTCTGAGTTGCCGCGATGACCCCTCAAACCCATTCTGTTGTGAGATTGGCTTGATGCCTGTTGATGCTGATGTCAATACCTTCGATCCGTAGTCCATGAGTGCATTGTGCCAGTCACGAGCCCTCCCCCTCAGTAGTAGGCGTTCTGCCACTTCTTGTAGTTCTGACCGAGATGTGCATTCATCTGCAAATCCGGATGCAATCAGGATTCGGCGAATGTTTGTGTCAATCGCGGCTAAATCCTCATTGAATGCGAAAATGAGAATCGAGCGCGAGGTGTAGGGGCCAATACCCCTCATCTTTCTGAGATTTTCCTCGTTTCGGGGGAACTCACCTCTGTCTACTATTGCTCTTGCGGCATCTCTCAGCCATAAGGCTCTTCTATTGTACCCCAATCCGCTCCAGACCTGAAGCAGGCGCTTGGTATCCGCCTCTGCTAATGCCTTGAGATCGGGGAACTCCTTGAGAAACTCGGTATATTTGGGTACCACTCTACTGACTTGCGTCTGTTGCAACATCATCTCTGACACGAGAACATGATAGGGAGTGGGGTGTTTCCGCCAGGGAAGCTCTCTAGCATTGTTGCTCCACCATTCTATGACCTTCTCTTGGAATGCGTTGACTGACTCCGAGCTTATCTCCTTCATTCTGAACCTCATGAGTCCTCTAGTCTGACATAAAATGATAGGCCTCGACTTCCGTTGCTGTGATTCATCATATATTCATTGATACAGGAGCTATCTTCAGCTCTCAAACTGGAAAATCTTAGTCATTGTTTATATGCTCAAAATGTACAGAATATCAAAATGGAGATTAGTCGTACATCAATGAGGAACACAGAGTCCCTGATATACGACATTTTTGTCAGAACCACGAAAAGAGGCGTCGAGATATACACAATCGACTACGACGAGAAACTCAAAGTATTCTCTCCTGCCGGGAAAGAAACAAGTTCTCGAAAATGGACCTCCAAGGTCAGAACCGTAGCCATCGGTGATATCGATGCTGACGGTTATGATGATATTGTCGCAGGCACGAAAGACTGTGTAATAGTCATTGGCAACAAAGGACAGGTCATCTATCAGATAGCAAAGTCTAGTCCGGTCATTACCTGTGATGCGGCCGATGTTGATGGCGACTATGCGGACGAGTTTGCAGCTGCCATGCGGGACAACACGGTGTCCTTGTGGAACGATGACATGAAGCTGTTCACACGGTCGTTTCCGTCACCCGTTGTTTCTGTCAGACTAGAGAACATCACGGATGATCCGGAATATGAGATAGTTGTAATGGAGCGCAGCGGCAATATCAGCATCCTATCTGCAGCTGGCTACCTGTTGAAGCAATTCACAGTTCCTTCGAAGATACGAGTGGGTACCGTCCTGAACTTGGAGAACGACAAGCTGTTTGCCACAGGGGACAAATCGAACAATCTGAAGATTTGGGATATGGGAGGCCGATTAGTTCAGGAATTGAAACTCTCAGACCGCCCATTTGCCCTTGATGCAGATCGACATCCACGTAGTGACAGTCTTTACTTGGCCATTGGAACACGGCTTCCTGCCCTAGAGATATATCGTGTGAAGGGCGACACGATGTCTTCACTTACTCGACGAGTTATCGACGAAATATCTTCTACTAAGGAGACCGTCTACCGGCGAGCAATTCGATGTGGTCATTGTGGTGCCCCAGTCTCGCCAGAGACTCCAAGCTGTGCGAATTGTGGGGCGATATTGGATGCATTACAGCCACAGCAGATTGATGAATTCATCAGTGAGACCATACTGTCTGTGACATCGCTCAATCCCCGCATCGCTTTGAGAGAACTTGACAGAGTCATCAGACGATCACTTCCCCGTCCCGCTGTCTACAACCTGCGCAGTCAGCTGCAGGAAATGGTCAGATGTGAGTTGATATCCGGCCACTTTGAAGATGATGGTAGAACCTTCGTCTTTACTGGCTTAAGAGGGGCTTTGGTTACCCCGTCCATGTCAAGACGCGATGCAAGGAAACTGCTATCCCGTGTGGTTTCTGGTAATAAGATCGAGCTCGGCGAGCTCCTTGATATGAAGGCCGCACTGCAGGATCCTGACGTAGACCATGAGCTCGATGCGGCGACCATACGTAGAGCGCTTATTCTGCTGCGTGGCAAAGGACAGATTTCAGGCGAGTTCATTGACACGAAATCCTTCGCTTTCGAGTCAAAGGAAGAACTTGACAGAGTAGTTGATGAGATTATCGAGTTATTGAGTGCGCAAGGGAGTTAGGCATATGTTTGAAACCTGGAATATTACAAAGAAAGTGACAAGAGGCCTTAGCGCTTCAGTTATCATCTCCGTGCTTCTGATTGCTTCATACATGGTTTCTAGCGTGTATTTTATGTCAGAACAAAACACGGGTGAAGCCGCAGAAGCTTTGACTAGGGAGGAACTGGGAAGTCTGCAGAGAGTCACGGCTGATACTGCAACCTTCATTGAGGAGCGGATAGAGCAGTACTTCCATGGTGTCTACATTATGGAGGACTATGCCGAGAATTTATTCAACGGACGGTATAATGCTAGCCCGCGTCACTCCTACTTCTGGAATCCCAGTTTCGAGCTCGCCAATACGGGCTATACAGTCCCTAATCTGCAATCCATTGATGAGTATGAATCGGACAGCATCTCATTCGATGTCAGCTGTTACTATATGCCTCGAGACTACTACATCGATGACGATCCATTCCAATGGAATGATGATATGCGCTATGTCTTGGATACCTCCTCCAATATGGACAACGTATTCCGGTCCCTTCATGAGATGAGTTCGGACTACATCTGGTTGTATATGGGGTTTGACCTCTCACTCTCGGATCGACACCTGTTCCGGAACTACCCCTATGACAATCTGGAATATTTCTTGGACTGGTATGGAGAAGGGGAGGATTATGATCCCAATTCGGAGGAATGGTATGTCAATGCTGCCGAAATCTTGGATGGTTCCATAGCTGTCACAGAACCCTATGGCGATCCCTCCACTGGGCTCGTATTATCCATGGGTCGTCCCATCAGATTTGACAACAACACTCTGATTGGTGTTGTTTCGGCTGACGTGACTCTTGACACAATTAACAACGAAGTACTCTCTCAGGAAATCAGTGAAAACGGGTATGCTTTCCTTCTTGGCACCACCGGGGGCCTGATAGCACACCCCTCGTTTACGGCTGAAGGCCAAGATATCTATGATGTCGAGTTTGGCGGCTCCACATCTTCAGAGGCCGTTGCATTCTCATCGATTCTCCCTGACATTCTGACAAACAGCAGTGGCCAGATTGAATACACGAAGCAAGGCCGAAAATGGTTTCTAACATATGAGAGAGTCCCTACAACTGGAATGGTTCTGTGTACGGTCACTCCTGAGACAGATGTGATCGAAGCTGCAATTGCTCTCTCTGCAGCGATTGGCCTTCAGAGCCTAGTAATCATCGGAGTTCTTGTTGGTTGTGTAGCAGTCACAATCTATGTTTCCTCGAAGTATGCAGCCAGAAAAGGTGAAGAGATGGCCAAGCCGCTCGCACAAGCAACAGATGTCTTGGTCAATATGAGCCGGGGGGACTTGACTGGAATGGTTCCCATACATGACCTGCGGTATAAGGAACTGCAGATCACAATGGAGGCAATTCAGAATCTCCAAGACTCGATGCGAGCTGGCAACAAAGAGTTCATCAGAGGGAACTTGTCACTTGCTCTGGAAACGTATACTCGGCTTCGACAGCTCTGTGTTGATTTCAAGGTGATTCAAGGCATCCAGGCTGCAGACCTCAATATCGGAAATGTTCACAGACAAAGAGGCCAACTGCAAGAGGCATCGGCGAGGTATCAGTCTGCTGAGAAACTAGCTCGTGAGATGCTGAACAAAGCAAAGACCGACTTAGAACGAAAAGACGCCCAGGTGCGTATTGCTGATGTCATGCACAACTTCGGCGCCCTTGAGATGTCACCAAAGATGCAGAACTATCGCAAGGCCCTCACTCATCTGGAAGAAGCCTTTGAAATCAACAAGAAACTCGGAAACACTCGAGGTATGGCCAATCAGTACGATACCATGGGGGTCTGTAAGATGGCCCTGAAGGAGTTTGATGAAGCCAGAGAGATGTTTGACAGAGCGCTTGAGATTCTTGAAGGAACATACTATGAGCGGTCCAAATCGTATGTGTACTATCACAGAGGGATGATGTTCTACGAAATGGCAATGTTCGAAGATGCACGGTCCAATCTTGTTGAGGCTGCCAAGATGTCACAGGAGAACGAGGAATGGCCTCTTGCGGGGAGGTCGCTCTCACTTCTGGCTGATGTTCTTGAAGATATGGGCGAGCCAAGTCATGAAATCCGTCTTCAGGCGGAGAAGATTCTGGGTTCCACCGTTAGACAGCGAACAAGGCGTGCCATTGTCTTCGTCATTGATAAATCAGGGAGCATGGGGCAGAGCGGCAGAATAAAGGCTGCAGTTGCCGGCGCTCAGAGGATGGTTGATTCTGTAGCCCAACCCGAAGACAGTGTTGGTGTGTTGGCATTCGACACGGTAGTCAGCGAACTCCGCAGGCTTGCACCATTAGGCCCAGACTTTTCTACTGCAAGGAGGGAGATTGCCCGTGCCCTTCGCCTCGGCGGGGCCACAGCTTTCTATGACGCACTCGGTCTGGCTCTCATGAACATTGCCAGCCAGCAGGATGCTGAACGGTGGATTGTCGCGCTTACCGATGGTGAGGACAACTCATCGAGAACCCATAATGAAGACTCCATCGTCCGGCTGGCCAATCGTTTGGAGGGCGACATCAAACTGCGAATCATCGGAGTCATGTGCAGTTCAGAACATGAACGGGTCCTGGAGCGAATGTGCAAGCGGATTGAAGGTGCAACCTACCTGCCGGTTTCAGAGGCTGGAAAGGAACAGGAAGGAATCCTTCAGAGATTCGAGGGCATCGAGGACGAGATGCAGACACAACTCGAGATGGGAGGAACACAGGTGGATTTCTAAGAGGAGGGAAATAGATGGCAAAGAATAGAACAACCGGAACTAGCTTCAAGAGAACAATGCTGGTGGCCTTTCTGGTGATCACGACCGCATCTGTCGCTCTAACGACTGCTTTCTCAATGGGCTTTGGGGTATTGATAGGTGACACAACGACTTCTCGGAGCATAGATGCTCTCAAGGGTCAGGCAATCAATGATATGTTGGCCACAGGTGTCACCACATCAAATGTGATAAACCAAAAACTCACCACTGCTGAAGGCATGGTTATCAGCATGGCTGAAGAGATAGAACGACTCTTCAGTGACGAGAATACTTACTTCGCCCGAGAGACCTACTACGACTACTTCTTCGAGAACCCCTCTGAAGGCCCACATCCCGCCGATATAGAGTTTGACCCGGACTACGGAATCAATGTGTCGTGGGAGTACAGCAGCTGGTATATTCCTGGTTCTGACAGCTCGAACTGGGAAACCTATGCAGGTGACTACTCAGAACGCCTTGGCCTTGTGTCGAACATGGATAATGCCTTCAAATCCATTCGAAATCGAGTTCCCGAGTTCAGGTGGCTCTATTTCACATTCGCAGACAATGACATGTTCATCAACTACCCCGGGAGTATCCTCGGCGGAACCGATGCAGAGAGGCAGCTGGACCCGTGGTATCCCACTCTTGATGATTGGTATCTTGAGATTGAAGCAGGAGATGGAGATATCGTCTTTGTAGAACCATACTATGATCCAATTGATGAAGTACTTCTGATATCGATTGGTAAGGCTGTGTTTTATGAGAATAACCAGATAATCGGCGTCATTGCAGGAGACATAACAATCCAAGACATCAAGAATCGCATTTTGGACATAGATGTGTATGACAATGGTTACGCAGCTCTGATACAGAGCGATGGCATGGTAGTTGCACATCCTGAAGTACCCGATTCTGCATACGAAGAGGGGCTTCCCGCATTCAGTGCGGTCGAATCAGATTCGCTAACACCCCTCCAGATCGATGCAATCACTTCAGGAGAGGACGGTTCTCTCGAATACAGACGAGGAGTAGAAGAACGGCTCCTTGTGTATACCCCTGTTGGCAAGAGCGGATATATCTGTGTGCTCATAGTCCCCCTCGATGAGGTCTTGGATGCGATTCCTTTGTTACAGAATCGGATTACAACCACTCTACGACTCACGATTGAGCAGATCATGTATGTCGGGCTGGTTGGCATAATCATCTCAGGCATTCTCGGCTATTGGGTTGCAGGCACAGTGACAGGACCATTGCAGGAAATAATGGAGCGAATACGAAAGGCTGCAGTGGTGAAATTCACCAAGAGCTCTATAGAGCCGCTAGAGCTGAAACTCAATGTCAAACAGACGTCTCGGGGTGACGAGATTGGTGACCTATCCCGGGCATTCGACAGCCTGATGGATGTTCTTATTGATGAAACAGAGGAGGAAGAATGATGTGGTCTGTTGAGGACGCTAAGTTCATCCATGGCGTTGGCCGTGGTGACTTGGACTTCCTCGACATCAATTCCGAAGGGAATCTCTGCCTGAAGGTTGATGACCGGCTCTTCCCTTTTCAAGACTTGATAGAACGTGTTCGTCGCAAGTACTCCTCCGAAGTGAGTTATACCTCTACCTTCACCCTCCGTGTCCCTCAATTCATAACAAAGAAGATCCGAAGATTGAACAACGCCTTCGAGTCCTATAGATTGAGAGAGGGTTACAAGGGTGAGTACAAACCTCTCTACCCCGTGAAGGTGAACCAGCAGGTAGATTGCATCAGGACTATCTTGAACTCGGACATCAGATACGGCTTGGAAGCAGGTTCGAAGACTGAAATGCTCCTGGTCGTAAGTGCTATCGGCGAAGACAAGAACCGGTTGATTTTTTGCAACGGAGTTAAAGACAGAGACTACTTCACCCTCTCCAAGAAAGCATCTGAAGCTGGACACAATGTACTTGTCTGTCTCGAAAGCATTCCTGAAGTACATCTGGCTGTTGATTTCTTCGAACCCGGCGATATCGATTTGGCTCTCAGAGTCAAACCATACGTCAAGTCAAGCGGACACTGGCATCATTCAGGGGGAAGGTATTCGAAGTTCGGACTCTCCGTTCAGGATTTATTCGAAGTTACAGATATCCTCAGAGAGAACAGACTCCTTGATGATGTTCGGACAATCCATGCTCACATCGGCTCGCAACTGACCAATCTTGAAACAAACATGCATGACTTTGGGAAATACATGGCCGAAGTATTCTTCTCTCTCAGGGAGAGGGGCTACAGAGCGCTCGATACCATAGACTTGGGTGGTGGTATCCCGATTGATTACGAGAGTGTCTTCACGAAGGATCCCATTGCAGTATACTTCAACACGGTTCTAAGAGCCATCCAGGATGTTTGTGAGCGGAAAGGGGCAGAACAACACCCGGACATCATGACCGAGGCGGGGAGAGCCATCACTGCACAGAGTTCGATGATACTCGTGGAAGTGATTGAAACCCGCCGCCTTCTGCCCGAGATTGACTTGTCGGACCCCCTCTTGGCTCGTTGGAGAGAGAAGATTGAGGCAGCACAAAGTGAAGATGATATTTACGCGATCTGGGGGGAAATCATTGAACCAGATACGCCTACGGGAGATTTAGACGAGTTGCATGAACGCGAGAAACTCGTCACTCTATTGAAGACAATCCTTAGAGAACGTATCGTACAAGAAGTTGTCCATGTGCCTGCGAATCTCTACGCTTGGATCATGCAGCCCGACTATATTTCGATTGGGAATTTCAGTGTCTTCAACAGCTGTCTCGACCACGTCTTTGTTCAGCAGCACTTCCCTGTGATTCCTCTCTCTGGGCATGACAGGCATCCTGCAGCATTGGTTCGACTCGTGGACATGACATGTGACAGTGACGGGGAGATATCTCCCTTTGTTGTTAGACACACTCCTGATGAGCCAATACTTACCAATGATAGTCGATTCATTACGGGTTCGAGGAATAGAGTGATCACCGGCATACCTGTGGCAGATCCAGCCAAGGTCAGCTATTTTCTGATCGGCTTGACTGGTGCCTATCAGGATGTACTAGAGGCGGACCATAACCTCTTCGGTGACCTTCCGGATGTAGTACTTGATTTCAAGGAAGATGGAACTGTCAGCTTATCGTGGACATGTGGTGCGCAGCCCATGGGTTCAATGCTGGATGATGTTGGATTTGAAGACCAGAGTGATATAGATAGCCCCTACTTCCAGCACTGATACTCAACTAGTCTCTAGAACAGGATGTCCTCACTTATCTTGACCCTGTCATTCTCGGTGGGAACTCCCTCTTCCTCAACCCGCTTTCTTCTTTTCGCAGCTGCTTGTTTTTCTCCGCCAAAGCCCCCGTCGGTCTTGACAACTCTGTGACAGGGAACAGGTTGAGGATGTAGTGGGTTCTTATGTAGGGTGTTGGCAACAGCGCGATAGGCTTTGGGTCGACCAATCATCTTTGCGATTCGACCGTAGGTACTCACCTTTCCCTTGGGTATCCGTGAGGTGGCAACGAGAACATCCTTCTCAAACTCGCTCCAACCTTTCAAGGCGCGTCTGATATCATCCTCAGTCTTGATTTCCTCTTTGTTTACCATGGTATCTAGTTCCATGCAGAAAGATATAGGCTAGTCGGTTAATGCTGTTTCTCGCTCCTAACGAGAAACTACTCCCGGTAGGCTCTTCAAGAGCAACTCACGTCTGGGTGTAGGTGCATTGATTCGCAGCCTGCATGCCTCACGATATCGAATTCACCTTGTCCTCCATTCTACGAGGCTTGTCTCTTCTGTCGTCGATACGAAGCAAGGTAGAGACTCTCTCGGCACCTGCCTCGAACATCCTCTCGTGAGCCGCCTTGGTTACTGCTAGAACCTTGTCAACATCATCTGCTTCGATGATTGAGCTCATGGGAGTGTGTTGGACTCTAATGCCAGGAAATTCATCGATGACTCTGACAGACTCCCGAACGTACTTGCTCAGACTTGTTCCTACACCAAAGGGCGCAATGACAAGTTCAGCAATAACTTTCGTTGATTTTGGCTCCTGCTCGGACATGATTCATCTACCGACAAATCAGGGGAGGTATCTCAATACTCTTTCCCTTCAGAAGCCGGCAGACTGCTCAGTTTGACGTTTCCATGGAAATTTTCTCAACCATCGTACGTAACCTCCCACGGAACAATGCTGTGCAATTTGCATCTTATCACGCAGTGGTGGTCGGGCTCGTCACGCCTGAGAAACAGGATTATATGCCTCCTCGGAACGACCTGTGCAAAACACATGGAGGAGTCCTGAATGGATCGACCCCGAGCAGTGACGTACACGGTTGCATCTGCAGACGGAAGAGTAGCAATAGCGCCGAATAAAACGATGTCCGATGGGGATGATAGATTCGAAACTGTCTAAAATCTCGTATAGACCCATGCGTTGATCCGATAATGGGCCTGACCTAGCACCATATAGCTTTCAAAGAGAAGATCGTTTGCTGTTCCATGGAAGTGACACATTCGCCTATCCCTGACTGCGCGATTCGCAATGAAACGGTGAACTATCCTTAAGACCCAGTGACCCTTCTGAGGTCGAGTTCGCCGACCCTCGTCCTTATTGTCCTTCCTATCCGCTCTATCTCTTTTCGGATACTCTCGATCTGCTTACCCCGTCGTGCTATCTCTCTCTTCTTGCGTCCCTCTGTCTTCACGTACTCCTCATAAGCGTCAGACCACTCCTGCCGTGTCTCCTTGACCTGTGTCTAGAGGTGTTCGTACATCATCTTCTTGACATGAACGATGTTTCTGAGTTCCAAGAGCCTAGTTTCATATTGAGATGTGAGGTGTGCCAGTTCTTCTTCCGCATTCCTGAGTTCACTACGCAATTGGAGCAGTCTGCTCATATGCTCTCCTATCTGCTCTTCCTGTAGATGAGGTGAGTCACTCATGAGTGAGGTCACGGGATCGAAGTCCGTGTCAGAGGGAGTGCTATCTGCAGTGGTCGAAACCATTGAATCTCCTGACGCAGAGGTCTCTGTGGATTCAACCGTGGTGGCTTCAGCAGCAGCAGCGTCTTCTGGCACTGTCGAGGCTGATTTTTCTGTGAGTCCTTGGAGGCGCTTCTGGGCTCTCTGAACCATCATCCCTGTCAGTTTTTGAAATGCCTCGTCGATGTTCTCCCCTGTCAATGCAGACGTCTCTATGAAAATGGCCGGTGCGTTCAGTTTATGACTGAACCTCTCCGCGAAGACTTTTCCCTCTTCATAAGTGATTATCTCGTCTGCTGGTCGGTTTGGTCGCAGATCTATCTTGTTTGCCACCACCATTATTGGCGGGAGCTCTCCTATGAAGCCGTAGGCCTCAACAAGCCACTTTGAGGCGTTATCAAAGGAACTCCTGTCCACAACAGAATAGACTAGGATTATACCGCTGCAGCCCTGATAGTACTTTTGGCGTAGGCTCTTGAAGAGGGGTTGGCCAGCGATATCCCATATCACAAGATGAGTTTCTTTGTCATCATACATCAACGATTTCTGGGCGAAGTCAACCCCGAGGGTGGGGATGTAGCTTGCCTTAAACTCCTTCCCCAGATACTTCTGCCTGATCGATGTCTTGCCCACATAACCGTCGCCAATCAGGCAGACTTTGAATTGCCTGCGGGGACTTCTCCTCATCAGCTCTTACTCCTTCTCTGTAGAAGGCGGCGTTATGTTGCCTTTTGTTTCCAACGTTTATAGGGATATTGTGGACAATAAGATACAGGTCTGCATTGCGCAATTCATGGAGGCAATTGATAAGTCTTTTACGAACAAGGGCAACTGGAGAGGTGCAATGAAAAGCCATACAAAGTACCTAACATTCAATGTTCCAAAGCGCATGGATCTTGTCCACATAACTCCGGAGGTCCAGAAGGCTGTTGCCGAGAGTGAGGTTCAAGAAGGGCTCTGTCTTGTGAACTCGATGCATATAACATCCAGTGTCTTCATCAATGATAATGAGAGTGGTCTGCATGAGGACTACAAGCGCTGGCTAGAGGAACTGGCCCCCCATGAACCTGTCAGCCAGTACCGACATAACCGTACCGGAGAGGACAATGGCGACGCGCATCTCAAACGGCAGATCATGGGCCGTGAAGTGGTTGTTGCAATAACCAACGGCAGGCTCGACCTCGGACCTTGGGAGGCAATCTTCTACGGAGAGTTTGATGGACGTAGACCAAAGCGAGTCTTGATTAAAATCATTGGTGAATAGACGGCAGTTCCTCTGAGCTCTCAGAAGAAACACTCACTTCCGACATGAGGCATGCATATCATCTGCGCTTCTTTCGCTTGCAGCAACGCATACAGTTCTTCTTGCTGTAATGAATCGTGATGTTTCCCCCACCAAGGTTTCCACTGTGGTCGAACCCGTTTTCGTGATAGACAATGCCATGCGGATCAAGGATGCGAATCTGAAAGACATCCTCTCTTCCACGTTTGCCTTTATCCCAGACATCGATTCTGAACATGTACTCCTCGTTGGTCCAGATCAAGCAGCCGGTTCGTAGGTTCAATTTGACGATAAAACCTGTGCCCTCGAAGAATGCATGTTCCTCCTCAATGGCAAGGCCGAGTATTGTTCTGCTCTTGACGATATGTAACCAATCACCTTCTATGTAGGTGTAGACAACCTGCCCCTTTGTCATGCCTCTCTTGTCATATCGGATGACAAACGCGAAGTGGCTTCGTTGTCCGTTTTTGTCCCAAATCCAGCCTCCCCCTGTGACAAAATCGCGGGTCGGCGCGAACACAGTAATGCTGACTCCCTCGGAGTCGGGAGCCTCGTAGTAGTTGTTATACTCCTTCTCGAGGATGACAACAACCAGATAGTCGCCTTCGGGAAGGTTTGGTATTTCTCCCACTGTCGACCCTACTCCCTCAATGTTGGCCATCTCAACTGCATATGGCCCGACACTCTGTAACAGGGTGATTTCATCGTTTGTCGTGAGATAGATGCAGAATGTCACATATACAGTTGTCAGGTTTCCCCAGTAGCCGTCGTCATCATCAAATACGGTTGCTCTTAGCCAAATCGACTCCGCTGTTGTGGGTACTACAGTCGAGCCTGTGTAGTGTACTTCAGCATTCTCGCGATGTATGATGAAATCAGTTTGGTCTGAAGAAGCAAGATAGACATCTCCCTCATCAAACAGTGCCGAAACTGTATAGACCCCCGCCGGTTGCTCAAGTATGAGGATTGCGCTTGCATTGCCGTCGCTATCGGTGATGGCGGAAACGAATTGGTTCCCTATCGAAAAGACGACAGTGGCACCCGGTATCGGAGACTGCGAAGCGAGGTCAACAAGGGTTGCCTTCAAGTGTACTGGATCTGAGTAGACCCCCGACGTTTCGCCCACATAGTGGATAGTCGTTGCATTGACAATGATAGTGACTGACTGAATAGCTTCTTCATTCCCCGCCACATCGATACTACGGTAGTGAAGTTCGTAGTGCCCAATCGAGTCTATAACGAATGGGCTGTCGTAGATTATCCAACTACCTTCAGATACTCGATACTCCGTCCGTTCTACTCCTGAACCTGGCAGACTATCAGCGGCTTCAAGTTCGAACTCAGAGAGAGTGGTGACGTAGATGGGGTCTGTACTATAGGGTTCTGGTGAGATTGTGAGCGTTGTTGTTGGTGCAGTCTTGTCAATGCGAATCTCCTCTACCTTAGTATCCTCCCTGTTTCCCACAAGGTCTGTTGCGTTGAAGTAGATGACCGTGAGGCCATCATCTGTTATTACAAAGGGACTCGAGTATTCGGTCCAGACCAGACCATCGAAGCTATATGCAATCCGGTCAACACCCATGAGATCATCAACTGCAGATAGGCTTACAATGACGTCAGATATGTACCAACCCTCTAGACCGAGGTCGCCATCAAGACTGATGCTTGTTTCCGGTGGAAGGACATCAACTTCAACAAGCTCCATCTTTGGTTCTTCTACATTACCGGCCACGTCTGTTGCATTGAAGTAGACCGGCACAATCCCTCCTTCGCTGAGAAGGAAGGGCTCCGAGTATGTTGACCAAGTGACTCCCTCTGTGCTATAGCTGATGGCGGCCAGTCCTGAAACAGAGTCAATCGCGGTTAGAGTCACAATCGAACCCATACCGCTTATCTGCTCGTAGCTCAGAGATGTAGTTGGCGGAGTCTTGTCTATATTCACGGCAAAAGAGCCATCTTCCGTCCAGCCCGCGCGGTCAACCAACTCCCATTCCACAAAATTGGAGCTCTCAGTTGTTATGGTGAAGGGTCCGTTGTAGTCCATCCACGGTCCATTGTTCAGACTGTATCTAACATGAAGGATGCCTGATGGTGAATCTGTGGCGATGATTGTCACTTCCACGTCAGAGAGATACCAGTCGCTCATCCCCTCTTGGCCGACAAGATGTATGCCTCCCTCAGGCCGTGTCAAGTCAATTCGGACGGTCTCGGTACGAGTGTCTTCGACGTTCCCTGCCTCATCGGTGGAGTTGTAATGGATGATATGGATTCCCTCCGTTGAAATCACGAAAGGCTCGGTATAGATGATCCAGCTCTCTCCATCGAGACTGTAGGTGGTTACAACCTGTGATCCCTCTGCATCCACTGCGATGAGGGAGACCTCTACTTCTGAGATATACCACTCATTCAGCCCCTTGGTACCAGTCAGTGTTATGGAGGTCTCCGGCGGTGTTCCGTCTATCCGTATCTCTACAGTCTTTGTGATCTCTGTATTTCCGGCAACATCTGTGGAGTTGTAGTAGACAGTTGTAATTCCGGGCAAGGAAATCGTGAAGGGTGAATCATATGCCAACCAAGCGTTGCCATCGAAGCTGTATGCAGTTTGTTCCACTCCCGATCCGGTGTCAGTTGCGGAGAGTGTCACTAAGACCTCCGACGTAAACCACCCGCTCTCTGTACTCTCCCCCTCAAGCTCTACTGTTGTGGCTGGTGATACTGTGTCAATGATTATGGTAGTTGATCTGACCGGTTCTTCATTTCCTGCGTTATCCGTGGCGTAGTAGTAGAACACAGTCTGCCCCTCCATAGTCACAGTGAATGGCCCATCATAGAGACCCCATGTCTCTTGATCGAGCGAATACCAGATACTGTTGACTCCTGAAGTTGCGTCTGAGGAGGTTAGTGTTACGGTGACTTCAGAGAGATAGTATTGCTGGTTCCCTGCAACACCCTCAATCTCGGCTGAAGTTTCTGGAGCCTCCGTGTCAATCCCCACTTCGATTGACTTTGTTTCCTCGACATTGCCTGCTCCATCAATGGAGTAGTAATAGATAGTATAGACTCCGTCATCTGCCAAAACGAATGGGTCAGTATAGATGATCCAAGATTCTTCGTCAAAGCTGTATAGAGACTCAGATACCCCAGAATATGCATCCGTTGCTGTGAGAGTGATCGTGACATCTGTATAGTACCACATTGTCGATGTGAAATCGCCCGTCAGAGCTGCAGAGGTCTCAGGTGCACTCTGGTCGATGTAGAATGTGACAGACTTGGTATCCTCGACATTCCCTGCAAGATCAACTGCTCTGAAGTAGACTACAAGGACACCTTCATCCCCGACGAGTATTGGCCCATCGTAGAGCTGCCAGAGCGGCGCAATAGTTGCAGGTTTAATCATTGTCGAACTGCTCGGCCCACTTCCGGAAGTATCGCCAGACACTTCAACGTGATACTCAATGTAGTCTACTCCCAGACCGGTCTTTTCTGGATAGTCCACTGCCGTGAGAGTCACTGTGACCTCCGAGGTATACCACTCGTTCAACCCCCTCTCTCCCGATACGTCTGCAGTGGTCTCCGGTGGTTCAATATCTTGTACGACAGCAAGAGTGAAGGTATCGGACAGAACCCCTCCCCCTTCCACGGTAACCTCTAATGGATAGAACTGCTCAACCAGCGGAGTCGCGTTTTCAATGACTCCGTCGTTGCTCACCGTGAACCGAGTATCATTGATGCTCCAGGTAAGGTCAGGCCAGGATGACTCGGCGTCGAGGTCATAGATGAATGGTTCGATAGTCTCCATCTGCTGATCAGTGGGGGCAGTCACCCAGTACAACGGGAATACTGGAGTCGGGTCGTGGTTACCTGTGAATGCATACGGGGTATCACCAATTCCGTCATTGTTCAGGTCAACTCCAGTGTACCCCCACCATGCATTCTGTTGGAAGACGTTTCCACTTCCATGGTCTACGGCATCAGCAGTTCGACCCCTGAAGACATTGCCCCGGAAACCACAATCTGCTGTACCTGCACCAAGATACACTCCATAATCGTTGTATGAGAGGATGTTGTTTTCTAGCCATCCAATTCCGTCTGGGTCCACGGACCCTGTACAGTCCTCAAGAACGAGCCCATGACCCCCATTGGCAGAGCAGTTGTTCGAACTGAGAGAGAACTCGTGCACATTGTAGAGGTGGATGGCATCGGATCCAGACTCGGTTATTCTATTGTCTGAGATTTGCACATTCCGTGAGTTCTCGGCGTAGACTCCGAACTCTTGGCTGCCCGTGATAGTATTGAGACTCATCAGGCACCCCGCCTGTGAAAGAAAGACTCCCACATCATTATTCATGAACTGATTATCAACGATGTTCGCGAATGGTTCAGCGTACGGTTCTGATACGTCCGCCTGAAGCAGGACGCCATGGCCAGTCTCAGAGATTGTGTTCTGTTCAACAGTCACAATCGTGTTCACGTTTTCAATATGAACTCCCGATGTTCCATATGAGAGATGGCAATTCTGAATGGCAACATGTTTTGACATCAGGTGATTGATGCTGATACAGGCATCAGTGCCGCCTTCAATGCGGTAGTTTTCAAATACATACGGGTTGCTTGAACTACCATCTCCTACCCAACCCTCTCCCAGTGCTCTTTCTTCAAGATCAGAGTCGCCATCAATGACAAGCGGGAGTCGGTAACCGTTGAGCCATATCCTGGGATGGTGGTCCTCGAAACTTGGTCCTGTGTGGGGCGTGTCACCAATACCATCATAGTCTGCATCAACACCCTCGTAGTCTGACCAGAGGTTTGAGTCCACATTGCTGGCGCTGAGGGCGATGCCGAATTCTGCGTTGACTTCATTGTTCAGTAGGATGTTTCTCAAGAGAGTTGTGTCTGTCGCATCCTGAATGCTTAATCCTTTTCCGAGATTACGGCGAATCACATTCTCGGTGATTGATGTCTGATCGGAGAACACAACCTTGATGCCGACATCACTGGAGAAACCTATTGTATTCCGATGGATAGTGTTTCGCTGGGAGCGAATCACCTTATCAGCGATGGCATCATATATGTGATCGATTTGAATGCCGAATGCACAGCCATTGCATGTGTTATCCTCTATTATATTGTCAGAAGATCCGCGAACGACAATCCCTTCGGCAGAACCACTGAGATCATTGCCCTCTATGATGATGAAACTTGACGTAAAACTTTCACTAAACTGGTCACGTGCACCTAGTGCTATCCCGATCTGGTTGCCAGGTAAGATATTGTTTTTCAGTTCGCCATTCTGTACGCCAATGAGGCGTATGCCACACCCCTCGCCGTAACCGTCGTCGATGCTTGCTCCCTTCAGCAGACAGTCAGATATTTGGAAATGAACGTCAGTTCCCTCGATTGTGATACAGCTACCCGACCCTCCACCGACATCAATCTCTAGGCCTGATATTACATAGGGGTCGTCAGCAGTTCCTGAGCCTGGCCATCCATTCTCTTGAGCCATTAAAGTAAATTCGCTGTTGCCTGTGATTGTGATGGGCGAATGCTGCTCCCTACCAGAAGCAGAGTATCTTGATTCTGGGTTGCTTTCTACAAGGTATTCCCTGTAATCATTCTCGCGGGTCTGCAAGGTGGACGACAGAATTGGGGCAGCACTCAGTAGTACTGTCAAGAATCCAAGTAATGCTAGAAACAAGAATACGTTTCTTCTCGTGCCCATTGATACTCTCTCTCCTTCAGTGGGAGTGTCTTTGATGTGACTCAAGATCGGTCGAAACACAGCCGCCAAGGGGTTGCTGTATTTGGTCTTCTCCCCTAAGCAACTCTTGTATTGTGCGTATAAACATCATATTAGTCTTCGCTCCCTTTTTCTTTTTCGAGAGCGGTCTGAAAAAATACGCATCGGCACTCGTCATATGATCCCTAGCCAGATTTCACCGGGGCCGGAGGCAGGAAGTCTTAAGCATGCCTCCATCACTCGGCTCTCAACAAGGTCAGCATAATTCAGAAGATGTCACTGAGTAAGACAAGAGATCTAAGAGAGGCTGGGGTTGGTGTCGTCTAGCCATTGTTGCGGGACTAATTTGCCGGAGGACCCCTTACCACGATCTTATCGGTTTCGCTTGGTTTCTGTAGTCATCACGGTTAGGTGTTCATTGTATGCTGGACAAACTTACCAGAGAGTTATTCCCCAGATAACGGCACTGGGTGTTACAAAATTCCAAAAAGTAACACTTATATGAATCTGAACTCGGGAAAACTCAGGAACTCGTGGGACGTATCCAGATGCAAAAAAGCAAGATCTTTGCCATTGTAGCAATAATTGTAATCATGACAGCTGCCGTCGGCACTGTTTATGTCATCACCGAAAACATGGGGCCTTTTCAACCAACGGAAACAACAGTCACGGATGCCTTGGGGAGAACAGTAAACATTCCACAACAGTTAGACTCGATCTTCTGTATAGGCGCAGCTTCCTTGAGGTTAGTATCCTATTTCGAAGCGGTTGAAAAAGTTCAGGCTCTAGAGCCTGCTGGGACTTTCAATACCCGTCTCGACCAGACCTATTACCTAGTCAACAATGAAGCATTCTCTGAACTGCCACAAGTAGCCACCACTCCTGAAGCTATTATAGACCTAGACCCCAGTCTCATTATCACCTCTAGAGCGCAGGATGCAGCAACCGCTGACACACTTCAAACCCAAACCAACATCTCTGTTTACGTCATTAACGCTGACCTAGAATTCGGGCAAGCTTTCTATGACCAGATCACCTCTCTCGGTACTTTGTTTGGTGAACCTGCGAGAGCTACCCAACTCAATGAAGGCATTGCTAACATGATCAGCGACATTGTATCCGAAGCAACTACTGCCAGCAACGAGAGCGCATATGCCTGCGGCATGTTCTTTTATGGCGGAGCATCATTTCTGAAAGGATCTGGTAACTACCTCCCCTTCGATTATTCCAATATTGCCAACGCCATCGAACCTGCTTCTAATGGTCAACCATATACCATCACGCTAGAAACACTAATCGATGCTAACCCCGACTACATATTCATAGACAGCATAGATCTGGACGGTGTTATCGGCTCGATTAACGGATACATTGATGCGATGACCGGATTAGAGAATGTATCCGCAGTGGTGAACGGCCAACTCTATTCAACCATGATCTACAAGTGCTACGGCACGAATTGGGAAAACCAGTTGATGAATGTCTACTACGTCGCATCGACTGTGAACGGACACCTTTACTCTTGGAATTTCGAGGAGAAAGCAAACGAAATCATCCAGCTCTTCTATCCCGGAACCACAGTGGATTATTCAGGAATCGTAGATGCTCAATCAGGTACTGGATGCGCCCCAGTCACATTGTGAATGGTCAACAAGGCCGTTCTCCAATTTCCAATGGTGCTGTTAAGGACCGAGTAAAATGCCAATAATGAAGCACAACAATGAACAGGATGCATTCGACATCTATGAGGAGAACGAAGAAGGCGACAATCAAGCTTCAAAGATGTACCAAGGATTCGTGAAGAGGAAACGCCTTTTCCTTATAGTTGGGCTTCTAGTGCTAACTCTTTGCGTAATAGTAGCAGCTCAGAACGGACCGATGGAAATCCCTTTTCTGGACGTCGTTATGCATATCTTCACCTTTGACAGTTCGGGAATGGGCCGTATCGTTTGGAACATCCGTATGGTAAGGATTGTCGGGGCTATGGCTGCAGGCGCTGGCTTGGCAGTGACCGGGGTGGTGTTGCAGTGTATCCTCCGAAACCCCTTAGCATCATCATATACTTTAGGAATATCTAGCGCCTCAGCCTTTGGGGCGTCCTTTGCTATCATCTTTCTAGGCGCCGGTAGCAGCATGACCTCAACAGTCTACATCTTCAACCCCTATGCAACAACGATATGTGCGTTCCTGTTCTCTCTATTGGCGACAGGATCCATACTGGCCCTCACTAAGATCACGAGAGTGAGCGCAGAAACAATGATACTCTCGGGGATAGCCATCAGTGTAATGTTCTCTGCCGGTTTATCCTTTATGCAATATATAGCCACAGATTCACAGTTAGGCAACATTGTGGCTTGGACCTTTGGTGATCTAGGGAAAGCAACGTGGTCATGGAACATGTTGATTATCTTGGTGCTTCTTCCATGTTCACTTTACTTCTTCTACAGAAGATGGGATTATAATGCGCTGGAAGCGGGCGAAGACACTGCCAAAGGGTTAGGTGTCAAAACCGAAGAAGAGAGAATCCTGAGTATGCTTTTGACTTCAGTTCTAGCTGCAGTCATAGTTTCCTTCTTCGGAATCATTGCTTTCATAGGTCTTCTGGCACCCCATATCGCGCGAATGCTTATCGGTGGCGACCACCGCTACCTCATCCCCTTTTCCATGATCCTTGGAGCTATCATTCTACTGATAGCGGATGGAGTTGGACTAGTCATCCTCTACCCCTCCGTCATACCCGTGGGCATCATCACTTCGATGTGTGGAGGACCACTTTTCATTTACCTCTTGATCAGGAGATACAGGCAATGATGTTCTTCGAAGTGAACGGCATCAGTTTCTCCTACGGTAGCAGAAGGGTCTTAGACGACGTTTCATTTACTGTGGAGAGAGGTGACATCCTCTCCATCTTAGGCCCAAACGGCGTTGGAAAAACCACCTTGATTAAGTGCATAAACAAAGTACTCACTTCAGAAACAGGTACCGTATTCATCGAGGGAGTAAATCTTCACCAGATGCGGAGAAGGGACATCGCCAAGAACATAGGATACGTCCCACAAAAAAGCGAACCATCCAGAACCACAGTGTTCGATTCGGTCCTATTGGGACGGAAACCGCATTTTGAATGGGATGCCTCCAAAAAGGACATTCGATTGGCTGGAAGAGCGCTTCATCTCTTAGGCTTGGATGAACTAGCACTGAAATATGTTGATGAAATTAGTGGAGGAGAGTACCAGTTGGTTCAGATTGCGAGAGTGCTGGTTCAACAACCCAAAGTGATGCTCCTAGACGAACAAACAAACAGTCTTGACCTCTCTAACCAGCACATGATCATGAATCTGATCCGAAATATCGTTGAAAAGAACCATATAGCCGCCATCATGATCAGTCACGACCTGAACTTGGCTATCCGCTATTGCAACAGATTTGTCTTGATGAAGGACGGCATGGTTTATGCAGCAGGAGCCCATGAGGTCATCACTCCCGAGAACATCAAGGCCGTGTACAACACCGATGCGTATGTGGAAAACGTGCGGGGGATACCTGTAGTTCTCCCCCTAGACATGGAGGCAAAGCATTGAATTCGACGAGGATTCATCCAAAACAGAAGGACTTCTTCAACGAGAAAGCCGAGGTATGGGACGAAATCAGCATCCACGATCTCGAAAAAGTTGAGTATATCGTTGAGTTACAGAAAATAAACAGCGGAGATAAGATACTGGATGTTGGTACCGGCACTGGGATCATGATACCGTTTTACGAAAAACATCTAATAGACGGCAGTGTTGTTGCAATAGATTATGCAGAGAAGATGATTGCAGTAGCCCGCTCGAAATATCCTGAAGAGGAGCATCCTATGATTTCCTTTTTGGTTTCTGATGTTTACGATCTAGAATACTATGAGGAATTCGATTTGGTCATGTGCTATTCTTGCCTTCCCCATTTTGTTGACAAACCTTTAGCTATCCAGATATTATCTAAGGCTCTTAAGAAAGGAGGGCGTTTAGTAGTAGCGCACTCCGATTCAGCAGATGAAATAAACGGCGTCCATATGAACACTGGTGGAGAGATAAAGAACGATTTCTTACCCGACATGCAACAGCTTGAACAGATAATGAAGGAGAATGGGCTTAGAGTTAGATTCTCAAGGGATGATGAAAGTTATTTCATCTGTATCGCAAGAAAGCATTAACATAATACTCCCAAATAGAACATGCCGTGACAGCATGCAGGTAGCCTTCTATCTTAGACTCTCTCTTCATGTGATACGGCGCCCTAGAGGCCAATGCAGGTCTCTGTCTGCGCGACCCCTGGAATCTCATGGATTTCAAAAATCACGCCTCTATACTCAGCGCGGTCCGGAAGATCAACATATGCAATAACGTCGTATGGCCCGGTCACAAGATGAACCTGCTTGACGCCGCTTAGCTTACTAATCTCTTCGTAGACCTCTTTCGCTTTTCCACCTGTGACATGAATGAGAACAATTGCAATAACCATCGCGATTCGACTTCACCATTATTATGACACGAGAGATAATATGCATTCTTCCCGGCCTGAAGAAAGTGAAGGTAGTTAAGAGCTCACAGTATGGTGGGAACAAGTCTCCTCCGAACACCGAAATGTTTTGGTCGTCAGGCTAGTCTGTAGTTTTCGTGTATGGGCAATGGGCTTGGAATCTTCTGGTTGTGCATTCATTGCGGTCTGCTCCTCCGATTCTGAACTTCAAGCTCTTACCTTGGGTTGGCGCATAGTAGTAGACACCAGAATAGAATATGATGCGAGACGACCCTTGGGCAAGTGGTTTGTAGACGGCAAAGCACGACAATCCAACCATATGTCGATTTGTTCCAAAAGGTATATTATCCTCCGAAAGGGACTAAGCCGACAATAACCGTCTTCGGCTATGTCATATCGGTTCAGGAGAAGACCGGATTGTCCTCAACTAACGATTTCATCCTTAGCACGAGCGAGCTGACCAAGAGCTTCGGCGGACTGATTGCAGTCAACGATGTTAGCCTTGACATAGAACGAGGTTCAGTAAAGGCAATCATTGGTCCCAACGGTTCCGGAAAGACCACATTCTTCAATCTCGTCACAGGGGCCCTCTCTCCCTCGTCTGGAAGAATCTACTTCGAAGGCGAAGATATCACTCGTCTGTCGATGCATCAACGTACGCGAAAGGGCATATCAAGATCATATCAGATCACCAACATCTTCCCCTATCAGACGGCCTTTGAAAACATCAGATTGGCAGCTCAGGGCTGCAGTGGAGCAAGAGTGAATTTTCTTGCGATGCTAAAGAAAGCGGGCTCGTTTGGCAAATTCCATGAGAAAGTGATTGACATAGCAACCATTGTTGGTCTGGATCCTTCAAAGCTCTATATCCCGGCAGCCCTGATACCACATGCCGAACAGCGAAAGCTAGAGATTGCAATGGCTCTTGCCACAGAGCCAAGACTCCTGTTGCTTGACGAACCAGCGGCTGGAATGGCCATTGAAGAGATACCAGATGTGATTGATGCCATCTTGCGGGTTAAGGAATCCTATGGCGACCAACTGACCTTACTGGTCGTTGAGCACAAAATGGACATCGTCATGCAGCTCAGCGAGGAAATCGTGGTGCTTTCAGAGGGGAAGATGATAGCCAAAGGGTCTCCAAAGGAGATTCAAGAGAATGAAGAAGTACTGACTGCTTATTTGGGTGGGACAGATGAAAAACTTGCTTGAGATCACAGACGCTCACGTATACATTGGTTCCTTCTATATACTGCAAGGAATCTCCCTAGTCGTGCCAAAGGGCGAGGTCACCCTCTTGCTCGGGAGGAATGGCTCGGGAAAGACAACAACTATGAAGACCATCCTTGGTCTCTACCCACCTAGGCAAGGGAGTATTGTCTTCAAAGGGGAAGAAATATCCAAACTGCCAACACACGAGATTGTGAGCCGAGGGATCGGATACGTTCCTGACACCAGAAGGATATTCGGAACTCTGACCGTTGAGCAGAACCTGATTGTATCAATGCGGAAGGGAGGGCTTGAGGGTGATATCCAAGAACGACTGGACTTCATCTTTGACCTGTTTCCAGATCTGAAACGATTCTATAAGCAAAGGGCACGTTCCCTGTCGGGCGGGCAACAGCAGATGTTGGCCGTGGCTCGCGCATTGATGAATGAGAATGACCTATTGCTAATCGATGAACCCACTGAGGGCCTGAGCCCTCTTCTGGTCAAGAACCTGATAAATGCCCTTGATCGCCTCAAAGAGTTCGCCACAATCTTGCTGGTTGAACAGAACTTTCGAACCGTGTCCAAGCTTGGTGACAACTACTACATCTTCGATAGTGGGAAGATTGTTCATGAGGGTGACAACATGGCTGAGTTGGTCGACAACAAGGAGCTTGTTGCACAGTACCTGGGAGTAAGCTTATGATGAGAAGAAGGTGAAAGAAGCAATGCAAAGAAGAATCTATGCAATCCGCGATTACTTCGAGGAGAATCCAAGAATCCGTAGACTCATCAAACCTTTGACAGTGATTACTGTCATGGTGCTAGCTGCAATTCTGATTGCTGCCGCAATATACGCCTATACCTGGGAGGGATTCCTTGTAAGGACTGGCAAATCGATAGTGAATGGCCTTGCTCTCAGCATGCTACTCTTCCTGATGGTCTCTGGCTTCTTCTTGATCTTTGGACTATGTGACGTGATCAACTTCGCCCATGGCGCATTCTTCATGCTAGGAGGTTTCTTGGGATTTGTCATCTATCTCGGGACCGAGGCGGTCCTTCTAGATCCTGCCCTACCCTTCTATCTCATCTTTGGGGCCAACTACTTCGCTCTGTCAGTTACGGCATTTATCGTGAGTGCCCTTGGGGCAACTGCAATCATGGCTCTCATTGGTGGAGGAATAGAGTTCTTCACGATTCGAAGGCTATACGGCAATCCCATCGCTCAGATCCTGCTGACTGTTGGTTTCATGTTTATTATCACTCAGGTCGCTGAGATCATCTGGGGCCCTCCACAGTTTTCGTACTTCGTAGTTCCTAACTCACAGATAAACTACTTCTTCATTAGCGGCGTTCTTGATCTCGGCGGAAACGTCCAGTTTCTGTTTTATCGTATCTTCCTGATATTCCTCGGGTTGGCTGTTGCTGGACTCATGTTTTTTGGGTTCAGAAGGACACGCATCGGTCTCCAGATTCAGGCTGGAATAGAAGACTCAGAAATGGTCGAAGCATTAGGGACTGACATCAGAAAACTGTTCACAGTAGTGTTCATGTTAGGTGCCGGTCTTGCTGGCCTCTCAGGTGCTGTCCTCGTTCCTTGGATTGGAGCAAACTCGGGACATGGCCTTACCTACCTCATCTATGCCTTTGTCATCGTTGTGGTTGGCGGTGCACATTACGGTCGGTTTGAAGGGACATTCTTTGGGGCACTCATCGTCGGTTTATCGATGCAGTTTGCCGCCTATTTCATCCCATTTCTTGAGAACATCATTGTCTTCATTATTATGGCAATTATCTTGATAGTACGTCCAGGAGGATTGACGGGTCATGAGTAGCGAAGATGTCCATGCAAGCGAGTCTGCAGGGCATACAAAGCATGGAGTAGTCGAGAGCATTCTCTCCATACTGTCGAATAATAGAACAATGGTCGCTGTTCTTGCCTTTCTGTTTCTGCTCCCACTCGGTACAACTACAGGCACATCTCCCGTCCGGGCTCTCATTTTCCTCTTCACTCAGATAATGATCTTTGGGCTGCTTGCCATGTCCTTTGATCTGCAATTGGGTCGAGCCTCAATTCTCAATTTCGGACATGTTGCTTTATTTGGTGTGGGGGCCTATTTCATGGCCTTCACTCTGGATGTGGATTTCCTTCCTCCACCCTTCAATCTTGTTGCGACCATTCCATTCCCATTCACCATAATCATTGCGATGTTTATTGGAGCTGGACTTGGATTCATAATGGGGTTGACTACTAGTCGGATGAAAGGCACTGCGTTTGCATTCACTGCACTGGCAATAGCGATGTTCATCTACAATTTCTTCTTTCAGAGCCCGGACATTTCAGGCGGAGAAACAGGACTGAGAGTACCAACCCCAGATCTCATCCGAACAGCTCCTCTCTATCTGTTATTTGTTGGAGTTGCTTTTGTATTTCTTGCAGCGTTTATGGGAATGGTCATCCTCTACCTGAAGAAACGGACAGACACCTCTGGGCTCATCCTTGTCACTCCTGTTTTTGCAGTCTTCACTGGTGTCCTCTTGTTCTTTGGAACGAACGTTGTTGGGCCCACAGTGGTTTTGTTTGCCTTTCTTGGTGCTGTTCTTCTCTTCTTGATGGAAAGGCGGAGGGTCATCACTAATCCCGTTGAATACGCAGAGAAGCAACAACAGACAGAGGAAAGAAAGCCAACTGATACGATGGTTTCTTTTGGATTACCTGTCGTCATCATCGCCATCTTTCTCGTTGGTGTGGCAATAACCTTCGGGGCGAACATTGCTCAAATGTTGTCGCTATGGTTTGAGGACACAACCACCTTCTACTATACCATTCCAGTGCAATACTACCTTGTGCTCTGTTGTCTAGTGGTTGTCTACTTCTTCATGAGACGACTAATTGCATCACCATTTGGGAGAATGGTGACCGCCGTCGCTCAGAATGAGGAACGAGCGCAGGCCTTGGGGTATGATAGTTATCGCGCCAAGATTGTTGTCTTGGTCATCAGTGGTGCAATCGCTGCTCTTTCGGGGGCACTGTATGCACCTTACATTCGCACCATTGATCCGGACACAGCACTGGGAGTGGGAGTCACCATAGACGCTATGATATTCACCATTATCGGAGGAATAGGTACGTTATTTGGCCCATTACTCGGAACCGCGCTGGTGAAGTACTCAGAGCTCAATCTAGTCGACTTCATAACGGACGGACTCAACCTAGATGGAAGGTTGTGGTTAGTTGGTTTGGGAGTAATGTACATTGCCATTGTTCTCTTCTTGCCGCTTGGTATTGTTGGTTCTATTGAGAGGAGGTCACGCTCAATTAAGGAACGACTTCGACGGTTCAAGATTGGCCGATTTGAGTTTGGAGTGAAAGATACTGACTACTGGGTATTTGCATTGATAGGCATAATCGGACTGTTCCTATTGTTACTATTCCTCAGTTTCTAAGATGGAGTTGATGATATGTTCAGGATTGCATCAAGTGAGAAAGTCGAAACAGAAATTGGTGATTGCTATGCCATATGAGTCGGTTGGAGACCTCGATATCTACTATGAGATTCATGGACCGTCTGATGCTCCCCCTCTTGTACTAATAGGAGGATGGGCCAGTTGGAATTGGATTTGGTTTCGGCAAGTCCCGACCTTCAAGGAGAAATACAGATGTATCATCTTTGATAATCGAGGGGCCGGGAGGAGCTCAAAGCCAGACTACCAGTATTCAATGGAGATGTTTGCGCGAGACACTGTTGGCCTGCTTGATGCATTGCAGATAGAGTCTGCGCATGTAATGGGGATTTCCATGGGCGGGATGATTGCACAACAGATTGCGTTCTCTTATCCGGAGAGGGTTAGAAGCTTGATCATTGTTTCCAGTAATTTTGGGGGCTCCAATGCCGTTCCAATGGATGACAAGACAATGGCTTTGCTTCTTGCTGTACCCACTGAAACAATCTCCATCGAGCAAGCAAGGCAAATGCGATATCGTGCCACCTTCAGTCCTGAGTTCCTTGAAGAGAACCGAGATGTGTTAGAGCAGATTGATGAATGGGCACAGAGATATCCCACACCCCTTTATGCTCAAGTACATCAGAGTGCCGCTGCAGCAGGCTTTGATTTTGAATCACAAGTCAAACAAATAACGGCTCCCACGCTCGTCCTACATGGCGATAGGGACAGAGCGGTGCCGACCAAGAATGGAGAACTGCTTGCTCGGATAATACCAAACTCGAAGCTGGTTATTCTCAAGGGCGCCTCACATTTCTGCATTATTGAGAAGTATGAAGAGCTCAATAGAGAGGTAATGAGCTTCATAGATGAAGTAGAGAGAGGTTGACTTGCTTAGAGATCCTGCAAAGAAGGTGGTTCGGCAAGGAGAAGCGTGTCTCCCTATAGATAAATTCAGAAGATGTTGCTCATGGCTCGTTCAGCAGTAGTCACAGGGTTGGGTATCTACATACCGGAAAAAATGTTGACCAATGAAGATATAGAGAAGATGCTTGACCGTCCAGGAACAGCAGATTGGCTAGTAAAGAATGTCGGTATCAGAGAACGGCATATCATGGCCGACGATGAAGTCACGTCCGATCTCGCACTACATGCCAGTCGGGAGGCATTAGAGAATGCGGATGTGGAACCGGAAGACCTTGACCTGATTATTCTCAGTACCGACACTCCAGACTATATATCTCCTGCAACATCAGTTGTGGTCCAGTACAAACTCGGGGCAGAGAATGCAGGAACGTTCGATGTAAATTGTGCGTGTGCTGGATTGGTCACTGCTATGGACATCGCCTCTCGATACATCCAGACGGATTCTGAAATCGAGAGAGTTCTCGTGGTCGGTGCATATGGTATGACCAAATTCGTGGACTGGACTGATCACTACACCTGTACACTATTTGCTGATGCCGCTGGAGCAATGATACTGCAGGCTGATGATGAACGAGAAGGTCTCATTGCCTCCAAACTGATTGCTGATGGCTCCTTCCATGACCATCTAGGCATCTTCGTTGGAGGAACTGCAGAACCACCAACCGTTGAGGCAATCCAGAACAACAGACATCATCTGGCATTTCGGAAGCGGTTTCCTGCAGACACGAACCTACAGCACTGGCCGCAACTCACACGAGACTGCGTTTCTAAGGCGAATCTCTCCCTCAAGGACATAGACTGGTTCTTCTTCACCCAAGTGAATCTCCGGACTATTGAGGCAGTCATGAGGGAATTGGATGCTCCACTGGAAAAGACGCATAATGTCATGGACAAATGGGGATATACAGGTTCGGCCTGTATCGCATTAGCAATGTATGATGCTGTTGACCAGGGGAAGCTTCCACCTCCGGGTCAGGGTAATGGAGAGAACATCGCCCTCTGTTCATCAGGAGGAGGATTCAATATGGCAGCTGCAGTATTGAAATGGTGGTAAAAATCCTAAGAAGGGATACTAATGGCCAATCAGTTCGATTATCTATCCAAGCGTGAAGTCTTCTCGCCTGATGCTGAGGCAATCGTTGATGTCACGTCGGGCAAGAGGTACACTTACTCAGACTTCAACAAACGAGCCAATCAGGTGGCAAACTTCCTTCAGCAAGAAACCGGGTTTAGGAAAGGAGACCGTCTCTGCATTATTGCCCATAATAGCCTGGAATACTGGGAATCTTTCTTTGGATGTCAGAAGTGTGGTGGCATCTTCAGTCCTCTAAACTGGCGTCTGGTGGCCCGAGAACTGGCAGGTCTCATCGAAGACCTCTCTCCTACTGCTTTGCTCTATGATAAGGAGATGCTCAGTGTTGTAGCTGAGATGAAGAATGATGTTGCTGTTGAGCATTGGATTTCACTAGATGGGGAGGGAACAGAGCTTGAGGGCTCTGTGAGTTACGAAGGAGGGATTGACGGAGTAGAATCCAACTCTCCTGAGGCTGTGAAACTCTCTTACGAGGACGCTATGGGGATAATGTATACTGGCGGAACAACGGGACTTCCCAAGGGTGCTATGATCACCTACAGACATGTCGCATTCAATACCCTCAACACGATTCGAGACATCCTTCCGAATGACATCTACATCAACCATCTGCCGCTGTTTCACGTGGGCGGACTCTATGTGTACGCCATCCCGCTCTTTATCTTCGGGGGAAAGGTCATTCAGATGAAGCAATGGGGCGTAGATACCGTCGTAGAACTGATCAACAAGGAGAAGCCAGACTTCTTCTTTGCAGTCCCCACGCAGTATAGAATGCTGATGAACCACCCCGAGTTTCAGTCGATTGATTTCAGTACGGTGAGGTTCTTAACTTCTGGAGGTGAACCCTTGTCTCTAGATATCATCAAGACATATCGGGAGGTCCATGGAGTCAAATTCAAACAGGGATTCGGAATGACAGAAGTTGGACCCGGGTGCTTTGCTCTCGATCCGTGGGATGCAGAACGGAAGGTTGGCAGTATTGGCACGCCGAACTTCTTCATCGACGCAAAGGTTGTTGATCCAGAAACTGGAAAGGAATGTGGCACAAATGAGGTTGGTGAACTCCTGTTCAAAGGTCCTACAGTCACGAAGGGTTACTGGAACCGACCCCGGCTGAATAAGACTATGCTAGATGAGGATGGTTGGTTCAGAACAGGAGACGTGGTGCGGTTTGATGACGAAGGATACTACTTCGTAGTCGATCGTGTGAAGGATATGTTCATCTCTGGAGGGGAGAATGTTTATCCCCGAGAAATCGAGAATGTGCTAGAGGAGCATCCAAAAGTCGCTCAGGTTCAAGTGATTGGCGTGCCGGACCCCAAGTGGGGCGAAGTAGGAAGAGCTATTGTTGTCCTTGCGCCAGGAGAAGAAGTCTCAGAGGATGAAATACTCCAGTATTGCAGAGGGAAACTAGCGAAGTTCAAGATTCCAAAGTCGGTACGCTTCATCAACAGTTTCGAGGCCTACATCTCTGGGGCAGGAAAAATCCTGAAGCGACAATTACGAGAAGACTACGGGGAGGAATTATCTTGCCGTTCAAGAGTGTGAATGGAGTAAAACTCTACTACGAGATTCATGGAGAGGGAGAACCGATTATTTTTGGGAATGGAGTCTTCTCAAACACGCTGGGTTGGGTCTATCAGCATCCAGTCATCTCCAAAAAGTATCAGGTCATCCTCTACGACATGCGTGGCCAGGGTCAGAGCGAGAAGCCCGAGAGTCCTTATTCTTTTGATATTCATGCTGAGGACCAAAGGGCTCTTCTCGACGAGCTTGGTATCTCTGAGGTCCACCATGTGGGTATCAGCTATGGAGCTGAACTAGGCTTGGTCTTTGCCCTGAACTACCCAGATGTGGTGAAGAGCCTTGTTGTCTGTAGTGCAGTTTCACACATCAGACCGTTACTCTACACTATGGCTCAGTTGTGGAGGAATGCATGCATGCTTGCTGATCCTGAGCTGTTCTACAATGCTACTGTACCCTTGAATTTCGCCGAAACCTTCATCCAAGAACAACAACCCCTTCTTGAAAGAGCAAAGGAACGGTACGCACAGCTGAACTATCCTGCACTTGTGCGGCTGATGGACGCCTTTCTTGAGCTGAATATCACTGATAGACTGTCGGAGATTGAATGCCCCGCCTGTGTCATTGCTGGTGAGAAGGACATCTTGAAGCCAGCTGACCCGTACTCGCGACTAATCCATGAAAAGTTGCCAAACTCAGAGATGGTAATCATTCGTGATTCTGGGCATGCAGTCACCTTTGAGAGGCCTGAAGAATTCAACAGTGTGGTCCTAGGATTTCTAGCCAAACAGCCTCAGTAACAACCCATTACTTAGAAAAACAGGTGTTTGTATTGATAGGCGTTACATATTTTAATTCCAAAATAGATTTCCTCAACAGATATATAGCTTAGGACTATTCTTTCCCAACTCAAACAGTGTTTTCTAGTAGAACCTGTTGGGGAGGATAGAAGATGAAAAAGATAAGACTGTTTTCTCTGTCTCTCTTGTTGCTCTTCGTATCATCCCTTGCTATGTCTGCTTTGTTCGTACCTAGAGTTGCAGCACAGGCTGACGATCCAATCAAGATTGGAGTCTTCGTCCCAGAAACAGCCGGTCTGACAGCCTATGGTCCATGGACAAAGCAAGGCTTCGAGCTTGGTATGGTGTATGGTACAACGGAGATGGGGTATGACAACGAGAACAAGACCCAAGCGGGTCGACCGTATGAGATTACCTACTATGATACGAAAGGCGATGTGGTCGAAGCTGCTACCGTAGCAACACAAGCTATCGAAACAGATGGTATTGATATTCTAGTCGGCGGCACGTCAAGTGCCGTTGCTGCAGCAATATCGCCCATTGCGGAGGACTATGAGAAGCTCTTCTTCATAAGTCCAGCTGCCGCTTCTTCACTGACTGCATCAGAGTTCAATCCATACATCTTTCGAATTGCCAGAAACAACTGGCATGATGCCTATGCGGGTGTCACATATGCCATGGATTACCTCAACTATACGAAGTTCGCCTTTCTTGCTGCTGACTATTCCTTTGGGTATGATGGCGTTTCTTCAATGACAGAGGTGATTCAGGAGAAGGGCGGAGTGGTGCTCAGTTCTGTATATGCGAATCTCTTTGATACTGACTTCTCCCAGGAGATTGATGCTCTCAAAGCTGCTGACGCAGTAAACGACATCGAGTACCTGTTCATCATCTGGGCTCTCGACTTCTCATATCTGTACAATGACCTTACAACCTACGATCTTGCAGCAGATATGGAAATCTCTGGGGCATGCATTGACATCCTTTCAATGAACGCCATTGAAGCGAGTCTCACACCACCTGCGACTTACGTCGGGGCTACTGGGTTGAGTCTCTACGGATATGAGTTGCCAGACAACGATGTCAATGACTGGATGGTGCAAGAACATGTCACAAGGAACATCATGCCGAATGGCCAGTACGGACTAACATATCGGGTCCCCGAGCTTTTCACTGCGAGTGGTTTTGCCACAGCTCAGTTCTTGGTGAATGTGACCAATGCTGTACCAGATCTCAATACTGATGACATGATACGGCATCTGGAGAGTGGACTCACCATCGACACTCCGAAGGGACCGACGTACCTCCGGCCTGAGGACCATCAAGGGCTTGCTGAGATGTATATCGCTGAAGCCTGGCTGGACGACCGGACGGGGTCCGAAACTGAGGGCTTCATCATTGCCAAGCATGTTGCCACTCTCGACCGATTCACGGTCGCTCCTCCAGTGGAATCCGGTTATACGCCGACGACGACCACAACCACCACAACCACCACAACCCCGCTAGTATTCGATCCCCTGGTCATCGGGGTGATTGTTGTCATTGCTGTAGTGGCGATAGTTGTCATAGTATGGATCGGCAAATCTCGAGGAACGTAGAGTTCGATCTGGAAGGTTCAAGTGGGTATAGCTTGAACCTCACCCTTTCTTTTCTAGAATACAAGACCTGGTTGAGGAATCTCCCACAGGTCAATCCTTGTTGCAGGGAAGAAGCACCAAGCGGCAGAGGATTTCTGCGAACTTGTTATAATCGAGATGGAATATCTTGTTCATGGCAACGTTTCCGCGAGGTTTCAGTCTTGCACTAGTTATATGTGTCGCATTTGCGACGAACATCGAAAAACAGGATTGCAGCGTTCCGTTGTCTATTCAATATTATGGGTTATATAGCATATCGCATAATCCCCCATCTTGGGCGGTTGCATTAAACTCTATACAGCTGGGGAATCTTTCTCAGCTGACTTGGACTTGTCCCTCTCCATCTTCCGGTGGGCTGCGATAGATCCTGCCACCAATCTCATCTCATCCAGAGGTGTCTGGGGCCTCGCGCCACGATCGATTCTCTCGGGAATCACCAGGAGCCGGTATGCACGCTTCCCGTGAAGAGTCTCTTCCGAAACAAAGCCTTTTGCCTCCATACGTCGAAGGTGCTTTCTGAATTCTCCGGTGGTCATCACTGATCGTTTGGCGGAAATATGGAGAAATCTCTCGTACAGTAGTTCCTCCGTCACCAGAATTGCCCAGCCGAAGGACTTGATGATGTCCAGCTCTATAGGATCTGGGCGGGGGGCATCTAGACCTGTGGCCAATGTATCACCTCGTCAATAGTTCATTTTACTATTCACATACTTTTCTAATAAAACTACGCGGTACGGCAATGCACAGGATTTTGCCATTCTAGTTCGACCGAGTGGTTCCTTCTCTTCTAGTCCTGTTGCGAGGCCGTACCGACGAAGATGAGATGTCGTCAATCTAACTGCTTGCCGCCTATTCGAATAACTTGTATTGTGATAATAATTAGAATAGGAACAGATATGATTAGGAGTTTGGTACAAAAGCGGCAACCACCTACCATAATGGAGAGGAAAGCACGTTTGAAAGTGAAGCATGCCCTAGTACTGGTTGTATCTCTGCTGATGATTGGAATGCTGATTCGTCCAGCGGATATATCTATGAGTAATCCTCGTGAGGAATCGTCGTCTTTGACTGTGGAAACCCTCGAAAAGATTCAGAATGTTTCTGATGAACCTGATTCAGCAGGAAACATGCTCATCAATGTCAATGAGAATCCAAGTTTCGAGTACTGGGCTGGAGATATGCCGGCGGATTATGATAATGCATTTGCGTCATCATATCGTGACGCGGATTTTGACTATGCTGGCCCGGGAGTCACTGGTAGTTATGGGGTTTTGGTTGAGTGTGAAGCTTCAACCACATCAAGTGCACTAGGAAGTGTAGATTCTAGCATCCCGTTGTCGCCTGTTCCTTTGGTTGAACCCGGAATCTCTCTGACCTTTGACTGGAATACTCTACAGAATCCGGTGCTTGATGATGGCGGATATATGTATGTCGAAGTTCAGACATGGGACGGAGGCTCCGCGTATCGCAACTTCTACTACTACCTCTCAAGAGCTGCTATCTCCGGGTCAAATGGAACATACGATGCAGGATTCTATCTCAATGATACGATAAATGAGTGGCATTCCTTCAATCGGAACATAACAGCAGATTATGTTGCAGTCTGGGGCGCTGGCGACCTTTCCAGTAGTCAATATGTCGTCTTGGTCCGGCTTCGAACCTATAGCCCCGCCGCTACAAATGGCGTAATCAAAGCCGCCTTTGATAATGTAGTTTTGACAAACGGCAGCTATTCTGATTGGATAGGCAACGGTGACTTTGAAACAGGAGATTCGACTTCATGGACTTATGCTGACGGTTCAAAGGGATACTTAGAGCAGAGTACTGATAGTACCCACGAAACCTACTCAATGAACATAAGCGTACCTGAGATTACGGCTGGTGGTGGTAGTGTATACCTCTACAGATCCTTGGATTATCCTGGTGGGTACTTTGCATCTGCTCTTGGGATGATGTACGTTGACATAGACTGGAAATACAATGACTCATCATTGGGTGGGGGAAGTCAATCTGCCTATCTTGAGTTGAGGTTCATCAATGAAACATCTTACTACCATATCTATCTCTACTTCGGTACTCAGGATAATATGCTGCATCCAACAAACTCTACAAACCACCTCTATTTCGAAATCCCTGGATTTGGGACCAAGGATATCTGGCAAAACTCACGTTTTGACGTCTATGATTACTTGGACTCTGCTGGGTTCTACAATGTCTCTTTGAATCATGTTTCGTTCCGCTTGGCAAATTTCGCTCCCGGCGCATCGGTATTTCTGCTTGTCGACGACTTCCAAATCACAACCTATCCACTGGGAGACCCTGGGTTTGAGGAAGACTGGTACATGGACTCAGATACACCATTTGCGGGTTGGGACCAGTACAATGGCAACCTAGAAAACATCCGGAGGACTACTGATGCACTGCAGGGAAACTATGCCTGCAACCTCACAGGGACATATCTGAACACAGTAGGTATTGTTCGTTATGAGAACATACCAGTACATCCCAGTGACCTAACGAATTTCTCATGGCGTCTTGATGAAATAGGGGATGATAGTGCCTGGGCATACATACGAATCCGCTACACAGATAACAATTACATCAACTATCTTCTAGGAGCCGGTTCTGACCATGGTTTTAGTAATGGTAGTACATCCTGCACAATATATGCTGAATTCTTCAATACTACAGGATCATGGAATCTCTTTCGACGCAATCTCACTGCAGATTACGAGGAGGCATTTGGACCATCTTCAAATCTCGTAATTGACGAGATTGTTCTACGCATTTCGGTATCGACAAACGACGGTCTCACAATCCTCTTCGACGAGATGCACTTTGTTGACGGAGCTCCGCCCGTCATCGATGGTGTTTCATTCCTACCATCTTCTCCGATGTACTATGATTCCGTGCAGGTTGACATCTACGCACACGATGATCGAACTGGCATCGGAGAGGCGTACGTCGATTACCACAATGGAACAGGATGGAATAAACTCCCAGCGACTGATATGGGCAGTTCCTATGCAGCTGTCATTCCTGCACTTCCCTATGGGACCACCATTCTCTTCGAAGTGACTGCCATGGATGTTGTAGGCCTAAGCATCACGGACGACAATGGAGGCCTCTGGTACTCCTACACAGTTGGTGATGACGTTGAACCAACGGTCACCATGGACTCTCCCGACAATATGACGGAATGGGAGGGATTTGCACTCTTCCAAGCCACTGCTGATGATGCGGGATCCGGGATAGATTATGTGGAATTCCTGTTGGGTGCGTCACTCATGGCGATAGACTCTGAGGCTCCGTACTCTTCCCCATTGAACCTGAACCTGTTGCCTCTTGGACAGCACACTATAACCGCTGTGGCACACGATGCGGCTGGCAATACAGCAAATGATTCTGTGAGCATCATCGTGGTGGACAATACACCGCCAAGCATTGACTCTCCTGCAGACATAGAGTTTGATGAAGGTGATATGGGTCACTTTGTTGTATGGGATCCCTCTGATCACCGTCCTGCAACCTATGAGGTGTATCTGGACGATATCCTAACATTCTCGGGTGTCTGGAACTCTTCATCAGAGAAAGTGAACATCTCTCTCGATGAGTTGGCAGTCGGTGTCCGCAACTACACCCTTCTTGTGACAGATGATGGTTCTAACGTGAACACCGATACGGTCATTGTGACTGTGACTGACGGTGCAGTTCCGAGTATCGATTCTCCTGAGGATATCGAATGCGATGAGTTCTCTACAGGGCACTCAATAACATGGTCCCCTGCTGATCTCAATCCAATGAGCTATACTATCTACAGGAATGGAAGTCTGTTGCGGTCTGGACCCTGGAACTCCAGTGCTGAAACCATCACGGTATCAGTGGATGGTCTTGGGCTTGGAGTGTACAACTATACGATCGTCGTGACTGATGTTGGCTCCAACACTGCCACCAATGAAGTCTGGGTAGTTGTACTGGACGGTACACCACCAACAATCGACAACCCCTCCAATGTGGAGTATACCGAGGGAGATACTGGCAATGAGATTGAGTGGAACCCCTACGACCTTCATCCTTTGAGCTATGAGATACTGCAGAACGGCACATCTCTGGCCTCTGGTGTCTGGGAGAATGGCTCTGAGCCCGTCTCTCTCTCCGTCGACGGTCTGGATGCAGGTACCTACAATTTTACCATCGTGGTGGAAGATGTGGGTGGGAATACGGCATCTGATACGGTCATTGTGACAGTCAACGCTGCGACAACAACCAGCACAAGTACAACGACAACGACTGCGACTACAACCACGGCCACCACAACTTCTCCGCCTCCTGAGGAAGTTTCGCCGATGATGATACTGATTGTGGGTGTTCTTGGTGTGGCTGCGATCATCGTCATCATTGCTATGATGCGAAGACGAGGTAGTTAGCATTCTTGAAGGGATTCCACATAGACTGAAGATGAAGGGGTTCGAATATGACCAATGTCAATGAGTGAGGGAGCTTGGATCTTTCTCACTCATCCATATTCTGGTCCATTCATGTGTCTTGCATCTAGGAGACGAATCGACCAGATGACTGCCTATGGTTTGCAGAACTACCATGTTCCCAGAGAGTCCTAGGACTGTTCCTACTGTCACTTGGTGTCGAAGTATGGAGCTGCCTCTCAAAGGATGTAGCGGGAAGAATAGTCTCGGAAACGACTATTCTGAGGGAGTTAATATACCCACATGGGGAACGATGTTAGGGAGATATGGTGGTCGATGCCCGAATTGCAGAGCTTGTTTTGCATCGAGAATACGGCAGGCTGAGAAAATATGCTCAGGAATACTTGAAGACCAGTGACTGGCCTAGCCTCTTGAAGGATATCGGACAGGCTGATTCTCGTGGGAGGGGCAGAGATGCAGTGGTTTCCCTCTTGGAACTCGAGGCGGTTGGAGGAACGGACTCGTATCTGTTCAAGAAGTTCTCGGACCTTGAGGGGTCATCTCTCCAGCAAGTGCAAGCAAATGCAGTCGAGCGCGTTATCGATATTCTCAAGGAGCAGATAGAGAACAGGCACACGTACTTTCTCGATCTAGAGGCAATGGTGGAAACCCCCTATATCATCATGGCAAAGGAGATTCTTGACGCAAGACAGAGCGAGCTGGCTGAGCTGGGTAATAGTCCATCACGGATCGACGTGCTGGGCACCTTCTACGGTTTCATGATACTCATGGCTGATGGTTCACGACCTTGTGTCGATTCAACAGGGCAACAGGGGAGGTATAGATATCGATATTGGGGACGAAGAACCTGGCTTGATGAGAAGATCACTGACTCGGCAGCAGATGCTGTGAGGGCAATCACTCGAGAGTTTGCAGAAGAGGTGGAGATGGACAAGTCGTATCTTACTCTTGGAAGCAGCCGGGTCTTCAAGAGTAGATGTACACCCATAACAGCCCGCATTCTGGCCAACGCCGTTCGTATCGCTCTCTACAAAGCCCCGGGGAACCGTGGGGCGGCTGCGGCTGCCTTGGGTGCTACTGAGGACTCAAGGTCGCTGCCTTTTCTGCATCACACTCTCGGTGTCGAGAAGAACAGGAGAGTTCGAATGCGTATCGTTAAGGCTCTGGGGAAGGTGGGTCACGATGACTCATTGGCTCTTCTGAGGGATAACGTGGAATTCTCACGGAGAAGCATCACCAAATACAACCGGGCCATAATCAGTTCCATTGGAGGCATCTACTCGAAAAAGGCCGAAGAAGTCCTCATTGACATCATTGAGAAAGGAGGCAACACCATGAAAGCAGCAGCAATCCGTGCTCTCGGTTCACAGGCTCGAAACGGGTTGTTGGAACGCATCGCTCCGTTTCTGACACATAGGAGTCGCCCGGTTGTGAGAGCAGCCGTGTTAGTAGTGACGGATTTGGGCTGTACAGGGAACAAGGCGATTAAGGAGAACCTCTCGGTGATACTCAAGCGCATAGGTAACGACAAATCCTCACAAAATGCAGTAGTCAAAGTACTCCGGATTCCCGGTGTAGGACAAGATGCATTTGTTCAGAGGTTCTTTGCCAAGAGGATTGACAAGCTCCGAGAAGACTTGGAGCGATATGAAGAACGTATGAAGTCCTCGTCATACACATGGTATCTAGGTCGGAGAATTGCAAGAACTCAGAGTTCCCTGAGGACTGTCCTACGAATGGCCGGTGAATATCTCGAACCGCTATTCGAGCCGGATCTATTGCGTTCAGTGAAAAAGGTAATTGATGCGCTCCCCCATTGGGATAAGGGTGCTCTAGGTCAAGGCAGACTCATAGCGGCTGCAGCTGAAGAGTCCTGGTGATTGTACATCTCAGAGACCTGTTTCGACTGAGTATGCAACCACATCTTAGGCTCCTAGAGTGTATCCTTGTGTTCAAAAGAAAATGAGCGCAGGGGTGACCCAGACCGAGCTGGTAGCCACCACCTGCCTGTTTTGCGTTTGGTCTATCTCTGAATCAGGCCCCATCCGTAGGCTGGATCCCATCCTGATGGCCCTAGGTCTAATGCGGTGGTATGTAGGTAGCCCCGCATGGTGCTGTCATCGGTATCATCAAATGTACCGACCGGCATCTTTCCGTTGATTGCGATTATGAGCGCAACGAGCCCGGATACATGTGGGCATGCCATTGATGTGCCCGAGAGAGTATCATACCCTCCGCCCTTGTAGGTGCTGTAGATAGACACTCCTGGTGCTGCAAGCTCGAGATATGAACCTGTATTGGACCACGAGGCTATTGCATCATCCTTATCCGTAGCACCGACCGCAATCACCTCTTCATAGTAGGCTGGATAGGAGATCTCTTCGGTGCTCGGGTCTCCATCTCCTTCATTCCCTGCAGCTGCTACGAGTACAATTCCAAGATTGTATGCATGTTTGATGGCATCATGCACTTCTGCTGGTGCTGAAGATGCTCCCAGACTCATGCTGATGACATCCGCGTCATCTTCTGTACCTTCCACGCCATCAGGTCCCTCGCAGGAGAGATATATTGCTGTGATGAAATCGTTCCAATCTCCTCTTCCACCGGCACCAAGGACCTTGAGAGCATAGATCTCAACATAGGCATACATCCCAACAACACCTGCATTGTCGCGTATTGCCCCGATGGTGCCCGCAACATGGGTGCCATGCCCATTCTTATCGTCAGGGTCACCCTTTCCGGTGGCATCAACGGCCCACGCGATGTTCGGCTCAAGGTCGGGATGGTCTAGATCGATACCTGAGTCCAGTATCGCTACTTGGACTGGTGTGGTATACTGATCACCATCATAGTTTCCATTGAACACACGTTCAATACCCCAAGGGGTCTCAGGATCATCATCCTGCCATTCGTACGTTGTATCGTCGCCACCACCTATCCAAGATGGGGGTCCTGGATACAATGTGAACCCCTCGTCCAGCGGTTCCGTTGTATTGAATACAAGCGGCACGAGCGGGACGACTAGGAAGAATAGAATTACTGCGGCAAAAACCTTTGCTTTCAACTTTCAGTCTCCTGTCTTGGCGAATTCCAAGAATTCATTTTTCAAGACACAACTCGGAAAGAACCCTGCGATATAAATGTTGGGTAGAAATATAAGAAAGGACTAATTTTCTATATAAACTATTCAGCCTGGTTTGTGGATGCAAGGGGAATTCGTAGAAACTGTGTACAAAGAACTGAGAAACAGAAAGAAAGAGTATAGGCACGAGAGACAAAGACTTCTCTCGTGCAATTCTAGTTATACTTCGTAGGAGTCAGTGGTCTCCACGTTCAGGGATGAGTCGTAGACCCAGTCCGTCTTGACAACATCGACAACCGTCACTGTATGCGTTCCCGACTGCACACCTTGCTGCACAAATGAGGCAACGCCACTAGCATCGGTCGTGGCTGTCAGGGTTATCACGGTCCCGTCGGGATGAGCCCAATCAATCGTGACTTCTGCACCATCGACAGGGTTTCCTGAGGTATCGAGGATAGTGACGAAGCATTCCAGATCCGTTCGAGGATATCTCCCTCTTACGATACTCTTCTCCCAAGAGATGTCAGACACATACATAGTGCCAGGTTCTGAAGGCTCTCCTCCGCCATCGTCAGTGACTCCTGCCTCGGTAGAGGCGTGGTAGATGATTCTTCCGATTGAGCTAGCGCCGAGCTGCATGACCTCAACATTCCAGGCATAGAGCTGATCAGTTGTTCCCTCCACAGTGATCCCGTGATGGGTCGTGCAGATCTTGTTTGTGAAGCCATAGACAATCTCTTCTAGAAACTCCTGATAGTGGTCCCCTACGTCCTGCCCCTCGTATCCAGTGGTTCTACCAGTTCTGTCTGCGCCCATATTGGCGAATTCGGCACACCACAAGGCCTCGTCGTGTGCATTGTCGTTTTGAAGTGGCTGGGTGACATCTGGTCGGATTGCATTGAACTCGTATTCGTAGGCTTCAAGAGCTCGGTCAGTGGCCTTCTCGTGGCAGCTGTGATAGCTCATACGATACATGTAGTTTCCAATTCGCCCCGAGTAATCCTCGTGCTCCTTGCCTGAGTCGGTTGCATCATCGTCAGTATGCATCGGATTGGACAAGTCCGACAAATAGTGTACCAGTAGGCCCATGGATTTTCGTGCATCAGATGCATATTCTGAACCTGCCGGCTGCCCATGCCCAACCCACAACGTTAGATTACCAACTGTCCAGTCATAGCAGTTCTGTACGGCCTGTGGGCCACCCCTGTCTGGCGGGCCGCCGCAATATCCGTAGTCACCGAAGTCGTAGTTGTGATTGGTCCAGTCCTGGTAGACCATATCGGGTACTTCCGTCCAGTAGTAGTATTCAGCCAAGTCTTCCTCCAACCATGTGACCAGGTGGGGGAAGTCTTGTTTCACATAGGTCATTCCATATTTGGCGAACTGATCGTGTGTTCCGTAGTCAGGATCACTCTCACTGTTGCTTTTCCCGCCATTACTCCATGCAGTACAGCTGTCAATGCCAACAACCATAGCACAGAGAAAGAGCGCGATAACAAACAGTACGTTCCTTTTCACTTTATACGCCATACCGTTTCTCTCCAGAGATGTTGTTCTGGCTAGACGGTGGGTGGAATATTAATCTGCTGGCCTCAAGTTTTATAACCCATTCTAACAAGTGTATACTGTAGATTTGAACCGTTAAGGAATGAATGAATGATGAATAAGAAGGCTGGTATAGTTCTGGTTATTGTTGTTGCCGCGTTGGTGATTCTGCCGATCGCCATGTACGGAACGAACGTAGATGTTGCACAGGTGTCCCTCGGGCTATCAGTGTCCTCACCCTTGTCCACCGCATCGCTTTCGGATGTTGATTCGAAGCAGGCTCCTGTATTCAACGTAGGGTTGACAGATGTGGAGGTAGATGTCACCTCGATGAACCCGTACGAGTACATGTTGGCGAGGAATACTGGAAGGACTCAAGTGAGCGGAGACGACGATCAAGAGGGAGCCATTGTTGAGATTACTATAACCTTCAATCTTACAACGCCGGCAAACACGAGTCTGGTCTTTGTTCTAACTCCGGGCAGCCTGAGAGGGACGGGTGCTAAAGAAGTCATCACGCTTCTTGGTCCAGAGGATGGACTCACGACAGGTGGCGAGTTTCACCTGACTATCACTATCGCTGTCAAAGTCACTCCTCCCGGCTTTGATAACCCCGTTGTGGACCTCACTCTTGAACCAGTAAGCAGGACCTTCACCGTACCACAGAGTGGCTGAGAACGTCACGAGATTACTGATGACTCCGTAGGTGGTCATTCAGTTTCAATAAGGAGGGGGGATTCGACCTTCAGCATTGGGTACATTATGAAGCTGCCTCTCAAAGAATTTATATCACATTCTGCTCAACTCTATCTGATTCCTATGAGAAAAACTACAGTGTTAATCCGTTCTGTTATGACCCTCATGCTGTGTGTGGGTCTAATCACGATCCTGCCTGTAGTTTCTGCCTCTACAGCTACAACGCAAAGCACCAACGAACAGGTCTCCATCACGCTTGAGATCACTGACGCATACTACTGTGATGCAGATGATGATGGGCTAGAAGACGATGTGGTCGGATTCTTCGACATTTCGTTATCGGGCCAGCAACGTTACACATTTGATGTGTATCTCTCTCTAACCCTTCCGTCGGGCACAGTATATTCATACGCGTATGTGGTGAATACTCGCCTGGACTTGCTGCACTGCGTGATGTACTTCTACAATCATGCTACGGAGAGTGGGGACTACACCTTCTCGGTCGAGATCGTTTCCTACACCGGGGGAGTTGCATACTGTGCAGCAGAGTACACCTTTGATCCACCTGGTGGCTCGGGCGATGCGGACCCCTGTGGGTCTTTGGTTGTTATGGCATAACGGAGAGACCAAACAGACTTCGAGATTTGTAATGAACAACTGATGTGACTATATGACAAGTAGGCCTCTGGTGGTGATGAGCTCTGACATTGAGTGAGCTTGATCTCAGAATACTGCAGATTCTTGAGTTCAGCCCTACGATACCAGTGAAGCAACTCGCTGAGAATGTTGGAACGAGCTGGATCACTGCAAATAGACATATCGAACACCTGAGAGAGTCCGGTATTCTATCGAACTCCTACGCAGTCTTTGACCCAGGCCGCCTTGGTCTTGTTCGACACGTCGTGTTCTTCACCGCTTCATCTGAGACACAAGTGGAGAAGTTAGAGATGGCTTGCGATCTTCATCCATATACACACTACAGAGCCAGGATCTACGGTCCGTCTACTGGCCTCTTCACGCAATTCGACATACCTCTCTCAGGGACCCAACACCTCTCTGAGTTTCTGGAGGCTCTTCAGGATCTCGGTTTCTCTAGCGATGTGCAAGATATCCCGAGCACAGGTCATAGAGTGTCAACTCCTGCCAATCTTGAGAGGTTCGACTCTCAGAACCAGTCATGGAACTACGATTGGAACCAATGGCCGAATATCATTGATAGCTGTACCACAGAGATTGAAACTCCTGAACAAGACCTTCAAACACCTGAACTCAGCTCAGTTGAACTGGGTGTACTGAGAGACCTGACCTCGAATGCGGACATCTCTCAGCGCGAGATACAGGAGAAGTATTCAGTCTCACAGAGCACAGCAAGCAGGAAGATGGCATTGGTAGAAGAGCAGTTCATTGAGTCTATCCGTGCCAGGATTGATCGCTCACGATTCGATGTCACTTCCACAAAGCTCTTCTTCAGCACACAGGCCGAACAAGGTGCCCGAGAGAAACTATTCAATGCTCTTCAAAGAGAGGATGCACCCCCATTTCCTCTGTCCATCGATCTCTTGGATGAAGGTGCACTTCTATTATGGGGACGAATGCCTCCCACTCACGAGCACAATCTCTTCTATGCACTCTGGAGATATCTGCCCGAAATCAGAGTCTTCACCATGGATACGGTTGGGAATCACAGCTCGCTCTACTGGTTCTATCCTGAGAACTATGATTTGGACAGGAACAGCTGGAAAGTCAGCAAAGAGTGGATGGTCACAATACCGCTTGATTCACTGAAGCGGAAATACCCCAACTAGCCCATTATCATCGGTCCGTGTCATCGCGGAATAACGGCCCTCTCAACTGAGATAACGCCTGTGTGGCTAGTGATTGGACAAATCAGAACTGTTAAATATCGAGTTAACCATGGTGAATTTCAATCGGGTGATTCTTGTGAAGCGCCGCGCAGTTGCAGTACTTGTCATCCTTATTGTTGGAATTGCAGCTGGAGCCTATGTCTATCTCCAGTTGTCGAAGTCCGAGCCACCTGTTGAAATGAGAGATGTGCCCTCTTCCTCATCTCAGGCTGTTCTGGTAAACGAGGTACTCCCCAGTCAAGATGATTCTCCAGGGTATGTGGAGCTCTACACAGACGGAGGTCTTGAGGACATCACCGGCTGGATCCTCACAACCTATGATGAGGACCGCATTGTGTTGCCCTCTCTGACCGGTGACTCCGAGTTTGTGTTTCTCCTCATCATATTTGGAGAGGGGACTGATGACCTTGATGTGAGTGACGGACAGGCGACCATCTATACGGGTGTAACGACTGAATATTTGGAGTCTCCCGGGGATGAAGTCGGACTTCATGACGATACTGGTGCTCTGGTCAGCTTCATGCGGTATGGGGGCGGAAATGGTGATCCTGTTATGGGTGATTGGCCTGATGACGAGCCGGGTGTGAACATCCCTACCGAGGAGGACCACTCCATATCACTCATGGGTAATTGTGAAGGATACTCCAGCTCATGGATATCAGCCGCCCAGACCCCGGGAGAGCCGAATGCCGAGGCCTTTACAACAACGGGGGACTTCGGCGGAGAACAGATTCTGCTGATCAATGGCATCAGGGTCGTCGATGACTTTGACGGAATAGTACGTCCAGATGTGGGACGCGGAGAGAATGTGACAATCACTGCCGGCCCCGGTGTGAACGCATCCGTGGTTGACCTGGTGAAAGAACACATCAACTTCTCGCTGAACTTCTTCAGAGAGCATAACTTCACTGATCCTGCTACGGCAGCCGGAAATGAGATCAAGATTCGTCTGGTGCGAAGCGGCTCATCTGAGTCAACAGGCGTGTCCAGGAGTAATGGGGAGATTGTCATCAGAGTGGGAACCAAGGCAACGAAGGAAGAACTCAAGGTGGTCGGAGAGCACGAACTGTTCCACCTCTTCCAGTTCAAGACCCGTACGGACTCACTGGGCGGCTCGTATTATCCCCTCCATGAGCCCGACTACTGGTGGGATGAGGGTATGGCGGAGTTCTGGGGAGTCTACTCCATGCTCCGGAACTATCCAAACATGAGCATGTCGGCCTGGAATGACATGGCTCGTGCCATCGGCTCGCTTAACTGGTTCGACCACTTCCGTGACACCAATGGGACCAGCGCATTCCACGGCTGGGATCACAGCTGGAACTCCTATATGGCATCATTTCTGTTCATCAAGTTCATCAACGAGACCTATGGGGCCGAAAAGCTTCTTGAGGTCTTCAATGCGACCAGATACTACGGACCCGGAGATGCCCGCAACGTTGATCCGAAGGATGCTCTTGCGGCCGCGCTGAACATGACCTGGTCTGAGATATATGCGCGGTTCCTCAGCTGGCTCTTCCTTGATTCTCACCACGCTAATGGTGTCCCGATCTATACACCCCACGTTAAGTTGAACTACACTGGAGAAGCAATCGGTGATACCGTGGGAGTTCGGGGCGGCGGCGGTACTGTGATTGAGGAGGTCGAGATATCCAACAGCACTTCCTTTCGAATACAGCTCAATTACAGTGGGCCTGCTCAGAACTGGACTGCTGTAGTTCTTGTCTTTTACGAGGATGGCACGAATGCCACAATCCTGGTCCCCCTGAACAAGACAACACAGGAGGGTGAGGTCTTTATCGAGCCGGATGGGGACAAGAAGATATCTCGTGTGTGGGTGATCAAGTCGGTCACAGAGGGAGCCGCCAGCGGGCGAGTATCCATGAGGGTTGTTCCAAGCATAGAGCTGACCTACAACAACGAGACTACGGGCGACACCACCACGGTCCAACCCGGCGAGTCTGTGTATGAGGTGGTTGATATCAACAGCACCCAGGCCTTCTCCGTATTCATGAACTGGAGTGGTGACCCCTCGCACTGGAAGATAACCATATTGCGATTCTGGTCAGATGGGACAAATGATACATTCGTGAAAGAGATAGTGAACGGGACATGGCCGGGATATGTTATTGATCCGATAGCAGGACCCACAACCATCACTCGAATGATATTCATCAAGGAGAATGTCCTCGATACCTCTGCCAATATCACTATGATGGTGACGCCAACCACCGAGCTGCCGTCCAATGCTGATGATCCCATTCAGGCTGGCGAGAGTTATCACTGGTTTCCGGACGCATGGGACCCATATGGAGGGCTGCTTGAAGGATACATCTACATTGAGTTCGGTCTTGCCTACGACTTCATCGCAGACGAGCTTGCCGGCGACTTCTTCGGAATGGTGCTTGCCTCCAACCTCACAGTTGTGCAGGAGTTCATCGTCACACCCAGTACTCCCACCCTTCAATTGCAGGGGTATGACACGGGACTCTATTACTTCGTGCTGTTGGAAGGACCGCCCGAGGGGCTCTTCTGGGTGGAAGTAAAACCATATGATTGGCCTTAGTCTTCATTGCAAAGACCGACATACTATCTGGGCCGTTCTTGGCGATACGGTTCGCTCTAGGTCGGACAGCAAAGAGAGGCCTCCAAAGACCGCGTTGAAACGACTCTCTGGCGTCCAAGTAACCCCGACTCACAATGAACGGTTGAGTTCGACGGCCAGACAGGCGGTTTTCTCTCGCTTGAAGAATACACTGAACGAGAGAATTATTGGTATGATGAAAAAGGCTGCCGTCTAAGG
>CAYYQL010000017.1:0-56557 GCA_964473825.1 uncultured archaeon
CTGTCGATGGTCTGTCCCTTCATGGGTGTAAGGCCAGCACGCTCGTACTTGTCAGTCGCCCTTCCCGAGATGCTTCCACAGATGTCCACCGCCTCCACCTGGTCTGCCCGGGGGATGTTTATTCCGAACTCCCCTCGTTCTGAAATCAACTCGAAGGTGAGCTGCTGCGGCATGACCCCCACCATGACACTCGGCGGCGTGAATGAGTAGAAACTGAAGGCAGCTGCCGTCATGATGTTCCTGTCCACTGTGACCAGAACTACAGGGAAGCCCGGGATTGCCAGCATTCCGCGACTCGATTCCACTTCTCTCTTCATCATTGACCCTCCTGATGAATGAGGAGAGTAGGAACGGGAGATAATGAATACATCGAACAGATAGATTGTCCATGGCATCAGGTTGCAGCGGAGTAAGGCCACGTTCCGAGAGAGGAGCCATGCTCCAATGACGGCTGACAATGCTCGTGCCACTTACGTGCATGAAAATGTGCCTGGGGCCAGTGATGACAGCCATGAGTTGGGCGGGACGCAGAAGTTGCAGGTTGATTGCGAGTTTCACTCTCTTGGGAGGAATCGCATGAGATAGCACGGGTCAGGCACTGCATACGCCAGGGGTAGTTCAGACTGCTCTTGGCGACCTTGCCCTAGGTCAAAGAATATATGCTCGTTCCGTATCCGACCCGTTGCTACAAGTGGTGAATTCCTAGATGCCTCCGAAGGATATGAACACCATCACCAGCCGAAAAGACATCTTTTTGTCGCAAGGCCGCTCTAATAGCATACCGTTGACGGTCAGGATCACCATATAGTTTCCTTGAAGGTTGACTGTCGATATGAGCGGAAACCAAGCTGTGCGTGAGGTGAATCTTGATTTCGCCAATTTGTCAACATACACAGCATTCCCGTTCATGCACACTCTTCCGTGCGCTTGCCTGTCTTCAGGAATTCCTCAAAGTGAATTAGCCATCTGGGCTCTTTGGGAGCATCCTTGACCCACTCCGCAAATGTGGACAGGCACTTCATCGTTTCGGGATGTAAGTGATGCTCAATCTCACAAGCATCTGCGTCCGCAATCTCCTCCTCCACACCGATAAGCTCAAGGAACCACTTCAGTGTCTTGTGGGTTTTTTCCAGCTCTTGGGCGATCTTGGTACCTAGAGGAGTCAGTGCAGTGTTGCGATACTTGCGATAGGTGATCATGTTCATCTCATCAAGCTTCTTGAGCATGTATGTAACACTTGAAGCCTTCACTCCCCTCTTCTTCGCAATGTCTGTGACGCTCGCTGAACCCCACTCCTTCTCTAACTTATAGATGACCTCAATGTAGTGCTGCATAGATTCTGTTAGGCCTTCCACCTCTAACACCTAGCCTATCTACGTTGTCTAAGAATTTAAGCTTGGTCAAAAGACCGTTGACTAGAAATAGAAACGAGAAGAAGAGGGACGCCTATAGCGTCTAGATGAACACTATAGGCTAATTCTTCCTTCTACTCAAAGATGGTCACTCTGGCCACCTTGCGTATCTGATTGATGCAAACACACCTGGCAGAGTAGCTACGAACAGCCATAGTCCCGGTTGAAGTTGTTCAATGGGAGTCCAGTCAAGCCAGTCCTCAAATCCCAACGCCCAGCCCAAACCGTTCGAGATGAGCATGAAGAGGTAGAGGGCGAAAATAATTCCTGCCAGCAGTGTTCCGACTGAGAGATAAGCTCTCCAGTCCAGGCTTCCCCTGCGCCTTTCGTAGAACCCTCTTAGGAACACTGTGCCTACAATGGCTAGGACAGCACCCTGAAAGGGATCTGGCTGAATCACTAAGTCTTCAATGGCAATAAAGCCATTCAAAAACTGAACCAATCCAACGCTTAAGTAGAGGAGTCCTACAAGGAGTGTATGGACTCCAAACCATGAATCTGTTGATTTCGATATGCTCATTTCTTAGACACCTCCAATTACTCCAAGACCTAGTGCCACCATCAATCCATATGCAATGAAAGCTACAATGAATGCTATCACCAGTGAATACACGACTGAGAATAGCGTCCATTTCCAAGAGCTTGTTTCTGATTTGATGACGCCAATGGTGGCCAAACATGGAAGATATAACAACACAAAAACCATGAAAGCAACTGCAGTTGCAGGGCTAATAATCCCAATCAAGGTCGCTTGAATCATTGCCTCGCTCTCGACTGCAAGTATTATTGCGAGAGCTTCTACTGCGATTTCCTTTGCCAGGAATGCAAAGATGAGTGACGCAGTCAATCGCCAATCAAATCCCAAAGGCGCGAAGATGGGCTGAAACGCATTTCCTAGGATGCCTGCGAAGGACAATGAAACATCAGGATCAGAACCCAAAAAACCGGATGGCCCAAAAGCCGACAGGAACCAAAGTGCAACTGCCCCGAGCAAAAGCCAAGTTCCGGCCCTTCTGAGGAAAACGACCCCACGCTCCCACATGTGGAGCAATGATTCACGGACAGTAGGCATTCTATAGATGGGCAGCTCCAAAATGAACGGTTCAGGTTTACCTTTGAACAGCGTCTTCCGAAGGAGCCAGGCGGTAGATATCGCTACTATGATTCCTAGAACATACATGCTGAAGATTACCGATCCTTCTAAGCCCGCAAAGAAGGCCCCCGCAAACAATACATAGACTGGAAGCCTAGCACCGCACGACATGAATGGATTCGATAGAATCGAGATCATTCTATCCTTCTCTCCTTCAATACTCCTGCATGCCATTATGGCCGGCACGTTGCAGCCAAAACCTAGCATCATGGGTATGAAGGTACGACCGTGGAGGCCCATCTTCCGAAGTAGTCTATCCATAACGAAGGCAGCCCTAGCGAAGTAGCCACTGTCTTCAAGCCATGCGATGCCAAGGAACATGAAGAAGATAGGGGCAAGGAACGGCAAGATGAAGGCGAAGCCGCCGAAGATTCCATCCTGCACGAGGGAATGCATAATCTCGTTTTCGACTAATACTCTACCTATGATTTCCCCTAGGTATAGTATCGTGTTTTCAATCATCACCATGAATACTACTGATGCCTCAATGGCGAACTGAAACAGTGTCCATACCAATATGAGGAATATTGGAATGCCTAGGTACTTGTCTAGAAGCACTGTATCCAGATGGTCGGAAAACATTGCCTTCTTCCGAGTCTTGGTTAGGCAATCATCAAGCATGCCCCCAATAATCTTGTATCTGCTTTCCGCAAGTTCTAGTTCGAAGTCTTTGCTCATGCAAAAACCTCCTTCGTTTCTGCATATACTGGCCGACCCGCGACAATCTCAGTTACATTCCTGTCGTTCTCAAGGATTTTGATAGCCAGCCAGCGCGGCGGATACTCCTTCACCAGCTCCGTATCAGTGCTTAGGGTGTCCACTAGCCTTGCAATAATCTGTTCAACATCCGTAGAGTACTTGATGGAAGCCCTTCTAGGGGACTTCGCTGCCTTCTCGATAGCCTGCTTCAGTTCCTCCATTCCCTTTTTCCTTGTAGCAATGGTTTCAATTACAGGTATTCCTAGTTTGGATGCCAAAGTGTCGGAACATATATCATAGCCCTTTGAATGCGCTAGGTCCATCTGATTCAGAACCACAATCAAATTCGTTTCAAGCTCCATCAGAAGCAGCGTTAGATACAGATTCCGTTCGATGTTCGAGGCATCGGTGATATTCACTACAACATCTGGTTTTTCTTCGAGGATGTAGGTGCGAGAAACCAACTCATCCATAGCCCGGCAGGTAAGGCTGTAGCAACCGGGAAGGTCGACGATTTCGTATTCCTCCCCATTGTAGTTGAACCTCCCTATCTTCCTTTCTACAGTCTTGCCTGGCCAGTTGCCAACGTGCTGACGCGCTCCGGGGACTAGGTTGTTAAATACGACGCTTTTCCCGACGTTGGGATTGCCAATGAGAGCCACACGCACAGTCATACACTTCCCTCCGTTGATACGATGACTGTATCTGCTTCGGACTTCCTGAGTGTCAACAAGTAGCCCCTCAGTTTGAACTCAACCGGATCTCCCAATGGAGCAGTGCGAATCACTTCAACTCGGACCCCGGTTGTTATACCCATGTCCAGTATTCGTTTCCTGATTTGCCCAGTACTTTTCACTCTCGTGACGGTACCAGTCGCGCCAGGCTTCAAATTGCTCAGTTTTTGTTCCAATATGTTTCAACTCCAAAGTTATAGTCATATAATAAATTTAGTGCAATCTAACACCCTTATATTCTTTTCTGTTTACATATGGCTTCCTGATTGAAATTGACAAACAATTGGCATATTGGCATTTAGATATGCTTAAATAATTAAGGTAAATCTAAATCACAACCCTGTTTAGCACTCGGAAAAAAAACCCGATGTGAAGAGAATGGATCAAACTGTCATAGCAAACAGAGGCAAAGTGGTAGCATCACCTGCTGCGAGTCAGGTGAATCTTTCCGAATTGAACATAGGTGACGAGTGCATTATCATCAGAATTGACGAATCCAATCCATGCGGACTTTTTCGCCATTGCTCTTCTAATCAGAAGACATTCTTTGTTCACCACTACAAGCCGCGACGAGGGTTTCATGGAAGTGCCGCACACCGTTTGATGGAAATGGGGCTTACTCCGGGTACACACGTTAAAGTTCTGAATCTAAAAGAACATGGACCCATCCTTCTCGGAGTGAGGGACTGCAAACTTGCTCTCGGAAGAGGGATGGCGAGCAAGGTAATTGTGAAACAACTACACTCCAACCAAGGGATTGATGTTTGAGAACATGATAAAAGAAATAATCTGCGCTATCCAGAAGAAAGGTTACCTGAGCATTGAGCGGATTGCTAAAGAACTCGACATTGATGGCAATTCAGTATCTGAAGTCATAAGTCTCCTAACGAGAAAGGGATACCTAACACAGGAGCCTCTCTCATCAGAGAGTTCTTCCTTGTGTGCGGGCTGTACAATGAAGTGCTCACGAAGGGGGCCTTCAAGACACGTCTATCGAATAACCTCGAAGGGAAAAGAATATGCCGAATTGTAGAACTGGATTTGTTGTTCATAGTAGTATTGGTACCGGATATGGTTATGAACGCCAGATGTACGCTTAAGGAAGATCTATGGTCTTCGTGGGATGAGGCTGTGTCTGTCTTCATATGCAGATAGGCCGGCATATGAAATTTTAGGTTGATTGTGAGTTTCGCTCTCTTGGGAGGAATCGCATCAAGAAGCTAGTGGATACTCGTGAGGAAGGGATATCACTCCCCCGATTCCATTAGATAGTAGGGTAGTGCAAAAGGTGTGCTATTCACACTCATCCCATGCAATCGATAAGTCTTTTACCTGATTCTTCACGAGATAGATGGTGTGCTAGGGGTGCCACGTGGACGGAGAGGTAAGCAAATCATATTGAGCTTTGCGAAACAAGAAGTGGAGAATAGACAAGGAATTGACAAGGAAGAATGAATCTGCTTCGACTTGAATAGAATCATAGTTGATTACGATTCTCGATATGAAAGCCTCCTCCAACTACTGTTTCAATGCGTCATTGCCACACAGTATCTAATAAAGAATCCTTGGGTTTACTGGAAGGAGGTGGTACGTTGTCTGGCTACCACTCAAATGCAGCAATATAGGATTCGGAATTCTTGGGATTACTCTCTGCTTCTTGAAAAGACATCCTTGCCATGCAGATAGGAAGGTCTCGTTCTTTCTTCCTCGTTATGTGTCCTGATTGCCCTAGTTGCATGCTATGCGATATCCTCGGCTGCATGCACCGACCTATTCTTAGTCGCCAGAATGTGAGTGAACCCTCTCGATGATCTTCAACTCCCGTGTTCCACCCCTCTCGTGACTGCCGTCACCGGCGAGGGCCGAAACCTCCCCCGACCCGTGTGCACGAGCATTGTCCAGCGCGTGACTGGAAGTGGTTTCACTCCGCTGCAACCTGATGCCATGGCTGTCAGCGGCCTTGCGGGCGTCCATGGCGGCAGTCGGCTGTTCCACGGTTCTTTCCACGGCGGGGTCGGAAACGTTCGCAAAGTCCACAAGGGAGCTCTGCTCATAGCACTCAGCCGCGGACGGTCCCGTCGGGCCTGACAGACCCTGAGACCGTTCGGACTTCACGTCAGAGGGGCGAGCCCTCCTTCGAGCCTTCAAGCCTGCCTGCTCCCGCTCGCGGGGGAACAACCAGCGCTCTAGTCCGTTCTCATCTCTCAATGAAGGGATAAGCCTGATCAATCGGCGCGCGATGTTGATGGCGCCTTTCTTGTCCGCATTGCATCGATAGCCACAGGTGTGACAGATGAACAGGGACTGCTTGGGCCTCACACCCTTGTGGCCGCATCGATGGCAGATGATGGAGGTCTAGGACTCCGGGACAGCAACGAGATGCAAGTCCCTCCCCGAGAGCCTCCAGCCGGCCTAGCCAGGGAGTGCCTCAGGGCAAGAGTCACACGTGAGAAGGACCAGCGGCATGCGACTGACTACCGCGAAAGGCCCCGGTCTTCGGGATACCGTGTGCCTTCAACTGCCACACGAACTGGACATGCATGTGAAGAACGAACTCAATCGTATCGTGGATCTCTACGCCGAGTGTGTTGCTGTTAGGTGTTCGCTTCGTCTGGAACCCGAATATCTCGTCGCATGCTTCCACGGGCTGTCGGCCGACGAAACTGCGACATTGGAAGAGATCAGGCTTGAGCAGACACAAGATTTCATTGAGCTGTTGCAACGCCCCCTTGTACAGCGTGCCCCTATCGACTTTGGTTCTGCAGATGCCCCCGGCTACAGCTGGAACCCCTATACTGACATCGACTATGGAGATTTGGGATTCCTGCGACCCTATGTGGAGCGGAGAAGACCCTTTGCCTCAGTTGCAGTCACACTGCCTGCCACTGCTGCAGAGATTCTGTCGAGCACCACTGACGAGATTCGTCTGGTGGTGAAACACGATAACGAGAGCTGCCCGATATGACTGGGCATCGACAATCACCATGACCAGTGCTGGTGTCTTGACAGCCCTGACGCGGAGGAAGACAGCCGATACTCGCAGATTCTCCGAGTGCTCATGAGTAACTCTGAGATTCACATGATGATGATAGCTGAACAACTCCACCTTGATGGAGCGACCTACACCGTTCAGTTTGAGTTCGAACCGGATCCCACTTCTCTTGAAGGTACTGTGTTCCGCGAGAGCAGGCTATTCTCCCGGGTAATTGGCGGGTGCCTCCTAGTTCCTTTGTCCAGTTGGATGAAGAGCGACTAGTTTGGTCACTCGGACAAGATGGCAGTTGGGTGATCCTAATGCTCAAATCGAACATAACAAGAGATGTCATTTACTCGGGTCCGTTGGTCAAGAGGGTGAAGGGCGTTGATGTAGAAGAGATGCTGGGGGCCGTAGAGGAGATCCTGCAAGATATTATTGACAGACGATATTCTCATGGGCGACTAGACGAGAGAATTGAGGACTTAGGTGCTCTGAATGATGGGCTGCTGAAGCAGATGGACCTGAGAAACACGAGATGACCTACTGTAGACCAAAGAGGCCTGCAGCACATATCCCAGTATCTGAAAGATTATATGCCAGAACTGGAGGTGCATCGTTACCACCGTGAAGGATGCCTAGAAGGAATGCCTCCGAAGGATATGAACATCGTTATCATGGGCTGTATGCAGTGCTGTTATGCAGCAGCCGACCTCGCAGGGACGATGAAGCTCCAGTATGATGTGTCGAGCCGGCTTATACGGATGCCCTGTACGGCGAGGCTGGACATCAACTTCATCCTGAAGGCGCTGCAGGAGGGCGCGGACGGTGTGCTTGTCGTCGGGTGTCACCCAGGCGACTGCGCGTACAAGACCGGGAATTTGGGGGCTGAGCGGCGCGTACGATTTGCGAGGAAACTGGTTGGCCAGCTGGGCCTCAACAAGGACCGCGTGAAGATGGTGTTCGTCAGTGCTGCCGAGGGGGACAAGTATGCGGCAGAGATCAACAAGTTCGCTGAGGAGATCCGGAAGATCGGGCCGAACCCCATCAGATTGTAGTCAGGGCCTTCGTTTCTTCCACATGATGGTGAGGGCAATGGACAACAGAATTGCGGCCAAGACAGGGATCGGCAGGTCTGATAGTGCGTCTGGCTCGGCTCAGGAGAAAACGGGCTGAGGCCAGAAACCGCTACATTTCTAGATCCTCTGGGTCTTTCCAAACATCCTTGTCGAGATATCCCACAAAGAGTGGTTTAGCAAACTGGGGTCTCTTGATCCACATCAGGAACGGCCTATTGATCATATAGGGCTCTTTCCTCTTCGGGGGAGCGGAAAGTATTGCCCCCATGGCCACGGCGCTCTTGACATGGAATCCAATCTCATTCATCTTCAGTTTCGTCTGTTGTAGTGCTTGAACAATCTGATAGTACGGAAGGGACTCACCCTGTACCTGAAGTCTTAGATGGAGAATCCAGTGAATTTCACCTCTCATATCGAGATCTACCTTTGGAAAGACCACACCACTGTATTCTGATTCAACCGGTTTCATCTTGCTCTGGATGGTTTCCACTTGCTCGACAAGGTCAAGGTCTGTGAGTCCTGGCTCGGCCATCATGAGGTATACCCGGTCGCCGTTTCGTGTTTCGATTCCAATGATCATGTGCTTGGATTCCGGTACACGGTAGAATCCAAGACCGTAGTTGGTCATCTTCACTCCGGGAAAGTATTCTCCATCCTCGGTCTTCACTGAATACTTGGTTCCCTTCTTTGCCCAAACCCCACGAAGGCTTAGCATGCTCGCCACACCAAATCCATCGTTGTCGAAGGGGTCGAGCCTAATGCTGAATCCCCGCTGCTCAAGCCATTTGTTTATCTCATCACTCTTCGCGGAGGCAATGCTCTCAATCTCATCATGAGAGAACCGTAAGAGGTCGCTTCTACTCACCTGGTAGAACTCTTCCAAGAACCTCTCCTGCATCTCGTTGATGTGCGAGAATCCCTGAAACTTGGAGCCTAGGAACTCGTCAGCTTTCAGGAGCGCAGATACAATGGGGTATGTGACTGTGAGAGTTGTCTTTGATGTCATCGGATTCAACAACATCGGGCAAAATCATCGCATCTATTTAATCCTCTGAGAAACGGTCCTCGTGCGGAATAGATAAGAATCGGCTCTACTCTGAGAGGAGACGTTCAAGAGTCTTCTCGATGGAGGCAATGCGATTGTGTAGAGCCATGATTTCATCAAGGAGGTGCTTGGTCCGCTCCTTCAGCGTCATCTCCCCTGAATCGGTGTGGGGGAATCCGTCTTCATCGCGATCTGCTTCTTTCCAGACTGGCATAGCACAACTTCCCTATTATTTCTTGAAATACAATACGCTCTCCCTAAGTTTGAAACGTCTCCTAATTCCCGAGCGCCTGACTCGCCCAACTTCCATTCCGATTGGTGTGAAGCCCACTACTTCCGCAATCTCCATGGTGAGAAGATCCGTTGGAACGTAGACATCCAAAATCAGGGAGTCGCCCACGACCCATGCAACATGTCCGTTATCCCGCATCGCACCGAGGACCTTCTGAAGAACGAGAAATATGTCTTCAAAGTACTTCCGCAAGAGAATCGAGTAGTCTGTCCGCCTAATACCCACTCGTTCTACCATTCGGGGTCTCACAGCCGACATGAGATAGTCAAGCCACTCATGTTCAAACAGCCTCGGTTGGGAAGCATAGTTTCGAATCATGCGTCGCGAAACATTGTCACATAGAATCATTCGGTCGCGGAGATGTCTGAGGTCCTTTGTAGACGATGCATCGTCTAACCACCCGATTTCGAGCTTGTAGTTGCCTGCATAGTCAAACGAATTGAGGTATGGTGGAGAGGTCACGACTGCATCGAAGACATACTCATTAGAGAGGTCTAAAACCTTTGAGTCGGCTGTATAGACATGACTTGGTGTTTCAATGTCGTATCTATCACGCATGTAATGAAGATCATCTACAATCTGCCGGACTGATTCGTCAAAGAGCCTGATGGGAAGCTCGTCCTCAAGGTTCTCGGACTTGTCCCAGTCATAGCCAATTGAGGGGGATCGTCTGAGATTGCTTGAGGGTAGCAATATACTGAGGAAGGCGACATCCAGATATTGCCGTATGGAGGTGTCCTGCACCTGAAGGAGCTGCTCCTTGATTCGGAGAATATTCTGCAAGATTCCTGGGTTGAACTGCTTGTTGGTCCTAAGGAACTGGGGCGCTTCAATTCCGGCAGGCGTGTCAAAAGAGAGCTCCTCGTATGCCTGCAGTATGGATGCAGGATTTGTTTTCCAGTCGGTCTTTGCCCTGAGTATCCTGCAGATTGTAGGATTGAGTTCTATCCCTACGGATTCCAGATTTCTCATCTTCGCACATACGTTGACGGTGCCCGAACCAGCAAAGGGATCGAGAATCACATTATCTTCTTCTAAAGAGAACCGGTCAAAACTATTGAACACAAACTCTTCTGAGAAGCCCTCTATGTACTTGGTCCATCGGTGAACAGGCCGATTTTTGTTGGACACGAAATTGAGGCCTTTGTCATCATCAAGAAACTCGATCACCACCTCGGGATGCCTGAGACTGTACTCATAGAGGTAGGTCTGGGGGGTCTTGAAGTGAACACCAATCTCTTTGAAGAGCGCAGAATTCTCAGAATAGAAGGACGAGATGTTCTGCGCCAAGTTTTTGTCAACCGTCTGCATGGTAGACCTCTTCCTCGTGAATCGCCCGATATGAAGCCTCTGGGGGTTAAGTGGTGGTCGCACCAAGGCACTTTAAGAGTGGTGGTGGATAATGGACATGGCCACGACTCTATCTTGACGAAACTACATCCTGTCGCTGACTACGTAGTAAGAAGGTAGTTCAATGAATTCACTGATTGTTTGCAGATCAATACACCATGGAAACACCAAGAAGGTCGCCTCCGCCATAGCAGAGGTCCTCCAAGCTGAGGTAGTGTCACCGAAGGACGTTTCCTACGGCCAGCTGAGAGAGTACGATCTCATTGGGTTTGGCTCGGGAGTCTATTTCAGTAGACTTCACCGAAGCATTGGAGAATTCGTGGACGAGATGCCGGTCATGGAAGGAGGAAAGGCATTTTTGTTTTTCACCCATGGCCTTGACCATCTCTATTGGGCCAGGCTGGGAAGGCAACCTGTATCAGAAAAGCTCGAGGAAAAGGGCTTTGAAATTGTGGGGGAATTCGGATGCAAAGGGTTTCAGAGTAATATGCCCTTTAGGCTGATAGGGGGTATCAACAAGGGAAGACCTAACGAAGATGATCTCGAGGAGGCCCGTGTCTTTGCGACAGAGCTGTTGGCAAGACTGACATAGAGTTCTGCCTATATCACAACGGCTATTCCTTTATTTGTATATGACCAGCTGAATAAGGTACTGTATTTCATATTGAGGGGGATACTCAATTGACTAAGAATAAGAAACATCACAGACTAGCGCTAAAAGACAGAGTACGAAGGTTGTTCAAGTCAAACGATCTATGTGTGACAGCATTTGATGCCTTAGAGAATGACGCAGAAGTGCAGACCATACTAGAAGATACAAACCGAATGGCAATCGACAGGATGGGTTTTTCCGATCATGGTCATACGCATTCACTGATTGTCACGAAGAACGGGATTGAGCTTCTTGACAGACTGAGCAAGGGAGTACAACCAACCATAGTTCAGGAGGGGACCGGCACCTTCGAGGATGCACAATTGATAGTGATGCTTGCAGGATACCTGCATGATATTGGCATGAGCGTCCATAGAGAGAATCATGACCAGTTCTCTGTATTCTTGGCAAAACCAGTCATAGATAGAATATTGCAAAAGGTATACCCCGGTGACGCCCACAAGCAGATACACATCCGAGGACACGTGCTTCACGCCATGTATTCTCATGACAAGGTCATTGTTCCTCATACCATCGAGGCAGGAATCGTTGGAATCGCTGATGCATTAGATATGACTGCTGGTCGTGCTCGGATCCCCTTCGAAGCGGGAAGTGTGAACATACATTCAGCATCTGCCATGGCAATCCGAAAAGTGAGCATCAAGAAGGGGGAGAACAAGACGGTACGAATTGAAGTGGAGATGACGAATGCATCTGGCATCTTTCAGATCCAAGAGCTGTTAGAGAAGAAGGTACGAAGTGCGCCCCAGATGACAGACCATATTGAGCTCTATGCCATCATGTCTGGGAAGGAAGAAAGGATTCTCTCGGAAGAGATTAGGGTGCTCTAGAGGGGTTGTCCCTTTTTATTGCCATTTTTGAATGATTGAGCTCAAGAAACTTTCGAACTCGTTCACTTTTCAAAAGGTATATGTGAGAATATTATCACGATGCACAGCGACTGCCGACAGTATATCTTGGAGAAACACTAAGAGACGATTCCTATGAAGCTTGACGCAATAGATAAAAAGATCATAAAAATGCTACAGGAAGACGGCCGAAGGTCTTACTCAGAGATTGCTGAGGAGGTAGAGCGAACAGAAGTCACAATACGGAGACGTGTACGACAGCTTGTGAACCAGGGTATAATCAAGAGATTCACAGTAGTACTCGATCCCATGAAGATTGGACCACGCATTCGAGCTATCATCAGGGTGAAGACCATGATGAAACAGGCTACCGTCATGGCTGAGGAGATAAAGGGCTATGACGAAGTGGATGAGGCATACTTCTTGGACGGAGCTTGTGGACTGATGTTGAAAGTCACAGTGGATGACCTTAACGAGCTGAGGAATTTCTTGGAGAAACGGCTGGGCAAAGTTCCTGGCGTTGGTGAAGTTGAAACTTGTATTGTTCTAGAGACTATCAAGTCGCCCCTGTAACCGGGGGGTCTGAATGGAACTAGAAGAGTTTGTCTTGACGCAGAACATGCTTGATGCTATGTTGGCCCATGCAGAGTTCTGGTATCCAAGGGAAGGAGTAGCACTTCTGTTCGGACACACATCTAACCAGAGAAGTATTGCTGAGCGGGTTGCATTGATGGAAAACTCGGCTGCTAGCATGGTCACCTTTAGAGTAGAACCTGAAGAACAATACAGACTGCTTGTTGAGGCAGAAGAGAGAGGGGAAAAGATGGTTGGAATATTTCATAGCCACCCAGCTCCGGTTTACCCATCCAACACGGACTTGGAAAACATGCGCCTCAATCCTGTCGTTTGGATTATTGCGTCTAAGAGAAGGGGAATATGGGAGTATGATTCTTTCGTTCTAGCAGGGGATAATACAGCATGTCAAATCAAGACTAGCATCGAGTAGTGCCTCTACTTCAAACTGCGCAAGGAACCTGAAAGCCTCAAGGGTTGAAATGAAACATCGGTCTTGCCAATCCTGTTCAGCATGCATGCTGAAGCAACCACTTGGTTGAGGCTTTCCAGATTGCACTGCAAAATACCTTTTCCGTTCTCCGGATTGTATTCATCAAGATAGAGTTTAGATGTGGCAACATACACCTCTCCGTATAGTGTGTGCAGGCTACCCCTGATGGCAGAAACGAGTTGTCGTTCCGTCACTTGTGGTCCTGATCCGTGTAGCTTGAACAGGAGATGGCGTTTCTTCTCCATCTTCATCTCTATTTGTCCTCCTTCACAATCTCGAGTCCTGGAGCGATATATCCCTCTGACATCCTGTGGCGATTGCGAGAAACTATCTCTCCAGGCATCTCGAGAGCTGCCTTTCCAGCCTCTTCGAATGGCATCCCCAAGACCGTACCGATGAATTGCAGTGCCTTAGGTGATCGGAGCGAGAGAGGGCGGGAGGCACCACTGGACAGCACAATGGACATCCCGGCATCCAGTGCAACAGATACAGCCTCTCTACAAGTCTTGATGATTCTGGATCTTTGCAGACCGTCGCTGTGGAGAAGGGGGTCAATGCAAATCTCGAGAGCAGTTTCGTTCTCCGCAGCGAGCCTGGCAGTTGTCCTTCGTAGCTGTGATTGTGTTCCTCCTACTTGGAGTGTTAAGAGATCGACTCTGGAGTCTTCAGCAGCCCAGTTTGCCGTAAGGACACCTCTGAGAGGGAGTGCAACTATCAGAGAATGCTTTCTATGTTGCCCCGCTTGGGTCTTTATGCCTTGGAGGGCTCTGCTAGTGATATCCGTTCGGGATAAAATGGGAATGCTCGGAGCCTCCTCGGCGCTCATTTTGAGATTGGTAGAAATCGCAACTGCACCAAAACCTAAGGCATGTGCAATACGCAGCATCTCATCCAACAGCTTGCTTGTATCAGCCTTTATGTTGACATCAATCAGCACGTTCTGGAGCCTCCACTGCGTCAAGCTTCTGTGTCAAGAACACTTTGACGTCCTCGTGTTCGCACCGAGGGTACTCAATGAGATGAAGCTGGAAGTTGATAAGGTCTGGCCCTTCGGTCAGCTTGACGTCCTCTAAATAGGCGGCCTGCTTATCAAAACGGAAATACACCCTGCAGCGATCGTCGATTCTACGTTCTAGGGTGCTCCTGACATAGTAGCGATCACCTTCCGACAGTCGGGCAAAGATATGCTCCAGAGTTCTATTGCATGCCTTCTTGTTTTCCAGCGCCACCTCGAAGACAACAATGGTCAGACCAAGATGGCTCTCAGTTTCCTCAACTTCGAGCTCGAGTTTCTCATAGACATCCTCAGGGAATAGCTCGAGCAGCGCAGATTCTACTCGTTCTGGCACTTCGGTCGTATAGGCATATGCACGGGCCTCAATCCTTCTTATGAAAGGCATCTCGGTTCCAGCCAGTTCTCAGGCCTACTTGCCTAAGTTGCCCTTTGCCCCAAGAGAGGGACGAAGTTTCTCTGCGCCTCGACCTTTCTTACGGAGCCCTCTGCTTCGCTTCCCTGCAGATGTAAGACCACGATTCACTCGACCCTTCTGTGACGGAGCACAGATCCAGTTAATCTCAGAATCATTGTAAATGTTGGGGTGATCGGGGTCAACCAGAATGATTTCATAGAACGCCAGTTTGTGATCTGAGCCAATCCAATAAGAGTTCAAGACTCGCAAGTTCGGATACTTCTTTGCAACACGTTCCTCGGCAATCCACTGCCTAGATTTTTGAGGTGTGTATTTGTTAACACCTAGGCTTCTAGGCTTTCGACCCATCCGCGGCCGGGGTTTTTCTCTAGGGCCTCTTCCTATCTTGATCCTGACGACCACATAGCCCTGTTTTGCCTTGTACCCCAGCGACCGTGCGCGTGCAATCCTTGTTGGTTTATCCAGTCTTACAATACTACCCTGCTTTCGCCAGACGATGAGACGATTCCTTACAAGCTCAGAGCGTTCTTTCTGTTGATCAATCCAAGTCTTCTGGATATATTTGTATGCCAAATTCGATATCTCCTTCCTTTGTAGTAATAATATTCACTTTGTTTGTGGTTCAGCCCAGCATCTGGGCCACATCCCGTGCGGACGGATCCGCCAACACAAAGGAATAGGAGGCCTCATAACGAGGCCACCCTAATCGCTAGACAGTCCACTTAAAATTGTAACGGTTTGGAGAATCCAGTAAGAGGGATTGAGAAGTGCGGTCAGTTTCTGTCCCGAAAGGAAAACCAAAACTGACCTTGAGCTACTTCTCCTTATCCTTGTGTCGGTCTACTTGAATTCGTTGATGACCTTTTCAGCAGTCAGTTCACCGACTCGGACTTGGGCCTCAGAAGTTGATGATGCCAAGTGAGGCGTTGCGATGAGTTTCGGATGCTTGACGAGCTCCCAGTTCTTAGGGGGTTCATCCACATAGACATCCAATGCAGCACCGGCAATCATATCCTGTTCTAGAGCCTTCAGTAATGCCTCCTCGTCGACAACACCGCCTCGAGCCGTGTTGATCAAGTAGGCAGTTTCCTTCATCCGTTTGAGCTCTTCGAGTCCAATCATGCCTTCGGTTTCGGGAACCAAAGGAACATTGACTGTCAGGTAATCGGACTCCTCGATAAGTTGATTGCGGGATACCTGACGCGCTCCGACTTCAGCGCACTCTTCTTCACGACCGGGTCGGTCCTTCTTCACAATCAAGACGTCCATTGCCAAACAGGTGCCCCGTCGAGCAATCTCCTTCCCGATTCGACCAAAGCCGATGATACCTAGTTTCTTCTGCCATAGCTCCGTGCCTCTAAGTATCTTCTTGTTCCATTTCTCCTCTTTCATCGAAGAGTCGGCCTGGGTCACGTTCCTTGCCAAGGCGAACATCAAGGCGAAGACCATCTCTGCCACTGAAACAGTTGGAGCCTCAGGCGTGTTCATCACCTTGACTCCTACCTCTTCAGCGGCTTCAATATCAATATTATCCAAGCCCACTCCTGCGCGCACAATCAACTTCAGAGCATCGGCGGCTTCCAGAACTTCCTTCGTAATCTTGGTTGCGCTACGTACAATGACACAGTCAAATCCTAGTATCTGTTCAGAGATAGGACCGTCTGTGTTTTTGTTTCGGACAACAACTTCGAATCCTGCATCTTCGATTCGCTTCTGGGCAGAAGCAGCTATTGGATCAGCAATGAGTACTCGCACCATATGTCTAACCTTCTTCGTAGGGTATGTTCTATGCCCTCAGAGCCCTATCTTAAACTTAGCGTCCTCGACAAAGAAATAAGACTGTGTCACCTAGACTAATACTATGAAGATAGAGAAGAAACCATCCACTGCACTGGTCCCCTGTCCTGCGGTGCTACTCAGCGTGGCAGATGACAAGCGACCGAACATCATCACCTTATCCTGGGCAGCAAATGTGTGCAGCAATCCACCCACTTTGGTTGTTGGTATAAGGCCAAATCGTTTCAGTCATGGTCTAGTGAAGGGAGCCGGAGATTTTGTTGTTAACATACCCTCAGTGGACCTGATTAAAGCAACAATCTTCTGTGGAAGTAAGTCTGGAAGAGACTATAACAAATTCGAGGAGTGTAATCTGACAGCCGCAGCTTCGTCCAAGGTAACAAGCCCGATGATAGAGGAATGTCCAATCAACATCGAATGCAAGACAGAGAAGATTGTGAATCTAGGGGCTCACGACCTGTTCATCGCTGAGATTCTGGCAGTCCACATGGACGAATCCATTCTGGACAGCAGCGGCAGATTCGACCCTGCAAAAGCAAACCTATTCACGTATCTTCCTCTCGCTGCGGAGTATTGGGCACTGGGAGAGAGACTTGCCCAATAATAGTCGGATAGTTAGAGACCGCTTCGACGGTCCTACTTGCTCCCCTTTGTGCTCACAATCTTGATGACATCCCTATCTTGGAGAACGTGCTTCTCTGATATCCTCATCTTTGTCCGAGCATCGATCGCATGAAGAAACGACTCCATGAGGTCTGAGTGGACATATCCTGCAAATTCCTTCGCAGTAGTCCCTCTGGGCACCAGGAATACATCGGGAAGTACATTGCCTTCGCTGTCACTCAGGGTATTGACGTCATGAACTGGATACACTGTTATCATATCAAGGTGCTCAAACACTGCCTTATTGAGAATCTCCTGTACGCCGGTGCCACCGAACTTCGACAGGAGTTCATCTTTGAGTCGTTGAAGCTGAGCGGTTTCCTCATTGCTCAGAGAGTCTGGATCCAGAATCTCAAAGGCATCACTACCTGGAACATAAGAGATGATTCCTTTCCGATCCATATCCTTGAGTGCCTTCTCGGCAAGAGCACTGACCGGGACAACTAATCGATCAGAAAACTCCTCCTTCATCTTTTCATAGTTGGTTTCAGCAGTAGGTCGGTCAATCTTGTTTGCGGCGATTATGATCGGCTTTGCAATCTGCTGGATACTCGAGGAAAAGCGACGAAGGTCCTCTTCCGCCCACTTGTCTGCAGACTCTGCTTTCAGTTCTGAGTTTCGAATCGCCTTGAGTATATGACTGCGTTGCACTTTGAGTCCAGAGAGTTTTTCAAGAAGCAATTCGTCAAGCTTAGCCCCCTCTGCACGGACTCTTCCACTGATTCTGCGCCAGTCCTTGGATATTATGCCAAGAATCCACTCGGTCAGTTCCTGCTCCAGCCAACGGACATCTTCTGCAGGGTCGTATGTTCCTGGGGCAACTTCCTGTCCCTCCGCATCCAGAGTGCCACTGCAATCAACAATGTGGATAAGAACATCAGCCTGTCGGAGATCATCCAAGAACTTGTTGCCCATGCCCCTACCTTCATGTGCCCCGGGCACAAGACCGGCAACATCTATCAGCTTGACTGGAATTAACCGTATTCCCTCGATGCATATCGAGTTCTGTGGGCTGTCCTTTACATCAAAATCCAGACAGGCACACTTGGCTCTTACGTGGGTGACTCCGACATTGGCATCTATTGTGGTAAATGGATAGCTACCGACTTTGAAATCAGTCATGCAAGCCGCATTGGTAAAGGAAGTCTTCCCACATGAGGGCTTTCCGACAACGCCAACACTAAATCCCATCTCTTTCTTCACTCCAGATAGGAGATGCAAGGGGAGCAACACGAAATAAAGCTCACCTATTGCTTATGATTAATGCCTCAGCCGATGACTTTTTATGAATCAAGATACGAATCATAATTCGTAATACAATGGAAGTGTACAAATGAAAGTATGTGTGACTTCAAGTGGGGCGGATTTGGCCTCAGCAGTAGATCCGAGATTTGGGCGGTGCGCGTATTTCATAATAGTCGATACCGACACAATGCAGTCTAGCGCAATTGAGAATGACGCGGCGATGGCCTCGGGTGGAGCAGGAATACGTGCGGCCCAGACGGTGGCATCCACAGGTGTGGAAGCTGTGATAACTGGCAGTGTGGGGCCAAATGCGTATCCGGCTCTTCAGAGCTCGGGCATCAAAATCATGACTGGTGCCGTGGGCACTGTCCGTGAAACGATACAGATGATGAAACAAGACCAATTGCAGGAGAATGCAACACCCGGCCCTGCACACCGTGGAATGGGTATGGGACAAGGGCGCGGAATGGGCGGAGGCCGTGGTCAAGGAAGAGGAAGGAGAAATATGTAAAATGAAGAGAAGAATCGTGATTCCTACGGAAGATCAGGCGGGAAAGATTGTGGCCGACCATTTCGGAAGAGCCCCTTTCTTTGCAGTCTTTGACATTGATAGTGATGGCAATATCGCCGGCAAGGAAGTGAACCCAAATCAGGGAGAACACGCTGGCGGAAGGGGGCATGCACATGATAACATCATGCGTTATGGTCCCAATTTGATCATCGTGAAAGGAATGGGACCTCGTGGTCTTCGCAGTTTTCAGAGCCAGAACGTAGCAGTCCTACGAGCTGATAGCTCAGATGTGGAAAAGGTCATGCAGAAGTTCATGCAGCAAGGTCTGCAAGAACTCACCGATGGATGCAGTGACGCGCGCCATCGATGAGCAAATCTTTAGGGAGCTACTTGGCGTGATTATCACAGTGGCTTCAGGAAAAGGGGGCACTGGAAAGACTACTGTTGCAGTAAACATGGCTCTATCATTAGAAGGAGCCAGATTATTCGATTGTGATGTCGAAGAGCCGAACACGCACACGCTTCTCAAGCTTGGAGGATTAGAGTCTCAACCAGTGAAGATGCCCACTCCTTATGTCGATGAGAAGAAATGCACCCTCTGCGGCGAGTGTGCAGCATTTTGCCAGTTCAATGCGCTATTTGTGGGGAAGGGTAGAGTTCTCGTGTACCCCGAGATGTGTCATTCCTGTGGAGGTTGCGCGATTGTATGCCCTGAGGGAGCCATAGAGGAGAGAGAAAGAATTGTCGGTAATGTCTTCATTGGGGAAGCAGAAGGAATCTCACTTGTTTTTGGCGAGCTGAATGTTGGCGAACCAATTGCGACCTCTGTGATAAAGGCCGTCAAGGGTCGAATGCACCGTGATGCAATCAACATCGTCGATGCCCCTCCAGGTACTGCATGCCCAGTCATAGAGACCATGCAGGAATCCGACTATCTCATTCTGGTCACAGAACCCACCCCTTTTGGCCTTCATGATTTGGAGATGGCAGCAGATGTGGTCAGGGAAATAGGTATTCCCCACGGTGTCATAGTGAACAGGGCGGGAATTGGCGATGATTCGGCAAGGTACTTCTGTGAGGAACGAAACATCCCGATTCTGATGGAGATTCCGTTCGATAGGAGGATTGCCGAGCTGTACTCCGCTGGCACACCCTTCATCGAAGAGATGCCAGAATGGCGGGAGAAGTTCAGGAGTGTCTATGAATGGATAGAGGAGGCAGTCAGCAATGGTTAATGAAATAGCAGTCATAAGCGGGAAAGGAGGCACTGGAAAGACTACTGTTGTCGCGGCGCTAATCGCCCTCTCAAAGAAGACAGTGATGGCTGACTGTGATGTGGATGCCCCTGACCTGCATATACTTCTTGAGCCAGACGTGAAACGAAAGAGTGAGTTTTGTAGCTCAAAGATTGCTCAGATCAACCCGGAATCGTGTATTCAGTGCGGGCTATGTAGTGAGAAATGCCGATTTGGCGCAGCAAATCCTCCTGAAATAGACCAGATTGCCTGTGAGGGGTGTGGCGTCTGTGAGCTCATATGCCCCGAGAATGCAATAACGATGAGGGACAGAGTTTCGGGCTACCTGTACGAGTCAGATACGCGGTTTGGACCAATGGCACATGCGAAACTGCTGGCTGGTGAAGGCAACTCTGGTAAACTCGTTACAGAAGTCCGGAATCTGGGCGTACGACTTGCAGATAACAATGGAAGTGAATTCGTTCTTATTGACGGCTCACCAGGAATTGGATGCCCTGTTATTGCAACAGTAACGGGTATAGGACTCGGCGTTATTGTCACAGAACCCACATTGTCTGGTATCCATGATATGAAGCGTGTCGTTGAGCTTCTCCAAAGATTCGATATACCGAGTCTTCTGATAGTGAACAAGTATGACATTAACGTGGAGAACACTGAGAAAATGGAACACTTCTGCAGACAGAATAGTGTAGATGTGATTGGTAGAATACCCTTTGATCCTATCATGACACAGTCAATGATAGCAATGCAGACGCTGCCAGAACATGCACCAGACCACAGAATAACCCGTATTCTAAGAAATGTCCATAGAGAGATAATGAGTAGAATAAAGAGGTAGGGATAGGAGGGTTGCAGACGGTCTGCGACCACTCTATCATCCTATTGTTCAGTTATGTCGTCCAGACGTTTTGATATCCGCTCTATAGAATCCTGTAGTGACTTGATCTGATTCTCTAAGAATTCTTTCTGCTGCCTGAGAGATTCTACATTCTCTGGTCCAGCAATTGTTCCCGTCGGGGGTGTGGCCGCACTCGGCGAAACACCGTCCCAGTATCCCATTGCCCAGCAAGAACCGGGACCATAGAGCCAACCAGGTCGTTCCCAAGGAGGAAGATGACTGAATGGGCCATTACCTGGCCACGCACCACGCCCAGCTCCTCGGCCGCCAGTGCGGCCACGGCCCCAACCGCCACCTCTGCCATATACATACATTTTTTCATTCACCCCATATTCTGTGCAAATGCACAACTAGTTATAGTGTGCATAACTACGAATATAAAGGTTACTTATTGTAACCCGAAGAGATAATATCTTAAATGGTCGCAGCTTAGGAACAGTTGATTGGTAATGCACAGAAGAAGAAGAGGCGCAAGAGGAAGGTTCCCCATCCAGCCAACGATTGACAAGAAACCATCTGTGGAGAGAATGGTTCCAAGACCTGATGGTAACAAGGAGCCGATCCATCTCAATCTTGCCGAGGCCGAAGCACTAAGGCTTGTTGACCTAGAAGGATTGTATCAAGAGCAGGCAGGAGATTCAATGAGCGTGTCACGAGGCACCATCTGGAGACTGCTTGCAACTGCAAGGAAGAAAGTCATTCAGGCAATATATGAAGGCCGACCTCTGGTGATTGGGTTGCCTCCCGAAGAAGAGTAGTAACCCAGTTGATAGTGTTGTCCGTTTGTTAAGACAAGTGGGGGGTAGTCTTGTCCCTATTTTTGGCAGTGAAACAACTAACTCAAAGACTTCCATGATCACCCTAAAGAAGGGGCACTAGAAGGCGTCTAAATGCAGTTCTACGTGTTATGGTGGTACAACTCCACCTTATATGGGTACTTTGGCAGCTCATCTCTGAGAGGTTGAATATGCAAGTAGAGGTCACGGCAGGTATGGAGTCTATCAAGAACTGCATCTTAGTTCGCAGACCAAGTATTCCGAGGTACTGGGATCCAATTGCAAGGCCTCACGTAGCAGTAGTCGTTCTAGAGCCAGACACAGGAAAGGAGTCGAGGTATTATCTGTCAAAGGCGGGGACGGAAGAGAATGGCAAGATACTACTAGAAGTGGCGAACTTCAGTGAACTTGCAGAAGGCACTCTACTGGAAGTAAGATACAACTCCATCAAGGCAAATCTATATCAGCTTGAGTTGGTGAGCGGCATGCCCTGCTGGAGATGGATTGGTCGCTGTCGAGGACTATCGGATTTCGAGTCGGAAGAGGTCGACTGGGACCAGCTACTCTGTAGTAACTACATGCTTCTGAGTAGCGTCTATGCAATGAGCTGAGCAGCCTCCGAATGACTACTCCAATATCACAGCTGTCCAGAGCAAGAAGCTGAACAACAATCAACTGGCGCTTTTGAAAGAAATCGCGAGTCAGTCGCGAGCTGCGATACACAACTGTTTCTTTGAGGAGAGGTCATGCTAGATAGATACTAGCAGGATTTCGGCATATTTCCCCTTGGATGAACCAAGAGAAACGTATGTTCTGCGGATTCATCTAATGAAACGTATCTGCAAGAGAAGAAATGGTAGCGGGTGGTCGATTTGAACGACCGATCTCGGGGTGTCCCCATCACGGAACTCGACGCGTTTCCGCGTTTATGAGCCCCGCGGGATAGGCCAGGCTTCCCCAACCCGCTAGTCTGGTAGATGTTATCCAGCATCAGGTCCAATCAGACAATTCTGTGGGCTGTGTAAGAAATCATGAATCTGACAGGGTTTTAAGCATTGCGAACTGGTGCAGTAGTCTAGGAGCATGATGAGTTTGTATAGCTTTGTCAAACGAGAACAAAAGCCTTCAGCACTATACAATGCTCGATAATAAGCCATAATTCCAAGACGGGGATAGATGACCAATGATATTTGAAGTGGGGATACTTGTGACAATCTATTCGATGTGGATAGTCACTTTGGTAAATGCAATGGTTTCGAGCGAAGAAGTATCTTTGACTATTGCCACGCTGCCCTATATCGTCACTTTTCCTGTGGCGCTCATTGTGTCTGCGATGGTTGATGTGATCATCTCAGGCATCTTCCTGATTGATATAATGCTCACGCTAGTGATTGGAGTGTTATTCTTTGTTAGATGGGTCATGGCCATAGTGGCGGAGTAACACTTGGTCTTTGGCCTAGAACGATTGTGAACGTCAGAATTAGCTCTTGTCCTTGCGTTTGAACTCTGTATAGCCACAACGACCGCAGGCAAACCTATCAAAATGCTCGGCCATATAGGTGCCCTTCTCACACCGAGGGCATTGTCTCTTATCAATGGACACATTTCCGTTCTTGTCAACCTTGTACTTCTTGTGAGTCTCAGCCATCCCTTAGGCCTCCGTCTTCTTGTCTTCATTCCGTTTCAACATATAGTCTCTCTCGACGCGCTTCATCTGATCGATGTCGGAATAGATTCTTGCCGTGCCCTCTGTGATGCCAATCCCAAAACGAGTTTCCATCTTATTGACAATGACAGATGAGGCATTTGTATCATACTTTGCCATAAGCTTGGAACGAACATCGCGCCTACTGGGAGTAGTGCCATTAATATGCTCGATTCTGAATCTCAGTTCCCTTCGTCCGAGAGGCTTGTTCTCCTTTTCCTGAAGGATTTCTAACTCCATTGACATCACTCTATATATCTGAAGATGACTTGACGGTCTAGTCAGCCAACCGACCTTGGGTTGGCTAATAAAGCTTTCACAGCAAACATACTGTTCAGCGTACCTTTAGAGCGTATTTGCCGGGTTTGTCGACACCAAGACGGTCTGCAATGTAAGATGAGTCTCTTGGGTCTTCGGCGGAATCACGTGGAGGTAGAATAACGACTATCCCAGTGTAGGATGTCGAGAGATTCGTGCTCTTGCAATTAGGACAAATGTTCTCGCTTGTCAAATAGTGACATTGACGACAGGCTTTCAGACGTGCCAACTTTCTTCCTCCACATCATTTCTTCTTTTTCTTCTCGTCCTCAGCTTCGCCACGAGCGGCTTTGACATCATCTTCCACCCAAGAGGCGTCAGGACCAATCTTTCCAAGGAAAGGTTGCCTCATGGTAAGGCCTAGTTTGCCAGATCTGTTTCCTGACTCGAAACTGATCGAAGTGATTCTGGCACGAACCAAATCATCCTGCCTCAGGGTGCGTCCTGTTTCTTTTCCGAGAAGTGCGTTCCCCTTTGGATCCTGTGTAATGAAATCATCACATATTTGACTCACATGACAGAGACCATCCAGTGGACCCATCCGAATAAAAGCCCCAAAGTCCATAATCTCTACAACGTTTCCCTCTACCAGCTCGCCTCGCGCCGGTTTGAATACCAATACTTGATATGTGACACTATGATATGTTGCACCATCGCCTGGCATGAGGCGTCCTTGACCAATCTCATCAATATCGGTGACCGCAATCATCAGGCCTATGTCTCTGTCCAAGACATTTTCGTGATTCTTTCTGAGATGTATCATTGCAGCCTCCTTGAGAGGCTGACCGAATTGTGATGGGGGTATTCTTACAATATCCCTTACTGTGACGATTGAGTAAATTGATAGGACCTCCTGCTTCCTTTGAGCAGATTCTGTTTGCCTGACAGGATGCTTGCTAGAACAATAAGACCTCGGTTTTGTCCGATGGTCTCTACCCGACGGCTCAGCGGTGATTCCTTTCAGTGAACATAAAAAGATTGTGACATCGTCTTAAATTATCGAGCCTTCCAGTATTAACCGTTTTCTTCCTCTCACCATGAGAACAGGAATACCACGTTTTCTAGCTTTCTTGCGAAGGTTCCGGTCGTTAGTGGCAATCACGGCCCTTTGCATCGTTGCATACTCTAGAATCTGGAGATCGACTGGTAGGGTTTGCATTTTCTCGTCAACCTGAACCAGTTCGCATCTCTCAGTAAGCCTCTTTGCCACAGTGAATTGTCTGGTCTCAGTGTGGCTTCTTGGAGTCTCGAGACGAGCATCGATTTCTTCTGCGACAGAATCCAAGATGACAAAATGCGGCCGTCTTTCTAAGATCTTCTCTGCTTCAGCGAACACATCAATCGCGAACTGCACGGGTACAAGTAGAAAATTAGTGTCAAGAACAACTTGTATTGGCAATTCAAATGCACTACCGTTTTTAGACAACTGCATGCCCTATGAGACGCCATTTGTTTTCAACACGACGACCGATAGCGATACGCTGTCCTTCTTCAACGCATACCGGTCGCTTTAGAGAGAGCTCGATTTTATCTCCATGTAGTCGAGTGATGACTCCAACAGTGGCAGCTGTACCTACAACCAGCATTAGAGGTTCATTGAGTCGCAGATTCTCCACTTCTTTCTGTGACTCCATACCTACAACTCGGCCCATCAGTTCTGGAAGTAACATAATCTTGTCAACGGAATCTGGTAACTCACCCTTCTTGCCGAGAACATTTCCGACTAGACGATCAGCACGAGTAGATGATGGATCAAGACCAGTGCCCACACCAATCAACCCACCCGGATATGCCTCCTCCAAGGAATTTCCACTGCCAGAGAGCAGGCTTCTCACCTTAGCCTTTATGGGATAATAGTCTTTGTCTACTCGCGAGCCCGGAGCAATCTCTATCTCATCACCAACCTTCAATCGGCCTTGGACAATGGAGCCTCCTACGACACCTCCCCTCAAATCTGGGGGAGTGGTACCTGGCCGATTGATATCAAAGGAACGAGCAATGAACATCTTAGGGGGTGCATCTGAATCTCGTTCAGGGGTGGGTATGACCTCTTGAATCGTCTGAATCAGAAGATCCACATTTGCTCCGAATATTGCAGATACCGGTATGATGGGGGCTTGTTCTGCCATAGTCCCCTTCACAAAATCCTTGATCTGTTGGTAGTGTTTCTTAGCCTCTTCTCGCGACACGAGTTCAATCTTATTTTGCACTATGATTATTTTCTCGACACCCACAATCTGGAGAGCCTGAAGATGCTCCGATGTCTGAGGCATAGGACAGGGCTCATTAGCAGCTATCACAAGAATAGCACCGTCCATCAGACTTGCACCGCTGAGGCATGTGGCCATTAGTGACTCGTGGCCGGGACTATCTACGAAGGAAATCTCTCTCAGAGATTCTAAGGGGCCACCGCAGTCAGGACACTTCCCATCCTTCAGAAGATGAGATGTTGTAAAGGCCTGTGGCTCTGGACACTTTGTGCACTTCATTAGAGTCGTAGCTGCATATCCGAGACGAATCGATATACCTCTTCTGACCTCATCTGAATGACGGTCAGTCCATTCACCAGTCAGGTATTCCACGAGAGTTGTCTTTCCATGGTCTACATGGCCCAGTGCACCAATACTCACTTCTGATTGTCCTTCGTACTTGGGGCTCACCTAGTCTTCACTTCCAACTGTCCCTTGTTTGTCGCGAGCGAGAGTGCAAGACACTACATAAGAAGTCTATGGTTGGCCTATAGAGAATCCATTCCCTTGTTCTCTAGAAGCAGCTATGCAGCCTTCATAACAAGTTCTTCAAGAGGAGTACCGCCTTCCTCTTCAATTCTAACATTAATCTGAGAAAGATTGGAGGTGATCTCACGGCCTCGAACGGTTCTCCGTCGTGCTATTCCCTTTCGTGTAGGCCTTAGACCTGGCCGTCCACGTATGAGTACTTTCCGCTTACCACTACCATGAACATCCGGGCGAATTGGGAAACCAGACGTGTCACTGCCACCGGTAATCTTGAGCTTGTATCCTGGAAGGCCTATTAAATCGCCTTCAACAATTTCCCCAACCTGCTTGCCGATTAATGCATTTGTTTTGGCATCGTCTAACTCGTACTGGATTGCCGTACCTGTTTCGGGATCTGATAGGACAAGCTTGAATGGCAACTGTAGTTCAACTTCCTTGAAATTTATGGTCCTCACTGGTAGGACGCTGAGGCTAGCGACTTCGATTCACTTTATGAGGCTTGTGGTCGAGCTGAATTGGTCATGCCATAGAGAGTCTCAAGATTTGCAACCATGGCATAATCATTATAACAAGTCCAGAAATTGCCACCTTCAAGACCGTTGGTATTGGATGGATATTCATGGACCCAATCTATTTACTTGGAATTCTGGCGGGAATCTATCTCGTCATCTACGCGATTGCACAGGCTATAGGACAAGAGAGACTCAGTGAGAGGGGTATAGAAGCAGGAACACCTTTCTTCATCATGTTCAAGACTGAACGACTTAATTCGCTTCTGACCAAGGCGGGTAAGAGAATCCCGAGGTGTTTCTTCAGCCTGGGAGTGGTGGTAGCATTTGGAGGAATGATTGCCGGTTTTGTGATGTTTGCAGACAATCTGGTGAAATTCTTCATCCAACCTCAGACCGCAGGCGGGGTGGTGCCAATAATTCCGGGAATTACAATCACCGGACTGCCCTTGGTATACCTGATGATAGCATTGGCGTTCACTCTCATCGTGCACGAGTTCGCTCATGGTCTTGCATCATCTAGGGATAACATTCCAATCAAGAGCTCGGGTCTCATGGCCTTCTTTGTCCTGTTTGGAGCTTTTGTGGAACCTGACGAAGAAGTATTCGAGAAAGAAGCATCCTCGAAGGACAGGATGCGCTTGCTGGCCGCAGGTTCGTTTTCCAATCTGATATGGGCATTTATCGTACTCTTGATGATTGCAAACTTTCCTGCCATGATGTCTTTGGGATTTAATCCACCGAATGGGGCGTATGTGTACGATGTGGTACCAGGTTCGCCTGGAGCAGATGCACTCGACATAGGCGATGTGATTATTGGGCTGAATGATACTGATATTCAGAGATGGGCGGACATATCCCAGTTCATGATGGATGCACCTGCGGGATCTCAACTCACAATACACACGCTAGAAGGCACTGAAACAATCATACTCGCCGAAAGCGAGGGAAACAGCTCAATTGGATACATCGGGATATATGGGGCAGATTATTGGGAACCTAAGCCGGGATGGGAATGGATACCAGGTGGGCCACTCTTTGCATTTCACATGCAGCAAGTGCTGACTTGGTCCTTCATAATCCAGTTCTCGGTTGCTCTTTTCAATCTCTTGCCCATACCCTTCCTGGACGGAGAGAGATTGCTATCAAATGGCCTGAGCTTATTGACTGATGATGAGAAGAAAATCAGACTGATAATGTGGCCTCTTCGGATTGCTTCGCTACTAATTGTCATCCTCAGCATTGTCCTTAGCTTCTGGTTCGGTAAAGGACTCTTCTAGAGATGAGTACATGACTCGCCAAGAGAAGCAATCTGACTCTGCCAGCAGGTTTTCTCAGGAGGTACGCGGTCGGACGGTACGCGGTCGGATTAGCGATGTCACTCATTTCAGCCCATCAGAAAAAGTGGTTATGATATAACGAGTAGAAATACCGGAACCGGGAGCTATGAAGAAGAGAAGAGCCATGAGTATCCTTAACAGCGCTTTGATCACAGTTTGGTTCGGAAGTATTAGACATGAGCATAGAGTGCTCGAAATGTGGAGAACCAGCAGTCTATCTGAGACGATACACGAATGAGAGACTGTGTGTTTCCTGCCTCGTGAAAACAACACAGGATAGAGTAAGACGAACTATCAACAGGCAGGCATTGCTCAAAGAAGATGACCGCATAATCGTTGCAGTTTCGGGGGGGAAAGACAGTGCGGTCCTCTTAGACATTCTTACACGAATAGAGAGTTGCTTTCCAAAGTCAGAAGTGATTCCTTTAATCATAGATGAAGGAATCAAAGGATATAGAGACCGAGCATATGAAGCAGCGGCGAAGTTAGCAGCTTCGCTGGGACATGATTTGATAGTGCGTAGGTTCTCAGACTACTTTGGAATGTCACTTGATGAGATGATTAAGAACCGGCCACCCAATTCACTTGGTGCCTGTTCCTATTGCGGGGTCTTCAGGAGAAGAGCTCTGAATCAAGCTGCTAAGGAGTTGGAAGGCGATGTCTTAGCAACTGGACATATTTTAGATGATGAGGCACAGACCATAATCATGAATATCCTCAGAGGTGATACGAAGAGGATGGCCAGAACGAATAGACCAAGAGAACGAACTATGGAGGGTTTTGTACCTAGGGTCAAGCCTCTCATTCAGTTGTCAGAGAGGGATATAGTCGCTTACACCCATTTCTTGAGGTTGCCCTATCATGATGTCCCATGTCCTTATGCTTCCGAAGCATATCGGAACGACATACGGGACTTCCTGAATGAGATGGAACACAGACGTCCAGGCACTCTTCTTGCAGTCTTACACTCAGGCGAGGCGATATCTGACACCTTTCGTGAAGCTCAGAGTAACGGCAGAACTGGAACATGCCAGAGGTGTGGAGAACCAACTACGGGAAAACTCTGCAAGGTCTGCACCATGCTTCAAGAACTTGGAGGTGAGACTTGACTGATGGCAAAGAAGCCAGAGATACTGCATCTAACGCGAGAGGTTCTCTATGATGATCAGCACTGGCAGGTTTTCCGAGAACTCCGCGGGGCTGCAGAGGAGAGTGTGTTAAAGCTAACAGAGGGGGGGATAAGATGCCTCGTCTACGGTTCACTGGCACGGGGCGACGTCAACGAGAAATCAGACATAGATATAGTCATACCCTATCGGGTTGCGAGTTATCGTATTGAACTATTAGTGGGGAAAGGAATACGCAGAGAGTTGGTTCAGGCCACGCCATCATCTGTATTGAAGGGGCACCTGTATCTTGATTCTCGTACAACCATTACATTTCCTATGTTTAAGATGATGTCAAGAGAAAGAGAATTCTATAGATGGGGAGGAACCGTCAACATTGAACAAATCGATACTCAGTCCCGAGTTCCGGGAGTTGACAAGAGACTCGTATTGATTCAGCCCACGGATAAGGGTCATATCGAGAGCGGGGTCATTGGATATGAGGCTAGCGTTGCACGGAAGCTGAATGTGAGTATAGAGATTGCCAAAGAACGGGTTCGAGTTCTCACAAGAAGAGACTCGGTTGGAAGAACCGGGGTGTATCTGACACATCAGGTACCTGAGGATTCTACGTTTGAGGCAGAAAGCAAGTATCTCATTGATCGAAATCCCGCTCTTAGAAGGACTGTTGACAGAAGAAAATGAGTGTGTCCCAGAAGTGAAGCGTAAGGTAAGAAGACTGCAGGCAGGTTCGTTAGTCGTGGGAAACCTTCCCCTCGGCTGTCAATACTGCGGTGAGGGGAAAAAGATGGTGCTCTTCGTCACTGGGCTCTGCGAAAGTTCCTGTTTCTATTGTCCGTTGTCAAGAGAGAAGGCGGGGAAAGACTGGATTTTTGCTGACGAAATGCCAGTTGATGAATTTTCAGATGTACTGAACGAGGCAGAGGCAATAGGAGCAAAAGGAGCTGGACTGAGTGGGGGCGATCCGTTGTGCAGACCCGATAGAACGCTCCGATATATAGAGCGCCTTAAGGAACATTACGGAACGAGTTTTCATCTCCATTTGTATACTTCTATAGCAGATATTGACAGAGGAACACTTGTTCTCCTAAAAGAGAAGGGACTAGATGAGATACGATTTCATCCACAAAGCAATAACTGGAATGGCGTCGAAGATGCGGTGGAGATTGGAATTGCCACAGGACTTGAACTGCCCACCATTCCCGGTCATGAGAAAGCATTAAGAGAGGCTGCAATTAGGGCAGAAGAGATTGGTGTTCATTTCCTTAACTTGAATGAATTGGAGGCTAGCGAGAGTAATTTCGGTCGGCTGGCATCATTGGGTATGCGACTAACAAGCATGGATAACTCCTCAATTGCAGGCAGCGAAACTCTTGCAAATCGGATGCTTAACTGGGCGTCTGAGGAACTCACGAGTCTCACAGTACACTATTGCTCCGCCAGCTTCAAGGACTCGGTTCAGATGTGTAATAGGTTGAGGCGGCGGCTTGAGCGAACCAAAAGGGAATTAGAAGTGACTGTCGATGATGAGCCTCTTCTTATATTGGGAGTGCTTCTTCCACAGAGGGGGCTAGTTGACAGAGGGAGACTAGAACGTGTTGCAAATATGCTCTCGACTCGCTATGAGATTCCGGATAATCTGCTGAATGTAGATGAGCAAAGGATGCGAATTGAGATCGCACCTTGGATATTGGAAGAGATAGCAGAGGACGTAAAGCATCAGATTCCATCTGATTGGAAACTGGGGATTGCGACCGAATATCCTTCTTGGGACCGATTCCAAGTTGAGTTCGACCCATTTTGATTACTGACCGATTCTGAAGCGGAGTATGGCAGCAAGACCGCCCAGACTCTGCAGCTGATCGCCAGCTGGATGCTCAGTAGAGATAATGTTGACACCGCCCTTCGTCTTCTCTGTCCCACGGATGAGCTTGTCAATCTTGCGTCTGTGTTGTTCGTCACTTCCGCGAAGTCGTCTGTCTGTGACAAGGAGTTCGTCTACAGCTCCATACTGTACTGCGCGGGCAACCTCTTCATCGCCATACGTAGCAAGGCCATCACCCTTGGCAATATGTTCTAAGATCTTCTCCACGAGTTGTGTTTCCTTCTCAAGTTTGATCTCCTCCGCCACCTTGGACACAACACCACGATAGAGGATTTCCTTCGCAGCAGGCATACCCACTGTGTTTGCGCTTTCTACGACCACTTGCGGCATCTCACTTATCGATGCAGATTCAAGGTAATCCCGGAAATGATCCTTCACAAAACCAGGACCAGCAATTATCAATACCCCAATGTTGTTCTGCTCCAATTGAGAACGAACAGCAAGAGCAACATCGCCAAAGAACTCACGCATAGTCGCATCGTATGATTTCTGGTCGCCCCTCTTTCTAGATATGCTAGACTTGATACTGACCGCCTCTCGTATGCCGTAGTCGGCCAGAAGAAATATCTCCGCGTTTTCATCTTCTATGGTGACCAGTAGAGCGATAGGACTTGTTCGCGACTCTTGAGCCTCTTTTATCCTCTTTAGGTGAAAATCGGGCCAGTGTTCCTTTATGATGGTCAGCCTATCCCCGGTTTCTATATTGAATGTATGATAAGAGCCTGTACTGACCAGATCACTGGGCCCCTCTACAATAGTGCCTTTGAGCCTAACACGGTTTGTGAAGGAGTGAAAGGCTACATCTTCAACATCAATCACGAGCGTCATCGGTTTCCGTACACTTTCCTGCTTGCGACTGTTGTCATCTCCCATCCTGATGCGTCGAGTGGTTCTCGAAATAACCCGGTCGCCTGAGTCAACTATGTTATACAGATGCCAGAGATCATCTAACGTTTCAATCTGCAGAGTGATCTTGCCTTCCTTCATCACTCGTTTCAGGACCTTCAACGGAACACCTGTCATAACAAAATGGCGTCAGAAGAAATAGCTTCCGTAATCTTCATTGGAAGAAGAGCAAGCACTCCTAGCAGAGGGTTGATGGCCCTCAGGCCCAATTCCTTGACAGATCTGTTCAGCTTCTTCAACGTGATATTCTTGAACTAAATCATGATGAGACTGAACAGCAAGGTCACCGGAAACTCGAATGACCCCACCAAGTTCCCTTAACCTGAGTGTGAGCGCATCACGTTTTCTGTCGAATTGCCAAGCCATCTGTTCTGCAACATCGAGAATTCTCTGAACTGCATCTCCTGTGAAGTGGGGAATACGCTTATCCTCATCTACCGACTGGGCAATGAATCGCACCAAGTCATCTAAGGCGTCAGGACTCCTCTCTATCCACGAATTCAGCAAGATCTCATAGCCATATCCGCGGATTCTCGATCTTAGAGGAGGAAGAATGGATGGGAGGTCTTCCGGATTGCAGGATGCAAAGAGGATGAAATCGCTGGGAATGGCATCAATACGGACAGCAGCCCCTGAGCTCTGAGGATTATGACCACTGATGGGATATTTCTTGTCCTGTAGCGCGGTGAGCAAATGCTTCTGATAGCCACCTAGTGAGGCCAGTTCATCAATGTACAGGATACCTTCGTGAGCTTCATGGATTGCTCCGGGGATCACTCGGCGATGGGGAGGAGTGCCCAAGGACTCGGCACCACCGTAGGGATCATGTCTGACATCACCAAGAATCTCAACCACGCTCGAACCACTCACCTGAACAAAGCGGCTTGACTCTAGAGATACGAGAACGCTCTGATTTTCTTCTACTGGTTCTATGGTTCGTGGGGAGTCCGAGGCCATATCTTGTAGACTCACCAGAATAGAGTCATGGCCATCCCTCTGATATGTGACTTCTTCTGTTCTCGTGCCTCTGCGCTCAACAACTGTGACAGAGTCGGTTGCTCGTTCTTGAACTACATCAAAGACGCTGAAGAGGCCGTGATAAGACTCTTCGGTCATCCAGCTAGACCGTTTGGGATTTCCACAGTCCATGCACAAATCGTGGTCAGGAGAAGAAAATGCACGACAGCGGGGACATCTATAGCCCATCTTGACTGCAACCTCAAAAGGAAGTGCATCGGGCCGGATATAGTGCCTTTTGGAAATCTCACGAGAAACGGGTTCTGCTACGGGTGAGAATCGACGGGCCTCGGCTTGAGGTCTCTCCGGTTTGGCAGGATTGGCAATAATCCATATAGACTCCTTCGGTGGGGGAAGCAGGGTAGATGCAGCCCTCGCAAGCATAGACTTTCCAATACCAGGAACACCACAGAAGAGAACATGACGCCTCTGAACTACTGCTGACTTTACAAGGCGAATAGCAGCGTCTTGGCCGATTATTCTTTCAAATAAATCACAGGGGACTGCTACTTCAGATGTGTTCTCTATACGAGTCAGCAGCTCACTCACTGTATCTGGCCTCATCTACCTTCTTCGTATGAGAAAGGGCCATGTGCTCGGTGATAATTGTGAGTAATACGCTGATTGCGTAACTGTCGTGTAAAAACAGCTGATAGAATGGCATCCAGGTAGATGCCATTCGATAGGGGTGTTCTACTCGTATACTATCTCAAGATCGGTGATCATCTTAATACAAGAACCAACCAGACAGTTGCCGATGGGGCAGTTTTCCTTAGCAGTTTCAAAGAGTTTGTGAATCCGCTTCTCATTTGACCCCTCAGGAACCACAATTTTGGTCTTGATTGTGATTGCCGTGAAGTAGCTCCGAGCAGTATCTTCTTCTGTTTCGTAGTCGCCAACAATCTCCGACTCAAGATCCAGGAGCTCGATGTGGCCCTTTTCAAGAGCGATTTCAAAGACCAGATTGACACATCCGCCAATCGAGGCCAAGAAGAGTCCATGAGGACTGGTCGCACCTGGATGATTTTTGACCATTGGCGGGGGACAGACAGCCACCATATTCGATTCACTCAATGAAACTCCATGAATCTTTGGAGTCGCTGACTTGCGAAGTTGCGCTGTGAAAGTTGAATTGACCATTATGTTTCATCTCTTCAAAGGAATAGCAATTGTAGTTACAATTGACTCGTCATTTCGCAAATCGGGCAATCAAATAAACGATTTGGATTGTGCCATGCAACCTGTTTCCTCTTTACTACACCTTCTACAGAGAGAGCCAAGACAGCGATATTCGGCTACTCTATTTCATCGAATGTGATTATCTTCAAACTCGAAGGAGGTCTGTCGATATCAGCAACAGCAGCTGCAATGAGGAGTCTTGTACCTAGACCGCTTACAGCGTCAATGAGTCTTTGAGTGACGACTCCGTCAAGAACTATAGCATCAACAGCATCATGGCTCTTGAGAGCTTTTGTCAGTTCGGACACGCCGCATTCAGCAACAACCTCCAGTGTATCATTGAAGAGAGCTGCTCTGAAAGACTCCTTGAGTTCATGTATTTTCTCAAGATATGGCTCTTGGACCATTGGTTTTTCGGGGGGTTTTTTCTCAGACTTCACGGGCTTCCGTTTCTCTGATGGTTTTTCACGCCTAGATGACCGTGGCTTGGTACGCGGTTTGCGACCTTCCTTCTTTTTCTTGTCAGAAGATGTCTTTCTTTGCACCAACGTCAGAGCTTGATCAGCAGGTATCTTGGACTGGAGAGCCTTTGTTATCTCACGACGGGTGAGGTCCTCTACTTCTTTTCCTTCGGGCGCCCGAGCAATGAAATCAATCCTTGCCACCTGCATCAGCTCTCGTAGAATCAGGTCTCCGCCACGATCACCATCTAAGAAGGCGATGACTGTGTTGTCATTCTTCTTCGTGAGGTCTGCAATGCTCTTTGGTACATGGGTTCCCTCGACGGCTATGGTATTTGTTACACCATTCTTCATGAGATTAATAATATCCGCTCTTCCCTCTACAAGAATCATCTCGTGGGTCGCGTCAAAATCCGGACCCGTTGGTAGCTTGTCCGGGCCGTATTTGGCGACTGTTCTCTTCTTTGCCTTGGTAACAGCCTGCGTAATCTCATCTGACCCAGGGGAGATGTCTTCTTCCCATCCTTTGAGGATGCTAATCGCACGACTGACGACTCTGCGCCTCTTAGCACCGCGGATGTCCTCAAGCTTGTCAAGGGTGACACTGGCTTTACAAGGTCCAACCCTGTCCACCGTTTCGATTGAAGCAGCAAGTATGGCTGTAGCGGTCTTGTCAAGCGATACGGGGATGACAATCTCGCCCCTGCTACTTCCACCCTCCGAACGAACAACTATCTGTATTCTGCCAATCCTGCCTGTTCTCTGAAGCTCTCTGAGATCGAGGTCTTCGCCAAGTAGTCCCTCTGTCTGACCGAATAGAGCCCCAACAACATCAGGCTTGTCAACAACCCCGTCAATATCGATTCTGGCCCTGACGACATATTTCGCAGTGCTCTGATCGAAATCAGTTCCTATTTCTATGCACGTCTCCTTTTAATTACTGCCACGTGCCCTGCCTATGGGGGCGATGTTTCTGCCCTGCCGAATCTTACGGACTAAGATGTCCCCACCACTCCGGAGTAATGTGCCGCTGGTGTTGGCAACTTTTCATATGCCCGTTCTTATTCAAGAGATAATGATATGATAATCCTATGAGTGATAATAATCCCATGATCTGCTCGGCGGCCGCTCATCGACCCAGTTGCGGATCGCACAGTTCAGGCCCCGTGACAATGTAATGATTATGATTTGGTGAGTCTTGAAATCCGACCGAATGAATACGGTAGGACTTCACAGTTCCACGAAACTAGTTTCAGTATTTGAAGCTGTCGTTAACAACGAAGTGGAATTGGGCTAGGGTCTGCTTGGCGCCAATTGGCAAGCCTAATATTGGTACAATGACATAGATAGTGATGTTCAGCAGATAGCCCATCTTCGAGGGCGCACTGAGTTGCTACGATGATGTGTTGCGCAAATGGTGGGCAACAGCTTCGAACACAACCCGTCATGACAATGTCTGCGAACCACAACGGACTCAGTTGACTCAGATGATGTCTGCGGATGATTCTTGGGTCACCCTGGTTTCGCACAATGACGGACAAGTCGATGCCATAAGAGCCCAACATGAGACAGCTTGGTGGAGGCGGAAGATCTTCCGGAGCGATGAAGCCGAGAGTTAGTGTGTAGGGACACAGGCATCGGCACTGTTGTTTTTCCTACAGAGTGCTATAACTGTACATCCTCTCCGGGCCTTAGAACTGTCACAGTTGTCGAAGGATTTCTTCTTGATACTAAGGATTTGAACTTCTCGGGATCGGCCTTAATTGCTGGAAAAGTATCGTAGTGCATAGGAATCACATGTTTGGGATTTAGAAGACTGACAGCGAGTGCTGCCTGCTCCTCGTCCATTACGTAGTACGAACCAATGGGTAGAAGAGCTACATCTGGTGAGTAGAGTTCGCCAATGAGGCTCATGCTCGAGAAAACACCTGTGTCGCCTGCATGATAGAATGAACCATCTCGAAAAGATACAACGAATCCGGTTGGTGCACCAGTACCACAGGAATGGAATGCTTGAACAAGTGTAATTTTGATGTCCTCTATTTCAACACTTCCGCCAATGTTCAGCGTATGAACATTCTGCAGACCGTTCTCCTCTTTCGCCTTGATGCCAAGTTCATTGATTGCAACGAAGTAGGCACCGGTCTTCTTACAGATTCTCAAAGCCTCAGCAAATCCATGGTCGCCATGATCATGCGTGACAAGCACAACATCTGCATCTTCTATGTCATCGGTGGTGATGGGGGAGGTTGGACCATCAAGCCAAGGGTCAACGAAGACCGTCTTCCCTTCTGATTCTATTTTGAAAGAAGAATGACCAAGATATGTGAATTTCATAATCAACAATCTCCTTGACTGAGAGAATACTGGCAAAGAACATTTACTTTTCGATAGCGTAAGGTGATCTATACCAAGAATGTCAAGAGCAACAACTTAAGTCGAAATATGAGTGAGTAAAGAATCGAGTCTACCCATGACCGTACGACCACATCCGGATTTGCTACAGGCAGGAAAGATTGCGTCCAAGGTGATATCTGAGATAGCCAAAGAGGCTAAGCCAGGCGTTAGCGTGCTCAGATTATGCCAGATGGCAGAAAGCAAGACCATCGAGTATGGTGCAACAGGTCATGCCTTTCCCTGCAATATATCAACTAATGAAGAGGCGGCCCATTATACAAGCCCTGAAGGAGACCTACGGGTCTTGCCCGATAGGGGGCTCGTAAAGATTGACCTTGGAACCCATGTGAATGGTCATCTGTCTGACACAGCACTTACGGTAGATATGGACGGTTCTTATTCTGACTTTATCAGCGCGGTACAGAATGCGTTGATTGCTGCCATCGATTTAGTCAGACCTGGATCTAGATTGGGAACTATCGGAGCAGCTATCGAGACAGCTATAAGAAAAGAAGGCCTGAATCCTGTATACCAGCTCTCAGGTCATCAGATGAAACCATGGGTATTACATGCTGGAAAGAACATACCAAATGTGAGAACAACGGGATCTGAGAGAGTGCAGAAGGGAGAGATATACGCGATTGAACCATTTGCGACTGATGGAGTTGGTTCAATAAAGGTAGGAGAAGAGGTCTATATCTTCTCCAATGTTTCGAAGACGAAACGTAAACTCAATCGTCCGGACAGGCAGCTTTGCAGCACTCTGAGAAAACGATTCAGAAGCCTGCCTTTCGCGTCAAGATGGATCAGGATGAATGATGATATACGTGCATCATTCCGAAGGCTGCTTCAGGCAGGAGTGATTCGAGGGTATCCGGTTCTGATTGAGGGGGAAAAGGGGATGGTTGCTCAATGGGAACACACTGTGTTCGTAGGAGAAGACAGGACCATGGTTACCACAAAGCAGGGAAATAGCCCATAGGCCAAGATGGAACCTCTTAAGAAGTCTGAATTGCAGAATCCAGTCTGGTGACTTCATGCAGGATAAACCAAATCCACTGAGTGTGAAGGCTGGAAGGATTGCTGCAAGAGTACTGCAGGAAACTTGTGAAATGGTTGAACCAGGGAAGAAAGTGATAGCCATATGCAGTGAGGCAGAAAGGCGCATTATCAAACTGGGCGCGAAGCCTGCCTTTCCCTGCAACGTCTCGATAAATCATATTGCTGCTCACTATACCGCCCCAAAGGGTGATAGAACGGTTATTCCAGAGTTTGGTCTTGTAAAGATCGATCTTGGGGCTCACATTGACGGACATATTGCGGATACCGCGCGAACAGTAGATATTGACGGGTCTCTTGAGGGAATGGTAGCAGCGACCGATGATGCTTTACAAGAGGCAATCAAAGCCATTGAGGTGGGTATGAAGGTCAGCATGATAGGGCAGGTAATAGAGCGCGTAATTGATGCCTATGGGCTACGACCTGTGAAGGAGCTTACAGGACATAATCTGAAGCGATTCAATCTTCATGCGGGGAAGAAGATTCCGAATATAAGGAATCGCGATTCAACAAGAATCGAACAGGGAGAATACTATGCAATAGAGCCCTTTGCTACCAGTGGAAGAAGTATAGATCAGAGCAAAAACATCTACATTTTCGCAAATACATCATCGGATAGACCAGTAGACAATGAGGTGGCTGAAAAACTTCGCCTGCATCTAAGAAAGCGATATGGCCCGTTCCCTTTCGCATCAAGATGGGTGGGATCGACAGATGATAAGATTGACATCATGAGCGAGTTTCGGATTCTTCTGAAGAAGAGGGCTATCAAAGGGTACCCCGTTCTTGTCGAAAAAAAAGAACGTCCTGTAAGTCAGTCAGAGCATACCGTCTACATTTCAGAAGAGGGGGCAATCCCATTGACCAAACTAGATTAGATGTTGATTTCTTCTTCTTTCTCTCTGACTATGTAGATGCCTTGAATGGTCATTGAACCCTCACATTTGGGGCAGGCGGCGTCAATAGGCTTAAGGATATAGTCGGTGTCTTCAAAATCACGGAGTTCCTTGAAATCGCAGTCCGAATTGTCACAGACAATCTCCGTCACTGTAGGTGGAGGTGGCTCGGGAACTTCAGGTTCCTTTCCACCGCTGATGAGTCCGAAACCAATTGACATCACGACCATTCCTATTAGGAACCAGATGAATGAATACGAGGGATCACTGTTCATCCCCCAGAAGAGAATCACAGCGCCTGCTCCAGTGATGATTAATCCGATTACTCTAGATATAATACCCATTTTCAAAACCTCATAGTCCTATCCCAATAGTGTTTCCTATCCCAGCCAGGATCACCCGATCGCCTTTCTTAGTTCGCTTCATTATCGCAGTCTTGATGCGTTCCAATGCCTCGGGAATGGCATTCAGTAGCTCCTTCTGCATGATGCCCACTGCGGCCTTCTCGTCTTCCTTTACAACAAGAGCCTCAAGAGGAATGCTATTCTTCCTAGCTACTTCTTCTATTGCATACTTCTCAGGACCTGGATCTCCTATTGCAGCCCCTGTGCCCTCTGATACCCGGCCGAGTTCCTCACCTTCGAGTTTGAGTGCTGCGTCTATTGTTATTATACGAGAGATATCACCATTGTTCTGCTTGACAAGATTTTCGATGGCCAAGCCTGGTTTTCCCACAGTACCTCCCGGTCCTGTTGCCCTGACCGCAAAGAGAGTTCGTCCCTCAACATCGACAGGATAGTAACCGACTTCGCGTGCAAGACCATCAACATAACTCTCCTTCGCTGCACCGTACTGGCGTGCAAACTTTGTAACAATTAGTGGGCCTATACCGTCACCAATTGGCTTTCCAACCGAGAATGCCCCCATGGCCTGAAAGTATGCCTCTGCAATACGCAACAGCTCGGGAAGCTGCATCTGTATCTGCATAATCATTATTTGGCTCCCATACTTCTTGCCAAGAATATAGTAGTGCCGAACGACACGGAAGATGAGATTCATAACCTGAGTCACCTCAAGTGTGTTCTCAAGATTCTGCCGCATTTTTCCATCGGCATCTGGAGCTAAATCACCAACAAACTCCTCGAAACGATCTCTTCTCTCATCCAGAAGATGATCTAGTCGTTGAATGACCCCGGCCGGATCGAGATCGACCGGCATGATGGTGAAGTAGTCAAGCCAGCGGTCGAGATCACCAGCAACTTCATCTTCAGACCGCCCGAATCCTTTGAAGGTGTCAATTGCGGTCTGCCTAGATTCCAAGAACATCCGCTTTAGCTCTAGAAGGCCTGATTCAATCTGTTTGAGCCATTGCCACATCTGAATCTTCTGCCCATAGAGGCTGAAGAGCATGATGAAGGCAAAGAATGCAAGATTGATTATCCAACTGAATTCGTTGGGCTCTCCGCCGAACTGCATAGGTATCATCACGACCTCTGGTGTTTTCGCTTTAATCGTTTCTATCTAGGAGATGGGAATGCAAAAACAGTGGTCCTAGCAGACTACCTAGATAGATCCCCAATGTGGATTCAGATATCCCTTGCACCAACGGGGGGAATATCTTTAGAGGAACGGGAAGCAAAACTCTTGTGTAGATGAGGCTCGCTTATCACATCACAAGAAGTAATTGATGAAAAGAATGTGGCAGCTTGAAGGCTTGTCACGGGCTCGCGCACCGCACAGTTCCTTCAACGGCATCGGGCTTGACTTCCGGGTTCGGTAAGAGACCGGGTATTTCACCGACACCTGTGGCCGCCATCAAGACACAAAAATTACGACGTCGGTTTTAAAGCTTGCCTTGTGTGAGTAGTCGCCTTTGAGGAACTACCACATCTCAGTCTGCTCAAGCATCGGACGTCCGATTCTTTCAAAAGGAAGACAAAGTACACCTCTGATGTGTAGGACTGTTAAGACAAGAAAGACAACTCCTCCAACTATCAGCGACAAAGCTAAGAATCGATCGAATACGGCCAAGAGAGGCGTTCCGACACTGGTGGCCACTTGAATGGTTCGATAGTCAGCAACATAGGAGAGATTCTCTGTGCTGTTCAACGTTGCATTTTCTGGAGTGAGATCGTTGTAGTTCTTCTCAAGAAGTATCTCGATTGTGCCATTCGAAACGCTCTTCTTTGAACCATCACCCAAAACGAATGTCAGGCGGTCAAACACTAATCGGCCACCGAAGTCGGGAATGATTCTCGATATTGCATCACCGTCCATGAGAAAGCTCCTGTAGACCAGCGTTCCATCCTTAAGGGAATCAGTTATTGTGAACATCGGTTTATCTGGAAAGTGGTCAGTGAGATAGCCCGCACTGTCATGCCACCAAGGGTAGAATGCAATGCCGTCTACCAGAATATCACTCAATACTGTTCGACCAAGGATGGTTCTTCCATAGTAGAATCCTAGATATGCACTCATATGGTGCTGGCTCACCGTGGGATGGTGATGCCGGTAGAAATAAGATATTGTGAACACAGCCCGAATCAGCAGGGCCTCTGTGCCGTCGTCTAGCTGAAATGAGGCACGGTAGCTGAACGAGTCTATCTCGAAAACAGCAGAGACTGGAGGGCCGCCATCATCTTGAGAACGAGCTATCGGCAGGCCTGCAATTGGCAGGATAAGAAGCATTCCAATCAGTGCCAACTTACGGTTGTGACTCATCAAGATTTTGCCTCCAGTGTATAGCTATTGGATACTGGATAAAAGGCACTTTCCGTTTGAGCAAATTTGCATACAGGAAACAAGCTGATAGAATTGGTGGGGCGGATGGGATTCGAACCCACGATCGACGAGTTTCGCCAGGCGACAGCATTCATTGACCCTATTAGTTCTTGGCTCTAAATGAGCCGAGATCTGGAGCCCGTCGCCATACCGTTGCAGACCACGTTGAAACTCAACGCGATTGACTAGGCCACCGCCCCGAGCATGGTAGCAGGTACCATTGAAATGCGAACAGGCCAGCGGATGATATGAAGGTTTCTGTGCATCGAGGATTAGTTGGTCTCAGATGCTATCGAGTCGTGTGTGAAAGCGTCAAGGCGTGAGGGTAATAAGCAATAGAATATGTAGAAGGGGCTAGGATTATGAAAGACTATCACCGTAGTGCAGGTATGGATGAGGCTGGCCGAGGACCAATGCTGGGCCCGATGGTAGTCTGTGGCGTGGTCTTTGACCCAGAAGGATGTCGTCAACTTGACAATAGCAATGTCAGAGATTCGAAGATGGTGACTCCTCGACAGAGGCTGGAGCTTTATGACAAGATACAAGAAACAGCGCGAGGTATTGCCATCCGGAGCATTCCTGCAGGAGAGATAGATAGGAAGAGAAAGAGGGGAATTTCACTTAATCACATAGAAGCAGTAGCCTTTGGGGCTATCTTAAGAGAGTTAGAGCCTGAAGTGGCGTACATGGATGCAGCCGATGTGAATTCTTGGCGCTTTGGCGAAACTGTGTTCCGATTATCAGGTCTCAGACCGGGGCAGTGCAAGGTCGTTTCTGAGCATAAGGCAGATGAAAGGTACAAAGTAGTAGCGGCTGCTTCAATCATTGCAAAGGTGATTCGTGATAGGTTCATCAAGAGTCTACAAACTGATTTTGGTGACATTGGTTCTGGATACCCAGGAGACCCAAAGTCTATCCGTTTCGTGCGAGAGTGTGTAAAGTCGAGGAGGATCCCCCCATTTGTGAGACAGAGTTGGGAGTCAGTTAGAGTGATTATAGAGGAGTTCGGTGGCAGGCAATTGAAACTTGACGAGGTTTGATTCTAAGTGGAACGCTCCGATATTATTCTCTTCAGCTCGGTCGGTTTCTCGATTTCGTCTAGCTCTAGCTGACGTATAACAGCTAAATCAGAAACATTCTCGTCTGCTTCGCCTTCTTCCACTATTATTACTGCATTCGCTTCCGAAACGTCGGATACGCTCTTTATGATTTCCATCCGTTTATTCAGCGCCCATGATTTCAGTGATCCAACCCCCGACATCAGCGGAGGGCCGTCTTCCTTTGCAGCGACTTGGAATGGGGCGCGGTCTGTCCACAAAACATTCATGCCAAGACGCTCAAAGAATTCATTGACCCTGAATTCCAGATTCGAGATAGTGTCACGGTTTCGTTGTTGCGTAAGTGGTTTCTGAACATGAGGTTTCGACAGCACATCTACGGGAATGACTAGATTAGTTTCGAGTACTTCCTCCAGACGTTCTGCAACCTCGGCACTAACATCCATCTCGTCCTTCTCATATGCAAGAATGGCACGAGCGGAAACCTGTACACAGTCAGCAAGCTCCTTCTTGGTGAAACGCCGAGATAGCCGAATCTCTTTCAGGATTGCTCCGTCAATAGCCACGAAACGTCCCCCCCGCTGTATGAACTCACGGGGGAGGTCGTTCTCCCGAATGACGCAATTGAGGCTAGGTGGTGCAATCGTAGATACCCCATAACGCTTGTAGACGACTCCCTCTTCCAAATCGCCCCTTCGATTTTTTAGACCAACTATCAGGGGAGTAGCGTTGAAGAACTGTGCCACGAGCTGGAGTGCAATAGCGTCTTCCTTTGTGAGTGCATCGATATTGGAGAGGATTTTAATCAGAATGAGTCTATGGCTTCTCCTTGCTACTAAATCAAAACAACTAGGCCTCATATCACACTTAGATGACAGACTAAACCCGGTGGCCTCTAACTGAGAGATGACCTCTTCAATCAGTTTCTGTCTAGCCTTTGTCATCCTTTCACGTTCCCGTGGAGAGTTAGGATATAATCCTTTTCAGGATTGCTGATTGTGAAAAGATTACCTCTTAGCCTTCCGGATGCAAACCATGACGATGCGTATAATTGTAGATCGAATTTCGAGGTCTGAACCAAGAGGGTGGCAAGACACTACATTTCTACAGCTCGAGGGAATTGCTCTATCCTTGATTGATATTTACCAGTAGTTGATAATCATAAGTCGCCCCTTTTTGCCGCTTGTCATGCAGCAGACGATTGGAAGAAAAGTGTAGAGGGGTCCCAGATGGTAATTGCTTGCATACTCAAGCAGAGTTTCTGGGAGCTATCTCAGACAGCTGTTTCTGTGACACGCACCAGTGCGAAAAGATGGTCCTTCTCGAACGGTTCGAGATTCACTTTCTCGACCAAGCCAAGCCCAGATTTCTCAATCTCTGACAACTCTTTGTTAAAGGCCTGATTTATGGGAACTGATGAGTCGATGCTTCTTGCTTTGATTGCAATCATCCCCCAGGCACCAAAGCTGCAGAACTGTCGGATGTTGTCTGTAAAGATAGTTGCCTGATTAGGCTGGGCTATGTCTTGATAGACAATATCGATTGGTTCGGTGATAAAGGGAGAGTACTGTATTGGGTGTCTAGCATCATTCACAAGAGGTACGATATTGGAACGTGACTGGGAAAGACTTAGCAAGTTGCGAGCCACCTTTGGAGAGAACTCAACTGCGTAGATAATGCCCTGCTCTCCAATTATGTCAGAAACATGACTCACCGTCGTCCCAGAAGCTGCCCCAAGGTACAGAACCTTGGAGCCTTGTTGTATAGGCATCTCTCTAAGACCATTTCGAATAGCTGCGGATAGCTTGGATCTTCTAGAAGACCATAAGCGATATTCTACGCCATCTACATCCAAGACCTTTTCCCCATAGACGCTGCCGCCACCAGTCAAGGAACGTGTAGCCAGTGATGTCTTGCCTCTCTCTTCGATCATATAGACGCCCGGAAACTTGAATTTGGTTGCCTTCATTCTAACGCCGTCCCTTCTTGTGTGATCTTCTTCTTGGTTCTTTCCTTGATGAGTCCCTTTGTCTTGTCTTGGGTGGTTCCTGCGGAGGGTCAGGATTCTGACGCCTAATCTCCTCCAAACGATTTTCGAATTCATCTCTTAGACTCTCCCCAATACTCTTGTCAGAATACGCATCTACTTTGGCAGCTATTGCCAGCTTACCCGCTAATGCCCGGGCAATCTTGCCTCTCTGCCAGTACGGTGCAGTGTTGACAGAGGAGGCTTGAAAGATAATACCATGCTTCGGCGGGTCAGTTCCTGTTCTCAGACTTCGAAACAGAGCCTTTTCTGCACCATAGACTTGTACAGTGCTTGAGGGTTTACGGGCAAGTGTTTCCAATGAACCTGCGAGACTGATCAGTCGAGCACCAATCAAGGGGCCAACAAGAGCAGAGATATTTGGGGCAATCTCTGACATCAACTTTGTCACATGTTTCTCGAGCTCAGAACGTGTAGACATCAGGGAAGCGATACTTTCTGCGACCGCCTTGATTGCCTCAGCATCATCAGCAGGCATAGTCGTTCGAAGACTCTGAAGAATAGAATCATCCATTCCATGGAGTTTCGACTGATCTACACCATATTTACCGAGTGAGTCTTTATCAAGTGTGCCTTCGCTCATCTCGAGTACTATTCGGGCAAATACCTCGTATTCATCAACAATCGTGGGGAGTAGAGGGTCGTAGGTCGAGTACCAATCACTGAGACGCATTGCCAATAGATTGATTGATTTGTCAAATTCGTCGATAGCATCAATGGTATTTTTGATGGCCAAGTCCCTTTCCGAGGTGGCCGCAATGATTCGGAGTCGAGCTATGTTCATGGCGACTTCCCGCTTAAACTCTCTGAATGCCAATCGGGATTCAACCTGTTTCTGCTCTAGAAGAGCAGAGTCATGTATGCTTGTTCTAAACCAACTAATCGGATCTGATGTCGGATTGACAGAAACCTCTATGTCAGTGTTTGATCGGATAATCCTGCCCAGTTCTGGGCTTTCAACAACAATGGCAGAAAGACCAGCCTTCTTCAGAATAGATGATAGTTCACTGGGCATATCTTCACCCTCGTTATCATGTAAGAACTCGGCAGCCCTCCCTGAATCTGGGTAGAATAGAGTACGGTCTAGGATTTTGCTCTCTTCGTCTATAAGGAACAGCCCGAATACAGTATTCGCAAGGTATGTGGCCAATCTTCGCTCACTCCATCAAGGTAGAATAATGACTTAGCGGATAAGTTTGACTGTACTTCCCCCTTGGACAGGCCCGTTTCGCTTATTACATTCGCGTTGCTCTACGCAAACAGGTGTATACTTGAAGATACGAGGTTATTGGCTGGCATCTGGTGTTCTAGGCGTCACAGCATCAATTATGAAACGTGTTCATCGCGCCGGTGCAGATGTCGTGGTCACCAAATCCGTAGGAATCAAACCACGAGAAGGACACCCAGGGCCAGTGATAACTGCATCACATGGTGGCCTTCTCAATGCGGTTGGTCTCACAAACCCTGGTATAGATGAGTTTCTGAAAGAGATAGAAACTGCACAAAGGGGCGGTGTTCCTGTTGTAGTAAGTGTTTTCGGGAGTACTCCTGAGGACATCATGTCTGTAGCAAAGACTGCTGCATCTGTGAAGCCTTCTGCTCTCGAACTGAACCTTTCCTGCCCCCATGCCGAATTCAGTCAAGTGGGCCATAGTCCAGACATGACGAGAGAATACGTTCGTGCGGTCAAGAGGGAAGTCGGATGTATGGTCCTCGCGAAACTTACGCCAAATGCATCAGATGTAGTGTCTGTTGCAAAAGCAGCAGAAGAAGGAGGAGCTGATGCGATAGTTGCTGTGAATACACTGCGGGGAATGCGAATCGATATCCAGCAAAGACGACCAATATTGGGGAATAGAGTCGGGGGTCTGTCGGGGCCTCCCATCTTTCCTGTAGCAGTACGGTGTGTGTATGAACTATGTGATGAGATTGCCATCCCGATAATCGGAGTAGGAGGAGTGAGTTCGTGGGAAGATGCCGTAGAGATGTACTTGGCCGGCGCAAGTGCGATTCAAATAGGTACAGCAGTGCTAGAGGGATTGAGCATATTTGACCGAATACAGAGGGGCGTGACGGTTTATCTCGAGAACCATGGCTTCTCGGATGTAGAAGAGATTATTGGGGTGGCGAAACGTAGTTGAAATTGAATATTGAGAGCCACATTGGAAGCCCGCGCTCGGTGAAACTGAAAAGGGTAGTGAGCGAGAATGAAAAAGTCAGAACACTATTGTTCGAAGAGCCCTCGGCAGGGTGCTCTATTGCGCCTGGCCAGTTCTTGATGATTTGGGTTCCGGGTTTAGATGAGATACCGATGAGTATATCCCACTGGGAGCCCCCCATACTTGGATTCACGGTAGCACCCGTTGGTGACAGCACCGTAGCATTGTCTCACAAGAAAGAGGGAGATTGGATAGGAGTTAGAGGGCCCTTTGGACAGCCCTTTCATATCAAGAACTTGGATGCTCTAGTAGTAGGCGGAGGGATTGGGGCAGGACCACTTCGACCATTGGTCTACAAGCTTGTGAAACAGCGGACTCATGTGACTTTACTTCTTGCGGGAAGGACGGCAGATGATTTGATATTTGTGGAGGAATTCGAGAGACTTGCAGGTCATGGATTGACTCTGGAGCTTGCAACGGATGATGGTTCAGCAGGCTTTCAAGGGTTAGCAGATATCTTCACCGAAACTCTCTGTGATAGATGCAAACCAGAGATTATCTATACTTGCGGTCCAGAGTTGATGATGCGCAAGTTGACAGAGATTGCACATGAGAGGGATATCGAGATTCAGGCATCACTCGAGCGGTTCATGAAATGCGGTTGTGGAATCTGTGGTACATGTGCGATGGATCCGGACGGTTGTTTGGTTTGTCTGGACGGACCTGTATTCATGGGGGAGAAACTGAGAGAACTGACAGAGTTCGGAGAGTATCACCGAGATTCAACTGGAGTAAGAAAAGAGTATTAGAGAGAACCAAGCCTCAAGAAGCAAGACTTGGGTTCTTAGAAAGTGGACTAGCCACGTACGCCAACGGTGCGTCCCTTTATGACGCGCTTTACGTAGTTTTTCTTGTTGCGAACACGTGGAATCGGGCTGTGACGTTCGCGACCTTGAACCTTTGGGGTCTGCTCACGAACTTTTCCCGCCTTTGTAAGAGAACCGTGTGAACCAGGCATTTGTTATCTCCTCTTGTCTATCTTCAGTCTTGAAAGTGGTCATAAAAAGGTATCCAATGAGCAACATAGTTGACAATGATTCGTCATTGACCGTATGGTACATATCAGCTTGTATCAGAGTACAGCTTGATATCATGCCAACCACTGAGAAATACAGGCTTCATAGAGATATAATCGATGCACTACTAGAAACGGAAGACACTCTGAACAGACAAAGAGTCAACAGAATCAAGAATAAGATATGCGGAGAGCATGCTTCAGGTAGAGTGCCATCGAATGCAGATGTATTGCAGGACGCAACTCCCGAGGAGAGAAACCTTCTGCAACCATTCTTGCAGAAAAGGCCGGTTAGGACAATCTCAGGCGTAGCAGTGGTTGCGGTGATGACGGAACCTTGGAGATGCCCACACGGGAGTTGTGCCTACTGCCCTGGTGGCCCTGAGATGGGAGTTCCACAGAGCTACACTGGTCACGAACCTGCAACAATGAGAGGACTAGAGCATGGTTTTGACCCCCATAGTCAGGTACAGAGTCGTCTCAACCAGCTCAGGGCAATAGGACATTCGGTCCAGAAAGTAGAATTGATTGTCATGGGGGGAGATTGGTGTTCTAAGGATTCCAACTATCGAGAGTGTTTTGTGAAACGTTGCTTTGATGCAATGAACGGTACTGCCAGTTCAGATTTGGAAGAAGCCAAGACAATCAACGAAACGGCTGATGTCAGAAATGTTGGTCTGACCTTTGAAACTAGGCCGGATTTCGTCACAACGGACAGTATAGACCAGATGCTTGCAATGGGAGGTACTAGAGTTGAGATTGGCGTGCAGACACTATCAGATGAGATTCTGGAAAGGGTACAAAGAGGTCACGACGTGGAAGCGACTGTCCGTGCAACAAAGCTGCTTCGCGACAGCGGTCTGAAGATCTGTTATCATATGATGCCCGGTCTCCCCGGTAGTACCATAGAGCGCGATCTGAATACCTTTGAACAATTGTTTGATGACGATAGATTTCGTCCTGATATGCTTAAGATATACCCAACAATTGTTGTCAAAAACACGGATCTATATGATTGGTGGAAGGAGGGCAAATACCAGCCCTATAGAGCAGAAGAGATTGTGGAGCTCATTGCTCAGGCTGTCAGCAAGATGCCTGAGTATGTAAGAATCCAACGAATGCAGAGAGACATTCCTCTTCATCAGATAGAAGCGGGCCTAGACAAGGGGAATCTGAGAGAGCTTGTTCAAGAGAGGATGAAGAGGCAAATGCTCAGGAATCCAACAATAAGATTTCGCGAGATTGGCCATTTTCAAATGAGAGAAGAGGTCGAAATAACCCCCGAGGATATCAAGCTTGTTCGGCGCGAATACCAAGCAGGGGACGGATTAGAGATATTTCTTTCTTCTGAAGTACCTAGCCTAGACGTCATCGTAGGATTCCTCAGACTTCGAATACCAGGTGATGAAGCTCACCGACCAGAGATTAGACGGTCTCCGTGTGCCATGATACGGGAATTGAGAGTCTATGGACCCGTAGTTGACCTCGGAGAGAGCGATGTTGATGCGTGGCAACACTCAGGCATAGGAGAAGAACTGGTCACCGAAGCCAGTAGAATATGTCGCGAGGATTTGGACATGACCAGGATAATGGTGAATAGTGGTGTCGGTGTCAAGGAATACTATCGCGGTATTGGTTTTACTGACAGAGGGCCCTATCTCGAGAGAATCTTATAGTTATTTGATATAGAATGGAAAAATGGCGCCGAGGATGAGATTTGAACTCATGAGTGCATAGCACACTGGTTTTCAAGACCAGCGCCGTTGTCCGGGCTTGGCTACCTCGGCTCGTCTTCTCTGGCGGGTGACAGCCCGATGTAACTCAACGATTTGGAATTCCTTTTAAGCTTCGTGGAGTGCAGCTTCTGATGGATGAGTCAAAGTGAGTCGCGGGTATGAATTCCACGGTCATACTGCAGATATTACCATTGAATGCTGGGGCCAATCCTTAGAGGATGCTTTTGAAGAAGCGGCTGTGGCTACATTCAATGTGATACTAGATCCGTCAACGGTTGATGTGCATGACAGGGTGGTGGTTGAGGTGGAAGGAATCGACCTTCCTGAACTCCTTGTTGAATGGATTGGTGAGCTCATTGCCCTGATTGACATCAGGCGTCAGTTCTACTCGGAAGTCGATGTTGAATATATCAAAAACACAGAGGAAGGGTATAGGTTAAGGGGCAAGATTGGGGGAGAGAACATAGACTTGGAAAAGCACCAAACACATACCGAGGTAAAGGCAATGACCTATGCAGACATGAAAGTCATTCAAGAGAATGACAGAGTCGAGCTGACTTTCACCCTAGATATCTAGAGAGGACTAAGATGGGACTGAGTGTTGCAATACCAGATACCTCTATTGAGGACTGTCCTGACCTGAGACAGAAGACAGTCAAGCTGGGTCATCTTGCAAGAGTTTTTGCTGTTTTCAAGGTTGAAAAGGTATTCATCTACGTGACACAACCACACAACCCCCAAGTGAAACGCGATCGAGATTTGACTATGAAGATTCTCAAGTATATGGATACTCCTCAGTACTTGAGGAAGCGCATCTTTCCACGTTCTTCATCCTTGAGGTATGTGGGGGTCCTTCCGCCATTACGAACGCGAAGCCATCCTCTACAAATCCAAGCCGAGAAGCTAGAGATGGGGGATATTCGGTGGGGGGTACTAGATCGTGGAGAACAGGTGGATATTGGTCTTAGTAGATTGGCTCAGTGCCACTCTAGATTGCAGGAGCGAATCCCCTATCTCTTTAGAGTCACAGATGTTCACCCGAACTTGCAGGTGGATGTGATAGAAAGGGATGAGGTTGGAATCTATTGGGGATTTGAGGTAGAGGAGATTCCCAGTCTCCCAGAATATCTGGCCAATAGGCATGGATGCACAAGGGTGATATTCTCAAGGAACGGAGCCCCCTTTAACCGGATAGAGAGTACCCTGAAGGCGACGATTTCGGGAACACATGATCTCCTAGCGTTATTCGGCGGACCCAGTGAAGGAGTAGCAGAGATATTCCGTCCTGAGATAGAGCATCTGAAGGCAAATGTGGAATTCTGGATAAACTCGATACCCGGGCAAGGTACTGAAACCGTGAGACTTGAAGAGGCAATCAATGTGAGTCTCGGCCTACTGAATATCTCTATTGGGAATCTCGTCACCCGCCCAGGGTTCTATGAAACCTGAAACGATATGGCTATATTCTTAGCGAGATTGATTCATGTTGTGCAGAATTGAGTCCTTCAACTGCAGATATCCTGAGAGGACTATTTGAAAAGCCGGTTGCACTGATTTGCAGCTTGAAAACTCGTGAGACTCAGGCGCGAGAGGTAGACCAAATGCTTTCGGACAGAGTCAGAGAACTGAGAAGAGTAAGCGTGGAAACCGTGCCGTACATCTCCACAGAGAGAGCAGAACTGCTAACTGAGTTCTACAATTCGGGAATGGCAGAGAATCTCTCAAAACCTGTCGAGCGAGCGATGGCATTCAAATATATCATGGAAAACAAGGAGATCTGCATCAACAAGGGAGAACTCATAGTTGGAGAAAGAGGTCCCGCGCCACGAGCGACACCAACCTATCCCGAGCTCTGTTGTCATTCAATCAAAGATTTGAGAGTGGCAAATACAAGAAGTCGGTCACGATTTATTGTTACAAATGAAACCGAGTGTGTCTACAAGGAAACTGTGATACCATTCTGGAAAGGCAAAACGATGCGTGAACGTGTCTTTGATGCGATGTCAGAAGAATGGAAAGATGCCTTCCACGCAGGGGTATTCACCGAATTCATGGAGCAAAGAGCACCAGGACACGCAATACTGGATGATAAGATCTATGTGAATGGTCTGAGAAACTTCCAGGATCGCATCACACATCAGCTGGACAGACTGGATTTCTACGAGGATTCTGAAGCCTATTCCAAGCAACAACAACTGAGGGCCATGCATATTGCAGCTGAGGCAGTCATTGTCTTTGCTGAGCGTCATGCAGACCTGGCAGCTAGACTGGCAGCAAAGGAAACGAATAGGAAAAGAAGAGATGAACTCGAACAGATAGCTGAAGTATGTTCATGGGTTCCGGCTAACCCACCTCGCACCTTCTGGGAGGCGCTTCAGATGTATTGGTTTGTCCATCTGGGGGTCATCACTGAATTGAATGTTTGGGACTCGTTCAACCCCGGTCGTATAGACCAGAATCTCAATCGTTTTCTTAATAGTGATCTCAGAGAGAAGAGGATTAAGGTTGCCGAGGCGAGAGAACTCCTATGCTGTTTATGGATTAAGTTCAACAATCAGCCTGCTCCACCCAAAGTGGATGTTACGGAAGAGCAGAGTGGAACATATCAAGACTTTGCGTTGATCAACATCGGTGGTGTTGACTCAAGAGGGGACGATGGCGTTAACGAGTTATCACACTTAGTCCTTAAGGTTATGAATGAAATGCGACTGATACAGCCTAGCGTGTGTATACAACTCAGTACGAAGAACCCAGATAGCTTCCTGCTTGATGCAATTGATGTGATTAAGGAGGGATTCGGTCAACCGTCGGTATTCAACACCGATGTAATCATCCAAGAATTCTTACGAGCAGGGAAGACGATTGAAGATGCCCGCGCGGGAGGACCGAGTGGCTGCGTGACAATCAGTGCATTTGGAAAGGAAAGCTGCATTCTCACTGGTTACTGTAATTGGCCCAAGATCTTGGAGATTACACTGAACAATGGTATTGACCCTAAAACGAAGAAAAGACTAGGACCCGAAACTGGTGACCCGCGCTCATTCACTTCCTTCGAACAACTCATGAACGCCTACCGAGTGCAACTCGAGCATTTCATTGATATCAAGATTAAGGGGAACAATGTTATCGAACGCCTGTACGCAGAGTACATGCCTGCCCCGTTTCTGTCACTTCTCTTCGATGATTGTATTGACAGAGGAAAAGACTATCATGATGGCGGACCACGATACAATTCAACTTACATCCAAGGCGTTGGATTGGGGACGCTTACAGATTCGTTGACGGCCATCAATTATGCTGTGTTTGACAAGGAACTCCTGAGTATGGATGAACTGCTCCAAGCGCTTAGCACTGACTTTGAAGGTCTAGAAGATGTCAGATTGCAGCTGTCGAATAGAGCTCCCAAGTATGGGAATGACGACGACTATGCGGATATGCTTGCCAAAGATGTCTTTGAGGCCTACTTCAATGTTGTAGATGGTAGGCCAAACACCAAAGGTGGGCAGTATCGAGTCAATCTCCTGCCAACAACGGTTCACATCTACTTCGGTCGGGTGACTGGGGCAACACCAAACGGAAGAAAAGCAGGCCTTCCTCTCTCAGACGGAATATCTCCAAGCCCAGGTGCAGACAGGAAAGGGCCAACTGCAGTAATGAAGTCAGTGGCAAAGATTGATCACGTAAGAACAGGTGGGACGCTGCTCAATCAGAAACTCATGCCATCCTTGTTGGAAAGGGAAGAAGGAAAGACAAAGCTGGGTCAGTTAATTAGAACGTACTTCCGTCTAGGGGGACATCATGTGCAATTCAACATAATAGAAACAGAAACACTGTTGGAGGCGCAACGCAATCCCGAACAACATAGAGATTTGATTGTTCGAGTTGCGGGCTACAGTGACTACTTTGTGGATGTGGGAAGGGAATTACAGGACGAAATCATCGCACGCACACTGCACGACAGGATATAGCGTGGATTAGGCTGCCAGAAGGGAAGCTTAAAAAGCGGACCTCCAAGTTGTCGGCTCTAGTAGTACGAATAGCCCAGTACAGAGGCCGTACGGTACAACCATTACAAGGTGTTCAAAATGGCACATAGAAAGAAGCATGCACCGAGGCGTGGCAGTCTTGCATATCTGCCACGAGGTCGAGCTTCTAAGTTTGTACCCCGAATCAAGAATTGGCCAGAACTGTCTGATGACTCGGCTGCAAAACTACTAGGCTTCGCCGGTTACAAAGCCGGCATGACACATGCAGTGATCACTGTCGCAAACCCTGATAGTCCCTTCAAGGGTCAGGAAACGGTGATACCTGTTACGGTGATTGATACCCCGCCCATACGTCCATTCTCAATTAGAGGATACAAGGAAACTGAATACGGGCTTAGGCTGGTTGCAGAAGTGTTGGCAGAGAACCTGTCGGATGATCTTCGCAAGGCCATGCCATTGCCCAAGGGGTACGACCACGAAGCCAAGTTAGGAGAGTTTGAGGACCTCCTCGACTCACTTGCCGAGATTCGGATGTTGATACACACTCAGCCAAGACTTGCCGGAGTACCAAAAAAGAAGCCAGACATTATGGAATATAAGGTCGGGGCCTCCGCCATGCAGGAGGCCTACGAGTATGCAAAAGGCATACTTGGCAAGGACCTTCGTGTCGCAGACATACTGGAAGAAGGAATACTGGTCGACACTGTCGCGGTGACCAAAGGTCACGGCTTTCAGGGCCCAGTACGCCGATGGGGAATCAGAATACTTCAACACAAATCCAGGAAGACCAAACGAGGGGTTGGGTGTATTGGGCCTTGGTCGCCGAGCAATATCCGTTATACAGTCCCACGACCAGGTCAAACAGGATTCCATACACGAGTGAACTTCAATAATAATGTCATAAAGCTGGGAGAGCGTGGTGAAGAAATCACTCCAGAGGGAGGATTTGTGAACTATGGGATTATCCGTGGCGACTACGTCATGGTGAAAGGCTCTATTCCTGGTCCTGTCAAGAGACCTGTAAGGTTGAGATTCGCCATGCGTCCATCGAAGGGTCATACTGGCGAACCGATTCAAGTGAACTACGTCAGTACTTCGTCGAAGCAATAAGGAAGTGGATTATCAATGGCAAGTGTAAAGACATATTCATTGAAAGGTAAGGCTGGTAAGAAGATTGACCTTCCAATCCAGTTCCAGACAGCCTATCGACCAGATGTGATTAAGAGAGCTGTACTTGCTCTCAGGTCCAACAGATATCAACCACACGGAGTAGACGAATTGGCCGGCAAGCGAAACACAGCAGAGAGCTGGGGAGTAGGCCACGGTCGTTCACGAATTGCGAGGATAAAAGGTAGTGGGACAAGTGCTGCAAACAAAGGCGGATTCGCGCCGGGTACGGTTGGAGGAAGAGTTGCTCATCCTCCAGAGGCACGGAAGGTTCTGGTTGAAAGGATCAACGCGAAAGAGCGCAGATTAGCAATCAGGTCAGCAATTGCAGCAAGCGCAAACGCGGAAACCGTAAGACAAAGAGGTCATAGGATTGATTCGATACCTGAGTTTCCCCTTGTTGTGAGTGATGAGTTGCAGACTCTTACTACTACAAAGCAAGTCCAAGAAATGGCAAATGCTCTGGGCCTTGAGCATGACCTTGAACGTGCCGCTCAAGGGCGCAGTATAAGAGCAGGTAAAGGGAAGATGCGGGGACGGAAGATGAAGACTCCGAAGTCATTATTGATAGTTGTCGGCGCAGATCTTGGCATAGGAAGAGCAGCCCGCAATCTACCAGGAGTGGATATTGTAGAGGTCAATGGTCTTAATGCAGAATTGCTTGCACCTGGTACACATCCAGGCAGACTGGTTCTATGGACTCAGTCGGCCATTGAACGTCTAGAGAAAGAGGAGCTTTTTCTTTGAGGTGATATGAGATGATGCGAGACCCAAATCTAATCATACTCGAGCCCGTGATTACCGAGGCAAGCCTCGAGGCAGTGGACAGTCACAACAAGCTCACTTTCTTTGTCGAACGAAGAGCCAATAAGAATGTCATCAGATGGGCAGTTGAAACCCTCTATGAGGTTGTAGTGGTTAAGGTCAACACTTTGATCATGCCCGACGGCAGAAAGAAAGCACTGGTACGGCTGGCTCCAGAGTACAGTGCAGCTGAAGTGGCGACTCAGCTAGGAATATTCTAAGGAGGTGCAAGAATGGGCAAGCGTATACTGGTTCAAAGAAAGGGAAGAGGAACCGCACAATTCAAGAGTCCGAGTCATAAGAAAC
>CAYYQL010000018.1:0-14521 GCA_964473825.1 uncultured archaeon
ACGGATAGGCTTGAAATCGTCGTAGTTTCTGTAGTGGAGCTTGACTCTATCGGCCAGAACATTCAAAACAGCAACAGATGTTTTTTGCCCTAGACCCGTTTGAGGTAGAGCACTGATGTCCCATGATGAATTTGATTTTCTCAGAGAGAAACGAGAGGAAGCCAAGCTTGGAGGTGGCGAGAAGCGCATTCAGCGTGAACATGAACGCGGCCGCCTGACCGCACGAGAACGGATTGACCGTCTCTTCGACGCAGATTCATTTGTTGAGATTGATGAGTTTGTGGTCCATCGGGAATCCAACTTCGGCATGGAAGACAAGAAAATCCTTGGAGAGGGCGTGATAACTGGTTACGGGAAAATCAACGGACGGAAAGTCTTCATCTTCAGCCAGGACTTCACGGTCTTTGGTGGCTCTCTCTCCGAGATGTACGGTGCAAAGATTGTGAAGATAATGGACTTGGCAATGGAGGCAGGTGCTCCTGTCATTGGTCTGAATTCGGGCGCAGGTGCCCGAGTACAAGAGGGAATCAAAAGCCTCGTGGCCTATTGTGACATTTTCAGACGCAATACCCATGCTAGTGGAGTAATACCTCAGATTTCAGCCATCATGGGTCCGTGTGCGGGAGGAGCGGTCTACAGCCCGGCTGTCACCGATTTCACACTCATGGTGAAGGAGACCTCACACATGTTCATCACCGGTCCTGATGTAATCGAAACCGTGACTGGTGAGAAGGTGACTTTTGAAGAGCTCGGAGGCGCCATGACCCATGCCTCGCGCAGCGGCGTGGCACACTTTGCGTCCGAAGATGAAGACCACTGCTTCGAACAGGTCAAACGTTTGCTCAGCTACATTCCAGACAACAACATGTCGGACCCTCCACGAGTGGATACGGGGCATCTTCCAGATGACTATGACGAAGCAATCGATGAGGTTGTACCCAGCGACCCAAACAGACCGTATGATATGCGTGATGTCGTGACCAAGCTCGCTGACAACGGTGAGTTCTTCGAGGTTCATGAGCACTGGGCAAGGAATATGCTGGTGGGATTCGCTCGGTTCGATGGACGCTCGGTGGGCATCGTAGGGAACAACCCCGCCCATCTTGCCGGAACCTTGGACATCAATGCCTCCGACAAATGCGCACGATTTGTTCGCTTCTGTGATGCGTTCAACATTCCCATCCTCACATTCATGGATGTACCTGGGTATCTTCCTGGTTCAGAACAAGAATGGGGCGGCATCATACGTCATGGAGCAAAGATTCTGTATGCCTATGCTGAAGCGACTGTCCCTCTGATCACCATCATCACTCGGAAAGGTTATGGTGGCGCCTACGACGTCATGTCTTCTCGCCATATCGGCGCAGATCTTGTTTTCGCTTGGCCGGGTGCCGAAATTGCTGTGATGGGGCCTCAGGGAGCCTGCAATATCATATTCAGGAAGGAGATTGCTGCGGCAGACGACCCCGAGGCTAAGCGTGCTGAACTTGTTGAGGAATACCGAGAAAAATTCGCAAATCCCTATGTGGCTGCAGGTCTCGGGTACATAGACAAAGTCATCTTCCCACATGAGACTCGTCTAATGATATGCAAGGGCTTGGACGTATTGGCTACAAAGCGGCAGAGTCGTCCAGCAAAGAAGCATGGAAACATTCCACTTTAGAGACCGCTCAGTGCAGATTGAACGACCCATGACACTAGTTGTGGTACGTTATTACAACGGCAGCTAAGTGACTCTCTAAGCCCTAGAAACTATCAGATTGATGGTTCTTTCTGAAGGCATTAGATTGTCAGATGCTTAGAACACGTGTTCCAATCTAACCGATTGGTCATCTGAATGTTTGCAAGATGACAAGAATCCAGCAGAAACTAGGCTCTGAGGCTTAACTAGGCTATGGATTCATCATACATTCATCTTAAAAGGCTCAGAACTGATTTTAACTATAGTGATAGCTATGCGCGCCAAGAAAATGCAACTCATGGCCCTATGGGCCGCTCTGATGCTCGTGATGCCTTTCGCGTACCTCCCTCTGGGCACTGCCTATGAGCCAGGTGACGAGGCTGAGGTATTCGGGCACACATTTGCTGAGGAATACTGGACTAACGACTCCATCAATGTACAGACAGGTAATGGAAATGCAAGTTTCACCGCTTCGTATGTACACGTTGATGAGTTCTCTGCATTCCTCATCGCTTTCAACAGAATAGTGACAAACGACAGCACTGAGATCATTCTGCCCTACCAGCTCTTCGGCATGAACTACAAGACCCCTCAGAACAAGGAGGTCTTCATCGGCTCGATCTTTGCTTTCTTCCTGGTCCACAACGAGACCTTCGGGGACAACAATCTTCCGGATGTAGGAAATGAGGATGCCTGGTATATCGTGCCGATGTCGACGGGCAATCCATGGGGAGATGTAACTCCAGACGTTGAAGCAATACCCGTTGAGAAGATGGGTGAGGGTCACTACAGATTCGGGATGCGATACACCAACATGAGCGCAAGGGTTGTGTCTGCCCAGGGTGGCTTCTGGCTCAGCCTTCTGCTCCCGTTCATGACTGTGCTGTTCAGCGAGATAGTAATTGAATATGACATCCAGATAGATCAGACAACGGGCGAAGTACATGCTGAGACCGTCTACACCATAGGGCAGGTCGAGCGAGTTCGGATGGGCTTTCAGGACAAAGATCCGTCGGAGGTCATCACCGAGACCATGGCGATAAGCGCGGTTCATTATCTCTCAACCTTTGAGAGCAACTACAACGTGACCCGCAGCTCCAATGGGAACAAGATTACTCCTCCGACTAGTACACAATTGCTGGATGACAACCTGACCATAACGATTGGTGATGATCAGGAGCGGGCATTTGATATCGGTCTGGGCCGAGAATACGATCTCATAAACGAAACAAGCGGAATCACAGTCTTAGAGGGTGTTAATGCTCTGAACGCTCTGCTGGCTATGAATCCCGGAGACTTCCTCCTCATAGCATGGCAAGCACCCCTGTCTGCATTCCTCTTTGCTCACATGGCCTATGGACTATCTGCTCAGGTCAGGAATACGTACAATAGTCCACAGCATCTTGTGAACAACGCACAGACCGCATTTCATAGTAGTCAATGGTGGTACTCGGTGAGCTTTCCGGAGTGGAATGGTCTGAGAATTCAACAGGATCCTGTGTACGTCGCGTACACCAATCTGGCAGAAGGTGCTCCAGTTCCTAGCGACGGCGGTGGACTTCTGTTGCTCGCAATCGGCATTGTGGCGGTTGTGGCAATCTTCTGGGTCATCAAGCGTAGATAGACTCAAACTCTGTGCTCGAGCCCCATATCAGGGGTTCGAGACCCCCCCTCTTCTTTTTTTCTTTGCAACCAGAGCTTGCGAATCTTGCGCCAGCGGTTGCTGGAAGAATACACCCTCTTACACCAGGTGCTCACACGAGAAGGCGGCACAAGGGCCTGCTATGGTGGCGCTGTTTCAATGCTTCTGAGAGTTCATCGTAGTAGACTCCAAATACTGAAGATACAAAATGCGAGTAGGTGTTCGCGATGGTGAAATACGAGGGACGTGGGCTATCAACAGACGACCCCATAGTCATATCTAATGTAATCGGTCACACAGAAGCCATCGAGGCAGAATATTCGTATCTCTCCCGTAAGTATGGAGTGAAGGGCACTGACTGGAATCTCGTGCGTCAGGCACTGCTGAGTATCGATGATCGCTGGATCGACCAGATGGACATCAGTCTTGCAGATGGAACGGAGGTCGTGCTCTATTTCGACATCACCAAGTACTGGGGAAAGTTCGAATAGGGGTCTCGCCATGTTAGGAGGGATGCTTCTGCATCATAGACAGATGCTATTATATTGCAAGATGTGACATGACCCGCGGGTCACAATGACAAGGCTGCAGATTACAGACACAGTCCTCAGAGATGCACATCAGTCCCTTCTCGCGACAAGAATGAAGACAGAACATATGCTGCCAATCTGTGAGAAGCTTGACCAGGTTGGTTACTGGTCCCTCGAGATGTTCGGAGGCGCCACCTTCGATTCCATGATGCGCTTTCTGGATGAGAACCCTTGGGAGCGGCTTGAGGTTCTGCGCGAAGCCCTTCCAAACACCCGTCTACAGATGCTTCTTCGGGCACAGAATGTCGTGGGCTACCGTCACTATGCCGATGATGTTGTTGAGGCCTTTGTTCATCATGCTGCAGATGGGGGTATTGATGTCTTCCGGATCTTTGACGCTTTGAATGACATCAGGAACATGAAACATGCAATCAAGTGTGTGAAGAATGAGAGTGCTCATGTCCAAGCCAGTATCAGTTATACACTCAGTCCAGTACACACACTTGAGAAGTTTGTTGAGAAGTCTGCTGAACTGGCGTCATTGGGAGCAGACTCAATCTGCATCAAAGACATGGCGGGTTTGATTTCTCCGAGTGCGGCATATGATCTCGTGAAGATGCTGAAGGACGACATTGGACTTCCAGTGCAGCTCCATTCTCACTACACCAGTGGGATGGCGTCGATGGCCTACATGAAGGCGGCCGAGGCTGGTGTAGATGTTGTGGACTGCGCAATCTCCTCACTCTCACTTGCTACTTCCCAACCTGCAACTGAGTCTATTGTTGAGGCCTTGAGAAACACGCCGCGAGATACAGGTCTGGATATGGCTCTGCTTGCTGAGATTGCAGACTACTTCCGGGAGATTCGTGGTAAGTACGCCGGTTTTGAAGGAAGCCTCAAGGGCGTGAATCCTCAGGTTCTGCGATTCCAGATTCCAGGAGGTATGCTCTCGAATCTAGACAACCAATTGAGGGAACAAGGTGCACTCGACAAATATGATGAGGTACTGAAGGAGGTTCCCAGAGTCCGTGCAGAACTCGGCTATCCTCCACTGGTGACCCCGTCAAGCCAGATTGTGGGAACTCAAGCCACTCTCAATGTCATCACTGGAGAACGCTATCAGATGATTCCGCACGAGGTCAAGCAGTACATCAGAGGCCACTACGGTCGCCCGCCAGCTGAGATTGACCCCGAAGTCAAGAAGAAGGCAATTGGCGATGAGGAACCGCTCGATTGCAGACCTGCTGATTTACTAGAGCCAGAACTCCCCAAGGCAAGGGAGGCTCTGAAGGACATCCCTCATGAAGAACGCGACCTTGTGAGCTATGCACTGTTTCCCCAATACGCACTTGATTTCTTGAAACGCAAGGCGGAGAAGAAGCTCAGAGGAGAAATGACTCTGGAACATGAGGTGGCCATCATCTCAGCTGTACTTCATATGAAACACCAGGTTGCTTCTGCAGGCATTCATGACCAGCAAGGCTACAGCGTTGGACGCTGGGGTCGTAGTAGTTCAGCATGGACCATGGCTGGGCGAATGGAGCTCATGCGAGGCGGAATATAGGAGGCACAAGGAGATGTCACAGCAGTACAACGTAAGCATCGACGGCAAGAACCTTGAAGTAAGTATTCAGAGACTCGATGAGGGAGGTGTCTTGGTCGTCAAGGTCGGAGATCAGAGCTTCACAGTCACCACTCAACCACCCGATGAAGATGAGGCATGGACAGTCAACGAACGCGACTCGAAACATCAGGTCAGACTCTTGAACCGTTCGGGACACACCTACGATCTCGAGTTTGATGGGACAAAACGAGCAGTTGAATTCACTCGCGTGAGAAAGGCAACTACCCCCACGGCTGATGCACCATCCACAAGCGGTAACGGAGCAGATCGACTACCTGGCGGAGTTTATCCACCTATGCCGGGGAAGATCACTGAGGTTCATGTTTCGGTGGGCGACAATGTGAGTAGTGGCGACACACTGTGCATCCTTGAGGCCATGAAGATGTTCAACGAGCTCAAGGCCACCAAAGATGGCGTAGTAAAGGACGTGAACGTACAAGAGGGTTCATCTGTCACTCCCAGTGACCTAGTCATATTGATTGAGTGACGGAGGTATCTCCTGATGGAACCGGTCTACGTGATTGGGGTCGGCATGACTCCATTTGGAGTTCTGAAGGAGTCGATCCTTGAGCTTGCGGTCTCGGCCGCAGTGGAGGCCGTCAAAGATGCTAGAGCAGAGGATGTACCTTTTGACAGGTTGTTTGTGGGAACCCAGAATCCTGATGAGTTCACACAGATTGGCCATCTATCCACTCTTCTTGCGGACCATATCGGCATCGTACCTGCTGCAGCAACACGTGTTGAGAGCGGCCCCTCCTCTGGGTCCAGCGCCTTCGAGGCAGGTTTCGCATCGATTTCTTCTGGGATGTCTGAGTCAGCCGTTATCATTGGCGTCGAGAAGATGTCTCAGGTTGGTCGAGCAGAGGCATCAGGCATACTTGCCAAGATGATGTCCTACGAGAATGAAATTCGATACGGCGGGACACCTGCAGCATTAGCCGCTCTTGTTGCCAGAAGGTACATGCACGACTATCGTCTAAAACGGGAGGAACTCTCTCTTGTCCCGGTCAAGGCACATAGGAACGGTGCGAAGAATCCTCTCGCTCACTTTCAGAAGGAGGTCTCGGTGGAGAAGGTGAACAGTGCCCGACTCGTTGCTGATCCACTAACGCTATACGACTGCTGCCCGACAAGTGATGGATCAGCTGCTGTCGTGTTGGCCTCTGAGCGGCTTGTCAAACAGCTTGACCTCAAGGACCTAGCAGTGAGAATACTGGGTATCGGACATGCCACGGACTACCACTCGATCCAGCACAGGCTTTCCTTGACTTCAATGAACGCTACGGTGGTAGCCGCGCAACGCGCATTTGCCATGGCAGGTCTGGAGCCTGCTTCCATAGATGTCTGTGAGTTGCATGATGCCTTCTCTATACTAGAACTCATTGATATGGAGGACATAGGGATAGTGCACCCGGGGCATGCTATCGAGGCTGTCAAGGATGGCAAGACTGAGGTTTCAGGTGACATGCCTGTGAATCCTACTGGAGGTCTCAAGGCACGGGGGCATCCCACGGGCGCAACTGGCGTGGCCCAGATTCGAGATATCGTTCTGCAACTGCAGGATAGGGCTCCCAAGGGTCTCCAAGTAGAGTCCCCCACTGCGGGTCTAACGCACAACATCGGCGGATTTGGAAACAATATGGTGGTGTGTATTCTGCAGGCCCCCTAGGATCCTGACAGTATTAGTTTTGTGTCAATACACAATATTGATAGGTTCTCAGGAACATATCATAGTTGGATGATGGTCATCCATGATTGCTTACGGTCCTGTTCCTTCAAGGCGTCTGGGAAGAAGCCTTGGGATAAACAACATCAGCGCGAAGTCTTGTTCTTACTCATGCACCTACTGCCAGTTGGGGCGAACCACTGATCTGACAGTACAGCAGAGGTCGTTCTACTCTCCTGAGCGGATTTTGGATGAAGTGACACAGCAGGTCAGCAATGCCAAGCACAACAATGAGAGAATTGACTATCTCACATTCGTCCCTGATGGTGAGCCAACCCTCGATCTGAATCTGGGAGATACTGCTGCTTTGCTGAAGGATTTCGAGATACCCATTGCAATTCTGACTAATGCATCACTTCTCTGGGATGCCGATGTGCGAACTCGTCTAGATCATATGGATCTTGTTTCGATCAAAGTTGACGCTGTGAGTTCCAAACTCTGGCATCATGTTAACAGGCCTCATGGCTCTTTGGCCCTTGAAAGAGTAATGGACGGAATCCGCAGGTTCTGCGAAGAGTACGAAGGTAAGATACTCTCAGAGACAATGCTGGTCAATACGGCTAATTACGAGGGTGAGTTCGGAAGGATTGCATGTTTCTTGAGCGAGCTGGGCATCGAAAAGGCGTTTATCGGGATTCCCACAAGACCTCCCGCCGAAGACGGAGTGTGTCCTCCCACGGAGTCGGTGATAAACAGGGCCTTCCAGAGTTTCGTTGATGAGCTTGGAAGCGACCGTGTAGAATACCTTATCGGCTACGAAGGAAATGAGTTTGCCTCAACTGGAAACCCCAGAGCGGACTTGCTCAGTATCACCTCAGTCCATCCGATGCGTGAAGATGCAGTTCGAGAACTGCTGGCCAACTCCGAGTCCGATTGGACCATTGTTCATCGTCTGATTGATGATAGACAGCTTGTGGAACTTGAATATGGGGGATCATCATATTACATGCGTGCATTGCCGGGTAGGGTTACTGGGCTCTGAGTTCATGTATCGGATAGGACGTGCGCCGTTTCTACCTCACCCATCCGATGGCTCCTTGAGGGCATACTTGCGCGCATGAACCGCAGCCAGAGCACTTGGATTGATTAACATGCGCTTTTCCTTCCGAGATATCTATCGCGTCTTGTGGACAGGCATCAATACAAGCTCCACATCCTACACAGAGTACTGCGTCAACCCTTACCATCTTGGATCTCGGGAATCTACGGTGCTGGGGCGTCAGACTGCTGTCAGGTATTCTCTGGGTGCCTATCTTCTCTATACTAGGAGAAAACACACTCGGACTGCATGTTTCTCTTGCTCTCCAATTCTGTTGCAGACATCCGCGTGGTGAATGTTTCCCTTTACCTCGTCTGCTCCTCTTTCTTCTCGTTGTGGACAACTCACGGACAGATGTTGTAATCATTCATTCGAGGTTTCCACTGATTAGCATTGTCCTATGTTCGATGCATCACAGATTGCAGTGATTGCTGACAATCTTTGGCAACTTCTATAAGCCAAGTTGTACATGCACAAGCATCGCTATATGGAGGTAGTTGATTGGTAGAAATAGGAAATGATTCTGGGCAGGCACCAGAAGAACGCTTCGAGAGAGATTATTCCGTTGGGGTGGCAGGTCTGGTGTCGCGCACATTCAGTCTTTGGAAAAGGAGATTGGGAAGTTATGTGCTCATCGTTGGTGTCTTGTCGGCACTGATGGCCGCGGTCTCCCTTGTCGTTCTCTTTGCGTTCTACGGTTATGCCGCTTTTGACCTCGTTGGTCTCGTATTCTCAGATCCTCTTGGTCTGATTCTTCAGTTATACAACTACACCGGATTAGGGGACATCCTACTCCTTGGTATCCTGATGGTCCTATCGATCGTCACCATGCTGGTGGCGGCCATCGTGGGAGGTGGCGCAATTAAGTTCGCTCTTCAGGACTATGGAAACCCGGGAACGGGAGACGTCAACTCAGCCCTCTCATATGGGGCAAGCCGGGCAGTGACCTTGATTGTCGCCCAGCTGCTTCAGGGGTTGATTATCGCAATACCCATCCTTCCGGGTCTGGTGATTCTTGTACCTGTTGTTATGTCGATAGACCCGCTGGGCCCAATTGACACATCCGTCGTCATGGCGGTCTTTACAGGAGGCATTGTTTTCTTGGTGGGCGGATTGATTACCCTGTACCTACTTGTTAGACTCATGCCAACGATTGCAGTTGTTGTGGCTGAGGAGGAAAGGTCTGCTCTTGGTGCCGTAAGACGAGCTTATCAAATCACAGGCGGGGCATTCTGGCACACGCTGGGAGGCGTCATTATCTTCGGCATTGCGGTCTTTCTAGTCACCTTCGTCCTCTCGCTGATAGCCATTGCATTGGGTCTTATCACTCCGGCTCTAGGCATCTTGGGAAGTTTATTTGTTTCCCTGTTGACCAGTCCTCTTTACTACATCTTCCAGGCAGTTCTCTACAGGGATCTCGAATCCCAGGCAAAGCAAGAATCAGCTGATTGGTGGTAATCCGTACATGGGCCTCGTGCCCATGTTTCCCTCTTTTTCACAGTTTTGAGTTTCATGGATTATCTACACCTCTTGAACCCATGGTCATGGCCTATCTCTGCGTCACACCGATGTGCTGGTTTACAGTATTAGCGGTAGAATAAGAGGGCTCACAGGGAATATGATGGCATTCTTGCCTGTCTGATAGATATCTTCGCCTTCTTTGTAGAGTATGTCTGAGGTTTTCTTATTAGAAACTGAATGCGAAAAGAACAGAGTGAGTTCAGATAGACCCGGGACTAGACGAGTGTCGCATCACGTGCAGCAGGACCGGGCACTCAATCTCGAGGCCCTGGGACCAATCAGAAACTTTGGTTACTGAATGGAATACATGGTTCTGGTATCTGGACAATCGAGCAAGGAGACGATTATTGATGCCCGAAGGATTGGCCGTACTGAAATGGGATGACGAGCTCGGGCCCGTTGTGACTTCTAAGACACCCAAAAGTCTACAGCTGGGGCTCGACCCGACTACAAGCATGCGTATCTACGGGATTGCGACGCTGGGAGAAACCGAGGAGTCACAGAAACCAGGCTTCACCTCTCTATCTTTTGATGAGTTCAAACTGGCCGTGTACTACGGGGGACTAAACATGCATCTGAAAGGAAAACCCTCTATGGTATTCCTAGTACTGGCCCCTGAAGAGGACCCTGATGTATACAAGGATGCACTCCCTGAGATCGCCACGCAGATTTTCTTGAACACCGATGATGACGCATATCAGAAGCTTGTTCCGAAGTTCTATGGACAGATAGCACGATACACTCAGATGACCCCTGAGCAGAGGCAGGCATCTGTTCTCAGCGACACCGTGAGGCGGTCTATTCTGCAGACATTGATGAGGAATGGAACCATCGAGTCATCTGATTTAGAACAGATAATCTTCGAGGAAGTAGGGAAGAAGATCGATGTAGACATAGTTCTGCGCCCGCTTGTGAAGATGGGAATCATTGCTACTGGTTGGGTTGAGGGTCTCGCGACCGAAGTCATCTATCTCACCCGTGCCCTGTTTCTTCTGCGAACCATATCGCAGGACACTATACGCGCTGTGAAGGCGGGACAGCTGCCCAAGGATGTCGCAGAGCAGTATCTCGACTCTGCAAAGAGATACCATAAGAATTACCTCGGGACGCTTCGAAAGGATCTCTCAGAGGCACTATGGGACGATGCAGAACAACTCACGGAGTACTTGTTAGATTTCGATGCTTATGATATCCTCGAGATTCTGCGTGAAGGCCCGCAGCAGACAGAACACCTGCCGAGTCTCCTTGATGTGACCAAGTCACAGCTAAGAAAGCAGGTGAAAAAGCTGGAGAAGGCCAATATCGTCATGCGCATCAACGACGAAGAGGGCCGAGAGCACTTACTTCTGAAGTCAAACCCCGAGGTAATGACCGTGTATCCCGAATGGCTCATTCAGAGAACGGTCGAGCTCTACAACGATGAAGAGATACCAAGCCGACAGGCCATGCACTATCTTGAGGTGCTGAAGAGATTTCATCCAAGCGGTGTGGCCGCAACAATGGAGGTGCAGTGATTGAATAAGACACGATATGCGCTACTACTAGCATTTGGAATACTCATGATACTTCCGATGATTGCCGCTGCTCCGAATACTCGAGATATCTACTCTGATTCGCTATTTGAGAATGACTTCATGCAGATAGGCGGAGGTCAGTCCGAACTTGCGGGCATTCAGGATCAGGCAGAGTGGTGGAATTCATCTTTCATTTACCGGAGATACCTCAATTTCACCGAACCCGATGTTTCAGATAGAACCCTAGTTCCTGTACATCTCTATCTCACATTCACATCAGGCCATTGCTATCGCGACTCAATCAGAGTTGAATACTACAACAACCCCGGCTGGACCGACCTACCATTCCAGACATGGAATACGACGTACGATGGGGATTTTGTTCTCTCTACAACTGTCAGTTTCATGGTGAATGTTAGCCGAAATGACAAGGAAATGAACTACTACCTCTATTACGCGAAGGAGGATGTCGGGTCAGTCAGCTATCCTGACTTCTATCCGTTCGTCTACAAGTCGTACACATTCTCCCTACTGAATCTGGTATCCTTCTACGACAACAACAACTACCTTGTCGAGATGTGGGATAGCTCGTCCCAGACATGGAAGGACCCTCGTGACGTAGATTCTTATTGGGCGGATGGTAAGATGACCCCTGATAATGTCCCAAATGGGACTCTCAATAGAATGCAGAATGTACGTTATGAGGCTAACCCTTACAGCCACACCGACTGGCATGGCTTCTATGCTGTGTACTCCAACTATCCTCTTGCTCTTAGCGTAGGCCAAGGCGACAAGGGCTCAAATACTGCCATCAACGACTGGTTCCCGGCTGTGAGCCAGATAGGTACTGGAACCGATACCGAGTTCATACTCGGCGGTGTCGAAGGATTCGAGGACAAGAACGAGGGCAAGTACTGGATTCAAGCTCAAGCTAATGACACAGAGGTCTACGTCTGGACTTCCGATGGCAGCGCGGAAACAGCAAGCAACTGGCAGTTTTACAATGGTTCGAGCCTCTCTGGATGGCCCGCGAAGCTCTCTGCCGGAGAGTATATCTCACGTCGTGATGTTGTCTATACAGTCTATCTCTATGCCAATGCGACGAAGCCTGTATCGGCCCGGTTTGGGGACTCGGACAGTTCATATGCCCGAGACATTCTGGGTCTATACCCCGCGATTGATGGCAAGCTGAGCGGCGAGGAGTTCTACACCATAGATATGGGGCACTCTTACGATTACACTCGGATCACCAATCTCGGCGATTCAGCCGTAGATGTTGATTACTGGCGCAACACCGGTTCGGGATGGGGCTCCAAGACCACAGAACGGATTGGTGCCAATAGCTCAGTCGACATCCTACATGGTTCGGCCGGTTCTGGTGATCAAGAGGATATTCTCCATATCAAGGGAGAGTCTGGAGCCAATCTGATGGTCTATGGAGTATACAGACCTGACACTCCCGGAGATGCTGGCGATTGGGTTCCTTCCTTGTCAGGCGACCGATACGGATCGAGCTTCAAGATGTGGGGCAACAATGGATGGAAGTTCATGGTTATCGCCACTGAGAATGCCAGAGTCGAGGTCAGCGGCTACAACAGCGGAACGCTGAGTATTCCCGCAGGCGGGGTGGCCACTTTTCGCCCCCTCTCCTCATCCGCTACCCTTTACCACATCAACTCAAATGCATCAGTTTCAGTAGTGCTGGTCGGCAAATTTTCGACCTCTTCACCATACAACCCGACAGGAGACACTGGGTATGGATGGATGGTTCCGACCTTCAACAATGATGCCGATGAGAACGCTCTTGCCATATCCATCAGCGATGAGATCCATCTGTTCGAGTTCGACATAACTGTAGAGGACCTTGACGGTCTCCCTGTTGAGGGAGCAGCAGTCACCCTCTACAACGCAAGTGATGGAACCGTCTGGGAAGACGATAACGGCCTGAACAGGACAGGAGTTACCGACGCCAACGGACTCGTTGTCTTTGAGGGTCTCAGTGACGGTGATTACACGATTCGCACAGAAATTGACACAAAGAGTTGGCTCACCACATCCTATGCTGAGCTCTGGGTGCGGACAAGCCCTACAGAATCTATCACCGGGCCAGTGACACCTGTCACTGTCACACTTCCTATGGGTAGCTTCTCCATCTATATGGAGGACCTCATGGGTGATGCAATGGCTCAGACTGCCGATGAGACCACAACTCTGAGAGTTTCCAACGAGAGCAGTTCCGGCGTCTTCTCTGCACAGGCGTCAACAAACTCAAGTGGCTGGGCGAACTTCTATAGAGTTCCGCAAGACAACTACGATGTCTTTGCCAGCTATGATGGCAATGTAACATCTTACTCTTATGATCGCATCGCGGACTTCGGGAGATGGTCGATAGCGTCTTCCGAGTTTGACACTGGTCCGTTCCAGCATACCTGGTTGATGCCACTTGTGACAATCAGACTCAATGTCATGAGCTGGGATGACCAACCAGTTGAGAATGCATATGTGAAGATTAACAACACTATTGACGAAGATATCTACCAAGAGATTCAGAACACAGATGCCGAGGGTAATTTCAACTTCTATCGCGTTGTGAATGGAACTTGGAAGGTCAACGTCTGGAAAGTCGATGACTATCCCAGCACACCTACCGTTCGGAACAACACTGTCACACTGACCGATGTTCAGGGTGAAATCAGTGAAACTATTCTGCTTCCGATTGCGCGTCTCAACATAGAGGTGAGAATCAAGGACACCACAAGCGTTGTTCAAGGAGCGCAGATCAATGTGACCTATGTGGAGAGCGGTACAGTTGTTGCCCAAGGTTCAACGAACTCAACAGGACAAATTACTTTCCTCAATATCCATGGGAACATCACAGGAACGACCACAGTAAGCTATACGGTATCCGTATACTCGGGAGACTCGAAGAATGAGACGTGGACCGTCAAGGCCGACTTCGACTGGACCTATATCAACGTGATCTTTCTCACTTCAGACAATTACCCAGACGGATATACAGAGCTAAATGCCTCAGCCTTCTTCAAGACTGTATATTGGGGTGAAGATGCTAACTTCACTGTGGGCTACTACGATAGAGACGGAACAACAGAGATTCCTACAGATAGCCTTGTTTTATTGGACGGAAGCTCTTGGTTGAACTACACGGTGTACTACGACGATATTCCGATCGGATGGGGCACTTGGAACTGGACGAATGCAGTACATGTCTACAATGAAAGCGATG